>CAYJMJ010000149.1:0-1583 GCA_964371095.1 uncultured Dehalococcoidia bacterium | reverse complement strand
GTTACATCCCGCTGAAGTCGGCCGGGCGCTTCTCGCGGAACGCCCGTATCGCCTCGGCGTTCGCCGGCGCGCCGATGAGTGCCGCCATGCCGGCATCCTCGCGCTTCCGCGCGGCCGCGACGCCGTCGGCCCGCACGTCGAGCAGGATCTGCTTCGTGCGCCGCAGCGCCGCCAGCGGCATGCGCGCGATCTCCGACGCACGCGCCATCGACCGAGGCAGCAGATCCGCGTCCGGAAAGCGCGCGGCGGCGAGGCCCAGTTCCACGGCTCGCTCGGCATCGATCCAGGCGTTTGCGTACAGCAGCCCGGCGGCGCGCTGCGGCCCGACGATCGCCTGCAGCAGGTAGCTGCTCGCCGCCTCCGGCACCAGACCGAGCGAGACGAACGGCGCGCGGATCCGCGCCGACTCCGCGATGTAGACGATGTCGCAGTGCAGCAGCATCGTCAGTCCGATGCCAACACCGACGCCGTTCACGGCGGCGATCAGCGGCTTGTCGAACGTGCTCAGGCAATCGATGAACGGCGGGAACCCGTGCGGCCGGCCGTCATCGTACTGTCTCCGGTCCGCCATCTCGCCGAGGTCCTGGCCGGCGCTGAACGCCCCGGGCGCGCCCGTCACGACGGCGCACTTGATCGCGTCGTCGGCGCGGGCATCGGTTAGCGCATCGCGCAGATCGTCGTACTGGGCGTCGTTGAACGCGTTGCGCTTCTCGGGCCGGTTCATCGTCAGCAGCGCAACGCCGTCACGATGCTCGGAGAGGACGGTTGGCCTGTTCATGCGTTCATGCTCCGGAAATGCATTAGACGCGACGTGATACGTGCCAGTGTAGTGCTTTCAAAATGACGTTCGTCAGCGCGGCGCGAAGCGTGTGGCGTAGCCGCCCTCGGCTGCGCGTCCGGCGAAGCCGGACCGACGCGGTGAGATGGCTCGTCTAAAGCACTCCGAGTGCGTGCGCCACCACATCCATGATGGACGAACGCTGGGAGCGCGACACCGCCTACCCGTCGCCGATCCGCCGTTGCAGCTCCTCATCGACGTGCAGGCTGCCGTCCTCGTGCGTGTAGAACAGCCGCTTGAACGGCAGCCCGATCTCGCGGAACCGCGCGCCGCCGCCCTCGTGCCGCTCCACGATCGTCATGACGAGCACCACGTCGCACCCCGCCGCGCGTGCCGCCTCGGTGGCCTTCATCGCCGCGCCGCCCTGCGTGACCGCGTCCTCGACGATCGCGACGCGGCGGCCGGGCCGAATGAGCGGCTCGCCGTCATCGCTCGCGGCCGCACGCATCGATGCCTTCTCCTGCGGCCCGTGGTCCTTCGCCTCGGCCCGGCCGAAGAACGTCGGCAGACTGCGCCCGGCATCGAGCGCGGCCCTGCCCACCGCGTCGGCGATCGGGATGCAGCCCGCCGCGAGCCCGCCGACCGCTTCGGCGCCCGACTCCAGCACCGCGGGCAGCATCAGCTCGCCGATGATCCGCGCGTAGCGCGGGTGCAGCGTCACGCCCTTCAGGTCGCAGTAGTAGTTGCTCCAGCCGCCGGAGTTCAGCCGCACCGGTTCCTTGAGAATGGCGATGCAGTGCCGCTC
>CAYJMJ010000148.1:0-1630 GCA_964371095.1 uncultured Dehalococcoidia bacterium | reverse complement strand
GCGACGCGCTCGGCCGCTTTTCGGAACAGTTCGTGGTGCTCGGGCGACACCCGGAGGCCGCGATTCCATTCCGCCTCGGCTCGCTGGCCGTCATCGACCTGGGTCGCCCGGTCGACGACCTCCTTCGTCGCGATGAGCGTCGCCGGCGAGTTCGCCGCCATCAGCCGCGCCATCTCCATCGCCGCCTCGAACACCTCGGCGTGCGGCACGACCGCGTTGACCAGGCCGATGCGCAGCGCCTCCTCGGCGCGGACCACGCGCGCGGTGAACAGCAGCTCCTTCGCGTACGCCGGGCCAATCAGACGTGGCAGCTGCGAGCCGCCGACGACCAGCCCGTACGCCGCGCCGGGAAAGCGGAACGCGGCCGTGTCCGACGCCACCCGGATGTCGCACATGATCGCCACGAGCGCGCCGCCACCGTAGGCGATGCCGTTGACGCACGCGATCAGCGGCTTCCGGAACGAGGCGACAGCGCCGTACACGCCCGCCATTCCTTCGCTCCGCCCCTTGCCCTCGATGGCGGCGACGGCCTCGTTCATGTCGGCGCCGGCGCTGAACGCGTTGCCGGTGCCGGTCAGGATTGCGACGTGCACCTCCGGGTCGGCGTCGAGTTCTGCGAGCGCGGCGCTCACCGCCGCGTCCAGCTCGCGGTTGAACGCGTTGTGCTTGTCGCTCCGCGTCATGCGGACGACGCCGATGTGGCCCTCGCGTTCGATGCCGCAGATCTCGCTCATGCCACGATTGTACGGGAGGGCGGGCGCATACGGGAGCGGCGGCCGCGCATTCCCGCGGAAGGAGAGCAGACTCGAAGCGAACTGGTTGAGGGGCGCGGCGCCTGACGCCAACTCGCTCTTGCGTCACGCGAACTACGGACAGGCGCTGACATCCTGGATGTAGACCTGGGCTTGCAGTATGAGGTCAGCGAGCGTCAGCTTCCCATCGCCGTTCTGGTCATAGCGGCCCGGCGCTGGCGGGACGGTCTGGTTGTAATACTGCGCGGTCAAGATGAGGTCAGCGAGCGTCACCTTCCCGTTCGTATTCACGTCCGCGCGCATGATGGAGCAGTACGAGAACGGATCCTTGCCGAGCGCGATCTTCTGCGCGTCCGTGTACCCGTTGCATGTCGTGTCGTCGGTGCACTGCCGGTCCACCACCGTCGCGCACGCTGAGAAGAGCGACGTGCCGCTGCCCTGCTCCGCCGCGGTCCCCATGACCGCGTCGCCGGCGGGCGCCAGCTGGTTGAGCAACTGGGTGAACGTAGCGTTGCCGCTCCCGTCCGTCGTGACGCTTACCGAGCCGATGAGCGACGCCGTCCCGCCGGTCGGATCGCAGATCGCGTCGGAGTAGACGTCCACCTGATACACGGTCGCCGCCGCCGCGGCGAGCGTTCCCTGCACCGTCGTCGTTGTGCCGCCGCTCGACGCATGGAGGATCGCCGGTGCGGGCGGCGGCCCAGGCGTCCTCGTCGCAGTTGGCGTTGGCGTGTCGCTTGGTGTTGGCGTGTCAGTGGCCGTCGGCGTCGGCGTCGGCGTGTCAGTGGCCGTCGGCGTCGGCGTATCGGTGGCCGTCGGTGATGGCGTGTCAGTGGCCGTCGGCGTCGGCGTATCGGTGGCCGTCGGTGATGGCGTGT
>CAYJMJ010000147.1:0-1682 GCA_964371095.1 uncultured Dehalococcoidia bacterium | reverse complement strand
CTCGTCACACCCGTACCGCAATTCGTGAAGCCGCGCGGCGGCTCGTATGCCGTCAAGCGCGACCGCTCGATTGTGCTCTTCGGTGAGGCGGCGGCGCACGGGGTGGTCGCTGCCCGCGCGCTCCAGACCGCCATCGAGCGCTACGCCGGCGCGACGTGGGAGATTCGCGCCGCATCGGGCCTCGCCGAGCGCGAGGGCGTCGTCGCGGTGATCGACCGCAAGGCGGTGACGAAGCGCGAGGCGTACCACCTGACCATCGGCGACGAGCGCATCGGCATCGTCGCACGCGACGGCGCCGGGCTGGCGTACGGCTTCGCGACGCTGACGCAGATCGTGCGCCAGTTCGGCAAGCGCCTGCCGCAGGTCCACATCGAGGACGAGCCGGAGTTCGCGAACCGCGGCGTCATGCTCGACGTCTCGCGCGACCGCGTGCCGACGATGCCGGCGCTCTACGGCCTCGTCGACATGCTCGCCGAGTGGAAGGTCAACCAGTTCCAGCTCTACATCGAGCACACGTTCGCTTACGACCAGCACCGCGCCGTATGGAAGGACGCGTCGCCGTTCACCGGCGAAGAGATCCTGGCGCTCGACGCGTACTGCCGGGAGCGCTTCATCGAGCTGGTGCCGAACCAGAACAGCTTCGGCCACATGCAGCGCTGGCTCGAGAAGAAGCCGTACAACGACCTCGCCGAGGCGCCGCGCGGCACGAAGATGCCATGGGGCAAGCTGCCGCCGTTCACGCTCGACCCCGCCGACCCGCGCTCCCTGGCGCTGATCGATGGTCTCTACGGCGAGCTGCTGCCGCACTTCACGAGCCGCCAGTTCAACGTCGGCTGCGACGAGACGTTCGACCTCGGCCACGGCAAGAGCAAGGAGGCGTGCGAGAAGCGCGGCGCCGGGCGGGTCTACCTGGACTTCCTGCTGAAGATCCACGAGCTGTGCGAGAAGCACGACCGGCGGATGATGTTCTGGGGCGACATCATCATGCAGCACCCGGAGCTGATCGCGGAGATCCCGCGCGACGTGACGGCGCTCGAGTGGGGCTACGAGGCGGACCACCCGTACGACGTCGACACGCGCGCGTTCCGCAAGGCCGGGCTGCCGTACTACGTCTGCCCCGGCACGGGCAGCTGGATCTCGCTCATCGGCCGCACGGACAACGCGATGGCGAACATCGCCAGCGCGGCGACGAACGGGCGCAAGCACGGTGCGATCGGGCTCCTCAACACCGACTGGGGCGACAACGGCCACATGCAGCCACTCCCCGTCTCGTACCTCGGCTTCCTCTATGGCGCGGCGATGGCGTGGTCGCCGTCGTGCGGCGCGCACCTTGACCTGCCGCGCGCCCTCAGCCTGCACGCATTCGACGATCCGTCCGGCGTCACGGGCCGCATCGCCTACGACCTCGGCAACGCGTACCAGATCAATGGCGCGCGCTCGCGCAACGGCACGCTCTTGGCGCAGATGTACTTCATGCCGCTGGACAACGACTGGCCGATGCACCGCGTCCGCCCCGGCGGCTTCGAGGACACGTCGGCGCAGCTGGCCGAGCTGGCGGGCCGTCTCGACGCGTCGCGCATGCGGTGCCCCGATGCCGAGCAGATCGTCGACGAGTACCGATGCGCCGTCGAGATGGCGGACATCGGCGCGGCGATCGGCGCGGCGAAGTACGCGCGCGTCAC
>CAYJMJ010000146.1:0-1695 GCA_964371095.1 uncultured Dehalococcoidia bacterium | reverse complement strand
TGCGATCGGAGGACGCGTCGCGGCTGATGCGGGCGTATCTCAAGAGCGACCGGCCAATCCAGGAACAGTAAGGGCGCCGGTCATCGATCGGGTCGTGCGCATGCCCGCGCCAACACGCGATAACGAGTCCTTCGGCACTTGCCCGGCGGTACCGCGCTTGGGATCTTCAACCGGTCAAGCACACGCGATCATCGTCCAACGGAGGCCTACGTTGACGGTTCAACGTGGCGGGGCCATTCTCGTCATCGGCGCATTGCTCGTCGCGACCGCCTGCGACGGCGGCGGCGATGGCGGAGCGATCCCGGCTCCAACGAGGCCGACGACGGCCGTCAGCACCACACCCTCAGCCACGCCCAGCACTGAAGCGGCTGGCGCGGCAACGCCGACTCTGGGGGCCGGGGGCGTCAGCCACGTTCCGGTTCTTCCGCGCGACGCGCGTGAGGCAGGGAGGAACGACTGCCCGAACGCCTGGTTGGTGGCGGAGAACGCGCACCTTTCGGTCTGCTATCCACCCGATCACTACGCAGAGGTGACTTCGCTGCCGCCGAACCCACAGGAATGGCTCGTGATCCGGCTCGTGCAGGGACCGCCGGTCGCTCAGACGCCGAGTACGTTAGGCCTTGCGTTCACGGCGACCTACGAGCCACCGAACACGTGCGAATTCGAGGCAGAGCAGATCGATCGATCGGCGCAGACAGCCCTCGCTCCATATGTGGTCGCCGACACGAGCGGAATCGCGTGCACGGCGCGGACGTCGTACGCCGTGCAGTTCAAAGGCAGCGTCCCCACGCAGCCGCAAGCGCTCCAGTTCCGGGCCGAAGCCGTGACCGATGCCGAACTCGACCTGGCCAAGAACATCCTGTCCACGCTGCGGCCGCGATAGGGTGGGGCTGATGGCCTCCCGCATTACTGGACACCCGCAGCGCCCTTGCGCCTACGATCTCCGTCTCGCCTCGATCGACCACACGACGCCCCGGGCATCCCTGCCGGGCACGTGGCGGCGGGCGCTCGCCGTCGATAACACCTCCGCAATACGGCACACCGAGGCCCGTCGCTAGACTGCCCTGTCACCGATGCGATGGGGGGCCGGCGCCGTGCACGCAATCATCCTCGAAGGGCTCAACGTCAAGATCTTCGGCGTGCCGGCGCACCCGCTGCTGGTGCACGCCGCAGTCGTGCTCGTGCCGCTGGCCGCGCTCGCCCTCATCGCGACGGGCTGGCGAGAGGCGTGGCGGCGCATCTACTACCTGCCGATCGCGCTGCTCGCGGTAATGGGGGCGGTATCGACCTTCTTCGCCAAGCAAACCGGCGAGGGGCTCGTCGACACTGTGCGGAACGCGGGCAAGCGGGTCGGCGAGCACCCCGAGCAGGGCGACTCGGCGTTCGTGTTCTCCGCGCTGTTCGCGATGGCGTGCGTCGCGCTCTACGTGTACCACGCGTACGGCGAGCGCATCCGAGAACGGATCGGCTGGACGGACCGCTTCCGGCTCCCGTTCAACGAGCACGCGACGCTCTACGTGGCGAGCATCCCCATCGCCGCCCTCGCCATCTTCACGATGATCATCGCGGGCCACTCGGGCGCGCAGCTCGTGTGGAAGACGACGCCGTAGTCCGCCCCTCGCCGACCGCCCCCTATACTGCGCTCCATGCCCGACCCGAAGATCGACGGCCTGCCGCAGATCCGGCGCGCGCTGC
>CAYJMJ010000145.1:0-1868 GCA_964371095.1 uncultured Dehalococcoidia bacterium | reverse complement strand
CCGTTCGTGAAGTAGCCGTCCCGCCGGCCGCTCTCCGACGCGCGCTCGAACTCCGGCTCGAAGAGCAGGTCGATGCGATCGGTGGCGGCGGTTCGGACGCGCCACGGCTTCATGTAGTCGCCGCGGTCGTACTCGAACGCCAGGTCCTCGCTGATCTTCGTGAGGCGGCCATCGATGCAGACGCCGTTCTCCGTCATGCCGGTGCCGTCGGTCCACTGGCCGCCGAGGTTCAGGCCGACCGTGCGCCGACCCTGCACGCCCGACGCGGAGCCCCAGTTCCAGATGGTGTACTCCGGCCAGACGCCGCGGCCGTAGTCGAGGCAGCCGAAGGAGGGTGGCGCGAACTCGAAGCGCTCGTCGCCGAGCCGCACGAAGCCGGACGCCGGCAGCGTGTTCTGCTTCGACGTGAACTGGAACTGGACGTCGGTCCAGGGGATGACGACGTTCAGCGTCTCGTGCCCCGCCGGCCGCTCGATGAACAGGTCGGCCTCGAGCGGCATGCCGCCGAAGTCCTCGGCTTCGACGCGGATGCGCGTGCCGGCGCCGTCGTCGGTCAGCGCGACGCGCATGGCGGGGTGATCAATGATCATGTCGCCGCCGATCGTCTCGGGAATGGCGATGGTGTTCGCCGCGCGCACGACCGTGCGGTCGATATGGCGATGCGTGCGCCGGTCGAAGAGGTACGCGCCGCCGAACTGCAGCCTGTCGACGTCGGCGATGGTCGCGGAGAAGAGCGCGTCGTCGCTGGTGACGGCCCAGTAGTTCCACTTCTTCTTGCGCTCCAGCGACGGCGAAAGGTTGCACGTGTGCAGCGGATGCCGCGACCACCCGATCGCACGGCGATCGAGGCGCCCGTCCGGTCCGCAGAGCCGCACGGGCGCGGTGAGTTCCGGCTCGTGGTGTCTGAGCGGCGATGTCGTCATTCGACAAGCATACGCCCGGCGGGCCGTGGCGAATAGCCGCGCGCCGCGACCCGGGTCAGGCGCGACGGCGGGGCGGCCTTCGGTCGATGGCGCGCCCGGCGCCGCACATGCGCCCGGATCGCGACGGGCGTCCGCCTCACTTGCGCTTGCGCGCCTCGTTCTCGGCGATGCGGGCCTTGACGATCTTCTTCACGAGCGCGGCGGGAAGCGGCTTCGCGGCCGTGAAGTGCAGGGTGCCCGCTGAAGCGTAGTACGCGTCGAGTTCGTCTCGGTGCGCCTCGATGACGGCCTTGCTCATCGGGAAGAGCGAGCAGTGGTTCTTGAACGCGGCGAAGGCGACGAGTCCGCCGTGGTGCTTGAACATCGGCATCCCGTAGCTGATGACCTCGACCGCCTTCGGCGCGGCGGCGCGGATGGTCTTGCGGAGCTTTTCGAGCGCGGCCCGGGCGTCGTCGGGCACCTCCGCCAGGTAGGCGTCGACGTCTCTCGCTGGAGAGTTCATGACGTCGCTCCCACGAGCTCCGCGAGGCGTTCGAGAGTCTGGTTCCAGCCTTCTTCCATGCCAGCGAGCGCGTCGGCGGCTTCGGCGGTGGCCGTGATCACGTGGGCGCGCAACGTGAGCAGCGTCTGATTGCCGGGTTGCTCATCGAAGGTCACGGTGTTGCGCACGACCAGCATCGGCGTGCCGTCGGCGCCGTCCGCGGTGCTGATGAAGACGAGGCGCTCCGGTTCGACGAACTCGTCGAAGACGCCGCCCCCCGGGTAGTCGACGCCGTCGGGGCTGCGCATGACGACCCGGACCGCGCCGCCGGGCCGCGCGTCGACCTCGCAGACGGGGCAGGTGAAGCCGTGCGGGCCGAACCACCGTGCGAAGCGGTCGGCCTCGGTCCACGCCTTCCAGACGATCTGGCGCGGCGCGTCGAGGACGCGGGTGAGGACGAGGTC
>CAYJMJ010000144.1:0-2254 GCA_964371095.1 uncultured Dehalococcoidia bacterium | reverse complement strand
TCGCCCGTCTTCTGATTGAAGATCGACACGCCGCTGACGTCGCTCGGCAGCAGGTCCGGCGTGAACTGGATGCGCCGGAAGTTGCACCCGGCCGAGATGGCCAGGCTCCGCGCCAGGATCGTCTTGCCGACGCCCGGCACGTCCTCGATCAGCACGTGCCCCTGGCACAGCAGCGCGATCAGCGCCTGCCGCACCTCCGCTTCCTTCCCGATGATCACCTTCTCGACGTTGGCGATGATCCGCTCGGCGATGATCCTGGGGTCTTCCATGGGTCCTCCGGCTTCGGGGCGGGGGCGGTGACAGCGGAAACGCGCGGTTCAGCGGCTCGGTCTTCGATTATAGCAACGTCGAGAAGCCCCCCTGCCCGACGCCCACCCTACGCCACCCCGCCGCCATCCCTCCGTCACATTTCCGTAGCATTGCCAGCCCGATCTGCTCACGTCCTGGCGAGCGCGGCGCTTCGACTCGCACGTTGCGTTACTCGTTCGGGAACGGCGGGAATTGCAGCTCCAGTCGCGGTGGTCGCGATGGTGGTGAGCCTTCCGCGCAGCCTCCGTGTCCGAGCTCCTTCGACCTGAACATGATGCGGCTCCCGGCGAAGAGCGGCTCGTGAAGGAAGTCCCACGCCGGCCTCACGGTCGTGTGCGCGATGAGGTGTTTCGATCCGTCCTTCAGGTTCACCGCGTAGAAGTCGTTGCCATCAAACGAGACGCCCAGATTGGGGTCTGTCGGCGAGGGCGTCACATACGAATCCAGGTTAGTTAACGTCCGAGCTCTGGGATCGACGACGACTTCGCCCGCTGCGGCCGTATACGCGCCCACAGTCAGGCGGTTGTCCGCAGTCCAGTATTCGCCGGCGCACGCGATCGCGCCAAGCAACCGAAACGCGGCCTCGCCGCTCGCGCCATCAAACACGGACAGGTCGTAGGCAGGGTCGGGCAACTGTGTCGACGGGACGCTCCTTCGCACCTGGACGCCCAGCCACTGCGAGTCCGGCGACCACCGCGGATTGCCGTGGTAGATGGGAGCATCACGGCTCCACAGCTTGCGACCCAGCCCGTCAAACACCGAAATAGCGTCCGTCGTTGGCTGGTCGCAGCACGAGACGAACGCGACCTTCGAGCTGTCCGGCGACCAGGCGATCTCGACGTGCTCGGGTAAGGCCACATGAACGCTGCCACTGTCGGCGAGCTGAATCGGCTGGCTCCGGTCCATCCGGATCAGATACGAAGCCGACGCGCGGTTGTCGTCGCCCCGGGCACCGAATGTGACGATGAACCCACTGCCGTCCGGCGCCCAGCGTTCCATGAGCGGCAGGACGCCCGGTGAACTCGTCATTACAGACCGCATGGCGCCGATCGCCGCTCGCGTGAGGGTTTCCCCCTGCGGAGAGACGATGCCGTAGGAGTCGGCCGGTATGACGAGCGGAAACCAGTCCCCTGTCACCGTGTCGAGCACGTACGTGCTGGTGGGCTGCCCGGGACTCTGCGTGCCCGCCGGCGTCCCCGGTTCCTGGCGATCGCAAGCGAACAGGAGCTTGCGTCCGTCAGTGGTCGCGCTGCGGCTTTCGCAACGATGGTCCGGTGACGTCCCCCATCCCTCCGCCGCGCCCGTCGCCGGGTCCACAAAGTAGAGTCCCAAGTCGTCGTCTGAGATCGTCTCCCCCGGCGAGAACACGACGGGGCGCGGCGGCGTGGGAGCTGCGGATTCTCCAACCGGAGACGCAGTGGCTGTTAGGCGGGCCGTCGCATCGACCGGCGCGGTGGCGGTGACGCCGGCACGCGGCCCCACTTGACCTGCTCGGCAGCCCATGGCCGCGAAGAAGACCGCGATTGCGACGACGGTGACCGGTTTCACGGGGCCAGTGTCGCATCATGTGTGTGTCGGTGCCGTACGCGCGGCCTACGCAATGCCGACGATACCCCGTCACGATCGCGACACGCTGCCCGCTTGAGACTCTGCCCAACGCACGCGACGACCACCTACCGCCCCCGTGCCATCCACGCTCGGACTTCCGCCCCCGCGTCTGCTACCCTCGCCCCCATGACTGCGCATCACCGTGCCCTGCCCACGCCGCATCTGTCCGCTTCGCTCGCTCCGCCCCGGGAACAATCTCCCAAATGGCCCCCGAGCCGGATTCAGAACAATCAGCGAGACGCGAAAACTCACAAAACGAATTCGTCGCCGAATACGAATTGGGCCGCCCTCTCTCCCAGTTAAGGCGCCGCTGCCGGATACTGGCACATCGAGCCGC
>CAYJMJ010000143.1:0-2269 GCA_964371095.1 uncultured Dehalococcoidia bacterium | reverse complement strand
CAAGGAGATCTGGAACAAGAAGACCTGGGGCGACGACGGCATGAAGCGCCAGTTCGACGCCTACTTCAACGAAGCGATCGAGAAGGGGTGGTACAGCGGCGCGATCCAGCCCGCCAAGGATCAACAGCCGCGCGTCATCTTCGAGGTCGGCTCCAACCTGCTGCGGCGCCAGCGCGGCGGCCAGAACATGCTGCTCAAGAACCTCTGGCCGAAGTTGAGCTGCATCATCAGCATCGACACGCGCATGAACACGACGGGCATGTGGTCCGACTACGTCCTGCCGGCCGCGCACCATTACGAGAAGCCGAACTTCTGCTACTCGACGCCGCACATCATGCACCTCACGTACTCCGACCAGGCGGTTCCGCCGCGCGGCGAGTCGAAGGACGAGTTCACGATCGCCGTCGAGCTTTCGAAGAAGATCGAGAAGCGGGCGAAGGCGCGCAAGTTCATCGAGTACAAGGACATGCACGGCATGCCGCACCGGCTGGACGAGCTGTCGGGCAAGATGACGATGAACGGCTATTACGACAGCGCCGAAAAGGTGCTCGACGAGATGGTGCGCGACAGCGTGGTCATGGGAAACCTGCCGGACGGGACCACGCTCGACACGTTCAAGGAGAAGGGCTACGTCCGGTTCAAGGACTGGGGCCAGTCGCCGATGGCGCTCGGCCAGGCGTCTGACATCAAGGACGACGAGACGCACGCACCCTTCCGCTGGCATGTCGAGAAGAAGATGGTGTTCCCGACGCTCACGCGGCGCGCGCAGTTCTACATCGACCACGACTGGTTCCTCGAGGCGGGCGAAGAGTTCCCCGTGCACAAGGAGACGCCGGCGCAGGGCGGCGACTACCCGTTCCACCTGACGAGCGGGCACCCGCGCTGGTCGATCCACTCGATGAACATGACCAACAAGATCATCCTCAACACGCACCGCGGCCACCCGTTCGTCTACATCAACCCGACGGATGCGGAGACGCGCGGCGTGGTCGATGACGAAGTGATCGAGCTGTTCAACGACATGGGATCGATCAGGGTCGCCGCGCGCGTTGCGCCGTCGGTGCGGATGGGGCAACTGATCATCTACAACGGCTACGAGCCGCTTCAGTTCCAGAACTGGTACGACCCGGCGAACGTCGAGCCGGGCATGGTGAAGTGGCTCGCGTTCGCGGGCGGTTACGGGCACCTCCGTTACCGCGGCATTCACTGGCAACCCGTTCCCATCGACCGGGCGATCCGGCTCGATGTGCGGAAGATCAAGGTCGAATCGGGAAAGGAGGCGTAGGGTGAGCATGCTCGCGAAGAAAGTCTCGGACGCTTCGGCACTGCTCGATCCCCAGGCCAAGGCCTGGGAAAAGGTGGACCGCGAGGTCGTCGACCTCGTGGGCATGCCTGTCCACCTGCAGACGTCGCGCTACGTGCGGACGGTGTGGGCGGACAAGCTGATCGGCAAGGTGCGCGCGGTGTCCGTGCGTGCCGCGCATGACGGCGAGCGTGTCGCCGTGCGCCTCGAGTGGGCCGACGACAACCAGAACACGGAGTTCGCCGACCGCCAGTTCCCGGACGGCGCCGCTGTCGTGTTCCCGACGAGCGCCGATGCGGCACTCGTGTCGTTGGGCAGCCCGGAGGCGAAGGTCAACTCCTGGTTCTGGCGTGCCGACCTGGAGAAGGCGCAGAACCGCGTCGCCGGCGGTCTGGGGACCGACGTCGAGGCTGACGGCGCCGCGATCGACGGCCGCGGAGCGTGGAAGGACGGGCGCTGGACCGTCGTCCTGAGCCGCGCGCTCAAGGCGAAGGGCGCCGACAACGTCAAGCTCAACCCGGGCAAGCCGGTCAAGGTCGGCTTCACCATCTGGGAGGGCGGGAATCAGGAACGCGGCGACTTGCGGTCGTACTCGCGCCAGTGGCGCGAGCTGACGCTGGAATCGTAGAAGGAGCAGGCCATGCCGAAGAACGGAGCATCCGGAGGAAAGGCAGCCCTCGCGCACCGGGCCGAGAACCAGGTCGCGATGGTCTTCGACCTGAACAAGTGCATCGGCTGTCAGACCTGCTCGGTGGCGTGCAAGACGCTGTGGACCAGGGACGAGGGCACGGACTACCAGTGGTGGATGACGGTCAATACCCAGCCGGGCAAAGGCAGTCCGAAGGACTACGAGCAGATGGGCGGCGGCTACCGCGACGGCGTGCCGCAGGCCGGCACCCTGCCGACGCGCGATGAGTTCGGCGGCGGCTGGGACTTCAACTACGACGAAGTCTTTTACCAGGGCAA
>CAYJMJ010000142.1:0-2388 GCA_964371095.1 uncultured Dehalococcoidia bacterium | reverse complement strand
GTGGCGGAGGCGGGGAAGTCGGATTCGAGCCAGGCGAACGCGACGGCCGGCCGCAGCGCGTACGTCGCGGTGGCCACGTCCGACGTGTCCGGCCGGAAGGCGTACTTGGCTTCGTATGCGTCGGCGTAGCGCGCGAGGAGAGCGGCGTCGCGGAGTTCGGCGGCGACACCCTCGATCACGACGACGTCGTCGCCGCTTTCGAGATGGACCGCGAGAGCGGGATTGGCCGCGATGTTGCGGCCCTTGCGCGAGGCGCCGTCGGTGCTGAAGACGAACGCGCCTTCGAGCCAGATGCCCCAGACCGGCATCGCGTGTGGGCGGCCGTCCGGACGCGTCGAGCTGACCCAGTAGTTGCGCGCTGCCGCGAGCTTCTCATCGATGAGGCTCCAGGGCACGGCATCATCGCCGATCTCGTCCGGGATGCCGTACGTGGGCGGCACGTGCGGTCGCGACAGGGTGGGCGTGCGATGAGTCATTGGGGCACCTCGATACGCGTGTACTGGCTGGATAGCGACGATTCGTGTGCGGCGACTGGACCGCACGGGCTGAGGCGCTTGCGCCACGGGATGGGCGGGAGGGCCGGAGTAGATTCTTCGCTGCGCTCAGAATGACACGATCGTGGGTGGTTCATTATCACTGTAGGCGATGCCGTGCGGTCAGTCCGGGCGCTGGGCGAGGGCGATGCGATTGATGCTCGCGGCCATGTAGCCCGCGCCGAAACCGTTGTCGATGTTGACGACGGCGACGCCGGCCGCGCACGAGTTCAGCATCGATAGCAGCGGCGCCAGTCCGCCGAAGCTCGCGCCGTAACCGACGGACGTCGGCACCGCGATGACGGGCGCGGCGACGAGGCCGGCGACGACGCTCGGCAGGGCGCCCTCCATGCCGGCGACGACGACGAGCGCGCGGGCCTCTCGCAGGACCGGCACCTGGTCGAGCAGGCGGTGGATGCCGGCCACGCCGACGTCGTACAGCCGGCGAACGTCGTTGCCGATGATCTCGGCCGTGACGGCGGCTTCCTCGGCGACGGGGAGGTCGGCGGTGCCGGCGCAGAGCACCGTCACGCCGTCCTGCTTCGGCGCGGGCACGCGTTCGACGGTGATGCAGCGAGCCGCCTCGTGATGGCGGGCGTCGGGCACGGCCTCGAGAACGGCGCGCACAGCTTCGGGCTCGAGGCGGGTGATCAGCAGGCGGTCGGCGCGTTCGAGCAACGTTCGGGCGATAGCCACGATCTGCTCGGGGCTCTTACCCTGCCCGAGGATGACTTCGGGCACCCAGTCGCGGAGCGCGCGGTGGTGGTCGACCCGCGCGAAGCCGATATCTTCGTATGGCAGGTGCTTCAGGCCGTCCAGCGCCGCATCCACGCCGGTGCGGCCCTCGGCGACGGCGGCAAGCAGTTCACGGAGTCTGTGCTCTTCGATGATGTCTCTCCGCCGCGGCTCGGAATATTTCATGATAGCACTGGCGGACTTGACGCCCCGGAAGAATCCGGTTGCATACGCGCGAAGCCAACTTGATACTCACGACGTGCTGTTACGTCAACTCTGGAGCCGTCGTTCCGACCTTGCGTTCGCGATTGGCTGGCTGTCGTGCCTGGCGGCACTCGTCGCGCTCGCTGCCTGGAGCAGCCGCCGCTACTTCCTGCCGTTCGACGTGCGCCCGACGATCTGGCTACAGCACCTTGACCGGTACCCGCTGATCGGCGGCGTGTTCAACGCGGTCAACTCGGCGGGCAGCTACGACGCCGTCGCCGCGGTGCTGCTCGGCTCGTTCGGGCTGCTGGTGCTGAGCGGGCTCCGCTTCGAGGCGCTCGTCATGGCCGGCGCGGGCGCGCTGCACTACGTCCAGCTCGGGATGCGGGCTGTGATCCACCGGCCGTTCTCGCTCGACGATCCGCCGTGGTTCGCCTACCCGCAATACGACCTGCGACAGTGGCCGGGGCCGGACGGATTCCCGAGCGGACACATGTTCGGCGAGTTCCTGGTCTACGGCCTCGTGTTCGCGTACGTGCCGCGCCTCACCGCGGCGCGGCCGATCATCTGGCTTGTGCGGCTGGCGTGCGCGGCGGAGATGACGCTCGGCGGCTTCGCCCGCATCTACGTGGGCGCGCACTGGCCGAGCGACGTCATTGGCTCCGTGCTGCTGGCGATGCTGTACCTGGGGCTGGCGTGGCGCGTCGACCGGCACGTGCGGCACATCCGCACCGTGACGGGCGACACGACCGCGCCGCGGCGCCAGCCCGACGCTGCGTTGCGTGCCGAGGCGGGAAGCTAAGCCAGCGACCTAACCCCCGGCCCCTTCCCTGAAGGGAAGGGGAGAGCGCGCGCCAGATCTTGACGCAGGTGCGCGCGCGGGGCGGGTGATGGAGTGATGCGCGCGACGCCGCGT
>CAYJMJ010000141.1:0-2559 GCA_964371095.1 uncultured Dehalococcoidia bacterium | reverse complement strand
GTTAGCATAGGCGATGCGGCTCTTACGGACGAATCGGGCCCGAAGGCGAGCGGCGGCCCCGCGCGGCGAATTCGTTTTGTGAGTTTTCGCGTTCTCGCAACCGCGGCGTCTATGGCGAGGGGTCTTCGGATAGATGACATCGAACCGTAGAATTCACTCTTTCGGAGACCCTCACCCCCGGCCCCTCTCCCACGAGGGGAGAGGGGGAGACGCGCTCCAATCGGGCGATCGTAGGGGATGGGGCGGGGGAACTCGAAGCGGGCGTGTCACGGGGGAGCAGGGTTAGACCCTTGGCTGAGCGTATCTAAGCGGGTGCCGCCCAGACGACATACCCTTCGCCGTCAAAGGCGCTGACCACAATCGCTACAGTAGACGCGACGAGTTCCCACAAGTCTTGTTCCGTAATGCGATCGTCAGCTGGATATTCCCAACCCGAGAATGGGTTTGCCAGCACGCCAATCAACAACCAAGAAGATTCCGCCCAGCCCATTGCCTCACCTATGCCGGCAGGCAAACTTGCATTCGCGACGTGATAGACCTCGCTTCCCAAAACGCGGATGTCAGATTTCGCGGTAGCCAGCCACGGATCTCCGGGCCGAGCCTCGGAGTCCTCGAAGACGCAAATGGCATCCTCGTGACCACCTGCGATGTCAGCCAAAGCGCCGCAGACCGTGGTAACGGACTCAGCTCTCGACATCCCCAAGCCGTGGCTCCAGTTGGTCGACGCTGAAAGCTGAATTCCCGGCGGCAGGAATGCGAAGGTTTGGCCTCCCTCAAGGTCAATCGCCGTGCACAGCAGTTGTGCAAGCGCGTTTCCGTCGCCCAATCTGGTCCTTGGGTAGTTGACGCCCGGCGTGCCAAGCACCGCCCGCGACAAGTCGGTCCTCACCTCGTCTCCCACCTCCTGCCAGGCACCCGCGATGTCAATAGCAGTCCCTCGGGTCGCTCACCCGTCGCACTTCTCGACCTTCAGCTCCCCATCGACCATCGAGATCAGATACGGCTCGGGAGTCAGGCCCTCGAAACGCCGTTCGATTGCCGAGGCCGCCGCCCGAAGGTGCGCCAGGTGGATCTCGCGCTCTCCCACGCCCGTGGCGAGGTCGTCGTAGGCGCGGCAGCTCAGGTGGTTCACCATCAGGGCGCGTGTGAAGCCGTGCAATTTCCGCAGCATCAGGATCTCCTCCTCGATGCTGTCGCGTGCGGCGGCGTTTCGCGGCGCGACGAGCGAGCGGATCGCTCCGGGCCGCGCGATCAGGTCGTAGTCGTCGGCCAGCCCGGCCGCTTCGACGAAGGCGCGCTCGACGCTCTTGAACCGGAAGTCCGAGCACGTGATGACGAGCGCCGAGCACGTGCCGCGCGTGAACATGAGGTCGTCGCTCAATTTCCACTCCTGCTAGCCGGTTGCGCGTCGCCAATTCTGGCCATGAATCGCCGCGTTCGGCAACGGCGGCGTGTGTACAGCCCGCATTCGCCCCGGGGGCCACGAGGGGCCAGGTCCCTTACGTGGCGCGAGAACGTACCAGCGTAGTCGCTCTGCGTCCGGCGCACAGCCGCAGCATCGCGCACCGATCTTGTCACGCGTCCGCAAGCAAGCTTCGGCACACGGTTTGTTCCTTCGCACGACGACGACGGCTACGCTCGGCATGAACCGGTCGACAGCGGAAGCGCCCTTCCGCCTGTCCGGCCGTTGCGGGGCGCGCCGGCAGCAATCCGCCCATCGGTTCTTACGCCGCCCGGCCGCGCAGCACAGCTTCGCTCCATTGGTTCTGACTTGGGTGACAAGGTGGCGGGTATCGCATCGCTTCGAAGAAGCGGGAAGGGATGTCTATGGAGCTATAGATCCGCACGCTGGTATTGCTTCGAAGAAGCTGGAAAGGGCGACTATGATCCACAGATCGGCACAACTAAAGATAGTTCTCCTGGCGCTCGTGTTCGCGGCTCTCGCCGCTGGCCTTGTGCTCGTCAATGGCCGGCACAACGTGCAACAGGCGAGCGCGTTCCCGTCCTACCAATCGGACTGCAGCAGTTGCCACGGCGCCGGAGGATTGGGCGTCTATACCAATAACGTGACGGCCGTACCCAGCACGTTGACCCCGGCTCCCGGCGCTGCGTACACGGTGACGATCACCATGGACGCGTCGACTGACGGCGGGGGCAGGGGCTACTGGATCGCGAACTCCGATGCGGGCGGCGCTACGGGCACCACGACCGGGGTGTCCGGCTACTGGTCCGCGGCGCCCGTGGCGATGGCCGCGCCCGCGACGCCGGGCACCTACTACTACAAGGTGTTCGGGCAGAGCGGCCTCCAGGGTGCGACCGGCTCCACGGGGTTCGCGCTCTACAGCATCACGGTCGGCGCGGCGGCGACGAACACGCCGACGAACACCGCCACCTCGACCAACACGCCCACGGCGACGAATACGCCGATGGTCACGAACACGCCGACCAACACGGCCACCTCGACCAACACACCGACGGTGACGAATACGCCGATGGTCACGAGTACGCCGACCAACACGGCCACCTCGACCAACACACCGACGGTGACGAATACGCCGA
>CAYJMJ010000140.1:0-2574 GCA_964371095.1 uncultured Dehalococcoidia bacterium | reverse complement strand
ATCGCAGGTCAGGGGGCGCTCGTCAAGGTACTGGAAGCGTGGGTCCAGGCGCCCGGCTCGATATCGGTGTACCGCCGCGGAGTGACTCCCGCGGCGCCGATGTGACGGCTCATCTGAAGGTGCTCGTGCGGCTCACGGCGCTGGTCATGCAGGCAGCGTGTGCCGATGGGGCGGCCGGGTCAGGGCCGTGTCGCCTTCCGCCGCCGTACGCTGTCGGATTGGCCGTGGCCCGGGTGTTCGGCGCGGCTCGTCGCATCAGCGTGGCGGCTCGACGCACCGGAGGGTCGCCGGCGGCGGTTGTCAACCCAGCATCGTCTTCCCCGTCTGCTTGACTGCACGTCCGGCCGTCGTATGCTTTCCCCACTCCCGCAGACGCGCGTGCCGCAATCCAGCCAGAAGGGGACGCCATGCCAACCTACGCGGTGCTCTACAAGTACACGGCCGATGGCGCGAAGACGATCCGCGCTTCCGTTAAGCGCGCCGGGCGCATTCGGCAGGCCAACGCCCGCGCCGGCTTCACCGTGCGCGACGTCTTCTGGACCCAGGGACCCTACGACATGCTGGCCATCGTCGATGCGCCGTCCGAGGAAGCGATGATGGGTGCGATGCTCAACGTCGCCGCCGCCGGCAACGTCACGAGCACGATCATGCGGGCGTTCGACGCCATCGAGATGGGGCGCATCCTCGCGCTGTCCGAGCCGCTCACAGAGGACCCGGCCGACCCTGCATAACACCGGCATCCGCCCCGGCGGGCGCATGCGCCGGTACGCTGATTGCCCGCATCGCCCGATCGTGGCACGCTTCCGACCGGGCGCATCGCCGCGCGCCCGCGGTCGCATACCTGACGAAAGGCACTGACGCCGATGACGCTGCCCCCTCGTCCGCCCACGTCCATCAAGTTCGGCACCGACGGATGGCGCGCCATCATCGCCGAGGACTACACGTTCGACAACGTCCGCGCCTGCGCCGCCAGCGCCGCCATGTACCTGAAGAAGCACGGGCTCGACGGCCGCGGCCTCGTCATCGGCTACGACGCGCGCTACGCCTCCGAGGACTTCGCCGCCGCGGTCGCCGAGGTCGCGGCCGCCCACGGCATCAAGGTCGCGCTGAGCGACGCCCTGTGCCCGACGCCCGTCGTCAGCTTCTCGATCATCGACCGCAAGGCCGGCGGGGGCGTCGTCATCACGGCGAGCCACAATCCGTGGCGCTGGAACGGCTTCAAGTACAAGCCGGACTACGGCGGCAGCGCCTCGCCGGAGATCGTGGCCGAGATCGAGGAGCCGCTCCCGGATCTCGTCGGCCGCGCGGTACCGCGCATGGACATCGAGGAGGCGAAGAAGGCCGGGCTGGTGGAGACGTTCGACGCGCGAACGCCGTACCTCGCCCACCTCGCGCGCCTCGTCGACCTCGATCGCCTGAAGGCGGCCGGCCTCAACGTCGCCTACGACGCGATGTACGGTACCGGCGCCGGCTATTTCGGCGCGCTGCTGGGCGGCGGCAAGACGAAGCTCGCCGAGCTGCACGGCTTCCGCAACCCGGTGTTCCCCGGCATGCACGCGCCCGAGCCCATCGCCCGCAATCTCACCGAGATGACCGCGCTCCTGGCCGGTGGCGGCTTTGACGTCGGCATCGCCACGGACGGCGACGCTGACCGCGTCGGCATCGCCGATGAGCGCGGCAACTTCATCAACCAGCTCCAGGTGTTCGCGTTGCTCACCTACTACATGCTCGAGGCGCGCGGTGAGCGCGGCGCCATCGTGAAGTCAGTGACGACGACCAGCATGGTCCAGCGCCTCGGCGCGCTGTACGGCGTGCCGGTGTACGAGACGCAGGTCGGCTTCAAGTTCCTCGGCCCCAAGATGATGGAGACCGACGCCCTGATCGGCGGCGAGGAGAGCGGCGGCTATGGATTCCGCGGCCACGTGCCGGAGCGCGATGGCGTCCTCGCCGGACTCTACATGCTCGACTTCATGGCCCGTACCGGCAAGCGCCCGAGCGAGCTGCTCGCGGAGTTGTACGAGAAGGTCGGCGCGCACTACTACGACCGCGTCGACATCGCCCTTCGCCCGCAGGACCGTGACGCCATCTGGCAGCGCGCCGCCGCCCTGCGGCCGGACGCGATCGCCGGCATCCGCGTCACGGGCATCGACACCACCGACGGCTTTCGCTTCACGCTCGGCGACCAGGGTTGGATGCTGTTGCGCTTCAGCGGCACCGAGCCGCTGCTCCGCATCTACACCGAGGTCGTCGGCGACGAGTCCCTCGTGCCGAAGGTCCTCGCGGCCGCCCGCGAACTGCTGAACGTCTGAGCGCGGGTGTAGTGTTTTCGGAATGGCGTTAGTCAACACGACGCAAATCGTGGAGCGTAGCCGCCCTCGGCTGCGCGTCCGGCGAAGCCGGACCGACGCGGAGCGATGTTTCGCCTGAGGATTGCGGGCGCGTGTGCCACCGCGGCCACGGCAAATGAAGTGTTAGCAGCGCTACTGCTGGTTCGCGGTCGGCGCGCGGCGCGTTGGCCGCCGCGTTCAGATGTGCGCCGCTGCTGGCTTAGCTTCCCGCCTCGGCACGCAACGC
>CAYJMJ010000139.1:0-2717 GCA_964371095.1 uncultured Dehalococcoidia bacterium | reverse complement strand
CGCGCGACCGCCGAGGCGCTGCGCGCGCACTATTACGAGTTCGTGGAGGATGCGGACGCGCGCGTGCTCGTCGTCACCGGAGCTGGCGGCCAGGCGTTCTGCGCGGGCGCCGACCTCAAGGCCATGAACAGCCCGGTCGCCGCGCCCGAAGGACCGATGGGATTCACGCGCGTCATCTCGCCGAAACCGACGATTGCGGCGATCGAGGGGTGGTGCGTCGCCGGCGGTCTCGAGATCGCCTGCTGGTGCGATATCCGCATCGCCGCCCGTGGCGCGAAGTTCGGCTGCCTGGAGCGACGCTGGGGCGTGCCGCTGATCGACGGCGGCACACAGCGGCTTCCGCGCATCGTCGGCCTCGGCCGCGCGCTCGACCTCATCCTCAGCGGGCGCGTGATCGACGCAGAGGAGGCGCTGGCGATCGGCCTCGCGAGCCGCGTCGTCGATGACGGCACGGCGCTCGACGCCGCGATCGCGCTCGCGGGGGAACTCGCCGCGTTTCCGTGGGAGTGCGTCATCGCCGACCGGCAGGCGGCGTACGCCGGGCTCGGCCAGCCGCTGCTCGAAGGGCTGAGCATCGAGGCGGCGCTCGGCCGCGGCGTCATCACGTACGCCCAAGACGGCGCCGCCCGCTTCGCGTCCGGCGAAGGCCGCCACGGCCAGCGGCCGTAGAGCGGAACTCGCACGGACACCGCCGCATCTTGGCCGAATGCGCGAGTGGACCGGAGCTGAAGCTCCTTCGCTACGGGCCGAGACTCTACTCGGCGTCGCCGGCGTTTCTTTGCCGCCGCATCATGTACGCAAGGAGCATCTGCTCGCGCTCGGCGTGGGACGCCCCGTCCGGCACCATCATCCGCGCGAGCGCGCTCGTCGTCGACTTCGTCATCGCCAGGGAGAGCGGGTCCTTCGCCAGCAGCTTCTCGGCGAGCTTGCGCGCCTCGCCGAGCACCTGGTCGTCGGGATACACGTGGTTGACGAACCCCCATCGCAGCGCTTCCGCGCTCGTGAAGCGGTCGCACGTCATGACCAGCTCCTTGGTGCGGGCCGGGCCCAACTCGCGCATCAGCCGCGGAAGGGCACCCCATGTCAACGGCATCTCGACATCGACCTCCGGGATCGAGAACCACGCGGACTCGGCGGCAAGACGAATGTCGACGCTACTCGCGAACACGACGCCCCCGCCGATCGCAAGGCCGTTGATCGCGGCGATCGTCACCTGGTCGAGACCTTCTAGCAGCGCGCACGTGCGGTTTCCCGCACCGACACGCGCCCGGCGATCGACGTCGTTCAGCGGGCGGCCGTCGGGCCGGCTCGCCAGCTCCGCTCCGGATGAGAATGCGCGGCCCGTACCGGTGAGAATGACGACGCGCGTAGCATGATCGTCCTGCAGCTCGCGGCAAGCCTGCTGCATCTCGCGATGCATTGTGACGTTGATCGCGTTGAGTTTTTCGGGCCGGTTGAGCGTGATCGTCGTCAGGCCGGGCAGTGTGGCGTCGCGTTCGACGAGCAGTGTCTCCATGTCGCAACTCCCTGGTTCGATCGCGCCGCGGCGATCCCGGCGCAACGGTGCGTGTATTGTCGCGATTCAGGCCTTACGCGCGACCGGACACCGACCCGGCGGTACGCGTTCTTGACGCGGGCCCTGGATTCGAATCGAGGCGCGCGGGCGAGCCCGAAAATAGGGGTTCAGGGCGGGGAAGGCCCGCTAAACACCCTGCTATAATCAGTTCGGATCGCACCCCCCCGCGCCGATACATTAGCGTCCGGTACATCGCACCTGCCGACGCGTTCGGCCCGGGTGCGGTGGTCCAGACCGGTGGCCCGGACCTCGCCACCGTGATTCCTCGCAGGACGCGGCGTGTCGATCAGTGCGTGTACAGACGATGACTGGAAGAGTATGACGACCGACACCGCCCCTAATCCCGACGAAACGCCGATCGACCGCGCTGCCCGCCTCCTCGCGCAGGCGCTGATGGAGGCGGAGGTGATCATCGCGGCGGACCGCGAGGCGCGCGCCCGGCAGGTGCCGGTCGAGCTGGTCGAGACGCTCGAACGATTCAGCAGCGTGCTCACGCGTCTCGTGCAGCACACGGAGCTGATGACCGAGCGGATGTCCGAGCTTACTGAGGCGGTCGCAGCCGTCGCCGGGCAGCGGGCGCGCGCGTCGCAGGCGCCGGCGCCCGTCGCCAAGCCGCAGCTGCCGGAGATGGAGCCGTCGTTCGCGCCCGGCGGCGAGGGCATCGACGTGACGATCGCGGCGGTGCCCGGCTTCCAGGGGCTGATGGAGGTGCAGCGCTCGCTCGTGCGGCTGCCGCAGGTCCAGTCGGCCGCGGTGCGCCGGTACCAGGACGACGAGGCGGCGATCCAGCTCGTCCTCTCGCAGCCGATGACGGCGGCCGCGCTGGCCGAAGGCGTGAGCAACGGCACCGGCAAGCGCCTGATGGTCGACGACTCGCGCCCCGAGGCGCTCCGCCTCCGACTCCGCTTCCTGGACGCCTGACGGCGTCAGAACAGACGAGAGACAACAGAGAACAGACCGCACAGCTGGCAGACTCGATTCGGTCATCGGAGGGTGTCCGTCGGCGGACCGCTGTCGCTCCCGCGCGGCGCGCGGCGCGGTCAAACGGTAAGTCCTCACCACCTGCATGACGGCTCCTTGGTTTGCCGGGCCGCTAGACCCGCGCAGGCAGCGATGCGCGCAGCCGGTCCCGGATCTCGCG
>CAYJMJ010000138.1:0-2748 GCA_964371095.1 uncultured Dehalococcoidia bacterium | reverse complement strand
CTGCCGGCGCCGGCCCTCGATCTGGCGCGCGCTCTCCCCTTCCCTTCAGGGAAGGGGCCGGGGGTGAGGGTTCGTTCGTCGCACACGCGATCTCCCCTCTCCCCTTGTGGGAGAGGGGCCGGGGGTGAGGGCCCCCGGTGACACCCATGCTTGGACTTCCACCCTCACCCGTGCGATCGTCCGCTGATCATGGGGACAAACAACCGCCGTCTCAGCACCAACGACAGGGAGATGGGCGCGCCGAAAAGGTGCGATTTTGCAATAGAAGTCGCCTATCGAAGGCAGCCGGAGCCATCGACGATACGCGGCCAGAAAAGTGAAATTTGCGGTTCGATGTCGTCTATCACCGGCGTCAGCACTATAGACGCCACCGCAGCGACTCGACTTGAGGGAGGCGAGATGCCCGTGGCGCTAGATGTAATACCGGCCGCGCGCCTTCTCCTGCGCCTCGGCGCGGCGAACCAGCTCGCCGAACGAGATGCCGTCCATCACGTTCGCGACGGCGTCCCGCACCTGCATCCAGACCGACTTGAGCACGCAGGTCGCCTCGTCGGCGCACCAGTCGCAGGTGCGATGCTGGGTGACGCTCGCGCACGGCGCCGGGGCGAGCGGGCCGTCGATCAGGCGGCTCACTTCGCCGACGAAGATGTCCTCCGGATCGCGCGTCAGGCGGTAGCCGCCGCGGGCGCCGAGCCGGCTGACGACGTAGCCGCCGGACTTGAGCTGCGCCAGCACGTGCTCCAGGAACTTCACCGAGGCATTGCAGCGGCGGGCGATCTCCGCAGCCGGCAGCCCCGCCGGCTCCAGGTGTTCGACCTTCGCCAGCTCCAGGACGGCCTTGAGCGCCAGCTCGCCGCGGCTCGTGAGCTTCATGACGGTCAGTCTAGCCGAGCCACGGTCCCATCGCTGCCAGCGGCGTGCCGGCGACCGGGGGAGGCGCCGGCTCGCGCAGGCGGCGCGCGACCAGCGCGATCGACGTGATGAGCAGCGTGCCGAGCACCGCCACCATCGCATACGTCGCGATTTCCAGCGTTCGGTTGTCGACCGTCCTGAGCCAGAGGATTTGCGAGAAGAGCGTCACCGCGAGCCCGTTCCACACGGCGTGCGCGACGACCGCCGCGCCGAAGAGCAGCATCGCGACGCGCGGCCGCTTGCCGATGGACCAGTACCACCAGGCGAGTCCGACCAGGCCGGTGTTGAACACGTGCAGCGACGTGCTGCCGCCCCGAACGAGCATGATGATCCACCAGTCGCCCAGGCTCTCGGCGATGCCGCCCGCGCCGTACAGCAATCCTTCGAGGAAGCCGAAGCCGGCGCCCGCAGCCGCGCCCAGCGCGAACGCCTGCGCGCGCGTCGTGTTCCCCCGCATCATGAAGCGCACGCTCAGGCCCTTGGCGAACTCCTCGACGATCGGCGGCACCACGGCGATCGCGATGAGGTTCGCCGCCCACTGCTCGTTGTGCGAAAGGATGTCCTTGGCGTGTCGGATCCGGTAGGAGAAGTCGCTGCCGTCGGCGACGTGATGAAACGTGCCGTTGTGAACGAGCAGCAGCACCGTCGAACAGGCGCCCGCGATGCTGTTCACGTACATCGCGATCATGGCGGCGACGCCCATGCTGAGCGCGAACGCGAGAGTGAGCTGGCGCCACGTCAGGCCGCGCACGGGCACGCCCCGGAGCAGCGAGCCACGCGACGCAAGGGCCACGTACGTCACGCCGGGAACGCCGGCGGCGAGCACGTGCAGCAGAGGCATCGGCGCGGCGACGGCATCCCCGGACGCCATGTTGAGTTCACCGAGGAGCACCGCGGCGCCGAACACGATGAAGCCGAGCACCGCGATCGGCGGCCGGTACTGGGACGACCCCTCACCCATCGACGCCGAGATCCCGTGGTACGTCAGCAGCACGCCCGGCACGAAGAACCACACCGCGATGACCGTGAACCCGATCGCCTGCTCGACGACGCTCAGCTCCTCGCCGGTGCTCGAGAACGTCGTCTCGCCGCGAACGAGCGTGAAGAGGACGAGCAGCAGCGAGAGACCCTCGATCCCGAGCGCGACGCCGTAGATCGAGCCGCCGATCCGCGCCCAGCGCCGCAGCCGCCGGAGCGCCTCGGGCCGAAGCGCCCACCGGACGCAGAGCACAGCCAGAGCGACGCCCGCCAGCAGCGACGCGGCGCCGAAGATCAGCAGCGCGCGAAACGCGCGGTATTCGGCCAGCTCGTCGGTGTTGACCTGGCGCAGCGCCGGCGCGAACGTGAGCATCAGCACGCCGGCCGTCATCAGCACGAGGGCCAGGATGCAGTAGACGACCTTGGCGTACACGCGCTTGGAGAGGTACAGCAGCTCGAAGCCGAAGATGAAGCCAATTCCAACGGAAGCGGCAACGCCCAGCGACGCGCGGGGCACGTCCGCGTCGGCGCGGGTGAGCGCGTCGATGGAGACGCCCGTCGCCGTCAGGCAGGAGATGAGCACGATCGTGGCGAACGCGGCGACGGCGTAGCCAAAGGCCGACGAGACGGTATGAGAGCGCCCCGTGACGGCGCTCGGACGCATCGCGGCATCATCGGGCGGCGGCGTATCGGCGGTTGGCGGTACGACGGGCGGCGCATCGAGCGGGCAGCGCTGACGGTCAGTGTGCCGCGTGCCGCAGCGCGCGCACGTCGGCGTCGCGGGATCGAACGCGCGGAGGCTCATGGACCCTCTCTAGCGCCACAACGTTACATGGGAGAGAACGCCGCTGGCAACCG
>CAYJMJ010000137.1:0-2837 GCA_964371095.1 uncultured Dehalococcoidia bacterium | reverse complement strand
CGCCCAGCGCGCGCCCGATCGTGCTCAGCGAGTACGCGTACGGACCCTTGGTCTTCAACGTGAACGTGTCGCCGTTGGCGACCGCCGAATCGACCCATGGCTCGGTGAACTTGCGAAGGATCACGTCGTTTTGCGCATGAGCCCGATCGATGGATTTCTGTGCGTCCAGGGCGTCCATGTCGCGCTCGGGGATGCCCATGCTGTTGGGTGAGATCTTGACGCCCGGGCGGATCTTGAAGATGTAGGTTGAGTCGTCCGGCTGCTCGAACGACTGCGCCAGGTCGTAGAAGATGAACTTGGGGTCGACGTTCGACCGGCTGATCAGCGTGTTGTAGAACTTCGGCATGATGCCGACAGAGGTGCCAACGGACACGAGCGGGTCGATCGTCCCCCACGCTCCCTGGTTGACGGCCTTGTAACGGCCGCCGTGCTTCGGCGGACCGCTGGCCGCCGGCGTGCCCGCCACGCTCGTCGTGCCGGCCGAAGGCGTCTTGTCGCTCGATGAGCCACCGCCGCACGCGGCCGCGACGAGCAGTCCCGCGGCACCGGCGCCCGCTCCTGCCAGCACGCGCCGCCGCGAGATCCGCTTTCCGCTGTACGTCTCCCCGTAGCTTCCTGCCACCCTTGTTCCTCCCCTTGAGATCACGCCGCCAACCTACGCGCGGGACGGGAACACAGCATCCAATCCGCCGCATCCGCCGAATCGCACGCGATGATCCCGATTGGCGGCGCGAAGGCTGCCCGGGCGCGCTCTCGTGCCGGACCTCCCATTTGAGATTGCCGTTGACCATGTCGAGGAACGCGTCGATGCGCGCGGCGCTCCAGCGCGCGCATCGAAGCGCGCGTGTCCTCCACTACAGGTCCAGCCACTGGTCGCAGAGGAAGGTACCCGTGTCGCCCAGCACGTGGATGTTCTTCACGAAGTTCCAGTAGTTCATGTACCCGTACCAGGACATGATGGGCAGGAACGACGGGCCCACTTTGTAGCACGCGTCCTGCGCCGCTCGCACCCCTGCCACCAGATCGTCCAGGGTCTTCGCCTTCTTCGAGTTGATGATCGCCTCGTCGACCTCCGGGTGGATGAGGCCGACGCCCGTCGCGAAATGGTCGTCGCCCGCCGGTCCCTTCGAGTGCTGCCAGTCGAGCGCGATCTCGGGCGTCTCGTAGATCTGGTTCAGTGAGAACGACGCGTCGTAGTTGTTGGCAGTGTAGTCGCCGAGCCAGCCGCTGAAGTCCTTGGCGTCCTCCTGCACGTCGAATCCGGCGTCCTTCATCTGCTTCAGGAAAATCGGCAGGTGCTTGTTGTGGTACTGGATGTCGCTGATGGGGTACATGATCTTCACTTTGATCGTGTCGTTGCCGGTCGCGGCCTTGATCAGCTCCTTCGACTTCTTCGGGTTGTAGCTCTGGCGCGAGTCCTGGTTCAGCTCGTCCTCGCTGAAGGCGTAGGGGCCCGTCGGCCAGTGGACGAGGCCGTCCGGCTTGCCTTCGCCGTTTCCGACGATCAGGTCGACGAACTGCTGCCGGTCGAGCGCGTGCGCCGCCGCCTGGCGGATGCGGTCGTCCTTCCACGGGTCGCGCGTCGGGTTCATGCTGAGCGAGATGAACGCGAAGCTCGGCGAGCGAACGGTGTACAGGTCCTTGTTCTGGGCGACCAGGTCCTTCGCCTCGGCGGAGTCCTGCGGGTCGTAGTTGTATGTCTGCTTGCCGAGGAACGCCGTCTTGCGTGCCTGCCGGTCCGTGATGAGCACCACGTCGATGCCGTCGTAGAACGGCAGTTGGAGCCCGGACGCGTCGTCTTTCCGGTAGTAGTTCGGGTTGCGGTCCAACGACACCGCGCCGGACTCCTGGTAGGAGCCGGGCTTGACCATGAACGCCCCGCCGCCGGCGGCCTGCGTCTTGAGCACGATATTCTGCTCGTACGCCTCGCGCGGCGGGATGCAGCCGCCCATCGCGCGCCCGATCGTGCTCAGCGAGTACGCGTACGGGCCTTTGGTCTTGAACTGCCACGTGTCGCCGGTGGCGGCGGACGAATCGAGCCAGGGTTCGGTGAACTTGCGCAGGACGGAGTCGTTCTGCGCGCGGATCCGCTCGATCCACTTCTGCGCGTCCTGCGCATCCATGTCGCGCTCGGGGATGCCCAGGGAGTTCGGCGCGAGCTTGACGCCCGGGCGGATCTTGAAGATGTAGGTCGAGTCGTCCGGCTGCTCGAACGACTGCGCCAGGTCGTAGAAGGTGAACTTCGGATCGACGTTCGACCGGCTGATCAGCGTGTTATAGAACCTCGGCATGATGCCGGTCGCGTTGCCGACGGAGACGAACGGGTCGATCGATCCCCAGGCGCCCTGCACAAAGCCCTTGTACCGCCCGCCACGCTTCGGAGGACCACTCGCCGGCGTCGTGCCCGCGCCGGCCGTGCTCGTGCCGCCGGCCGACGGCGTCTTGTCATTCTTTGACCCACCGCCGCACGCCGCCGCGACGAGCAGCCCCGCCGCGCCGATGCCCGTTCCTGCCAGCACGCGCCGCCGCGAGATCCGCCTTCCGCTGTACGTGTCCCAGTAGCTGCCGGCCATCGCCCGTTCCTCCTCGAAAGACTACGGCGCCGATCTGTTTGCGCTATTAGAACACATCAATCAATCCGCCGTCTTGCGGCGACCACCAAGAAATTCGCCGGATGTTCCGGCGCCCCTCGTGGCGCCGGACTCGCGGTCCGCGTTCCGCGGCGTGCTCGCGCGCGGCCCCGAATCACCGGCGTGACAGGCGCTGACGAGGCGCATTCCATCCGTGGTGCGGTCGCTCAGCTCGCGTTGTGCGGATTCAAGAAACGCCGGAATCGG
>CAYJMJ010000136.1:0-2873 GCA_964371095.1 uncultured Dehalococcoidia bacterium | reverse complement strand
AATGGAACCGTTTCATCGCCGGCTGATGGCGTTTGCGGAGCAATCGGATCGCGCCACGGATCGCCGGCCCAAACCAGTACCCGCGGAGCTTCAGCTCCGCCGAATCCCCCGGCGCGATCCACGGGTCGACCGCGCCATCGAGGCCCCGACCGAAGCTCCCCTTCCCTCATAGGGAAGGGGCCGGGGGTTAGGTCACCGGCCACTACTCTTCGTACTTCTTGAACACCAGGCACGCGTTCTGGCCGCCGAAACCGAAGCTGTTCTTCAGCACGACCTTCACGTCGGCCTGCCGCGCCTTGTTCGGCACGTAATCGAGGTCGCAGTCCGGGTCCGGGAAGTCCTGGTTGATCGTCGGGTGCACCCAGCCGGTCAGGATCGTCTGCACGCACACCACCGCCTCGATCGCCGCCGACGCGCCGAGCGTGTGGCCGATGAGCGACTTCGTGGCGCTGATCGGGATCTGGTACGCCAACTCGCCGAGCGCGCGCTTGAGCGCGATCGTCTCGTACTTGTCGTTCATCTGCGTCGAGGTCGCGTGCGCGTTCACGTAGTCGACGTCCGCCGGCGTCACGTGCGCGTCTTCGAGCGCCAGCGTCATGCACGCCGCCGTCGTCTCGCCGTCCTCCACCGGCACCACGACGTGGTGCGCGTCCGACGTGCAGCCGTAGCCCGCCAGCTCCGCCAGGATCCGCGCGCCACGCGCCTTCGCGTGGTCCAGCCCTTCGATTACGAACACCGCCGCGCCCTCCGACGAAACGAAGCCGTCGCGCTTCGCATCGAACGGGCGGCTCGCGCCCGCCGGCGGGTCGTTGTTGGTCGAGAGCGCCTTCATCACCTGGAACGCGGCCAGCCCCAATTCGGTCAACCCGGCCTCGGTGCCGCCCGTGATCATGACGTCGGCGCGGCCCGTGCGAATCATCTCCGCCGCCTCGCCCATCGCGTTGCCGGCCGAGGCGCAGGCCGTCGAGATCGTGGCGTTGTAGCCCTTCGCGCCGTAACGCATCGCCACCTGCGCGGCCGCCATGTTGGGCAGCATCTTCACCATGTAGAAGGGGTCCATGCGGCGCACGCCCTTCTGCATGATGTCCTTCACCGCCTTGTCCGTGTCCGGATAGCCGCCCATGCCGTTGCCGAACAGCACGCCGACCCGGTACGGGTTCTCGCGGGCGACGTCGAGGCCCGACGTCTCGATCGCCTCGCGCGCGGCGCCGAGCGCCAGTTGCGAGAAGCGCGACATCCGCCGCGCCTCTTTTCGATCGATGTACTGCTCCGGGTCGAAGTCTTTGACCTCGCCGGCGATGTGGATGTCGTAGCCCGTCGAATCGACCTGCGTCAGCCAGTCGATGCCCGACTTCCCGGCGACCGCGGCGTCCCAGAATGCGGCGACGGTGTTGCCGAGCGGGTTGATCGTGCCCATGCCGGTGATCACGACGCGCCGCCGGCCGCTGCCGTTCGTGCCGTTGCCCATGAGGTTTCCCGCCTACGATGCGTCCGGGCGGCCCGCCGCCGGACGTCGCGAATTCAGCCGGATGATATCGGATTCGATTCCGAGAAGGTATTCGCGGAGCGTCGCGACGAACGCCAGCGAGCCGAACGCCACGACCGCGCCGCGCCCTCCCGATGCGGCCGCCGCCGCCTCGAACGCCGCGCCGACGTCACCCGATATCGTGACCGGCACGCCGATCGGACGGAACGCGTCCGCGACCGCGCGCGGGTCGGCGGCGCGTGCGTGCGGCCACGCCGGGACGTACACGGCATCGGCGATCGGCGCGACGGCCTCGGCCATCGACGCTACGTCCTTTCCTGCGAGCGTGCCGAAGAGCAGCGTCGCGTGGTTCACGCCGAAGTACTCGGCCAGCGCCGCCACCATCCGCTTCACCGAATCGCCGTTGTGCGCGCCGTCGATGATCACGAGCGGCGTGCGCCGCAGCACCTCCAGCCGCGCCGGCCACACGACCGACGCAAGCCCGGCGCGCACGTGCTGCGCCGAAAGCTCGAAGCCGCGGCGCCGCGCCAGCTCCTCGCACGCCACGATCGCCGTGGCCGCGTTGTCGAGCTGGTGGCGCCCCGCGAGGGGCAGCCGCGCGGCGTACGTCGCGCGCGGCGTCTGGATCTTGAACTCCTGCCCCTCGGCCGAGGCGCTCGTCCGCGTCATCCGGCACGTCCCCGCGACCTCCATCATCGATGCGCCCCGCGCGGCCGCCGAGTCGCGAAAGACGTCGAGCGCCGACTCCCGCTGCGGCGCCACGACGACCGCCGCGCCCGGCGTGATGATCCCCGCCTTCTGCGCCGCGATCTCGCCGATCGTCTTTCCGAGGATCGCCGTGTGCTCGAGGCTGATCGGCGTCAGCACGACGACGTCCGTCGCGTCGAAGACGTTCGTCGAGTCGAGCAGCCCGCCGAGGCCCACCTCCACCACCTGCGCGTCGACGCCGGCATCGCGAAACGCCGAGAACGCGGCCGCCGTCAGCGCGTCGAAGGCCAGGAACCGGCGTTCCGGAAATCGCGGCGCGACGGCCTCCATCGCCGCGCGCACCGCCGTCAGCGCGGCGGCAAACGCGTCTGGCTCGATCGCCTTGCCGCCGATCCTGACGCGCTCGGTGTATCGATGCAGGTGCGGGCTGACGTAACAGCCGCTCCCGACGCCCGCCGCGTCGAGCATCGACGCGATCATGACGGCCGTGCTGCCCTTCCCCTTCGACCCGGCGACGTGCACCGTCGGCCGGCCGAAGTGCGGATCGCCCAGCTCGGACAGCAGCGCCCGCATCGTCGCCACGTCGGGCCTCCCGGCGAACTCCCCCGTCCGCTCGAAGTCCGGCAGCGTCAGCAGCCACCGCAGCCCCTCGTCGTACTCCATGCGATGAGGGTACACC
>CAYJMJ010000135.1:0-2901 GCA_964371095.1 uncultured Dehalococcoidia bacterium | reverse complement strand
TGCGCGCGCCACGCCATCGTGATCACCCGTTCCACGGCATCGTGATCACGCATTCCACAGCATCGTGATCACCCGTTCCACGGGTCGTGATCACCGATGCCACGCATCGTGATCACCCCGTGGCCGCCTGCTGAGGGTGGCTCGGGCGCGACGCGGGGCGTCGTTTTACCATCGCCGTTTTGGCCGAACGCGGTTCGGTGAGGAGGGTGATGGCGACGGAACGACTGCCCATGCGACACATTCGAGAGATTTTGCGCCTGAAATGGTGCTTGCACCGAAGCCACCGCGAGACGGCCCGCAGCCTGGGGATCAGTCCCGGCGCCGTGGCATCGGTCATCAGCCGGGCCACGGGGATCGGGCTGACGTGGGACGCGCTCGAGGAGGTGAGCGACGACGCGCTGGAACAACGGCTCTACGGCCCGAAGGTCACGGGCCACGCGGCACGCCCGCTGCCTGATCCGGCCTGGATCCACACCGAACTGCGGCGCGCCGGCGTCACGCTGGAACTCTTGCACCTGGAGTATCTGCAGCAGCAGCCGGATGGGTATCGCTATTCCGCCTTCTGCGTGCACTACCGCGACTGGCTCACGCGACAGCGCCTGTCGATGCGACAGGTGCACAAGGCCGGCGAGAAGCTCTTCGTCGATTACTCTGGCAAGAAACCGGAGATCGTCGATCCGGCGACTGGGGTCGTGCGCGCCGTCGAACTGTTTGTCGCCGTGCTGGGCGCCTCGAATTACACCTACGCCGAGGCCACCGAGACGCAACGGAGTGCCGACTTCATTCAGAGCCATGGCCGGGCGGTGGAGTATCTCGGCGGCGTGCCGGCCGCCATCGTCCCCGATCAGCTCAAGACCGGCATCCGCGACGCCTGCCGCTACGAACCGATCCTCCAACGTACGTACGAGGAATGGGCCGCGCACTATGGGACGGCGATTCTGCCCGCCAGACCGGCGAAACCTCGCGATAAGGCCAAAGTCGAAGTCGCCGTCCAGGTCGCCCAACGTTGGATTCTCGCCCGGCTGCGGCATGAGACCTTCTTCGCGCTCGCGCCGCTGAACGCGCGCATCCGCGAGCTCCTCGCGGATCTGAACGTCCGGCCGATGAAGGGCTACGGCGGGGCCTCGCGCCGGGCTCTCTTCACGCGGTTCGATCAACCGGCGCTTCGGCCGTTGCCGACCGAACGCTTCGTCTACACCGAGTGGCGCCAGGCGCGCGTGAACATCGACTATCACGTCGACGTCGAGCGGCATCTCTACTCCGTGCCACATCGGCTCATTCACCAGACCGTCGATCTTCGACTCTCGGCCACGACTCTCGAAGTATTTCAGCGCGGCACGCGGATCTGGGTGCATCGCCGCAGTCATCACGCCGGCGGCTTCACTACGATTCCCGAGCACATGCCCCACGCGCACCGGGCGCATCTGGAGTGGAGTCCCACCCGCTTGATCCGCTGGGGGGCCACGGTGGGGCCGCACACCGCGGCGCTCGTCGAGCAGATTCTCGCGAGCCGTCCGCACCCGGAGCAGGGCTATCGGTCCTGTCTCGGCCTGCTGCGGCTCGCGAAGCAGTACGGCCCCGACCGTGTCGAGGCCGCCAGCGGTCGGGCGGTCGCCGTCGGCGCCCGGTCGTATCGCCACGTCGAGGCGATGCTCAAGCACGGCCTCGATCGCGTCCCGCTCGAGGTTGATGCCCCCCCGTCGCCCCCGCGTGCCGGCCACGCGAATGTCCGCGGCCCGGCCTATTACCAACAGGAGATCCCGCATGCTGACTGAACAGACCGTCGACCGACTTCGTACCCTCCGGCTCCACGCGATTGCCGAGGCCTACCTCACCCAGCAGCGCGATCCCGCGAGCGCCTCACTCAATTTCGACGAGCGCCTGGGCATGCTCGTCGATGCGGAGCAGCTCGCCCGCGAGAATCGCGCGCTCACGCGTCGGCTCAAGGAGGCCAAACTCCGATTGAGCCACGCGTGTCTTGAAGATCTTGACTACAGTGGCCGGAAACTCGATCGCGCGCTGGTCCGGCAGCTCGCGACCTGTCGCTGGGTCACCGAGCACCAGAACATCCTCATCACCGGGCCGACCGGTGTCGGCAAGACGTTTCTCGGCTGCGCCTTGGGACAGCAGGCCTGTCGCCAGGGGCATCGCGTGATCTACCGGCGGATCCCTCGCCTCTTTCCCGAACTCACGCTCGCGCAGGGGGACGGCACGTACCCGACCGTGCTGGCGCGTTTCGCGCGGGTCGATGTGCTAATCCTCGACGATTGGGGACTCGTTGGGCTCAAAGACGCCCAACGCCAGGACCTGCTGGAGATCCTCGACGACCGCGATGGCGGACGGTCCACGATCATCACGAGTCAGCTCCCGAGCGATCGCTGGCATGAGCACCTGGGCGATCCGACCCTCGCCGACGCGATCCTCGATCGGGTCGTGCATCGGGCGCATCGGCTCACCCTCGGTGGTCCCTCCCGTCGAAAGCCCAGTGGGAACGGGCCGTCGGCGACGAACGGGTAGAGCGACGCGTGACGGGTGTGAAACGATTTCGGGGGGATAGCACAGGTCCGCCGTCCGCGCGATCGTGGTTTCTAGGGCATCCTGAGCGGTCGACCAGCGGCCGCGACGGCCTGTGGACCGTGCCCGAGCTGTGGAAAACGCCCAGAACGCGTTTCCCACAAGCTCGTTGGACGGCGCACAGAACGCGCCGCCCACAACGGCCCACAAGGCGTGCCTCTTCGGGGTACTCAAGAAGAAAGACGAACGACTACAATGATGTCCTTCCCTTATGGAGGCTGATCGACAACACTGACGTCCCCGCGTCGCTTCGCTCCGATCACGATCGCCTGGAATGAGTGATCACGATGGGCTGGACGAAGTGATCACGATGCCTGGAATGCGCAG
>CAYJMJ010000134.1:0-3152 GCA_964371095.1 uncultured Dehalococcoidia bacterium | reverse complement strand
CCGAGCTTCGCCAGCATCGCTTGCGCGACCCGGGTAATGACCGGCGGCGTGTCGGTCTTGTCGTAACCCGTCTGCGTCGAACCGACGTTGAGATACTTGAGCCCCTCGCCCGCATACGCCGCGGTGCGATCTTTCACGAGAAGCTCCCGCGCCATCTCACACGTCGCTTGCACGACTGCGCTGGGCACGGCATCGCTGGCCAGGTCATCCGCGCCATCGGGATCTCGACATTCAGCCCGCGGCCATTGGAGCGCTTGCGTGGTGCTGGCCTTCACGCCCTTGAACCGGAACTCGGCATCCAGCAGCCGCGTCGCAAACACGAGCGCCTTCTCCTTGTTCTCCGTCGTCGCCGCCGTCCACGCCGTGGCATAGAGATGCCCGTCGTGATACGCGTCGCCATCCACTACGCTGGCGTAGCTGTTCGCATCGGCCTTGCCCGTCCCGTCTTCTTCGATCAATGTCAGCGCCATCTTCCTTCTCCGTTCTTCGCTCTCCGCTCTCCCTCTCCCTACGCCAGCCGGTAGGCGGCCAGCGCATACACTTCGAGCGGGAAGGCCGCCTTGTTCCAATGCACGTCCAGCGTGTCCAGCGCCCCGGCGGTCTCGTCGAAAGCCACCGTGCTCACCGCGCCCGTGCCCAGCGTCTCGCCATTCACCACCACGCCGGCCGGTTGTTCCAGCGCTTCGAGCAGATGCGCCGGGGTGAAGTCCTTGCTCACGCCCGTGACCGCCAGATTCCAGACGGTGACCGTGAAGCTCGGGCTGCCCTTGGCGATCTCCAGCAGCAACAGACTCCGCCGTTGGAGTGTTCCCGTCGCGGCGGCCACGCGATGGAACTCCGTCCCATTCACGTTGGCCACCGTGCGCGTCGCGCCCACCTTCTTCATCACGCTGCGGCCCGCCCAGAAGTAAGGATTGCCGCTGTTCGCGTTGTAGGTCAGCACGTCCCCCGTGGCGTTGATGCCCACCTTCAGCCCGAGGAAGTTGGTCGTGGACTCGGCGCCGAACGGGTTCGTCCGCCCGGCACACAGACCCCAGACGAACTGCGTGCCCTGCAAATCGCTGGTGCCCTCCGGCGTCAGCGCCGCGAGCAGCCCGAGCCGCAGCCGGCTCCAATTGCTCCCGAGGGCGAGCGTGCGGACGTATTCCTCGTTGCCGAGGGCGAGATACTTGTCCTCGATCAGATTGAAACTGCGCACTCCGATGGTTGCCATGTCCTTGTCCTTTCGTGTTGGTCACCAGGCGAACAGCGCCGCGGCGCCGTTCCACCCCGACCCGGCGGTCAACGCGCCTTCCGCCACGCCGCCGACCGGGTAAACTTCAAACGATTCTTCCGCACTGAGCCGCACATACGGCACGGCCACACTGCCCACGCCATTCCAGCCCAACCCGTCCACCAAGCCGGCTTCACCCACGCCGCCCAGCGCACCCGCGTCGAAAGTCTGCTGGCTCGCGAGTTGTGCGAACGGCGTGGCCACGGTGCCGGACGCGTTCCAGCCGAAGCCGCCATTGGGCGTGGTCAGATCGCCCAGGGCGTAGCGCAGGGCTTCCAGCACATGCCCCGGCGTCGGCCCCAGCGCTTGGAGGACGCCCCCGACGATCGAGAGTTCCAAGTCCGCCCGGCCTCCGCGCACCGACGCCACGTAGCACACCGCATCCACGCCCCCGCCACTGCCCGCGCTCGCCGCCGCACCGCCGCGATGCGCGATGAAGATGCGTTGCGTGACCCGTCGGTTGAGTCGTCTCCGTGTCATCACTCCGCCTCTTCGTTCCCGCTTGCTTGCGCCCGCGCCCGCGGTAGGTTCGACGCCATGAAAGCGCCGGCTGCCCTCCTGCGATTGTGCGTGGCCCTTGGGGTTCTGGCTTTCATCACCGGGGGGTGCATCTCTCCGCTCACGTTGGAGCAACAATCGGATTGGAACTGGCGGCAATACAACCCGGAGTATCGTCCGCCCTGGCCGACCGACCCCGGATGGGGCTCACGGTAGTCACGTCCTCCGCCTCCGCCTTCACGGGCTCGACATTGCCAATCGCGACCGGCGGCGCATCAGCTACGAGCAACGGCCGGCGTTTCCGGTGGATGATGGGATACAGGTCTTGCATCAGCTTCCGGCCTTGGTTTCGCGCTCGGCGACCTTCGCGTCGCGCATGGATTTCAGCCCGTGCCCAAGGCCAGTGAGGTTCGCCAGGTGTGCCGCTTCCTTCTCCGTGCGACAGAGCATGAGCAACTCTGCCTTCGGGGTGGTCGTGCGTTCACACGCTACGCCCCAGGGCGCCGCGACGACGAGGCCGTGATAGATGGGATAGAGTCGAGTCATAGTTTTGAAAGGCGCTGGCGCACAGGCTTCCTCCGCGCGCCAGCGCAGTGCCCCCTAACGGAAGTTAGTTGTGCTCGATGGCGACGATGCGGACGTTCTTGCTTTCGAACACGCGCGACCAGTTCGCGCCCGTCTCCAGTTCGGCGTTCGTCGGCGACTTGCCGGCCACGCTCGCACTGGTGAACTTCACGCCCCGCGGATGCAGAATGAAGCGCCGGCGATTGATGAAGTAGGTATCGCTGGCCAGCGCCTCGCGCGTCCACTCGACACCCTCGGTGCCGAAGCCACCTTGCAGCGGCTCGGAACTCAGCGGCGACGCGCCCTTGGCGAACGCACCCGGCCCGAACAGGTAGGTCGTATAGACCAAACCATCGGTGGTGCCGGCCCGCACCGGCAAGCCATCGTCCACGATGACGCGCCGGCCCTGGAACGTCTTGATCTGCGCCTTGCCCTCGCTGTCCGGGATGAAGTCAATCAGATCGAGCTTCCGCAACGCGGCTTCCGTGGCGCTGTGCATCGCCACCGCGGTCAAGCGGTCGCCGCGATCGCCCAGCTTCACCGTCGCATCCACAAAGGTGCTGCCGTTGAGCCGGGTGCTGGAGCTTTGACCCGCAATGGCCTCGCTGGCGATGGCGAGCTTGTTCGCCGCCATCGTGGCTGAGCTGAAGATGCCCTTGAGGCAGGCGATGACCATGCCTTGGTCCACGCGGGCCCAGTATTCGGCGACCAACTCCACAATCGCCCCCATCGGATCGTCGCCCGACACGGCTTTCGCCAGGTCGTTCACGCCCCAGGTCTGCCCGTCGTTCTGGATGCGTGCGATGTCCTTGTCGCT
>CAYJMJ010000133.1:0-3250 GCA_964371095.1 uncultured Dehalococcoidia bacterium | reverse complement strand
ATAAGGCACGCCGCCAGCGTTTATCCTGAGCCAGGATCAAACTCTCCGACAATTCACTCACCGAAGTGAGCTTGGTTCAACGGAGAACCTTCACCCGCACATCTTCTTACCACTATCCAATTGTTAAGGTGCCCCGTGCCGCCAATCGGCACGGCGAGAGAGTCTAGCGCGGCCCTCCACACGTGTCAAACGCCAGGCGCCGCACGCGCGGAGCGGACGAAAACGCTCTCTGTTGACTTGGAAAAACCGCTGCGCCAGGTTAGCTTGCGCTCCGCACAGGGGGTGCGGGCCGGGCTCTTCTGCACGCCCGTCCGGCGTAGGAAAGACCCCGCTCCGCGGGGCCACCGGACCATCGGACCTCACAGGATCCGTTGCTCTCGTTCGTCTATCCACATACTACTGATCGCACCATCCGAAGTCAAGCCGCACGACGCTCGATCGCCTCACGGATCACCCGTTCGGCGCGCTTCGACGCGATATCGCCGACCCTCCACCGCCTCGGCCGCGACGCCAAACGGCGTCCACAGCACCTCCGGCCCGCACGCGACCACGGGTGCCGCGTCGCGCTCCCGGCGCGGCACCTTGCGATCGACGTAGTAGTCCTGCAACTTCTTGTGCCCCAGCATCCCACGCGGGCGGATGCGATCGCCCGGCCGCCGGCTCCGCACCACCGCGCCCTCCGGCGCGACGATCGCCGAGCCAACGCCCGCGCCGTCCGCCTCGACGATCGCCACGGTCCACGCGCCCAGCTCGCCGTTGTACGGCAGCGGCCGCTCGACGCCCGCGCCGACGGGAGACACGCTCAGCTCACCGATCGAGAGGACCACCGCATCAGGGTCGACGGTAAGGACCACGCCGCGGGGCAGCCGCAACGTCGATCCGGTCGTGCCGTCCGCCGCACGCGCCATGATGGCATAGTGGCGGCGATCGAACTCGCGCGCGTCGCCGATCAGCGCGGCGAGCGCCTGCCGGTACGCGTACGGCGCCAGTTCCGCCGTCAACTCCCGCAGCGCCGAACGCGAGAGCCGCACCGCCGATCCCGACGGCCCCAGCAGCGCGTGCGCCACCGCCCGCTCGAGCGTCGCGATGCCCGCTCGCGTCCGGTCGGCCAGCCGCGCGACGGTGCGGCGCGCCTCGGGCGACGTCGCGTCGAGCTGCGGCAGCACGTCGCGGCGCACGCGATTGCGCAGGAACGACGCATCCTCGTTGCTCGCGTCGTCGACATAGCGCAGGCCGCGCGCGGCGCAGTACGCCCGCGTCTCCGCGCGCTCGACGTCGAGCAGCGGCCGCAGCAGGCGCGGGCTCCCCGGACCGCCGAGGGGCCAGCCCGCGTCCGGCGCCATGCCGGCGAGACCGTACGGTCCGGCGCCGCGCATCGTGTGCATGATCACGGTTTCGACCTGGTCGTCGAGCGTGTGGCCCGTCACGACGGCGGTGGCGGCGTTTCGCCGCGCGACCTCGCCCAGGAATCGGTAGCGTGCTTCTCGCGCGGCCGCCTCGCCCCGGCGCGGGGCGTCCCATGCGCCGTCTTCGCATCGCAGCCCGTAGCGCGCGCACAGCTCCTCGACGGCGCCCCGCTCCCGTTCGCCCGCGCCCTCGCCGCGCAGGCGATGGTCGAAGTGCGCGACCGTCGCCGTGGCCCCCGTGACGACCCCCGCCGCGCACAGCAGGCCGACCATCGCCGTCGAGTCGGCGCCGCCCGATGCCGCGAGCACGACCGGCCCGCACGCCCGCAAGGGCGTACGTTCGGCGACGTATGCGCGCACCCGCGCCTCGAGCCCGTTCGCGTCGATCATTGCCTCCATCGTAGTTCAGCCATGCAGGATTGTCGCCCGCCGGCGAGCGAAAGCGGGTCCGGGCGGCCGCCGGAGCACAAGATCGCGCCGCTGCGGCCGACTTCTGAATGCGGAGGGGGAGGGGATTGCGCACATTCCTGCTCGGATTGCTCGTCTTCGCGCTGGTCAGCGCCGGCATCGGCGGCGGCTGGCTGGCGTTGAACCGCTACACGCCGGGGCGGGTCGGCACACCCGCCCACGCCAGCGCCATCTCGAACGGTCACGCCGAGCAGTGCGCCAACGTCAACTTCGGCGTGAAGCGGCGCGGCACCGCCACGCGCCAGATCCCGCTCGAGCAGGGCGACCTGCTGCGCGGCACGTTCGAGGCCGACGGCGGCTTCGGGAACGTCGACATCCTGATGCGCATCGTCTCGCCGCAGGGTGAAGCGATGGCCTCGTCGCCGAGGGCGTCGAACTACGACTTCACGTTCTCCGCGAAGTTCCGGGGTGACTACGCGCTCGTCTTCGACAACCGCTATTCGATGTACACGGCGAAGTCGATCGGCCTGTACTACTGCATCGAACAGGCGGGGCCCACTGCGGCGCCGTGGCAGCCGGGCATGCCGCCGCCGCAGTAGCTGACCGGTAGTTCGCCGTCCGTGTATCCAACAACAGGATGCTGAGCAAGTCCTTCGATCCGTGGCGCGGGCTTTCAGCCCGCGTTGCGCGCATTCACGACACGGCTGTGCCGGCTGGCGAGGCGGTCGTCGAGTTGTTGGGCGCGCTGCTGATGCGCTCTACGGGATGCGCAGTGTCTGGAAATCCTCGGCGACGACGATGCCCGCGCCGGTAATCGACGCCGGCGGCGGTCCCGCGTTCACGTGCGTCAGGATGAACTTCGTCGCGGGCGAGACGCGCGCGCGCAGGTCCAGCACGTTCGCCGGTGTCAGGTGCGGCCCGTTGTTGTCGCCCCATCCCGAGCACTCGCACACGAACGCGTCGGCGCCATCGGCGACGTCGACGAGCGCGTCGCACATCGTCGTGTCGCCCGAGTAGGCAACCGTGCCGTCGGCGCACTGCACGCGAAACGCGAACGACTCCAGGTCCGCGACGTGCGGCACGCGCCGCGCTGTGAACGAGCAGCCCGCCGCCTCGCCGGTCTTGCCGTCCGTGGCCTCGATGAACGTGAGCGCGTAGCCGCGGTCGCGTTTGCGGAACACGTTGGAGAACGCGAGGTCGGTCACCGACTCGACGCGCTTCCTGATGCCCGGCGGGCCGATGATCGTCAGATCCTTCGTGCGCGGCGCCAGCTCGGCGTACTCCAGGAAGAGGAACGGCAGGCCGAAGAAGTGGTCGGCGTGAAAGTGGCTGATAAACACCACCTCGATGTCGCCGGCATTCTTCCCCAGCTTCTTCAAGTGGGCAAGCAGCGTCGGCGGCGCATCGAACAGGTAGCGGTCGTTGACGAGGAACGA
>CAYJMJ010000132.1:0-3254 GCA_964371095.1 uncultured Dehalococcoidia bacterium | reverse complement strand
CGCATCATCGCACCGGCAGAGTCGAAAGGAGCGATGCATGACACGCCGCGGACCCCGCACGCCGGATGGCCTCGCCATCTCCAGCCGCAACGCCGAGCGCCACGGCCTCTACAGCGAAGCCCTCGTCATCGCCGGCGAGACGCTCGAGGACTGGCAGCAGTTCCACGACGGCGTCGTGGAGTCGCTCGCACCCGAGGGCACGCTCGAAGCCGAGTTCGCCGGCCGCGCCGCCTCGCTCCTCTGGCGCCTCCGACGCGTGTCCGCCGCCGAGGCCAACCTCGTCGCGCGCGACCACCTCCGCGAGGCCGAGAATGCCGAGCGCCGCACTCGCATCCGCATGGACGGCAAGGATCCGGCGAACGCGGGCGTCTACTACGCCAGCGCCCTTCCCGCGCCCGTCCAGCCGGAGCCGCCGCTGCTCCCTATTCCGGAGGTCCGCTTCCTCGACATCATCGCCCGCTACGAGGCCCACCTCAACCGGCAGCTCCTCCACACCATGCACGAACTCGAGGCGCTGCAGGGCCGGCGGCAGGGCCACCGCGTCCCGCTCGCCCGCGTCGATGTCCAGGGCCTCCCGGGAACATGAAACTCACAAAACGAATTCGCCACTGTAGAAATGGCGCCCACCGGCAGGATTCGCACCGCCAGCCATCGGGAGTACTTCGTTTGGCGCCGCGCTGGAGCAAAACCGGACGAGCGGCCCTTCCCGCGCGCGCAGATGCTGCCGTACGTTGGGTGAGAGATGGAACCAGCGGTCACCGTCGAACACCTGCGGAAGACCTATCGCGAAGTGGTCGCCGTCGACGACGTGACGCTCGGAATCGATCAGAACGAGATCTACGGCATCATCGGCCCCAACGGTTCGGGCAAGACGACGACCGTCGAGATCCTCCAGGGGCTGCGCCAGCCGGACGCCGGGGCGATCCGCGTGCTTGGCCTGGACCCGCGGACGCAGGGCGAGGAGTTGCGCCGGCGGATTGGCAGCCAGCTGCAGGAGTCGGCGCTGCCCGACCGCATCAAGGTCTGGGAGGCGCTCGACCTCTTCGCCACGGCCGCCGGAAGCCATCGCCGGGACTGGCGCGAGTCGGCGCGGCAGTGGGGCATCTACGATCGGAGGAACGCGGCGTTCGCGAACCTCTCGGGCGGTCAGCGGCAGCGCCTGTTCATCGCGCTGGCGCTCGTCACCGATCCCGTGCTGGTGTTCCTCGACGAGATGACGACGGGTCTCGATCCGGCGGCCCGGCGCGTCGCCTGGGAGCTGATCCTCGCCGTGCGCGAACAGGGCGCCACGATCCTCCTCGTCACGCACTTCATGGACGAAGTGGAGCACCTGTGCGACCGCGTCTCCGTGTTCCAGCAGGGCAGGATCGTCGCCACCGACTCGCCATCGGCGCTGGTGCGGAAGCATCGCGGTGGCCGTACGGTCCGCTTCTCGACGAGCGAGCGTGATCTCGGGTGGTTGTCGGGCGTGCCCGATGTCGATTCGTTCGAATTGGAAGGGGACCACGTGCTGGTGCGCGGCACGAATGCGGTGCTGGCGCACGTGGGCGCCGCACTCGTCGCCCGCGGGATCGCTCCGGCCGACCTGCGCGTCGACATGCCGACGCTGGAGGACGTGTACATGGGGCTCGTGGAGGGGCACGGCGCATGAGGTTGCTCGCGAAGCTCTCCTGGGTCGAGGCGAAGCTGTTCCTGCGCGAGCCGCTCGCGCTCGTGTTCACGTTCGCGTTTCCGTTCTTCATGCTCATCGTGCTGGCGGGCGTCTTCGGCAACGAAATCGAGGCCGACGACGAGGAGTTCTTGCGGGTGTGGCGTGGCGTCGGGCCGACGGACTACTACGCGCCGGCCTACGTCGCTCTGGTCGTCGCGTCCGTGGGACTGATCGCGTTGCCGCTGCGCATGGCGACGTACCGGGAGCGGGGTGTCCTGCGGCGGTTCCGGGCGGCCGGGTTCTCGTTGCCCGCCGTGATCGGCGCGCAGGTCGTGGTCGCGGTCGCGCTCGTGATCGTCGGTTCGATCGGGATCGCGTGCGCGGCGCGCATCTTCTACGGCGCCATGTTGCCGGAGGCGTGGCCGCAGTCGCTGGCGGCATATGCGGTCGGGCTCGCCTGCTTCTGCGCGATCGGCGTGGCGCTGGGCGCGATCCTCCCGACGGCGCGTGCCGCGCAGGGCGCCGGCCTGATCCTGTTCTTCGTGATGATGATGATCGGCGGAGCCGGGCCGCCGCGCGACGTCCTCACCGGTGCGATGCGCTGGCTGAGCGATCCCCTGCCGTTCACCCATGTCGTGCTGGTCCTGCAAGGACCCTGGCTGGGGCACGGGTGGGACTGGTCCTCCTTCTGGATCGTGACGGCGTTCACGGCCGGCGCGGCCATCGTGAGCGCTCGCTATTTCCGGTGGGATTAGCCAACCGCGCTTGCTGCCGTCGTCCGTGACAATCGTCGCGCGGCTCGCTCGAACGCCCGCGACTCCAGGCCGCGCCGACGGCAACGCCCCCGGCCGTGTCAGCGGGCGCGCCGAAGTGCGCGACGCGCCAATTCGCACGCACTGACCGGGGCAGCAACGGAGGCGGGTGCCCGTTTCGCCGTCGACCGTCAGTCGTCGTGCGATCTCCGATGCTCGTGACGGCGTCGCCGGCTGTCGCGGCCGGGCGCTACCTCCGCCGCTTCCCATAGGCCACGAAGCCGGCCATAGCGCTGCCGGCGGCCGCCAGTGCGCCCGCAATGAGCAGTATGTAGCGGGCCACCGTCTTCGAGCTGCCGGCACCGGTGTCCGGCAGGGCGATACCGGCACGGCCCGCTCCGCCCTCCGGCAGGGTTGCCGTGACAGCCGGCCGCGGCGACCTCGCGGCGGGCGCCACAGACGAGGCGGCGGTCGCCGTGGGCGTGCGGATCGGCGTGACGGACCGGTCCGTGCCGGAGCCCGGCGTGTTGGTTACCGTCGGCGTGTTCGTCACGGTCGGCGTGTCCGTGGCCACCGGAGTGTTTGTGGCCGTCGCGGTACCGGTGGGCGTCGGCGTGGTTGTCGGCGTGCTCGTCATGGTCGGCGTGTTCGTGGCCGTCGGTGTGTCCGTGGCCACCGGCGTGTTCGTCGGCGTCGCGGTGTCGGTGGGCGTCGCCGTGTTCGTCGACGTGCTCGTCATGGTCGGCGTGTTGGTGGCGGGCGGCGTATTCGTCACCGTCGGCGTGCTGGTCGAGGTCGCCGTGTTCGTCGGCGTGTTGGTGGCCGTCGGCGTGTTGGTCGCGGTCGGCGTG
>CAYJMJ010000131.1:0-3311 GCA_964371095.1 uncultured Dehalococcoidia bacterium | reverse complement strand
GCCCGAACCGCTGACTGGCGACGCCGCCCAGCTTGGCGGCCACCAGCACCAGCGCCACGGTCAGCAGAAGATCGCTCTGTCCCACGTCGGCGGTTCCTTCTCGTCGTGTCGCCTGGCCCTCATCGGAGAGCCGATGGCATCGCACCGACCCAGATTGTCGGTGTAGCGGAGGCGGCCCATCGCCAGGGGAGGACAGGGCCGCCTCCGCTCCTTAGCTCGCCGATCGAAACCGGCGGTGCTACCTCGTTCGTCGGGCGTCCTAGCCGCCGCCACCTGCGCCCGCCCCGGCCATCGCCGGGCGCGGGGCGGGAGTGGGCATCGGCCACGCCCCTCGCGCGAACTCCTCGTCCCAGTTGTAGGCGACGCCGCCCATCTCCGGGATGTCGAGACCGGCGATTTCGTCTTCCGGCTTGCTGCGGAAGAGTCCGACGGCCATCAGCACCTTGAAGAAGACGTACGCCACGCCGAATGCCCAGACAAACGCGACGGCGCCGCCGATCATCTGCGCGCCCAGCTGTCCGAAATCGCCGAACAGCGCGCCTTTCGCCGTCAGGCCGCCGTAGTTCGCCGTCCCGTCCGCGAAGATGCCGAGCGCGAGCTGCCCCCACAGGCCGTTCACGCCGTGTACCGAGATCGCACCGACCGGGTCATCGACTTTGAGCACGTTTTCGAAGAACGAGACGGCATACACGACGAGCACGCCGGCAATCGCGCCGATGACGACGCCCGACGCCGGGCTGACGAAGCCGGACGGCGCGGTGATCGCTACGAGCCCGGCGAGCAGCCCGTTGATCATCATGCCGGCATCAGGCTTGCCGCTCTTCAACCAGGTGACGCCCATCGCGGTGAACGAGCCCGCCGCGCCCGCGAGCATCGTGACCACTGCGACCATGCCGATGCGCAGGCTGCCGTTGCCCGACGCCCCGAACGTGCTGCCCGGGTTGAACCCGAACCAGCCGAAGGCCAGGATGAACGTCCCCAGCGCGGCGAACATGATGTTGTGCCCGGGGATCGCGTTTGCGGTGCCGTCCTTGTTGAACTTGCCGATGCGCGGTCCGAGGACGAGGGCGCCGGCCAGCGCGGTCCATCCGCCCACGGCGTGCACGACGCCGCTTCCCGCGAAGTCCAGGTAGCCGTTCCCGAAGCCCGGATCGTGGGATCCGAGCTGCGAGAGCCAGCCTCCACCCCATGCCCAGTTCGCGAACACGGGGTAGATCACGGCGCCGATGAAGATCGAGTAGATGACGAACCCGCCCCACTTCCACCGTTCTGCCAGCGCGCCCGTCGGGATCGTCGCCGCCGTGTCCATGAACACCATCTGGAACAGGAAGAACGCCGCGATTCCCACGTCGTATGACGAGCCGGTGAGAAAGAAGCCCTTGTGCCCCAGGATGCCCCAGTCGACGCCCCCGAGGTTCACGGTCCATTCCTGGTTGAGCTGGCCCAGCCCGCCCAGGCTGCCCACGCCGACGTTGCCGAGGCCGCCGAACGCAAACGCGAAGCCAACAGCGTAGAACGCGAGCATGCCCAGCCCGTACACCATGAAGTTCGTGAACATGACGTGGACGGCGCTCTTCGCGCGGCAGAATCCGACCTCGACGAGGGCAAACCCCGCCTGCATGAACATCACCAGGTACCCGGTCACCAGCAGCCACGTGAAGTTGATGCCGAGCCTGTTCTGTGCCACCAGGTCAGCCAGCTTCAGCGCAAACGGCTCCTTGTCCGCCGCCGCCGCGAAGTCCTCCTCGGTGAGCGTGCCCGGCGCAACGCCCGCCAGGTCGGCGCCCGTCCCGGTGCCATTGCCGGTGCGGTCGGCCGGAGGCGGCCCGGATGGCTCCTCGGCCGCCGGAGCCGTATCGGCCGGCGGCTCCTGCGCGTGGCCCGTCGAGACAGGCGCCAGCGCGATGAACGCGAATGCGGCGATCGCCGCAAGTAACCCGATGGCGCCTGTCCAGTAGCGGCGGCGGGTCAACGTGTGGTTGAGAATCGTTGCCAACTGCTCCTCCTTCTCCTGTGCGGTCCTGGTACTACGCCTTCGCCGTTGACCTGCCGCGTGCCCGGGCGCCTCCGGACACACGCTTCGCTCCGGACGGTGACAGCAGCCGCGAGAGCGCCTTCACCGCGGTCTCGCGGTTCGCGCCCAGCACGTGCAGCCGGAAGTCGCGCTGCCCGTCGATCGCCTCGAGGACGATCGCGCCGCGCTCCTCCCGGTATCCGGAGAAATCGGTCCATGACCGAAAGACGACGTTGTTCATGGCGATGCCCTGCGACGTGAGCGTGTACCGCGCCGAGATCATCAGCAGACCGAACACGGCAACGAACGCGATGAGTTCGAGCGGGCCACCGAGGAAGCCGCCGATGGTGCTGACCAGGATCACGCCGCCGATGAGGTAGAGGTTCGTCCGCTGGAGCAGCATCCGCTCCCGGAACGAGAGCGTGATCTGGCCGTACGGCTTGCCTTCCGTCTTCGCGCCGAACGGCATGTTGACCCGCAGCACCGCGATAATGAACATCGAGACCAACAGCAGCAGCACGATCATGGCAATACCTTCGCTTCCACGGGCGTCGCGGCCGTGCGGCCGGATCGCCGGAACATGCGCTTCACCGCACCGAGGTCGGGCAGCGTCACGACCTGCCGCGTGAACGAGTTGCGGCTGCGCCTGTCGACCGCGGACAACATCGCCTCGGCCATGGCACGCACGTGAGGCGACCCGCCGCCGTCCTGCAGCCCCTTCTTCAGCTCGGCACGCGCCTTGTCGAAGATGCCAAGCCGCAGCCAGAATTCCGCACGCTTCACGAGAACCATCAGGTCCCTGGGCGCCAGATCGAGCGCGTGGTCGAGGCGCTCTTGCGCCCCGTCGACGTCGCCCGCATGCAGGAGCATGCCCCCGGCGTATGCGTGGGCGATGGCGCACTCCGGGTCGAGCGCCAGCGCCTCTTCGAGCGCCCGCCGCGCGTCGGCGCCGCCGCCGCGGCGCAGGTAGAGCGTCGCGAGCGCGACGTGCAGGTCCGGCGTGGCGCCCGCGCCGAGCGCGCGCTGCACCGTCACGATCGCCTCGGCAAGCAGGCCGCGTTCCACGAGCGACTCAGCCTCGGCGATAGGACCGGAGGCGCGGGCGGCCTCGGTGAGCGCCCCACCGCAGGCCCGGCAGAACAGGTCGTGCGGTTCCCCGCCATGACCGCAGGTTGGGCAGTAGCTTCCTGCCATATCCGTTCCTCCCAGCACGATTCGGATGCCTGATTCTGCCGGAGGGACGTTTCGGCGGTGTGGCGGCGTGGTTAAGCCGATGTGACGTGCATGTTGCCGGAAT
>CAYJMJ010000130.1:0-3325 GCA_964371095.1 uncultured Dehalococcoidia bacterium | reverse complement strand
ACGTCGTCCCGGCGGCGATGGCGAGGCCGTGCGTCCCGGTGTAGTCCGTCGGGATGGGCGCGCGCACGGTGTACGCGCCGAGCACGAACGATGACGCGGGATGCAGCGACGTGCGGAAGGTCCTGGTATTGCCGCCGGTGAAGGTGTCGGCCTCGACGTAGCGCATGTGGTAGGTGTCGGTGTAGGCGACGAAGGGGGCGCTGTAGGCGACGCTGCTGTCGGCCTCGGCCTGCTGCTGCACGAGGAGCGAGCCCCACGTCCCTACGGCGGCGTCGGTGCCGTCGCCGTAGACGATGGTCCAGAGGGTGCGGCGGAGCGTGGTGACCTCGGTGCCGGTGAGGATGAGGTCGTAGTCGAAGCCGTAGCACATGCCGACGCCCGTCAGGGCGTTGACCGAGATGCCCGAGGCGGACGCGCCGCCGAAGGTCCCGGCGGTGCGCTTGATGATGTTGAGCGTCGTCGCGGTCGCCCAGGCGATGGCGAGATCGCCGCTGGTGTTCTTGTAGGCGACGGCGAGCGACACGCACGCGGCGGCGGCGGTGAGGACCGCGGCCTCGGCCGCGAACGTCGCGCCGCTGTCGGTTGACTCCCGAATCTTGATGCCGGTGCCGGCGGCGTCGACGTAGACGATGGCGACGCGCGTGCCTTTGGCCGCGACGGCGACCAGGTTTCCCTTGCCCGCGCCGACGTTGTTCCAGCTGGACCACGGCCCGGCGATCGGGTCGGCGATGCGCTGCTGCATCACGTTGCCCGCGCCGTCGGACCTGGCGCGCGTCATCGAGCCGTCGGCCGCGACGGCGACGCCGTGCGAGGCGACGGTCTGCGCGGTGGCGTCGACCAGCGCGAAGTCGAGGGCGCGGATGCCGCCGCGGATGTTCTCGGCGACGACCTGTACGACGGGGTCGGCGGTGTCGCCCTTCTGCGCGGCGGTCAGGTCGGCATGCAACGTGCGCATCAGTACTTCACGCGGCCCTGTTCGAAGACCGACGGCGCGTCGGTCGAGTAGAGGCGGCGCTGCCGCACGGTGTTCGCGCGGCCGAGCCGCTTCAGCTCTTTCTGGAAGGTCGCCATGCGCTCGTCCGCGAGCGCCTTGTAGCGCCCCCAGACTTCGCCGCCGACGTTGATCTTGTTGATGGTCAGGGTCTCGCGGTCGTGCGCGGCGTAGGCGACAGCGCCCACGGCGATGACGTCCTCGTGCGGGAGCGGCACGGTGGAACCGCTGCCGTCGACCAGGTGCTCTTTCGTCCAGTACACGTACACGTTCTCGACGCCGGCCGGCGCGCCGGCGACGTCGAGCGTGAGCGTCGTGCCCCAGACGGAGAAGCCGACGTAGCGCGGCGGGTACTCGCCGACCGGCCATTCGACGCGCTCGACGGCGAGCAGGCCGGCGAGGGTGCTGATCGAGATGTCGCGTGAGCCCGACGTCGTCGTGAGCGTGCTCTTCTGTTCGAGCGGGGCGTGGATGCTGTAGTCGGCGACGGCGTGCTCGATGTGGCGCTGGAGCACGGCGTCGGTCCAGATGTACGCGGCGCTGTCCTCGTCGTGGAGGTCCTGGCGAACGCGGGCGCGAATGTCGGCGAGTACGGTCATGGTTCCTCCTACAGGTCGTGGACCTTGATAGCGGCGCGGCGGCTGCCGGTGCTCACGGCCATCGCGCGGATGGCGAGACGCTCGCCGGCGAGCACCCAGACGGGCGGCCAGATCCAGCCGTCGGACTGGGCGTGGGCGATGATGCTCGTGGCGAGCCACGTCTCGGAGCCGGCGGGGCCGACGCCGAGCTGGTAGGCGGTCCAGCTGGCGATGAAGTCGCCGATGGCCGCGCCGGCGGCGAGGTACGTCACGAGCATGTCGTTGGGCGCGGGGTCGATGATGGTCTGCGGCGTGCTCCAGGCGGGCGCGGCGCCGGTGTTGATGGTGCTGTAGCCGGTGTTGCCCGGGTAGAACCGGCCGGCGCCGGCGACGGCGTCGGACGGGAGCGACGCGAACGCCGGGTACGCGCCGTCGAAGCCGACGGCCATGCACTCCATCGCGTTCGGCGCGGCGCCGACCTGGCCGCGCACGGAGATCTGCTGCCCGGCGGGCACCTTGCCGGGCCGCGTCTCCTGCGAGAAGCCGTACCAGCCGCCGGCGTCGTTCGTGGCGTCGGAGAAGGCGTGCGTGCGGCGAACGACGTCGATCGGCGTGTAGCCCGCGCCGTAGGCGAACTCGGCGGCGTCGATGCCGGCGGCGCTGCCGGTGTGGATGTGGCTGGCGAGCAGGTGGGTGAGGTAGAAGTCGTTGGCCGGCGTCGCGAGGGCGTTCCACGCGCTCATCGTGGCGACGCCGGGCGTGAACGAGACCGGGCCGGCGTTGAGCGGCAGCCAGATCTCGGGCGGGTTGGTGCGTCGGGCGAGGGGCATTTCCGGGCCTCCGATCGGTTGCTCCTGGATGCCCGGCGCGGGCCGGGTGTAGCGGCCCGCCGGACGGGCGGGCTGCGCCGCTCGCGCCGGATGCGCACCGCGCGCCGGCCGGGCCGTTCGCGAGGCTGCCGGGCGGGCCAAACGAGCCGTCACGGTCGCGTCGCTCCATCGAACTTGACACCCGGGCCGCGGGACCGCTCGATCGCCGCCCGCCGGATGCGTACGATCTCACGCGAAGCGCGCGCGAACTCCAAGCGCCCGTGTCACCGGGAGGATTGGGCGAGATGATACGAACAGGCGGCGCCGCCGTTCGATCGGGTGTGATCGGCTATTCGACGCCCAACCACCCCATGCGGCTGGCCGGCCTCTTCGCCGCGAGCACGGCGTTCTTCGCCGTCGTCGCGGCCGCCGCGTTCGCCGTGACCTACGTCGTGGAGGACGTGCGCTCCGGCGGCCGCTCGAGCGCCGTGCTCGGTACCAACGCGATACCGAAGCAGTCGGACCTCGACCTGCCGGCCGGCGTCATCGCGCTGCAGCGCGTTCCCGATGCGGACGCGTTCAAACAGCTGGCGGGGTTCAAGCCGTTCATACCGAAGAGCCTGCCGGACAACACCCAGAACGACCTCGCGCTCTCCGTGGCGTTTCCCGACGACCAAGGCGTACGCATCGGCCGCGTCGGCTACTCCGCGAAGGACGGCGCGAGCGTCGATGGCATCACGGGGCCGATGGTCGTGCTCCTGGAGACAAAGGGAACGCCGGGCGACGACGCGGACGGCGAGGTGCGCCGCCTTACCGGCGGCAACGGCCGCGCGCTGGTCACGAAGATCGGCTGCGGCGGCCTCGTGATCGACGTACAGCTCTTCTTCGGCCCGAACCCCTCGCCCGGCGAGGCCTACCTCACGCCCTACATGACCGACACCGCGCAG
>CAYJMJ010000129.1:0-3708 GCA_964371095.1 uncultured Dehalococcoidia bacterium | reverse complement strand
TCGGAACGAAGCCCGGGTGGCTCGGGTCAGGCGGCGTCGGCGGGGCGGAGCTGGTTGATACGGGCGCGGACGGCCGGGGCGTCTCGATACCATCCCGCATCGAGCGCGATGTACTCCTTGAGCGCGGCCGGCACCTTCGCTTCGGCGTAGATTGCCTTCTCCGGGCACGCGGATTCGCACGCCGCGCAGTCGATGCACTCGTTCGGGTCGATGTACATCTTGCGGTCGTGATCGGCGTCGGAGTGAATGCAGTCGACCGGGCACACGTCGACGCAGTCGCCGGACGTCGTGTCGATGCAGGCTTCGGTGATGACGTAGGCCATGTGGTCGCTCCTCCGATCGCGAGGTGGCGCCCGCCGCGCAGTCGCGTGCTCCGGCGCATGCAAGAGTAGTATCCGCCGGGCCATGCCCGGAGTTACATCCGGATGCGATGGAGCGCCTGGTGAATCGTACGCTGGGGCTCAGGCGGCGCGCCGGAGCACATACCGCCACCGCCGTATGCCGGGCGATGCCGTTGGCGCGTGCCGGGATGCTCTCTCGCCGCGGGCGGAGGCCCTCGGGCAGGCCGTAGCCGGCGTGACCGCGATGATGGTTGTTCCACCGACCATTAAGTCCGGTACCGCCCGACCGATTACTAATGGAGATGGAGTGGATTAGTATTGTTATCTCGAGGCCGCGTAGGCGTGGACGGCAGCTCGGTCAGAGCCTCGTCGAGTTCGCCGTCGTCGTGCCGATCTTCCTGATCGTCGTGTTTGGCGTCGTTGATTTCAGCCTGGGCCTTAAGGCCTGGCTCACGGTAACGAACGCCTCGCGCGAGGGCGCGCGGGTGCTCGTGCTCGGGCAAACGTGCAGCCAGGTGACGACGCAGGCGCAGAACGTGGCGTCGTCACTGCAGCCACAGGTGACGGTGACGATTACGCCGTCTTCGTGTACCGGCGTCACCGGGGACGCGATGAGCGTGACGGTGCACTACACGTTCACATCCGTGACGCCGTTGGGCCACTTTACCCAGCTCCTCACGGGCCCAATCACCATGAGCTCCACCTCGACCATGAGGCATGAATAGGAGATGCGAGTCAGATGAAGCTCGCCACAGCGTCTACGCGATGGCTGCGGTTCCTGCTCCCAAAGGACCGGGGCCAGATCATCGTCCTCGCCGCTCTCATCATTGCCGTCGTGCTCGGCATGGGCGCACTGGCCGTTGACGTCGGCTTCTTTCTTCACGAGCGCCAGAACGTCCAGAAGGCGGTCGACGCCGGTGCGCTAGCCGGCGCGCAGCTCCTGCCGGACGATGCTTCGACGGCCGCCACGGTGGCGGCGCAGTTCACGCTCGCAAACGACCCGAGCCTGGAGCCGGCGGACGTGAGCGTCACGTTCCGCTGCCTGGTAGGCGACCGCAACGACGACGGCGCGCCGGACGCCAGCGACATACCGGGCGTCTGCGACCCGGGGGCCGATGCATCCTGGCTCGTGAGAAACGGCCTGGCTGTGAGCAACTGCGTGCCCGCCAGCGGCGACAAGTGCAACGTGATCTTCGTGGCGGCGAGCAATACCGTGAAGTTCTACCTGGCGCCGGCGATCGGCAAGAAGACCGGCGCGACGGGCAGTTTGACGAGCGCCGCGTGCAACGGACCGTGCGGCGGTCCGCCCACCGCGCCGGTGGACGTGATGCTGGTCATGGACCGCACCGGGAGCATGAGCAGCACCGACATGACGAACGCGAGGAACGCGGCCAAGGCGATCCTGCTGACGTACAATCCGGCGCTGCAGTGGGTAGGGCTCGGCCTGCTCGGCCCGAGCAGGACGGACACGTCGTGCAGCGGGGCGAACTCCCCGGCCAAGGGAAATGGCGCCAGCTCCAGCCAGTACGGCACCAACATTCCGGCTGACGTTCCGAAGTGGATCCCCGTCGGCTTGAGCGGCACAGGTGCTCCGGTCAACGAGCCGTATCTGAATCCGGATGGCACGCTGAACACGAGCAGCAGCACCCTCGTGAAGGCGATCAACTGCTTCAACCAGTCGAGTACGGGCACGAACCTGGCGACGCCGATCCGCATGGCGAAGTACTATCTCGACACGTACGGCCGCCCGGGCGTCAGGAAGGGCATCATCTTCGAGACGGACGGCTCGCCGAACTACGGCGCCGGAAATTCCGCCGATTACACGTGCGCGCAGGCCAACACCGACGCGACGATCGCCAAGAACGCCGGCATCGAGATCTTCACGATCGGGTTCGGCGTCGGTAGCGGCGACAAGTGTCCTGACTCGTCGAGCAGCTCGTTCTACAACAAGCCGGTAACGTACTTGCTGGCCAGCATGGCGACGCAGGTGACCGGCGACAACGGGTGTGTGGCGGCCGAGAACACGGACGGCGACCACTTCTTCTGTCAGCCGAAGACGTCGGACCTGACGAGCATCTTCCAGGTTATCGCCGGCAGCCTCGCGTCGGGGGCGCACCTCATCGCGCTGCCGGAATAGGGCGAACTGCGATACGAGCGTCGCGGTCCGTCCGCTACGTGTCGTGTACCGGCTGGGCCTCGGCGGGCGCGTCGCGCCGGAGGCGGAACACGTCGCGCGGCTGCACGCCCATGAACCACATGGCGACGACGCCGAGTCCGATGTTGAAGATCGTGCCGAAGACGTGGGTGCCCGCCGCATAGGCGAGCGCCCGCTCCGAGGGAACGGCGTGTAACGCCAGCACGCTCACCACGGCGAGCTCGAACGTGCCGATGTTCCCGAACGTGATCGGGAAGACGGTGATGAGCGCCACCACGACGGTCACGGACAGGTACGCCGCGAGCGGCAGATTGAGACCGAACGCCTGTCCATAGGTCCAGTAGATCATCAGGTCCACGCCCCAGCCGAAGAGGTTGAGCACGATCGCGAAGGCCAGCAGCTGCGGCCGCCGGATGACTTCGAGTCCCTCCGCGAAACGGGGCCATTGACGGCCGACGCTCTCGTACAGGCGGAGAGGGAGGCGCCGAAGCACTGGCCACGCCGGCAGCGTCTCCGGCAGCGTGCGGGTCGCCACGATGGCTCCGGTGAACACGAGCGCCGCCGCGGCGGCGAGCAGCCAGAGCAGGTTCCGGGATCCGAACCCGACGCTCGGGAGCGCGAAGCTGACGAGGATGAAGATCGTCATGATCGCGGCGTCCACGATGGCCTCGGCGCCGCGTCCCGCCACGAGTCCGGCGCGCGGGAGCCCGTACCGGTTCGCCACGACCTGGATCTTCACGACGTCGCCCGCGCTCGCGGGAATGACGGCGTTCACGAGCGTGCCGATGAGCAGCGCTCCGAACAGGCCGAGGAATGGAGCACGCCCCACCCTCGTCAGCGTGATCTGCCACTCGACCGCGTGGACCAGCCTCGAGGCGACGTAGACGGCGAGCGCGACGGAGAGCCAGACGTATTGCGCTTCGGCAAACGACCGCCCCAGCTCGGTCAAGTCGATCTGCCAGACGGCGAGGCCGAGCAGCGCCGCAGCCACGACGAGCTGGATCAGCCACGGGTGCCGCACGAACGACGCTCGGCTCGCGCCACGATGCGCGCTCATGCCGGCGGACCGGACGGTCGCGGCGCGTCTTGCCAGAACGAGGCGAGCACCTCGAGCCGAGTGGTCGGCGCGTGGCCGCCGAAGCGCTCGCTGATCCGCACGAGTGCGAGGGCGAGCGCCACGAGCAGCAGCGGCGACACGATCAGGACCGCGTT
>CAYJMJ010000128.1:0-3791 GCA_964371095.1 uncultured Dehalococcoidia bacterium | reverse complement strand
TGTACGGCGGCCTGTGGGGCGAGGGGCCGTGGGCGAAACTTCGCGGCAGCTTCGCGAGGTCGTACGTGGCCAACGTCGGCATGGCGATCGCGGGCGGCACGTCGGAGATCCAGCGCAACATCATCGCCCAGCGCGGCCTGGGCATGCCGCGACAGTGATGGTGGTTGAGATGCCGGAGGCCGGACAAGATTGAGGCTGGAAGCAGGAAGCTGGAGGATGGAATGGGCGGCGACCCGAAGCGGCAGCCCATCCGGAGTTTCCGGGACTTGGAAGTTTATCGACGGAGTCAAGACTTGCTGCGCCCGATGCACGCGCTGGTCGAACGCTTTCCCGATTACGAGAAGTTTGACCTCGCTGACCAGATTCGTCGCGCATGCAAGTCGGTGCCGGCAAATATCGCTGAGGGCTACGCACGGCGGGACTCGGTCAAAGAATTCAAGCGATTCCTGCGAATCGCGATGGCATCGGCGAACGAGATAGAAGCGCACCTGGAGACTGCCCGGGAACTTGCTTACGTAAGCGTGGCCGAGGCGAAGAAGTACATCGAGGAGTATCAGATCATCGGGAAGCAGTTGAATCGGCTGATCCAGGCGTGGCGCTCGTTCGCGGATCCAGCTTCCGGCATCTAGCTTCCAGCTTCTAGCTTCCAGCTTCCAGCTTCCGTTCACGCGGAGAGGTTCATCGAATGGAGTTCAGAGACAGGCCCGAAGACGCAGCCTTCCGCAAGGAAGTCCGAGACTTCCTCGAGCAGGAGCTGCCGGCCGACCTGCGCGCGGAGGATGATGCCGTGCTCGGCGTCGGAGTCGGCGAGAATCCTCGCGACAAGGACTGGTTGCTCACGCTCGCCAAGCGCGGCTGGGTCGCGCCGGCGTGGCCGAAGGAATATGGCGGCGCGGGCATGTCCGTCATGCAGCAGTTCATCTTCAACGAGGAGATCGCGCGCGCCGGCGCGCCGCGGCCGAACTTCCTCGCGATCGGGCTCGCCGGACCGACGATCATCGTCCACGGCACCGAGGAGCAGAAGCGCGAGCATCTGTCCGGCATCCTCTCGGGCGAGAACTTCTGGTGCCAGGGATTCAGCGAACCTGGCGCCGGCTCCGACCTGGCGGCGCTGCAGACCCGCGCGGTGCAGGACGGCGACGACTTCATCATCAACGGCCAGAAGATCTGGACGTCGGGCGCGCACCGTTCCCAGCGCATGATGCTGCTCGCGCGCACGGACACCGAGGTGCCGAAGCACAAGGGCATCAGCTACTTCCTCGTCGACATGAAGTCGCCCGGCCTGACCGTGCGGCCGCTCACCAACATGGCCGACACCCCGAGCTTCAACGAGGTGTTCTTCGACAACGTGCGCGTCCCGAAGAAGGACCTGCTCGGCGAGATCAACCGCGGCTGGTACGTGGCGACGACGACGCTCGACTTCGAGCGCTCGGGCATCATTAGCGGCGTCAGCCTGCAGCGGGTAGTGCGCGACATCATCGAGTACGCGCGCCAGCACCGGCGGCGCGACGGCGGGTGGGAGCAGGTACGCCACGAGCTGGCCGACCGCGCGATCGAGGCGGAGATCTCCATCGTGCTGTCGCACAGGGTCGTCACGATGCAGGTGAAGGGGCTGGTGCCGAACCAGGAGGCGTCGATCACGAAGCTCTTTGCCTCCGAGCTGGCGCAGCGCATCTCACGGACGGCCGTGAAAGTAGCGGGGTTGTACGGCCAGTTGGGCCAGGGTTCGCCGCGCGCAAGCGACGGCGGGCGCATGTCGTCGATGTACCGGATCACGGTGGGATCGACGCTTGCCGGCGGCACGAGCGAGATCCAGCGCGGCGTCATCGCGCAGCGCGGCCTCGGCATGCCGAGGGGGTAGGCGATGGGATGTCAGAAGTCAGAGGTCGGAGGTCGGCTGGCGTGAGTGCGACGATCAGGAGCTTCCACGACCTGGAGGTCTATAAGCGCGGGATGGCTCTGCTACGTCCGGTTCACGACATCGTGCTGACGTTCCCGGACTACGAGAAGTTCGACCTCGCGAACCAACTTCGGCGGGCGAGCAAGTCGGTCCCGGCAAACATCGCCGAGGGCTACGCCAAGCGGCGATCGGCGAAGGAGTTCCGTGCGTTTCTCGCGAATGCCATGGGCTCGGCTACCGAGATGGAAGTTCACTTGGAGATAGCGCGCGAGCTTGGTTACATCACGGTGGACGCGTGCGCAGGTCTGGTGGAGGAGTACAGGATACTCGCGCGGCAGCTGTACCGGCTCATCGAGAAGTGGCGAACCGTCGACATCCGACCTCCGACCTCCGACCTCCCAGCCACCACCGCGGAAGCGGGTGAAGCGCGATGAAGCGGGTGCTGACGGCCGTTGCGATCGCCGCCGTGATCTACGGCGCCGGGCTGGGCGCCGGATCGCTGCTGTACGCGACGGGCGCGATCGCGACCGGTGCGACGCACAACGATTGCGCGAACTTCCCGGAGGCGCTCGCGCCGCAGTACGGCGGCCACAAGGAAGACGTGCCGCAAAGCGCGATCAAGGCCGAAACGGAGCGTTGCCTCGCGGAGCACACATTGACGGCTTCGGAGGCGTTCCGCAGCGAGTACCTGACGTGGTCGGCGTGGCCCGCCGCGATCAGCGCCATCGTGTTCCTGCTGTGGCCGCACTGGGTGCGCGTTCTGCGGAACCAGGAGCGCGCGGAGCGGGCGGCAGGCGGCGACACGGGGGCGGGTAGAGCGCAGGTGTAGGGCCGGACATCGGTCCGGCCGGGAGACACAGGGACCGGGCGCACGCCGGGTCCACCGGAATCAGGAGGTGCGATCGAGACACGAGACGGGTAATGAGCTGGAGGTTGGAAGTCAGCGGTCGGGCCGCGTCCGGACCATTGACCTCTGACCTCGCAGCGAGGAACGCACGAAGACGGAACAACGGCTGAAAGGAGCTGTCGAAAATGGACCTGGGTCTTTCTGAAGAGCAAGAGCTTCTGAAGAACGCGGCGAGGGATTTCCTGGAGAAGGAGTGTCCGGAGACGCTCGTCCGGGAGATGGAAGAGGACGAGAAGGGGTACTCGGCGGACCTCTGGAAGAAGATGGCGGAGCAGGGCTGGCAGGGGCTGCTCATCCCCGACAACTACGGCGGCGCGGGCTTCGGCTACCTGGACCTCATCATCCTCATCGAGGAGTTCGGCCGGGCGCTCGTGCCGGGGCCGTTCATCTCGACGGTCGTCGGCGGCACGCTGCCGCTGCTCGAGGGCGGCACCGACGACCAGAAGAAGCAGCACCTGCCGAAGATCGCCAGCGGTAACGAGATCTGGGCGCTGGCGTACACCGAGCCTTCCGCGCGCTTCGACACGGAGGGCGTCGCCCTCGAGGCGAAGGAAGACGGCGGCGACGTCGTCCTGAACGGCACCAAGCTGTTCGTGCGCGACGCCAACGTCGCGGATTACTTCACGGTCGTCGGCCGCAAGCCGGGGACGAAGGGCGACGACGGCATTACGCTCGTCATCGTCGACGCGAAGACGGCAGGCATCAGCCAGACGCAGCTCAAGACCATCGCGGCCGACAAGCAGGCCGAGGTGAAGTTCGAGAACGTCCGCGTTCCGAAGGCCAGCATCATCCCCGGCGGCGCCGCCACCCTCAAGAAGGTGCAGCGCAAGGCCACCGTCATCGAGTGCGCATACCTCGTCGGCCTGGCGCAGATGGACTTCGAGATCAGCGTCCAGTACGCGAAGGACCGCATCCAGTTCGGCCGGCCGATCGGCTCGTTCCAGGCGATCCAGCACAAGGCCGCCGACATGGTCACCGACGTCG
>CAYJMJ010000127.1:2334-3860 GCA_964371095.1 uncultured Dehalococcoidia bacterium | reverse complement strand
CGCCGAAGGAGCATCGCATCATGAAGAAGGTGACATTCCCGGCCGGGTTCTCGTGGGGCACGGCGACGGCCTCGTACCAGATCGAGGGTGCGTGGAACGAGGACGGCAAGGGCGAGTCGATCTGGGACCGCTTCAGCCACACCGAGGGGAAGATCCAGAACGGCGACTCAGGCGACGTCGCGTGCGACTCCTACCATCGCTTCAAGGAAGACGTCGCGCTCATGAAGCAGATGGGCATGCGGGGGTACCGGTTCAGCATCGCCTGGCCGCGCGTGTTCCCGGACGGCAAGGGCGCCGTCAACCAGAAGGGCCTCGACTACTACAGCCGCCTCGTCGATGAGCTGCTGGCCAACGGCATCACGCCGTTTCCGACGCTCTACCACTGGGACCTGCCGCAGGCGCTGCAGGACGCGGGCGGCTGGTCGAACCGGGAGATCATCGGCCAGTTCAGCCGGTACGCGGAGACGTGCGTGAACGCGCTGGGCGACCGCGTGAAGAACTGGATGATCTTCAACGAGCCGTGGGTGTTTACGTTCCTCGCCTGCCTGTACGGCTACCACGCACCGGGCATTCGCGATGCCGGGTTCACCCTCAAGTCGACGCACGTCGTCAACCTGGCGCAGACGGCGGCGCTGCGGGCGATGCGCGCGACCGGCAAGCCGGAGAAGATCGGCACGGCATTCAGCATGTCCTCGATGTATCCCGCGTCGGATTCGCCCGAGGACCGCGCGGCGGCCGAGCGCCAGCACGCCTTCAGCAACACGTGGTTCCTGGACCCGATGGTGAAGGGCGCATACCCCGTCGCCTACGTGGACCAGGAGGGCACGCTCGCGAAGATGGACATCCGCCCCGGCGACATGGAGCAGATCCGGGACCGGCTCGACTTCATCGGCATCAACCTCTACCAGCGCACGATCATCGCCAATGACCCGAGCGGGCGGAACACCGGCGGACGCGTCATACCGGGACCGGGCCCCCGCACCGACTTCGCGTGGGAGGTCTGGCCCGCCGCGATCTACCAGATGATCAAGCGGATCGACGCGGACTACGGCCGGCCGCCGATCTACGTGACGGAGAACGGCTGCTCATACGCCGTCGGCCCGGGCCCGGACGGCCGGGTGCACGACGACAAGCGCATCGACTTCTACCGGGGCTACGTCGGCCAGGTGGCGCGGGCGTTCGACGAGGGCTGCGACGTCCGCGGCTACTACGCGTGGACGCTGCTCGACAACTTCGAGTGGGCGACGGGGTTCAACCAGCGCTTCGGGCTCGCGTACACGGACTTCGAGACGCAGAAGCGCACGATCAAGGACAGCGGCTACTGGTTCCGCGATCTGATCGCCGCGAACGAGATCGAGTACGACGAGACGCTGGTGTGATGGAGTGGGTAGTTCGTGGTTTGTAGTTGGTAGACACGCCAGCGGACGCTGGCGAGGAATGCCGAATGCAAGCGGCGTGCCGTGCGTCGTTCGGGGCGGGACCAATCGAACGATGCGTAGGGTAGCGGCCGGAGAAGATGCTTCGCT
>CAYJMJ010000127.1:0-2234 GCA_964371095.1 uncultured Dehalococcoidia bacterium | reverse complement strand
GCGCCGCCGCCACCGGCGCCGCACGCCTTGCCCGCCGAGGCGCCGCTCTTCATCGCCAGCGCGAAGATCGACTCCAGCGTGTCGTTCGTGATGCTCGGGTGGAGGCGCTTCTGCTGGAGCCAGTTCTCGTTCATCACCTGGCGGATGCCGCCGAAGTCGCTGCCGGCGATCGCATCGCGCATCGCCTTGCCGGCGTGTTTGAGCGCGAACAGCGCGCCCGTGACCTCGTTGTCGTGGCGCGCGTAGGCGGACCAGACGGCGTCGTGGATCGCGCCGGACAGACGCGCGACGCCGCTGTCGGCGAGCACGAGCCGCTTCTCGAGCGCGGCGAGATGCGTCTCCGGCATGGTCAGGCGCTCGATGCCGACGGGTCCGCCGGGCGAGGCCGCGCTCCGGAACGTCATGTAGTTGAGGCCGCCGTAACAGGCCGCGTACTGATCCTGGCGGCCGCCCGCGACGCCGGCCGCGCTTTCCGCCGCGTACGCCGCCTCGGCGATCTCGTCGAGATCGGCGTCCGGATTGCGGAGCGCGGCTTCGAGCACGTGCTCGCACGCCGACGAGCCGAGGCCGCTCGCGGAGACATCGTGCCGGAAGCTCACCTGGCCGTCGGCGAGCGAGGCGCGCACGAACTTGCCGATCGCGACGTTGACGACGGCGCCGCCCTCCGCATCGGCGAAGGCGGGCACGTCGGACCAGCCGCCGGCCAGGTCGATGCGTAAGGGTGCGCGTGCGTGGGTGCCCATACGGTGATTGTGACCGCCCAGCGCCGTACGGTCGATGCCGCGAGTGGGCGGATCGGTCGATCCGGCGCCGGCACCCCGCGCCACCCTCGGCTCCGCGGAACAGACACCCGGCGTCCGAAGAAATCTGTCTCGTGCGGCGTGCCTGCGCGCCACGCGGTTGCCGTCGCGCGATCGGCGCGCCAATGTGGCCGGCATCGTATGCTTGACGTGGCGCGAGCGCGCCTGGGAGGGACCGGCGCATGGCAACGTGGTTCGAGACGGCGCGCTTCGGCATGTTCGTCCACTGGGGGCACAGCAGTCAGCGGGGCTGCGAGCTGTCGTGGCCGCTCACCGGCGGCACGCCTGCGCTGCCGCACTGCGGCGACATCCCCGTCGACGAGTATCACAGCACCGCCGCGACCTTCGACCCGCAGGCCTACGACCCCCGCGCGTGGGCTCGGCGGGCGAAGCGGCTCGGTATGACGTACGCCGTGTTCACGGCGAAACACCACGACGGCTTCGCGATGTACCACACGAAGCAGAGCGACTTCTCGATCGAGCACGCGCCGCATCGACGCGACATCCTCCGCGAGTTCATCGACGCCATGCGCGCCGAGGGCATCCGCATCGGCGTCTATTTCTCGCTGATCGACTGGCACCATCCCGACTACCCGGCGTTCACCGAGGCGGACAAGCCGTACGCGTTCGGCCGGTGGCGGCAGCCATCGCCGGAGCAGTGGGCGCGCTATTCGGAGTTCATGTTCGCCCAGGTGCGCGAGCTGCTGACGGACTATGGCCGCATCGACGTGATCTGGTTCGATGGCGGCTGGGAGCGCAGCACCGTGCAGTGGCGCTCGAAGGAGCTGCACGACATGATCCGCGGCTTGCAGCCCGAGATCCTGATCAACGACCGCCTCCCCGGCTTCGGCGACTTCGACACGCCCGAGCAGTTCGTGCCGGCGCAGCGCCCCGCGCGCGCGTGGGAGACCTGCATGACGATCAACGAGAGCTGGGGATACAACCCGGACGACACGCAGTTCAAGACCGCGCGCCAGCTCATCCACACGCTGTGCGAGGTGGCGGGCCGCGGCGGCAACCTGCTGCTCAACGTCGGGCCGAAGGGCGACGGCTCGCTGCCGGCGGAGCTGACGGAGCGCCTGGACGTCATCGAGGGCTGGATGTCGCGCCACGGCGAGAGCATCGTGGGGACGCAGCCCGCGCTCGAGCCGTGGCAGTTCTACGGCCCGGCGACACGCCGCGGCGACCGGCTGTACCTGCACCTGCTGATGCGCCCGTACGACACGGTGACGCTGCGCGGCGCGCGCATCAAGCGTGTGCGGGCCGTGAGCGCCCTCGCCACGGGCGCGCCGCTGGAGTTCACGACCCACGCGACGATCGTCGATACGATGATCAACCCCGATCCGCGCGGCGAGCTGCGCATCGCCGTTCCGGCGTCAGTGCTCGACGAACACGCCACGGTGATCGCCGTCGACTTCGAGCCGGGGACGCTGG
>CAYJMJ010000126.1:0-4081 GCA_964371095.1 uncultured Dehalococcoidia bacterium | reverse complement strand
AGGCGCACGCGTTCATCGGCCGCAAGCCGGCGCCGTACGCGTTGTGAACGCGCGAATCAGGCGAAACCCGGCCGCGGATCATCGTTTGGCGACACCGGCGCTTGCGCGGCGCGGTATCGATTCGGCCTATACTGCCCGCATGGGCACCCGCAGCTGGTTCGACAGCGACATGCTGCTCGAGGATGAGCGTCTCGTGCGAAGCGCGCCCGCGCGCGTACGGACGGCAGCGCCGCCCCACTGGTGGGAAGGCGAGCTGATCCTCACGAGCGATCGACTCTTCTTCCTGCCGGCGGTCGACGATCCGCTGCTCGACGACGTGGCGTTCTGGCTCATCGACCTCAGGGACTGGCGGGCGGCGAGCCGCAACCGCCTCCTCGTCGCGACGGCGGACGTCGAGCACGAGTTCCAGTTCATCGGCGCCGCGTCTGTCGTGCTGATGGCGCGCAGCGCGCCTCGCTGGGTGCGCGACCTGACGCAATTGCGTGCGGCCGCCCGCCCGCGCAAGCCCTTCGAGCGCCGCCGGGCAGCGGGATGAAGTTCGCCGTCCCGGCTGCCGTGACGGCGCTGGCGGCGGCCTCGGCACTGGTGGTCTACCTCGTCTTCGCGAACTCCGCGGGGGGCTCAGGCGGCGCGACGACGCTCATCGTGCCCCACACGCCAACGCCCGTCGCCGCCACCGCAACGCCGGTGCCGTCGACGTGGCTGGCGGGGCTTCGCGGGGCGAACGGCGGCGAGGCGATGCTCATCTCGTGCCTCGACGCCAACGGCGACGGCCGGCTGAACGGCGGAGACCGGCCGCAGCTTGCGGGGATGGACATCTCGCTCGCCGGGGGCGAGGCGTGCGTCGATCCGGCCCGCAACGGCGACTTCTACGCCGGCCCGCCGCCGGACGCGGCGTCGTTCAGCTGTGACGCAGCGAACCCGCCGCTGCTCATCGTCGCCGTGGCGGCCGCGGCGACGAACCTTCTCGACACGAGCCGCGGCGAAAGCCTCGGGCTGCTCGACATCGTCAACGCCGTGCAGCAGCGCGCGGCGGAGGCGGGGCTCGGGACGCAGCTGGTGCTCGCCTCGTCGGCGGTCGCCGGCGCCGACCCGGCGCAGACCAGCATGGAGCGCTGGCTGGCGCACTACCTCGCCGGCCGTCTCGACGCGATGCCGTGCCTGCGTGTGGTGTTGATCGGCCACAGTCACGGCGGCGTGACGGTGACCTCGGTCGCGACCGCGCTCGACGCACGCTATGCCGGCCGCCTGTTCGGGGTGCTCATCGACCGCACGACGGCGCTGTACGACCGCAACGCCATGGAGTTCCCGTCCCAGGTCCGGATCCTTAACGTGTACCAGCTCAACGAGGGCTGGCACGGGCAGAAGCTCGACCTGCCGAACGTCGTCAACGACGACGAGTCCGCCGCGCGTGCGCCGATCGCGCCGAGCGACGGCGGTGGCGGCATGGCGCTCGTCAGTCACAAGACGCTCGACGACTCGCCCGAGGTCCAGCGCCTGGTCGAGGATGCGGTGATGGCGTGGCTGGGCGCTAGGGGTTAGAGGTTGGAGGTTGGAGGTTAGAGGTTGGCGACGCGAAGTGCACCCAGGGGATGAGGCTCGGTGGATTCGCGAGTCGCGCCAGCACAGAGAAAATCAACGCCAGACACACGGTGAGTGCCAGGGCGGTTAGGCCGATCCAGGTATTTCGCAGGCGACGTCGATCTCGATCCGCCAACACCGCGCCGGTAGATACGAACACGACGGGCGTTAACAGCAATTCCCCTAACAGCCACACCACAGATGGAGATACGTCCTCGGGACAGTGCGATCCGCACTCCTGGTATTTCATGAGCTGAGCGGTTCCCAGCCATCCCGTCCAAAGAAGATTCAGGGCGAAGACGCCGTTAAAGATGATCACCCAAAACGATACGTGCGGCGCCTGCAACGCGGGGACGTTGCCGGAGCGACGGAGCCCCGGATCGCCTGGCTGCTGAACAGGCGGTGGTGACCATGTGCTGCATCGCTGACGGCCTGTATGCCGTTCGTCGCAGCCCGCAAGATGACGCGAGACTGCCGTGTTCACGGGACGATTCTACGCCCGTACCCGTCGCGCGATCACAATTCCACCACGGCGAACAGGCCCAGGTGATCGGACGGGAAGAGGTCTGCGTCGTACGGCGACGGCTTGTCGAACGCGAGGCCGGCATCGACCACGCGAAACTCCGGCGACACGAAGATGTAGTCGAGCGTGCCGTGCGGTGAGTCGTCGTAGGTGTTGACGGGCGTGGTCCAGGTCTTCTCCGGCTCGCGGCCGTGCGCCGTCTCGTACGCCGAGCGGAAACGTGACTTCATCAGCGTGACGGCGGGCTCGGGCGGTTCGGCGTAGGCGTTGAAGTCGCCGGCGATCACCACCGGCAACCCGCGCGCATCGCGCTCGATCCAGGCGAGCAGGTACTCGAGCTGGACGACGCGCTCCTGCCGTGCCTCGGGCGGGTAGTGGAGGTGCGTGTTGATGAAGAAGAAGGGCCGGTCGCCGCATCGGAAGACGAAGCGCTGCGCCACGCGCTCGAACGTCATCAGGTCCAGCACCTCGTGCTCGTCGAAGCCGATGCGCGACATCGTCGCGATGGCGTGAAAGCTGGCGCGGGTGTCCGGGTTCGTCGCGTGCTTGATGCGATAGTGCGGCTGCTCGGCCGTGCGCTTGTTGATCTGGCGCGCGATCCACATCCCCTGATCGAGCACGAGGTCGACCTCCTGCAGCCCGATGACGTCGGGCGCGAGTTCCTCGAGTTGATCGATGACGAGCGGCGCCCGCATCCCCCATTGCCCCATGCGGTTGAAGAGGTTGAGCGTCGCGAGCTTGATCGTGGACATGGTGGCTCCTTTCCGAGAACGCCAGCGTAGATCAGGCAGCGGACAGATGACAAAACGGAACGATCAGGTCAGCGTCCGACGGTTGCGGCTCCGCCTCCGCGCGTGCCACCCGTCGCTCGCGCCACCGCATCGCGCGTGGTGTAATGGCGCCTGGCACGAATTCAGGACGGAGAGCAGCGATGTACCGAATAGCAGTCTTGCCGGGCGACGGCACCGGCCCCGAGGTAGTCCGCGAGGGCCTGAAGGTGCTCGCCGCGGCGGCGGCGAAGACCGGCGTCAAGTACGAACTCACCAATTACGACCTCGGCGGCGAGCGCTACCTGCGCACGGGCGAGATCCTGCCGGACTCGGTGCTCGATGAGCTGCGCGGCTATGATGCGATCTTCCTCGGAGCCATCGGCCACCCGGACGTGGCGCCGGGCATCCTCGAGAAGGGTTTGCTCCTGCGTCTTCGGTTCGACCTGGACCTCTACATCAACCTCCGGCCTGTGAAGCTGTACCCGGGCGTCGACGGGCCCCTCAAGCACAAGGGGCCGAAGGAGATCGACTTCTACGTTGTCCGCGAGAACACCGAGGGACTGTACAGCGGCGCCGGCGGGTTCCAGTACAAGGGCACGCCGCACGAAGTGTCGACGCAGGTGCACGTCACCACGAGGTTCGGCGCGGAGCGAGCGATCCGCTATGCGTTCGACCTGGCCCGCAGGCGGAAGAAGGACAACAAGCTCTTGCTCTGCGGGAAGACGAACGTGCTGACGTTCGTGCACGACACGTGGTGGCGGGCGTTCAACGAGGTCGGCGAGGCCGACTACCCCGACATCACGCGCGACTACGCACACGTCGACGCGACGACGATGTGGATGGTCAAGAACCCGGAGTGGTTCGACGTGATCGTGGTGGAGAACATGTTCGGCGACATCATCACCGACCTCGGCGCGATGATTCAGGGCGGACTCGGCGTCGCGGCGGGGGGCAACATCCATCCCGGCCGCGTGTCGATGTTCGAGCCGATCGGGGGATCGGCGCCGAAGTACACCGGCCAGAACGTCGTCTGTCCGATCGCGGCGATCGCGGCCGGCCAAATGATGATGGAGACGCTCGGCGAACACGCGACGGCCAGCCGGATCGAGGGGGCGATCGAGAAGTCGCTTGCGTCCGGGCGGATCAAGTCCCTGTCCGTCGGGACGATGGGGATGTCGACGTCGGAGATCGGCGACTATCTCGCCAA
>CAYJMJ010000125.1:0-4098 GCA_964371095.1 uncultured Dehalococcoidia bacterium | reverse complement strand
CGGCGAGAACGTCCACGGTGAGGCCGACTTCGTCCAGTGGTTCGCGCCGGCGTCCGTGCTCGATGCCGGTTGCGGCACGGGGCGCGTCGGGCGTGAACTGGCGCGGCGCGGCATCGACGTCGTCGGCGTCGACATCGATCCGGAGATGCTCGCCACGGCGCGGCGCAAGGCGCCGGACGTGGACTGGCGCATCGCCGACCTCGCCACCGTCGACCTCGGCCGCGCGTTCGACGCGATCGTCCTGGCCGGCAACGTGATGATCTTCCTCACGCCGGGAACCGAGGGCGCGGTTGTCGCGAACCTCGCTCGGCACCTGCGGCCAGGCGGCGTGCTCATCGCCGGCTTCCAGCTCCAGCCGGGCCGACTCTCGATCGCCCGCTACGACGAGTTCGCCGCGGCGGCCGGCCTCGAGCTGTTCCAGCGATGGTCCACCTGGGACGGCGGCGCGTGGGATGCCTCGGGTAGTTATGCTGTCTCGGTGCATCGACGCCCGCCGGCGGACGCGCCGCCCGGCTCGGGGTGAGTTCATCCCCTCCATCACCTACCCTGCATCCATGACCGAGATCACCCGCGAGCACGTGGCGCGCGGCAAGCTGCTGCAGGAACTGCCCGAGGCCGGCGCGCCGGGCTGGACGAGCTACCGCCCGCCCTACGAGCCGCCATCGTTCGGCGCGTTCGACGTCGATCCCGACACGGCCGCCCGTTTCGAGGAGATCGCGCGGGAGTCCGACACCGGCAGCGTCCTCTTCGCCCGCTCCGAAGACCTGACGCTCATCGTCCCGCCGTTCCCGGTGGTCGAGGCGATCGACTACTCCGAGCTGTACCCGCCGCCGCTCGTCGAGCTGCTCCAACGGCCGCGCACCGTCGCCGTCCTGCTGCTGCGGCGCGGCGGCTTCAGCGTCGGCTTCTTCCGCGGTCGCGACGTCGCCGACTCGAAGACGGACCAGCGCTTCGTCAAGAACCGGCATCGGAAGGGCGGCCAGTCGCAGCGCCGCTTCGACCGCATCCGCGAGAAGCAGGTGCACGAACTGTTCGCCAAGGCGTGCGGCGAGGCGCGCGAAAAGCTGGAGCCGTACGAGGAGGAGATCGAGTACGTCTTCTTCGGCGGCGACCGCCATACGTTGCAGGACTTCCGCAAGGAGTGCACGTACTTCGAGCGCTTCGGCGAGCGCGTGATGAGCCGCGTCCTCCTCGTCGCCGGCGACCCGCGCCGCGAGTCCCTCGACCTCGCCCCGCGCGAGATCTGGTCGAGCGAGGTCTGGCGGGCGCTCCGCGCCGGTTCGTCTCTAGGGACTGGGCCGTAGTTGCAGGGGGCTCATTGCGACACCGCCGTTGCAGGCAAGGGGCTCTTAGGGATCCGTCCCGATAAGTCCAGAGTAGGTCGCTGATTGCCAAGTCCCGCAGACCAGGGCGCTGTATCGAACACGATGTCCGCCTGGCCCTCGATCTGGAGGTGGAACTCAACTTCAACTCCATCACGGCCGCATCCTGGTAGAAGCTCCGCGGGATCGACCAGGACGTTGTAATGTATCTCCGTTTCCTGCCCCATGAGACCGCCCGGGCCCAGGTCCCCACCGCACGGGACGCCATCCACGTAGGGAACCACCGAGAACCGCGTTAGGGCCGTGTTGACCCTCAGCCTGCCGTAGTACATGGCGAAGGCGGGGCCGGCGACGAGGTTCACCGGCTGTTGGTAGCCCGGCTGCCATGAAATGGTGTCGTTCATTGCGCGACCGTCGAGGGTAATCGTGATCGGAGCGCCGGGGACGCCGCAGCCCGGCTCTTCGCCGTCGGACGCGATCACAATGACAAACTCGGCGATGGAGCTGGGTGGCTCCGACTGCATTCGGCCAGACTGCCCATGCCCGCACTCCTTTCCGCCGATAAGCGCGAGGACCTCACCGACGGCAGGTCTTGCATCCACCCAGAGCGTTCCGCCCACGATCATCGCATCGGCCGCGGAAGCTGGTGTTGGGAACACGGCCGTCGGGAATGCCGCCGCTTCGGGCGTGGCCTCCGGCGTCGTTGTCGCCGACGGTTGCGCAGTGGGCACGAGCGCGCTGGCGCCCGCCGTGGCTGGCGGCGTGGGGTTCTGCTCGCCGGACCCGCAGACCGGCGCGGCGGTGAGCAGCGCGAGACCAACTGCACCGAAGAAGCACCCGCGCCAGAGCCGACCATGCACGACGACAGGACTCGCTCTCCGCATGAAGGAGGATCCTTCTCGTCAGTAGCTCGTGATCGCCTGTTCGATACTACGCCTTGTTCGCTGACTTGTGAACCCCTCTGACCTCTGACCTCTGCTGTCTGCTGTCTGCTGTCTGCTTTCTGCTCTCTGCTCTCTGCTCTCTGCTCTCCGCTCTCCGCTCTCCGCCGACCCCGCCCCTTGCTGTTTGCCGTTTGCCGTTTGCCGTCCTCCGCCGTTGCGCTACACGCCGCGACCTGATGCACTGCGCGAAAACAACGACATTTACGAAACGGGGCACCAGTGACCAGTAACCCATCTCCAGGCGATTACGTCTGGTGGAAGCACGGCATCATCTACCAGATCTACCCGCGCAGCTTCCAGGATGCCGACGGCGACGGCATCGGCGACCTGCAGGGCGTCATCGACCGGCTCGACTACCTGAACGACGGCACGCCGAACTCGCTCGGCATCGATGCCATCTGGTTCTCGCCGACCTTCCCCTCGCCGATGGCCGACTTCGGCTACGACGTCTCCGACTACATCGGGGTCCACGCCGACTTCGGCGACATGGCGACGATGGATCGCCTCATCGAAGAGGCGCACCGGCGCGGCATTCGCGTCATCCTCGACTTCGTGCCGAACCACACGTCGTCGCAGCACCCGTGGTTCATCGAGTCGCGCTCGTCCACTGATTCATCGAAGCGCGACTGGTACTTCTGGCGCGACCCGAAGCCGGAGGGCAGCCCGCCCAACAACTGGATCGCCGTGTTCGGCGGCCCGGCGTGGGAGTGGGACAACAACACGCAGCAGTACTACATGCACTCGTTCCTCGTCGAGCAGCCGGACCTCAACTGGCGCAACGCCGAAGTCGAGCGGGCCATGCACGACGTGCTGCGCTTCTGGATGAAGCGCGGCGTCGATGGCTTCCGCATCGACGTCATCGACCGCATCCTCAAGGACGAGGAGTTGCGCGACAATCCGCCCGAGCCGACGCGCCGATTCGTGCCGATGTTCGGCCAGACGGCGCTCCAGCGCCACGTCTACGACCACAACTGGCCCGACATCATCGATGCCGTCCGCCGCATCCGCACCGTCGTCGACGAGTTCCCCGATCGCATGACGGTCGGCGAAGTCGGCGGCCCGCCGGAGCAGATCCTCGCCTACTACGGCGGCGCGGCGCTCGATGGCCTCCACCTGGCGTTCAACTTCCCGTTCATCCGCATCTGGAACGAGCGCTGGTCGGCGGAACACGTCCGCAAGCGCGTCGACGAGTTCGAGAAGGCCGCCGTGGCCATCGACGCCTGGCCGAACCACGTCTTCGGCAACCACGACGTCGATCGCCTGATCAGCCGCATCGACCACGGCGACCGCGGGCAGGAGCGCGCGCGCGTCGCCGCGCTGCTGCTGCTGACGCTGCGCGGCACGCCGTTCATCTACTACGGCGAGGAGATCGGCATGGCGAACGCCGAGATCCCCGAGTCGATGCTGCAGGACCCGGCGCGGTTCTACGCGCGCGGCCGCGACCCCGAGCGCTCGCCGATGCAGTGGACGCGTGACGGCGGCTTCACGACCGGCGCGCCGTGGCTGCCGTACGGCGACCTCTCGCGCAACGTCGCCGACCAGACGACCGACCCGCGATCGCTGCTCACGCTCTACCGGCGCATCATCTGGCTTCGCCGCGGCTCCGACGCGCTGCGCTTCGGCGACTACGCCGCCGTCGACGATCTGCCCGGGCCGATCTACGCTTTCACGCGCAGCAGCGGCGACGACCGCACGCTGACCATGCTCAACTTCGCCGACGCGGAGGTCTCGTTCACGCTGCCGTCATCGTTGGAGCCGGTCGAGACGCTCATCGGCACGCACGGCGAGCCCGAAGCCACGCGCGACGTCACGCTCGCCGCGAATGAGGGGCG
>CAYJMJ010000124.1:0-4618 GCA_964371095.1 uncultured Dehalococcoidia bacterium | reverse complement strand
CCGGCAAGTGAATTGCGCAGGCCGATCTCTAACCAATCGCGGGACCCCGTATCGACCGTGTACGATAGGGCCGAGCGGGATTCGGAACGTGCGGCACTCACAATGCGGACGAAGCACCTGATCGAGCGCATCCGGGGCGTCAATCCACATGCGGTTGACGCTCTTCTGGCGTTGGGCTTCACCGCTGCCGCGCTCTGGACCGTGGCCGGAAGAGTCGGCGGCGAGGATGCCTATCGCAACGACGATTTCTTCGGTATCGCGCTGCTGCTCCTCCAGACGTTGCCGATCGCGGCGCGCAGTGTCGCCCCCCTGGGCGCCTTGATCGTCAGTGTTGCTGCTATCTCGTTGCACGTTGGCGTCGGATACCAGGGAGTGCCCGCCGGCACGTTCGCCGCGCTGGTCATCCTGTACAGCGCCGCCTCGCTGACCGACATCCGTCAGGCGATCGTCGCCGCAGTGATAACGGCCGCCGGCATCGCCATCTACTTCACTACGGATCGTGGCGACCCCGGCCTGACGCAGGCCGTCACGACGTTCGCCACGTACGCCGTCGGCTGGGGCCTCGGCATCTACGCGCGCAGCCGCCGCGAGTACACGAACGTCGTAGAAGAGCGGGCGAGTCTTCTCGAGCGTGAGCGTGAGGCGCGAGCGCGAGAGGCCGTTGCGGACGAGCGCGCGCGCATCGCCCGGGAGCTGCACGACATGGTGGGACACGCTCTAAACCTGATCGTGATCCAATCGGGCGGAGCGCAGCGGGTGTTCCAGTCCAAACCTGAGCTCGCGCGCGAATCGCTCGTCTCCATCGAGTCGACCGGCCGGAAGGCGCTGAGCGACATGGAGCGCATGTTGGGGATCCTTCGCGGCGCGGAAGCGGCCGACGACGGGCTGAGCCCGCAGCCGGGCTTGAGCCACGTCGATGACCTCGCAGCACAGGTCTCAGAGGCGGGGCTACCGGTGGAAGTGACGGTCGAGGGAACGCCCGTGCCGCTCCCCTCAAGCGTCGACCTCTCGGCCTACCGGATCATCCAGGAGGCGCTGACGAACGCGCTCAAGCACGCCGGCCCCGCACACGCGAGCGTCAAGATACGTCACGGGTCCGACAGTCTCGAGCTGGAGATCACAGATGATGGTCACGGCGTTTCCGGCGACCGCGCTGGTGACGACAAGGGAGGGCGCGGGCTCATCGGGATGAGAGAGCGCGCCGGTATGTTCGGAGGCGAACTCAGCTTCGGCCCACGGCCCGAGGGCGGCTACCGAGTCTACGTCAGACTACCGCTCGGGGGCGGCGGGGAATGAGCGTGCGCGTGCTGCTGGCCGATGACGAGCAACTTGTGCGGGCGGGCTTCCGTTTGATACTCGAATCCGAACCAGACATCGAGGTGATCGGCGAGGCGGGGAACGGCGCCGAGGCGATCGCGCTCACGCAGCAGCTCGATCCCGACGTCGTGCTCATGGACATCCAGATGCCCGAGATGAACGGGCTGGAGGCCACCCGGCAGATCGCGGCTCTCGGCCGCACAGAATCCTCGCGCGTGTTGATCCTCACGACGTTCGAGGTTGATGAGTACGTCTATGAAGCATTGCGCGCAGGCGCCAGCGGCTTCCTGCTCAAGCGGACGCCAGCCGCCGATCTCGTCGCTGGCATCCGCGTCGTGGCTGCCGGGGACGCGCTCCTGGCGCCGTCCGTGACGCGCCGCCTCATCGACCAGTTCGCGCAGCGTCCGGCCGCAGGACGGACCGACGCCAGGGCACTCGACGAGATCACGGCGCGGGAGCGCGAGGTGCTTGCGCTCGTCGCCCGCGGACACTCCAACGCCGAGATCGCCGAGCTGCTCGTTCTCTCCGAGGGCACGGTGAAGACGCACATCAAGCGCATCTTCATGAAGCTCGACCTCCGCGACCGCGCGCAGGCGGTCATCCTCGCCTACGACGTTCGGCTGGTGGAGCCCAAAGGCAACTAGACCCCCGTTTCAGCAACGCAGAGCCTCTACCACTCTGGGTGGAGCGCACACCTCCGACGTCCCTCCAAAGTGGACAGCCAGGTTCTCTCCGTGGAGCGACGACGCCTCGCCTGCCCGGCCGTAGCCTTGCCAGTGAGGTCAATCGCGGCAAATACGGAGGAGGAAAGCAATGAACAGGTCAACTTCAGCAATGAGCCATCGCCCGCCATTCACGGGACGGCTCGCTCGGGCTGCCGCGCGCCACCCGTGGCGCGTGCTCGGACTGTGGGTCGTGCTGGTCGCCGTCGCGTACTTCGCCGCCGGTGCGATGAGCCTTACCGCGAACCCCGGCACGGCGGGCACTGAGTCGAAGACGGCGGCGGACCTCATCGACCAGCGGCTCCGCCAGCAGACGCCACCGGAGGAGTACATCGTCGTCGAGTCCAAGGCAACGACCGCGGACGAGGCGGCGTACTCAGCGTTCGTCGACACTCTCGTTCGCGATCTGCGCGGACTCAAGGAAGTCAAGTCCGTGGCCAGCTACCGGGACGGCGACCGGAGCCTCGTCTCCAACGATGGGTACACCATCCTGATCCCGGTCACGCTCACCGGCGATGAGGCGGACGCGGCGGCCGCCGCCGCACCGGTCGTCGACGTGGCCGACGAGGCCAGCGGAACGGGCGGGTTCCGCGTCACGACCGTCGGCTTTGGCAGCGTGGAGGGCGAGATGTCGACGCTGCTGGGGGAAACGATGCAGCAGGGCGAGATGATCGGCATCGTCGTGGCGCTCGTGATCCTGCTCATCGTGTTCGGCGCCGCGGTGGCCGCCGGGCTGCCAATCGTGCTCGCGCTGCTCTCGATCTTCGTGGCGGCGGGCGCCACCGCGCTGGTCAGCAACGCGATGGAGATGTCCAGCTCCGTCGTCTTCATCATCACCATGATCGGCCTCGCCGTCGGCATCGACTACTCGCTGTTCATCGTCCAGCGCTTCCGGGAGGAACGAGGCCTCGGCCTCGACAAGGTCGACGCCATCGCGACGGCCGGCGCGACCGCAAGCCGCACAGTGTTCTTTTCCGGCATGGCCGTGGCGATCGCACTCGCCGGCATGCTGATCATGCCGGACGCGACCTTCCGGAGCTTTGCCGTCGGCGCGATCCTCGTCGTGGTGGCGACGGTGGTCGCCTCGATGACCCTGCTGCCCGCCGTGCTCGGCCTGCTGGGCGACCGCGTCAACTGGCTTACGCTGCCATTCATCGGCCGACGCGGGCGAACCGAGAGCGACGGCGGCTTCTGGGGCTGGATCACCCGCGCGGTCACGGCCCGGCCGATCATCAGCGTCGTCGTCACCGGCGGACTGCTGCTAGCCGCCACGTTGCCGGTTCTCGACATCAACCTCGGCAGCGTCGGCATCAGCTCGCTGCCGGAGAACAGTGACGCGCGGCATGCCTTCGACGTCATCAACAAGGAGTTTTCGGATGGGGTGCTGACGGCCGACGTCGTCATCGATGCCCGGGACGTGAACGACGCCGCGGTGCAGGGCGCGATCGCCAAGTTGACCGCTTCTCTCGACGCGGACGAGTTCTTCGGGGCCTCGAAGCTCGAGACGAACGAGGCTGGCAACCTGGCGCTGCTCACCGTGGCGATGCCGGGCGACTTCTCGAGCGCGGAGTCCAAGGCGGCGCTCGAGCGGCTGCGCGGCGACTACATCCCGGCCGCCTTCGACGGCGCGCCGGCGGCGGTCCTGGTCGGCGGACCGACGGCCGAAACCGTCGACTCGGTCCAGACGCAGAAGGACTACCTGCCGCTCGTGTTCACCTTCGTGCTCGGGTTCAGCTTCCTGCTGCTGCTCGTGGTGTTCCGCTCCATTGTGGTGCCGCTCAAGGCGGTCGCGCTGAACCTGCTCTCAGTCGGCGCGGCGTACGGCATCCTGGTGCTGGTCTTCCAGAAGGGCATCGGAGCGAGCGCGCTCGGGTTCCGGGAAGCGCCGGTCATCGAGTCGTGGCTGCCGCTCTTCCTGTTCGCCATCTTGTTTGGTCTGTCGATGGACTACCACGTATTCCTTCTGAGCCGCATCAAGGAACACTACGACGAGACCCGGGACAACGCGGCTTCGGTCGCCCACGGCCTCCGCAGCACGGCGGGCATCATCAGCGGCGCGGCGCTGATCATGGTCGCCGTCTTCGGCGGCATGGCCTCGGGCGACCTCGTGACCTTCCAGCAGGTCGGCTTCGGCCTCGCGATCGCCGTCATCCTCGACGCCACGATCATCCGCATGGTGCTCGTGCCGGCGAGCATGGAGCTGCTGGGCGATTGGAACTGGTACTTCCCCAACTGGTTGGAGTGGCTGCCGAGGATCAACATCGAAGGCGCACGGCAGCCCGCTCAGGTGGCTGAAGCCGCAGCGGCCGCAGCGCACGCATAACGCGCGTCGGCAAAGAACCGTCGTGAATAGGGGGCGAGCGTCGCCCCCCATTCACACACCGTGAGGACGTCGTGGACCCCGCCCGAAGTGACCCTTGAACCGTTGCCGGCCGGAGCAGCAGCGTCGCCGCGTGTGCGAGCGCGCCGTGCTACCTGCTCGCCGATCACCTCGGCAGCACGGTGGGGATGACGGACCAGACCGGCAACGTGCTCTCGACGCAGAAGTACTGGCCGTACGGCGCCGTGCGCTCCGGCTC
>CAYJMJ010000123.1:0-4795 GCA_964371095.1 uncultured Dehalococcoidia bacterium | reverse complement strand
GTGTTCGACCTGACCGGAAAGAACCCGATGCTCGAAATCGCGCTCGAGCTCGAGAAGATCGCGCTCGAGGACGACTACTTCGTGCAGCGCAAGCTGTACCCGAACGTCGACTTCTACTCCGGCATCATCTACCAGGCGCTCGGCTTCCCGGTCGAGATGTTCCCGGTGCTCTTCGCGATTCCGCGCACGGCGGGCTGGATCGCCCAGTGGCGAGAGATGATCACCGACTCGGAGCAGAAGATCGCGCGCCCGCGCCAGATCTACACGGGCGAGCGGGGCCGCACGTACAAGGCGATCGACAAGCGCTGATTTCCGCCTGGGCAACGAAGAGGGGCGCGGACATACGCGCCCCTCTTCGCTTCTGCCGTCACCGCCCGGGCACGGCGACGCTCTCCGGGTGATCGAGGGCGCTCGCATCGCGGCCAACGGCGCGGGTTCCCGCGCTCAATGGGTGGAAGGAGTCCGGTATGTGGTGGCAAGACTTCCTCTGGGGATTCTGGAACGGCTTCTCGGCATGGATCGTGCTCATCGCGCACGCATTCGGCGGCTGGGACCGGTATCCGTTCTACAACGGCGCGCGCGGCGGCAACTGGTACGACGTTGGGTTCCTGGCTGGCGCCGGTTCTCCGTTTCTGGGCATCTTCGGTGGCAATAAGAGTCGCGCCTCCCGCCAGTGACGCACGCCGTGCCGATGGTCGCCCTGGCACGACACACCGTGCGGCCTGAACAACCCGCCCGACCGTTCGGGGACTCCACCGGCAATCGCGACCAGCGACTATAATCGCCGCATGCCGTTCGCGCCGTCCCATGACATCGGCCTCTACTACGAGCTGCACGGCCCGAAGCCTGGCACGGCGCCGGCGATCGTCTTCGCACACGGCGCCGGCGGCAACCACCTCTCGTGGTGGCAACAGGTCCCGTACTTCGCCGATCGCTTCACCTGCGTGACGTACGACCAGCGCGGATACGGCCAATCGCGCGACACGGACGATGGCCCGGGCGGCGGTGCCTTCGTCGACGACCTCCGCGCCGTGCTCGACCACGCCGGCATCGAGCGCGCGACGCTCGTCGCGCAGTCGCTCGGCGGTTGGGCGTGCCTGGGCTTCACGCGGCGCTGGCCGGAGCGGGTCGATCGCCTCGTCATGTGCGACACCCACGGCGGCCTGACCTCGCCCGAACTGAGTTCGCTGTGGAGCACGACGCTCGCGCTGGCCGCCGCGCTGCCGGCGGGCGTCCACCCGGCCGCCGGCGAGCGCATGTTCAACGAGCGGCCCGATCTCCACTTTCTCTACGTCGCGATCAGCGAGCTGAACGAGCGCACGCGCAAGCAGATGGCCGAAGACATCCGCGCGGCCGGCGGCATACCGCTCAGCGAAGCGGCGCGGATCGATACGCCGGTGCTGTTCATCGAGGGCGCGGAAGACATCGTGATCCTGCCCCGGATGATCGAGATCGCCGCGGGCAATTTCCCGCGAGCGACCGTCACGTTGGTCGAAGAGGCTGGACATTCTGTCTACTTCGAGCGCGCTGCGAGGTTCAACGCCATCCTGAAGGAATTTCTCTCCACCCCCGCCATTTCTCGGCCAATCGGTTGAAAAATGCCGACGGTCCGGTAGGACCACGAAGGAGATCGACGGGCGAATAGCGAACGGCGCATCACTCGCCCTGAGGGACTCCGCATAACGGCTTTACATATCTGTTGCGGCGCTCGCCGCGTGCGGCAGGTTGCGCCAAAAGACCGTTACCCCCCGGGCCGGACGGGGGTTTTCAGGGTAGTGGCGGTGGTGTAGGGTGAGCCCGCTGGTGGTGGGCCAGCGCCACGAAGATCGAACTCGACCCTGTCATATCATCCCGGCCGGCCGGCGATTGCAGCCGGTCGATGCACCACGCGCGAGCATGGTCGCCGCGCGCCACGCACGGAATGTGATCGGATTTCGTATGGCGATTCCACGGCGGGCCCCGAACGACGATCGTTATTTTCCGAATCGGAAAGCACTTGCACCAGATCCGCGACCTCCGGCCGATGCTCTGACTGGAGAGGAGTCGTAGTCGTGAGAGCGAACGCGCTGCCGCATTCGAGACTTGGCGTGCTGTCGGCGTGCGCGGCCCTGCTTGCCGCCGTCGTACTTCTGACTGGCTGCACCGTGGAAGTCAACGCCGAACTGAAGACGTATTCCGGCATCAACGCGATCCGCGCGCAGGCCGGATTGCCTCCGCTCTCCGCGGACGCCGGCCTCGTGAAGGTCGCCCGCGCACGCAGCCAGGACATGGCCGCAAAGGGCTACTTCGGCCACAACCCGCCGGACGGCTGCAACTACGTCTGCGTGATGGACAAGTTCGGCACCCCGCACGCGTGGGCCGGCGAGAACATCGCCTGGAACACGTGGGACTGGGCGCAGACAGCCGACGTGGCGGTGAAGATGTGGCGCAACAGCCCGCCGCACATGGAGAACATCCTCGACTGCCACTACGAGCGCTTCGGCACGGGCGTGGCCAAGGGCGCGGACGGCAAGATCTACTACACCATGGTCTTCGAAGGCAACAGGGCCTGCTGACGCCGCACTGAGAGCGACGCGGACGCGTGACGAAGACCCGGGGCGCACACCGCCGCCGGGTCTCCTGTTGGCGGCGCGCCGTCCTGCCGCCGCCGGACACCCCCAAGGGGCCGGGTTCTGCGCCCGAGGCCGGCACGTTACACTTCGCGAATCACCAATCGAACCTTCGCCCAAAGGACACCCTTGGAATCCGAAGAGTACCGGCATACCACTCTCGACAACGGCCTGCGCATCGTCAGCGCACCCATGCCGAGCACGCGCTCGGTGTCCGTCAGCCTCTACGTCGGCGCCGGCTCCAGGTATGAGCGGCCCGAAGAAGCGGGCATCTCGCACCTGATCGAGCACCTCGTCTTCAAGGGCACGGAGAGGCGGCCGACGCCGCAGGAGATCTCGGAGATCATCGATGGGGTCGGCGGCGTGATGAACGCCGGCACGGACCGCGAGCTGACGGTGTACTACGCGAAGGTCGCGCGGCCGCACTTCGAGCTGGCGGCTGACGTATTGACGGACATGCTGCGTCACCCCCTGATGGCCGCCGCCGAACTGGAGAAGGAACGCAAGGTCGTCATCGAGGAGCTGGCCTCGATCGGCGACTCGCCGGCGCAGCTCGTCGACATCCTGCTCGACGCGACGATGTGGCCCGACCAGCCGCTTGGCCGCGACGTGGCCGGAACGGAGGCGTCGGTGAGCGCGCTGACACGCGAGGGCACGCTCGACTATCTTCGCAGGCAATACGTGCCGAACAACATCGTCGTTGCCGTCGCCGGCGCGATCGAGCACGACGAGGTGGTGCAGTTCATGCACGGCGCGCTGGGCGACTGGCCCCAGGGCACGCCTTCGGCCTGGATTCCGGCCGTCAACGGGCAGGACGAACCGCGCGTCGCCGTCATGTACAAGCGCACCGAGCAGGCGCACATCGAGATCGCGGTCCACGCGTTGTCGCACCAGGATCCCGACCGCTTCGCGCTCGACCTGATCAGCGTGATCCTCGGCGAGGGCATGAGCAGCCGACTGTTCATGGAGCTGCGCGAGAAGCGCGCCCTCTGCTACGACGTCCACAGCTTCGCCAGCCATTACCTGGACACCGGATCGTTCGCCGTGTACGCCGGCGTCGACCCGAAGAAGACCGTCGAGGCGACGCAGGCGCTGATCGAGGAGCTGGCGCGGATGCGGGCGAACGGCATCAGCGACGAGGAGCTGCACAAGGCGAAGGAGCTGTCCAAAGGGCGCCTGCTGCTCCGCATGGAAGACACGCGCAGCGTCTCCGGCTGGCTCGGCGGGCAGGAGATGCTCAACAGAATCATCCGCACGCCGGACCAGATCGTCGAGTTCATCGAAGCCGTTACGAGCGACGACGTGCGGCGCGTGGCGCGCAAGCTCCTCCTCGAGACGCAGATGTCGATGGCGCTGGTCGGGCCGTTCCGGAGCGACCGACGGTTCGCGCGCCTGCTCAAGCTGTAGGCGCCGGGACGAGGCAGCGCCCAACTCAGTGCTTGTAGTCGAGGACGAGGATCTGCGTCTCCTCGGGGAGTGAGCTGCGCGTCACGGCGATCTTGGCGTGCGTCTCCGGCGACTTCGCGCCCATCTCCTTGAGGAAGCGATCGATGGGGTCGAGGTGCGCGCGCTCGACGTCGGTCTTGAAATGCATCGGGATCACGAGCTTGGGCTCGATGAGGCTGACCGTCTCGGCGGCCGGCGGCGCATCGAGCGCGTCGCCGCCCCCCACCGGCACGAGCAGGATATCGACGGCGCCGATCTCCTCGACCTGGTCGGACGTCGGCACGACGCCGATCGCGCCGAGATGGCACACGCGCAGGTCCTCGAGCTCGATCACGTAGGCGATGTTTCGCTGCGTCTTCTCGCGGTCGTGCCACGTCGACACGCCGACGACGGACGTGGCGGCCACCTCGAATTCGCCGGGGCCGTCGATCACGCGCGGCGTCCCGGCGACGCCTTCGACGTAGTTGTGGGCGCGGTCCCCGAAGCTGACCGTCACGAGGTCGCCGGTAGGCCGGCCCAGGCTGTAGCCGGTGCTCTTGTCGCAGGGGTCGGCGACCACGGTCGCCTCCTTCGCGCGGATGCGGAAGCAGCAATGGCCGAGCCAGGTGATTTCCATAGATCGCAGGGTATCGAGGTTACGCCATTGAGGCGAGATCCGGCGCCTCGTACTCGCCGGACCGCCCCGCGCCGGGGCTACCGGTGGCCCGGGGGGCGTCGATCGGCTAGATTGTTCGCCGGGT
>CAYJMJ010000122.1:2514-4962 GCA_964371095.1 uncultured Dehalococcoidia bacterium | reverse complement strand
GTGCTCGACGAACACGCCACGGTGATCGCCGTCGACTTCGAGCCGGGGACGCTGGGGTGAGAGTACTGCCTCCTTGAAGGACATACGACACAGAGAAAGGGCTTGGCTCGTGGTTTCTTATGCTCGTCATGCCCCGACGGTGTATCGAGTTTCGAGGTCCTCGCCTAAGAATCGACCATCAAAGAGCACCTCACCGTCATACGAAAGCAACCGAACTGAGATGAACAAGTCACGCGAGATCAAGTTGAACAGGCGCTCGGTTCCGCTGTAAGCCTCGTTGGTTAACCCGAGCGCTGTCCTTAAGTCGGCGGCAGTAGCGGTCGACACTCGTTGCCGTAGTCGCATGACAGCGCCGCTAGGCCCGAAGTGATCAAATGGTGGCTTGTCGTCCACACCGAACGTAAGGATCGGTTCAAGATTGAATGGCTCATGATTCCATCGCGCCAGGCGCCCTTCGATACGCTCCCCGATGATCAGGCGATGTACCCCACAGTATTCAAATACGATGCCGATCTCGAACCACGGCTCGTTCTTGTCAAGGTTCTCCAGTTTGGACAACCACCTCTGGCGATCTCTCTGGATGAGGAGTGGGTGCACCCCTCGCGCGCGCTCCACGAGGCTGTCCGCCCAGGCGATCTTCGGTTCTATCGCCTTTAATCGATCATCTCGCACGCTGATTTGCACGGACTGTGTCTCAAGGCGCTGTTGCTGGCTAGTGACCGTCTTGGCAAGTGCGTCGCGCTCCTGCCGTATCGCTTCGGCGGCGCGGCTCTCGTTCTGTGCATGCTTCTCATTTTCCTCCGCCAGTTTGCGGAGAGACTCATTCTGTTCGGCAAGCGCATTCTGAAGGTGACGATCGAACTCCGACTTCAGCGCCTCTTGTCCGCCCGTTCCTGAGGGATGCAGTGTCGCCACATCGCGGCGAGTGTCAAGAAAGGCGAGTAGGCCCAGCACGGCTATCACCCCGATGAACAACAGGAATGGCGTGCTCACAGCATCCCCGATTGCCGACGGAGCAAACTTGTCGATCTGATCGTTGACCCATCCCTGTGCGCGGTCTTCGACAAGCAAGACCGAGACGTACACAAACCAGTACTTCTTGGACAACGCCAAGAAGTCTTCCCACATGCTCCGCACGCGAGCAACGAACATCGTCGCGCGACCCCCTTACCTCATGCGCCCTAAGCGTCAGCCAGGCAGGCGGGTGTGGCAAAGGGCCTATTCCCGCTATTGCCGTGTCCCTACTTGTTGGATTCTAAGCGAACCGGCCTGTGCTCGGCCGAGGCGATGTGGGCGGCCTCGGTGAAGCGCATGACGGCGAGGCCCTCGTCCGGCGTCATTTCGCACGGGCGGTCTTCGAGCAGGTGGTCGTGCCAGTCGCGGCCGCCGATGCGGAAGCTCGCTCCCCAGTCCGACTCGATGTCGTGGTACGCCGTGGTGAGGCCGTCGCGATAGAGGACGAGCGGCGGGTCCGACGTGAGCAGCCCGGAGCAGTGGTTGATCCAGATGATCCCCCGCTCGCCGATGATCTGCACGCGCTCGTCGTTCGTGTAGTACTTCGAGGGCACGAGCAGCTTGGTCGAGCCGGTCGTGTCCCACGAGCCGAGCCGATTTGGCGCGGTGTGCTTCCAGCAGACGAGCGCCGGCCGGTCGATCGCGACGCCGGCGATCTCGGACGACAGGATCCAGGCAAACACCTCTTCGACCGGGCCCAGGAGGAACGTGGCGATCGAGAAGATGTGGTAGCCGTGGTCGAAGATGCACGGCCCGCCGCCGCACAGCTCCTCATCGAGCCGCCACCGCCAGGCGCGGCCGGGGACGGTCCAGCCGTCGCCGGCGCCGCCGATGACGCTGATGTGCTGCGCGGCCGGCTCGCCGATCTCGCCGGCGTCGATCAGTTGCTTCGCCAGGACGAACGGCGGGTAGTGGCGGAAATTCTCGAACACGCGCAGGTCCGCGCCGGCGGCCGCCGCAGCATCGACCATGCGCTGTGACTCGGCAACGGAGCGCGCCATCGGCTTCTGCACCGATGCGGGCTTGCCGGCCTGCGCGGCGGCGATCGCCACCTCCTCGTGCAGATGGTGCGGAAGGATGATCTCGACGGCGTCGACGCGGGCGTCGGCGAGCAGGTCGCGGTAGTCGGTGTACGAGCGCTCGGCGCCCCACTCCTTCGCGCGGGCGGCGGCGATGTCCGCGTTCGCGTCGCAGACCGCGTAGATCGCGGCGCGGCTGTCCTCGCCGTACGCGAGCGCGTGCAGGTCGGCGATGCGGCCTGCGCCGATGATGCCGATGCGGAGTTCTTTGGAGGGAGCCATCTGTCAGTTCGTAGTTAGTGGTTCGTAGTGAGTAGTTGGGGGAAGTGTACGGCGGTGCTGGTGGCAGGGTCGAGGGGGTGTTTGGCGGCGGTGAGGGCAGGCCGTCCGTCACCCTGAGCGAAGCGAAGGGTCT
>CAYJMJ010000122.1:0-2414 GCA_964371095.1 uncultured Dehalococcoidia bacterium | reverse complement strand
TGTTTGGCGGCGGTGAGGGCAGGCCGTCCGTCACCCTGAGCGAAGCGAAGGGTCTTGCCCGGCCAACGCCGACACGTGTTCTTCGGCGTGCACGGCGACGGCGGGGGAAGATGCTTCGCTGGCGCTCAGCATGACAGCGCGGGGTGGCTACGCGCCGTACAGCCGCCGTGCTTCGGCGCGCAGCTCGGTGCGGAAGTCGGGGTGGGCGATCGCGACCAACTCGTCGACACGGCGGCGCAGCGAGCCGCCCTTGATGCGGGCGATGCCGTACTCGGTCACGAAGATGTCGGCGTAGGTGCGCGGCACCGTGACGGCGCTCCCCTGCGGAAACATCGGCACGATACGTGAGCGGCGCTCGCCGTTGACGACGGACGTCGACGGCAGCACCGTGACCGAGCGGCCGTTCTTCGCGTGGAGCGCGCCGACCGCGAACGCGAACGCGCCGCCCGTGCCACTGTAGATCTCGGTGCCGAGCGTCTCGCCGTTAATCTGGCCGGTGAGGTCGACGAGCAGCGCGTTGTTCACGACGCACATGTTGTCGTGCGCCGCGATCACCTGGATGTCGTTCGTGTGGCTCATGCAGTACAGCTCGTATCGCGGGTCGCCATCGACCATGGCGAACTCGTGCTGGGTCAGCGGACCGAACGACGCGCCGACGACCTTGCCGGGGTGTACCGTCTTGCGGCTGCCGGTGACCACGCCCCGCTCCACCAGCTCCGGGATGCCGCCGAACACCAACTCCGAGTGCACGCCCAGCTCGTGCCGGTGGAACAGGAACGACGCAAGCGCGGCCGACACCGTGCCGGTGCCCATCTGCAGCGTGTCGCCGTCCTGCACGATCTCGCTGCCGACGAGCGAGCAGATCACCTCGGTGATCTCGTTCTCCTCGTGCGTGCGCGGCGGGCGGCGAAGGAACTTCCACTCGTGCGGCGCCTCGACCAGCTTCTCGAAGCGGGAGACGTGGATGCGGTTGTCGCCGCCCGTGCGAATGAAGCGCTCGTTGACTTCGCCGATGACGTGCGCGGCCTCGCGGGCCACCTCGGGCGCGCCCCAGACGCTCATTCCGAAGCTGCACCACCCGTCGTCGTCCGGCGGCGAGATGCTGACCAGGAACACGTCCGGCTTTCGGTCGAGCCAGTAGCTTTCGTCGGCGCGCGTGGGTGGCGCGATCACGTAGTCGAGCAAACCCTTGCGCATGGCCGGCCGGTCGCTGGCCTGCAGGAAGAACGTGCGCACGTCGAAGTTGGTCGGGACGTCCTCGGGCCACCAGGAGATGAACGTCGAGATGGAGTTTTCGATCTCGACGTTGCGCAGCTCGTTCGCGCGGCCCGCCAGCGCCCGGCACAGCGCGAGCGGCGTCTGGTAGTGCATGCCGATGACGACGCGATGCCCGTCGCGTACGACGGAGACGGCGTCCTCGGGCGTGGTCAGCTGTGCGGCGTAGCGCTCGCGCCAGTCCATGCGGAGGACGTTATCAACAACAGAGAACAGATGACAGACCCAACACCACAGCGACCCCCGAACGGCTCTGTTGTCTGTCCTTAGCCGCCCCCCGTCCGGGCGTCGAGCCAGGCGAGGACGTCGCCGAGCACCTCCTGCTGCTCCGGCTCGTTGAAGATCTCGTGGTAGAGGCCCGCGTAGAGCCGCAGCGTCTTGTCGGTCGACGACGCGCGCTCGTGGAGCGCCTGGCTGCCGGCCGGGCTCGCCAGGAGATCCTCGGTGCCGTGCATGACGAGCAGCGGCAGGCGGATGTCCGGCTCGTGCTTGTCGATCGTGCGCATCGCGCGGATCATGGCGGCCGCCGTGCCGGCGTGAATCTTGCCGCGCTCGACGAGCGGGTCGGCGTCGTAGGCGGCGACGACGGCCGGGTCGCGCGACACGGCCGCGGCATCGAGCTTGCGCAGGCGCAGGGACGGGAAGAAGCGGCCGAGCAACAGCACGATGCGCGTCATGAGCGGCGAGGCGCCGTCGGTGGTGAGCGCCGGTCCGCTCAGGATGAGTCCCTGCGCGTCCGTCTCGCGAGTGACGGCGGCGAGCGCCACCACCGTGCCGCCCATGCTGTGACCGAGGAGGAACAACGGCCGCCCGGGGTGCCTGTTTCGCTCGAGGAAGGCATCGAGGTCGTCGAGGTACTCGTTCATGGATCTCACGAAGACGCGGCGGCCTTCCGAGCGGCCATGCCCGCGCAGATCCAACGCGTGGACGGCGTAGCCGCGTTCCGCCAGGGCCGCGCCGACGTGCTCGTAGCGGCCGCTGTGCTCCGCGTATCCGTGGACGATGATGACGTCGGCCCGGGGGGCGCCATCCGGCAGCCAGTGCCGTTCGAACAGCGTGAGCCCGCCGGCGGTGGCAAACTTCGAGGAGGTGCCCTGCATTCGCGGCATCGTACCGGCCCGGCGCGGCCCGGAACAGGC
>CAYJMJ010000121.1:3396-5188 GCA_964371095.1 uncultured Dehalococcoidia bacterium | reverse complement strand
GTGTGGCAGAGCTATTCCCGGCGCGCGTTCATCCGCGTACGGCAGGCGATCGCCGTCGTCAACGCCAACCTGCAGGAGAACGTGTCGGGCGTGCGCGTGATCCAGAGCCTCTCGCGCGAGAACGAGAACGCGAAGCGCTTCGACTCGATCAACCAGATGAACTGGCGGGCGAACGTCGATGCCGGCCGGCTGACGGCGGCGGTGACGCCGGCGGTCGAGGTGATCGTCGCGCTGGCGATGTCGCTCGTGGTCGGGTACGGCGGCTACCTGGTGCTGCACGGCCACATGGAAGTCGCCGCGCTGATCGCCTTCGCGCTGCAGCTGCAATTGTTCTTCGACCCGGTTCGCGACCTGGTGCTCCAGTACACACAGCTGCAGCGGGCGATGGCCGGCGGCGAGCGCGTGCTCGAGGTGCTCGACACGAAGCCGGAGTTCGAGGACGCACCCGACGCCGTCGAGTTGGACGACATCACCGGGCGCGTCGACTTCAACCACGTCAACTTCAACTACGTCGAGGACGTGCCGGTGCTCAAGGACTTCGACCTGCACGTGCAGCCCGGCGAGACGATCGCGTTCGTCGGGCAGACGGGCGCGGGCAAGACGACCGTGACCGCCCTGCTCTCGCGCTTCTACGACGTCACCGAGGGGGCAATCGAGATCGACGGCATCGACGTGCGGAAGATCACGCACCTGAGCCTGGCGCGCCGGATGGGCCTGGTGCTGCAGGAGCCGTTCCTGTTCTCCGGCACCGTCGCCGAGAACATCCGCTACGGCCGCCTGGAGGCGACGGACGAGGAGGTCGAGGACGCGGCGCGGACCGTGGGCGCGCACGACTTCATCGCGCGGCTCGAGCAGGGATACGAGACGTACCTGCACGAGCGCGGCATGAACCTGTCGGTCGGGCAGCGGCAGCTCATCAGCTTCGCGCGCGCGATCATCGCACAGCCCCGCATCCTGATCCTCGATGAGGCGACGGCGAACGTCGACACGCAGACCGAGGTGATCATCCAGCGGGCGCTGAAGGCGCTGCTCGGCGGCCGGACGTCGTTCGTCGTCGCGCACCGCCTGTCGACGATCCGCAACGCCGACAGGATCATCGTGATGGAGCAAGGCCGCATGGTGGAGCAGGGCCGGCACGACGAGCTGCTGGCGCTCGGCGGCCGCTACGCGAGCCTCTACCGGATGACGTACGAGCAGCACGCGCTCGGCGGCAACGGCAAGACCAGCGGCAACGGCCGCACCCCGTCCGGTGCGCCCGCGCCGGAGCCCGCCTGACCCGGTCTGGTCTCTGGTGACTCGTCACTGGTGGCTGGTGTCGCCCGACGGCGATTCTCGCTGCGCATCAGTCGCTCCGAAGGATGTGGGTGAGGAATGCCGCGATCAGCGGGTGCGGACCCGCAGCTGCCGGCCGCATCTGCGGCAGGAACAGCGTAGCGATGAAGAAGTCCGACCCCGTCAGCTCGACGATGCGCGCCTCGCCCTGGCCGCCGGTGCCGGTGATCGCCAAGGGCCCGCCCTCGAACAGGTGTTGGTAGGCCGGGTTCAGACCGTAGTTGCAGTGGAACTCCTCCTGGATCGTGGCCGCGCCGTAGATGCGGAATGCGAGCGAGCCGGGCAGGAGCGTCACCGTCATCGCGCCGTGCATTCTCGGTGCGCCGGCCTCCGGGACGGGGCACGCGGCGAGCGAGATCAGCGTGTCGGTCGCTTCGGAGTCGTATTCGGGGTGGATGGCCTGGGGGAGCGCCAGGACGTCGCGAGCATACTCTAACAGAGTATGTTGGAAGCCCCCTCA
>CAYJMJ010000121.1:900-3296 GCA_964371095.1 uncultured Dehalococcoidia bacterium | reverse complement strand
TCGATGGCATCGTTCGTGGCCAGGTGCGACGGGTACGCGGCGTCGAAATCCCCGACGATGGCGATGCGCGCGGTGCGAGATGGCTGCATGGGCGATTCTAGGCGATGGGCGACGGGAGCGGCAAAGCGGCAGGGGGAAGGGAGTTCTGGCTCGGGCCTCGCTCTCAACGCTTTCGACAAATTGCCGATCGGCCTATTGACAGCGTGCTGGCAGAATGCCATCATGGCGCAGTCAACACGACCGTATGAAGCTGGCCGGAGGGGCCATGGCTACCGAGATTCGCACCGAGCCCGTCTTCGACGCCCTCAAGCAGCCGCTCGCCCTCGTCGAGAGCGACGAGCGCCGCCGGACGATCGAGACCTACATCGAGGCCGCCCGCCTGCCGCTGGAGCGCGCCGTGTTCGACCTCATGTCGCAGGTCGCCCAGGCCGTCGACGAGCGCGTCGGCAACCACTACCGCGTGCGCCTGTCGTATCGCCCGGGCGGCCTCGCCGTCGAGGTCGACGAGAAGACCGGCAACGGCGAGGAGGCGCAGTACTCCGCGCTCGAGGGCGACGTCGAGAAGATCACCATCCGCATCCCGGCCGAGTTGAAGGACCTGGCGCAGCAGGCGGCGTCGAAGGCCGGCACGTCGGCGAACACCTGGTTCGTGAAGGCGCTGGCGCGCGCTGTGCGAAACATCGAAGTGCAGACCGGGCCGCGGCCGCCGCAGCCCCCGTCGTGGCGCGAGGGGCGCCGCGGCCCGGGGCGCGGTTCGCGCCTGAGCGGCTGGGTCGGCGGCGAAGACGACGAGTAGCAGCGATCGTTCCTCGCGGAGGCGAGGGGGAGGACACCATGACGCTGGATGACCTGATGTTGGAGCAGCGGGTGAGGGCAATGCAGGAAATCGACGACGCGCGCGTCCGGTACACGGAAGAGGCGCTCGCCGATCGGCGTCGCCGCCTGCGCCACCACCTGCGCGAACGCATCGCGGCGCTGTTGGTGCGGCTCGGCATGTGGTTTGACCGCGACGCCGGCGAGCGCGCGGGCCGGCCGGCTCCGCCCCGGCCGCAGGGGAGGGCGCTGTGGGACTGACATGGGACGGCTGGATCGACCGCGTGCACGAATGGACCGACCGCGTGGCGCCGGGCGCCGAGCCGCTCGAGGCGTGCTGCCCGGACATCGACCAGGTCGTCGCCGACGCGACCGAGATCGCCCGGACGGCGGTGGAATGCGCCGTCGAGCCGCTACGCGACCTGCTCGCTGACCTGCCGCGCGTGATCTCGATGGAGGTCCGCGGCCGCGCGCGAGCCTGGAGCGACCCGGACGGCTGGGACATCTAGCGCTCCGCCGCTGGAGAAGGACGATCCGATGAGACTACTGGCATTCGTTCTTGCGCTGCTGCTCCTGGCGGGGAACATCGACCCGACGCGCGGCTGGCTGATCGCGCTCGTCGTGCTCACGGGCCTCGCAGCGGTGCGGCCGCGGATCTGGGCGCCGTGGGACTTCCGCCCGCGGATCGACGCGCGCCTGGCGGCGTTCGTGCTGGCCGTCCTGCTGCTGGCGGGCACGATCGAGCCCACCCGCGACTGGCTCATCGCGCTGTCCGCCGTCACGGGCGTCGCCGCGTTCATGCCGCGCGCGTTCGCACTCGACCGGATACTCGGCCACGAATCGCACGGGCGCGGGCGACGCGGATGGCGCTGGGACTGGAGCTGGGAGCCCGATGACGCCCGTCGCTGGAGCCGGCACGTCGCACGACCCGAGCCGCCGGTCGCGCCGATGCCGCCCGACCCGGATGACGAGCGCCGCTGGAGCCGATGGGAGCGCCGCATGGAACGGCGCTGGCGGCGATGGGACTCGTTCGGAGACGACTGGCCATGACCATGAACATCGCACCCCAGTACACCATCACCAGCGACGCACAACTGGCGCCTCGCGACGTGCCGCTCATCGTGGAGTTCACGTCGTCCCGCGTGCGGCAGCGGCCCCTCGCCGCGCGCGTCCCCGGCATCGAGCTGGCGGCCGGACGCCTTCCCGTGCGTGCGGTAGATATCGATGCCTACCCGGATCTGCGGCGGCGCTTCAAGATCACGCTGCTGCCGACGTTCGTTGTGTTGTACGAGGCTGCGGAGATCGCGCGCTTCGTCGGTCCGCACTCGCGCCGCGAGCTGGCGAGCGCCATCCGGCGCGCGCTGGACCCGCGCATGGTGCGGGTCGACGAGCCGCCGCGCGCCCGGGGCCTCTGGAACGACTTCACGACCCGGCTCTGGGGATTCTCGGTATAGCGATGGAACACACCCGCACGATCGCTCGCGAATTCGTGACCGGCGACAAGGCCGTGTTGCACATCGAAGCCCGCTCAGGCGCGGTCGCCGGCGCGGCGATCGCCCGCGCCCGCGGTAAAGTAGCGGGGC
>CAYJMJ010000121.1:0-890 GCA_964371095.1 uncultured Dehalococcoidia bacterium | reverse complement strand
GCGTGGTTCACCACCCCCCCCCGCCCCGGCGGGGCCCCCGTCGCGCCCCGTCGCGCCCACCGCGTACTCGTCGAGGCGATCGTGCACGTGTGGTCGGATCTCGCCGTCGAGGCGGACGAGGCGGCGAGCCTCGTCGCGCGCGGCATGGAGCAGGACGCGCACCGCGTGATCGTGCGCGCGCCGTCGCTGGCGCAGACCGAGGGTTGGAGCCTGTGGGGAGGCAAGCGCGGCTCGCGCGTTGACTACAGCATCCGCGTGCCGGTGGCCACGGCCGTCCGCGTGCTCTCGCGCAGCGGCCGCGTGCAGATCGCTCGCACGGATGGCCGCGTGCACGTGGAGTCGCAGAGCGGGCGCGTCAGCATCGACCACATCCGCGGCGACGTGACGGTGGTCGCGCGCAGCGGCAGCGTGAGCATCGAGCACGTGCAGGGCGAAGTCACCGCCGAGGCGCGCAGCGGGCGCCTGGAAGTCGGACACGTGAGCGGCGCCGCGACGGTAGCAGCGCGGAGCGGCGCGCTCGACGTGCGGGAGATCGGCGGCGACCTGCGCGTCACGGCGCACACGGGCTCGATCACGATCGAGAACGCCCGCGCGCGCGTCAAAGCCGAGGCGCACACCGGCGCCATCCGCTACCGGGGCCGCGTCGCGGGCGATATCGACATGCGGGCGCACACCGGCCTCATTCACCTTGCGGTGGACCCGGCGTCGCCGTTCTTCGTCGATGCCGAGAGCGACCTGGGCGCCGTCCGATCTGACCTGCCGCCACGAAGCGGCGGCGGCGCGCAGAACGGCGCCGGTCCGAAGGTGCGCTTGCGCACCCATACGGGCGCGATCCGCCTCTCCCGCGCCTGAGCGGCGCCTCTCCGCCCTTCAAAGGCGCGCGCGTGGCG
>CAYJMJ010000120.1:3097-5610 GCA_964371095.1 uncultured Dehalococcoidia bacterium | reverse complement strand
ACGACATTAAGTGGAGAATTCACTTTTCGTTCGGGCGGACCTGCTGCGGACAGGTCTGAAGACCTGTCCCTACGTCGCACGCCGCCATCAGCTCGCCCATGATCTCGGGATGATGGACCGGCACGTTCGCAATTCCAAGCGTACGTGTCACACCTGGATCCCTCAGCCCACGCCGCCGCCCTCCGTTGCGAGCAGTTCGCGGGCGCGATTGAGGTCTTCCTCCGTGTTCGTGTTCATGAACGACCGCAGGTCGGGGTCGAATCGGCGGCACTCGTCCTCTTTCACGTAGCAGACGTTTACCGCGCCCAAGAAGTTCGTGATCTTGAGCTGGCGCGCATCGAGCCGCTCGCGGATCGGGTCGATGCAGGCTCGCCCGTACACCGCATGCAGCGGCTCCGGATATGCGATGACTGGCATCACCACGTCGCAGTCGGGCGAACGGCGTAGCAACTCTCGAAGCAGCGCGTCGGAGAGCAGCGGCATGTCGCAGGCGACGGCGAGGCAGCGTTCGGCGTCCGTGGCACGAAGCCCGGTGAAGATGCCGCCGAGCGGCCCGCATCCCGGGTACAGGTCCTCGGCCACGCGCATGGGCCGCAGCGTCGACACCGGCGGCAGCGGCTGCCCCGGCGCGCTGACGACGACGATCTCGTCGACGAGCGCGCTCACACGGTCGATGACGTGCTGCAGCAGCGTGCGGCCGAGCAGCAGCTCCGACGCCTTGTCTCGCCCGAGCCGCGTGCTGCGCCCGCCGGCGAGCACGATCGCGGCGACCTCCGGTACCCGTTTCATGATCGCTCTATCGTAGCAGCCTCACGCTCACCGCCCGCTCGGTGCCCGTCTCGCTCCACGCCCAACCTTCGCCCCGCGATCTCCGCCTCCGTTCAGGGAAGGGGCCGGGCGTTAGGTGCCCGGCCGCGACGCTTTCGCCCCTCGCCGGGCTTGTCGATCCGGACCGCGCACACCTTGTACTCCGGGATCTTCGACTTCGGATCGTACGCGTTGTTCGTCAGGAAGTTCGCCGCCCACGCCGCGAGCTTGACGAACGGCACGAAGATCTCGCCCGGGCGCACCGCGTCCGTCAGCAGCGCCTCGCCCGTCAACTCGCCGCGCCGGGATGTGACCACCACTGGCTCGCCCGCGCCGACGCCGTTCGCGGCAGCGTCGAGCGGGTGGATCGCCACGCGCACCGCGGGCGACCGCGCGAGGAGGCCGCGCACGCGCCGCGTCATCGTCCCGCCGTGCCAGTGGTACAGCACGCGTCCCGTGTTGAGGATGAGCGGGAAGCGCCGGCTCGGTAGCTCCGCCGCGGGAGCGCCCTGCGTCACCGGCACGAAACGTCCCCGCCCGAGCGGGAATGTCTCAGCGAACAGGCGCGGCGTGCCCGGATGGCCGGCCGTCGGACACGGGTACTGTATGCCACCTTCTCGATCGAGCCGCGCGTGCGACAAGCCGGCGAGCGACGGCGTCAACGACGCCAGCTCGTCGAAGATCGCGGCGGCGCTTGCATAATCGAAGCCCTCCGATGGGCGCCCGAGCAGCGCCGCCACCCGCCGCGCTACCTCGCACACGATCGCCCAGTCGATGCGGCTGTCGCCGACCGGCGCGATCGCCTGCCGCACGCGCTGCACGCGCCGCTCGCTGTTCGTGAACGTCCCTTCCTTCTCCGCGAACGTCGTCGACGGCAGCACGACGTCGGCGCGCTCCGCCGTCTCCGACATGAAGATCTCCTGCACCACGAGGAACTTGAGCCGGTCGATCGCCTCTTCCGCGTGCGCGAGGTACGGCTCGCTGAGCAGCGGGTTCTCCCCGACGATGTACATGCAGTCGAGCCGGCCCGCCGCCGCCTCTTCGATCATCTCCGTCGCCGTGAGCCCGGGCGCCGATGGCAACTTGCCGCCCCACGCGGCCGCGAACTTCGCGACGGTCTCGGCGCCGAGGCCCTGCATGCCCGGGAGCGTGTCCGGCAGGCAGCCGGAGTCGCCGCAGCCCTGCACGTTGTTCTGCCCCCGAAGCGGCGAGATGCCGGAGCCCGGCCGGCCGACCTGTCCGGTCGCCAGCGCCAGGTTGACCAGCGCGTGCGCGTTGTCGGTGCCGCAGGTGTGCTGGGTGACGCCCATCCCCCACAACAGGCACGATCCGCCGAACGGCGGCCGCGCGTACGTGCGCGCCGCTCGCCGGACGAGTTCCGCCGGCACGCCCGTGATCCGCTCGACGTCCTCGGGCGCGTATGCCGCAAGGCTCGCGCGCCACCCGTCGAAGCCCTCCGTGCGCGCATCGACGAACGCGCGGTCTTCGAGCTGTTCGTCGAGGATCGCGCGCGCGATGCTGTTGAACAGCGCGACATCGGTACCCGGGTTCGGCCGCAGCCACATGTCGGTGTACTCGCACAGGTCGATGCGCGTCGGGTTCACGACGATCAGCCTCGTGCCGCGCGTATCGATCGCGCGCCGCAGCCGCGACGCGATCACCGGGTGGTTCGAGCTGGTGTCACTGCCGACGACCATCAGGCAGCC
>CAYJMJ010000120.1:0-2997 GCA_964371095.1 uncultured Dehalococcoidia bacterium | reverse complement strand
AGGTCGAGCGCCTCGTCCCAGCCCGCCGGCTCCAGCGCGCCGTTGCGCCGGATCAGCGGTTGCGTCAGCCGATCCGGGTGTTGCACGAACGACGTGCCGAAGCGGCCTTTCACGCACAGCATGCCCTGGCTCGACGGGTTCGCCGGCTGGTCGAGCACGCCGGCGATGCGTCCGTCGCCGTCCACCTGCAACGCGACGCCGCAGCCGACGCCGCAGTACGGACACACGGACGGCACCTCGCGCAGGCTCTCGACGACCGGCTGCGCCTTCGGCGAGAGGGCGCCCGTCGGGCACACCGACACGCACTGGCCGCACGACGTGCAGATCGAATCGATGACCGGCCGGTCCATGAACGCGGCGATTCGCGCGTCCCGCCCTGTTCCCGCGATCGCGATCGCGCCGATGTGTTGCACGTCCTGGCAGGCATCGACGCAGCGCCCGCAGAGGATGCACGCGTTGAAGTCCGACAGGAAGAACGGGCTGCTGTCGTCGACGTGCGCACGCGGCCTCGGCGCGTACTGGCCGTCGACGCCGTAGCGCTGCAGTTCGCGCTGCAAGGCGCCGTTGACGCCGCTATCCGACGAGACGGCGGCGCCGTCGACCATGCCGGCCGTGAGCTCCAGCACGACGCGGCGCACGCGCTCGACGGCATCGCTCGCCGTGGCGACGGACATGCCGTCGGCCGCGGGCGCATGGCAGCTGGCGCGCAGGCCCCGCAACCCCTCGACTTCGACGAGACACGTGCGGCACGCGCCGATCGGCGACTGGTCGGCGTCCTTGCAGAGATGCGGCACGTGCCGCCCGGCCGCGAGCACCGCGTCGAGCAGGCTGGCGCCCGCGCCGACCTCGACGCGCACGCCATCGACGGTGAGCGAGATCGCCGTCATCGCGCCCACAGCTCCCCGGCGAAGTGGCGTTGCGCGCTCGCGTATGGCAGCGGCGCCATCTGCCCGAGACCGCAGAGCGACGCCGCTCCGACGGCCTCCGCCAGCTCGTCGAGCCGTTCCACGGCGTCCGCCGGCGGATCGTCGAGCAGGTCCCGCATCCGCGCCGTGCCCTCGCGGCAAGGCGTACACTTCCCGCACGATTCGCGCGCGTTGTACGCCGTCAGGTGGCGCACGACGTCGCGGATCGACATCGCATCATCGATCGCCACGATGCCGCCGGCGCCTGGCGAGGCGCGGCCGCCATCGAGCTGGCCGGGTGCGAACGGCGCATCCCAGGCCCACGGGGGCAGCAGCGAGCCCGACGGTCCACCGCAGAGCACCGCCCGCAGCGTGCGGCCCGCCGCCGCGCCGCCGCCGATGACTTCCACCACGTGCCGCAGCGACGTCCCGAACGGCACTTCGTACACGCCCGGCCGACGCAGCGCGCCCGAGAGGCACACGAGCTTCGTGCCCGGATGCGCCGGCGTCCCGATCGCGCGGAACGCCGCCGGGCCGTCGCGCAGGATCAGCGGCAGATTGCAGAGCGTCTCGACGTTGTTGATGACGGTCGGCCGGCCCCACAGCCCCGACTCGACCGGGAACGGCGGCCGCAGCCGCGGCACCGCGCGCCCGCCCTCGATGCTCGACAGGATCACGGACTCCTCGCCGCACACGTAGCCGCCGGCGCCGCGCCGGATCTCGACACGGAGCGCGCCGTCGGCGGCGAGGCCGCGCTCGCGCGCCTGCTCCAGAGCCATTTCGATGCGCGCGGCCATCAGCGTCGCCTCGCCGTTGACGTAGACGTACACCGCATCGGCCTCGATCGCCCGCGCGGCGATGAGTATGCCCTCGACGAGCAGGTGCGGGTCGCCCTCGACGAGATATCGATCCTTGAAGACGCCCGGCTCGCCCTCCTCCGCGTTGACGACGAGATACCGCGGTTGCGGGTGCGCGCGCGCCCCGCGCCACTTCGCCGCGACCGGGAAGTATGCGCCGCCGCGTCCGATCAGCCCCGCCGCTTCGACGGCGTCGACGATCGCGGGCGGCTCAATCTCCTGTGCGGCCCGCCACCCCTCGTACGCGCCGAGCGCGAGTGCGTCGTCGATGCTCTCAGGGTCGATGCGGCCACGACGCCGGAGCAGGTGGCGCACCTCTCCCTCGAGTTCCGCGCACGTCGCTCGCTCGGCGACCGGCCGAGCCTCCGCCGCAGACACGGCCGCGCGCACCGCGTCGCTCGTCGCGCGGTCGATGTAGCGGCCGTCGATCGCCGCCACGGGCGCCGCGTCGCAGCGGAACCGGCACGGGTGCTCCTCGATTGCCCATCCGCCCGGCAGGTCAGCCGCGGCCGACGCCGCCAGATCGCGCGCGCCGTTGAGCAGGCAGCTCAGCCCGGTGCAGATCGTGACGGAGCGCGCCGCCGGCGGCGAGAACCGCAGCTCGGAGTAGCTCGACGCCACGCCGAAGACCTCGCTCTCCGGCACGAAGACATGGTGCGCGATGGCGCTGAGCGCGGCCTCGGAGAGATATCCGTCGCGATCCTGCGCGGCGAGAAGGATCGGCAGCAGTTGCGTGCGCGCCCGCGGAAATCCGGCGAGCGGGGCGTCGAGATCCGCGTCGGTCAAGATGCCTCCAACGGCGCGCGCTCGCTCGCCCGAGACGACGAGCGGTCAGCGCTCCAGACAGCGTAGCGCAGTCGAAACGGGCGGCGGGAACGCGCCCGCGTCAGTGCGCGCTCCCAGACCGGCGCTCCCCTTCGATTGCGGTCACCTGGCTCGGGACAAAAACAGACCCGCGGACCGAAGTCCGTGGGTCACTTCCTCTATTCTGTTCTGTTGACGGCTCCGGCGTCCTTCGTCTTGGCTCGCTGCCGGTTCATTCCGAACCGAGGGGGCGTCGCCTCATCCGTTTCCGGAGGGTCCTCCGCCCGCACTCCGCGCCTTCGAGCGTTTCCTGTTTAGCGGGTTACGGGTCGGGGCGCCGGGCCTGCCGGGTTCACACCCGTTACGCGTCTCGTACCTCCTTCCACTGATATTATACCTCCCCTATGCAAGCCCCGGCGGCCGGCCACGCC
>CAYJMJ010000119.1:0-5769 GCA_964371095.1 uncultured Dehalococcoidia bacterium | reverse complement strand
GTGCCGAAGGTGGGAGTCGAACCCACATGAGCCTTGCGGCCCAACGGTTTTTGAGACCGTCGCGTCTGCCATTCCGCCACTTCGGCCCGTTGCCCGGAGTCTAGCAGCTATCGGCGGTCAACCGTCACCGTGGACCGACGGCGCTGGGGCGCATACGGCACGCGCGGCTTAACCTCCGATTCGGTTGCCCGGCGAATCCGGCCGCGCACGCCCGGTTTCCGCCGCGGTGTATACTGGCGGCGGCGTTAGGGCACCGATGCCCTCGCCCTGGAAAGCAGGAGTTCATGCGGACCACTCCTTCGGTCGCTGCGTCGGCGCTCGCCGCTGCGTCTCCTGCCGTGCCTGCTCGCTAACACCCGTTCTTCCGGACGAAGCACCCCACGGCCACGAGCGCAGCGGCGCCTGTGGCCTGTTTGTCCTGGCCCCACGCACCCTGTCGGAGCCGTTGCCGCGCACCCGCACGCGCGGCCGATGATCTGACTCACACGGTGGCCGAACCAGCGGGCGTCACAGGATCTGATCCTGGGGCGCCCGTTCGTCCACCCGCGCCAGCCGCCGGCCGGCCATGCAATATGAGGAGCTGCAACATGCGCAAGCCCATTGTCGAGACACGGATCACCACCTTCGAGCGTATCGCCACACCGATGCGCGGACCTCGCGCCGCGCTCGTTCGAAAGAGGAACCACCGTGTCGAACACGTACCGGGATCGCTCGCGTCGGCGGCGGTTCGGCGGACGAAACGACGAGTTTCGCTGCCGGCACTGTCGCATGTTCGTGGGCGTATTGCCGTCGGGAGGGCGGCATCGCAACCACTGCCCGTTCTGCCTGTACTCGCGTCACGTCGACGGCCGCGTGCCGGGCGACCGCACCAGCGAGTGCGGCGGGTCGATGAAGCCCGTCGCCGCGTTCACTCGACGTAACGGCGAGCACGCGATCGTGCACCGTTGCGTCGAGTGCGGCTTCGAGCGCTACAACCGCATCGCGGCCGACGACGATTTCGTCCTCGTGCTGAAGCTGCCGCTCGTCGAGGCCCGCAGCCGGCGGGCGGAGGCCGGCCCCCATGAGGCCACGACGGCGTAGCGGCAGAGGACGCATTATGCAGGGGCGCCCGCCCTCACCGGGCGCCCCTGCTCGCCTGGCCGGCAGAGCGTAGTTCTTCGCTCATCCACCGATCATAACGGCCTACGATGACGCCACGGCCGCCGCTACAATGCCGGCGCACCATGTCCGATATCCACGCGCCGACGCTTCGCAAGACGCCGCTCTTCGACCTGCACGAGCAGCAGGGCGGCCGCATCGTCGAGTTCGGCGGGTGGCTGCTTCCCGTCCAGTACCGGGGGATTATCGAGGAGCACCACGCGGTACGGCGCACCGCCGGGGTGTTCGACGTGTCGCACATGGGGCGCCTGTTCGTCGTGGGCCGCGACGCGGGGCGGCTCCTGCGGCGCGCGCTCACCTACGACGTCGCGCAAGTCGCCGAGGGACGCGGCCACTACACGCTGCTCTGCAACGAGCAGGGCGGCATCATCGATGACCCGTACGTGTACCGGCTCGACGCGGAGCGCTTCCTGTTCGTCGGCAACGCCTCGAACGCGGCGCGCGACACCGAGGTCGTGCGCTCGTATCAGCAGCCGGGGATGGACGTTGAGCTGCTGGACCGGCAGGAGCAGACCGTGATGCTCGCGGTGCAGGGGCCGGCTGCCGCCGGCCACCTGTCGAGGATCATCGGACTGGAGATCGCCGCGCTCGAGAAGCGCGGCTGCACCGAACTGCCGTTCATGGGCTTCAAGCTGTTCGTCTCGCGCACGGGCTACACGGGCGAGGACGGATTCGAGCTGGCAACATCCGTCGAGGCTGGCCGTGCGCTCTGGCGGCAACTTCTGGCCGAGGGCGTCGAGCCGTGCGGGCTCGGCGCGCGGGATACGCTGCGGCTCGAAGCGGCGCTGCCGCTGTGGGGCAACGACATCGACGAGACGACGAACCCGTACGAGGCGGGCCTCGGCTGGGTGGTGAGCCTGGCCGATGGAGCGGAGTTCACCGGGCGCGCGGCACTGCAGCGGATCAAGGCCGCCGGCGTGACGCGAAGGCTCGCACACCTGAAGGCGCGCGACCGCGGCGTGATCCGCGATCACTGCCCGGTGCTGCGCGGTGACGAGACTGTCGGCGTGGTGACGAGCGGCAGCTTCTCGCCGACGCTCGGCACCAGCATCGCGATGGCGTACCTGCCGCTCGAACTGGCGGCGATTGGTACGGAGCTGGACGTGGACGTACGCGGCCGCCGGATCAGGGTGGTGGTCGTGCGGCGGCCGTTCGTCGCAGGAGGCACGCAGGCGACCGCGGCGTAGGCCGCCGCGACGACGAAACCGTAGGGACAGGTCTTTAGACCTGTCCGGGCAATGCGTGAGGGAGGAAACGGTAGGAGCGGAGCCGCGTCTCCGCCCAGCGCGGCGGGGAAACCGCAACGACGGAGCCTCGGCTCCGTCCGGGCAATCGAAACGTGAGAGACGGTGCGCGCGGGAAACCAACTCCATGACGCGGACAGGTCTGAAGACCTGTCCCTACAATCGAGCGGTGGCACACACGCGAAGACGGAGTGACCGATGGCAGCGAGTCCGAACGACCGGCGATATTCGAAAGAACACGAGTGGCTGAAGATCGACGGAGATTCCGCGGTTGTCGGCATCACGGATTACGCGCAGGAGCAGCTCGGCGACGTGGTGTACGTCGATCTTCCGGCGCCCGGTGCCACGGTGACGCAGTTCGAGAAGATGGGCGAGATCGAATCGGTGAAGGCCGTATCGGACCTGTTCACCCCCGCGTCGGGCGAAGTGCTGGAGGCGAACCAGGCTGTCGTCGAGAAGCCGGAGTTGCTGAACAGCGATCCGCACGGCGCGGGCTGGCTCGTCCGCCTGCGCCTGAGCGACGCATCGGAGGCCGGCAAGCTGCTGTCGGCGGAGGAGTACGACGCGTTCACGCAGGCGGAGCCAGCGTGAACGCAGAACCTAGCGCCAAGAACCTAGAACCCAAGGCCCGAATCGAGCAGGAGTCTGGAACCGGAGATCAGGTTCCAGGTTCCAGGTTCTTGGTTCTCATCGGGCACCGATCGCTGGTCACGAGCATCGAACCATGACCCGCCCGCACCCCTACATTCCGCTCACCGACGACGATCGCGCGACGATGCTGCGCACGATCGGCGCCGCATCCACCGACACGTTGTTCGATGACATACCGGCGGAATTCCGCCGCCCGGAGCTCAGACTTCCCGACGCGTTGTCGGAGCTGGAGCTGCTCGACGATGCGCGAGCGCTGGCGGCGCGCAACCGGACCGCGCCGGAATACGCGTGCTTCCTCGGCGCGGGCGCGTATCGCCACTTCACGCCATCGATCGTCGCGCCGCTCGTGATGCGCGGGGAGTTCCTGACGAGCTACACCCCGTACCAGCCGGAGGTGAGCCAGGGCACGCTGCAGACGATCTTCGAGTTCCAGTCGCTGGTCTGCGAGCTGACCGGCATGGACGTGGCGAACGCCGGCATGTACGACGGCGCGTCGGCGCTGGCGGAGGCGTGCCTGATGGCGTGCGCCGTGACGGGTCGCAGGCGGATCGCGATCTCGGACCGGGTGCACCCGAACTGGCTGTCGGTCGTGCGCGGTTACGCGCACGGACGCGACATAACGGTCGACGTTCAGCCTCACGGCGCGTTCGCGCTCAACGGCGAGCACGCGTGCCTCGCCGTGGCGCAGCCGGACTTCTTCGGACGCGTGTCGATCGACGCAGCAGTGTGGGGCGATGCCGCGCACGCCGCGGGTGCGCTGTTCGTCGTCGCCGCCGAGCCGGTGAGCCTCGGCCTGTACCGGCCGCCGTCGGAGTACGGCGCCGATATCGTCGTGGCCGAGGGACAGTCGCTGGGCGTGCCATTGAGCTTCGGTGGGCCATACGTCGGCATGTTCGCGTGCCGCGACAAGTACGTGCGGCAAATGCCGGGCCGCATCGTCGGCCAGACGAAGGACATCGAGGGGCGGACCGGCTACGTGCTGACGCTGCAGACGCGCGAGCAGCACATCCGACGCGAGCGCGCGACGAGCAACATCTGCACGAGCGAGCAGCTCATCGCACTGGCGACGGTGGTGTACCTGGCGACGCTCGGTCCGCGAGGACTGCGCCGCGTCGCGGAGCTGTGCTACGAGAAGGCGCATTACGCCGCGGACCGCATCGGCACGCTGCCGGGGTATTCCGTCGAGTGCGGCGAGCCGTTCTTCCACGAGTTCGTGGTGCGGACGCCGAAACCCCCGGCCGAGATCGACCGGGCGTTGATCGCGCGCCGGATTATCGGCGGGCTCGACGTGTCGGACGCCGCGCATTCGCGCACGCTCCTCTGCGTGACCGAGATGAACAGCCGGGCGGAGATTGACGAGCTGGTGGAGGCACTGCGCGATGCCTGAGAAGCACCTGATGGAGCTGTCGCATGCCGGACGCATTGGCGTGGCGCTGCCGGCGTCCGACGTGCCTTCGGCGGCGGCGGTGCCGGCCGAGTTGCTGCGGCGCGAACTGCGCCTGCCCGAGCTGTCGCAGCTCGACGTTGTGCGCCACTTCACGCGGCTGTCGCAGCTCAACTACTCCGTCGACACGCAGATGTATCCGCTCGGGTCGTGCACGATGAAGCTCAACCCGAAGGTGAACGACGCCATCGCCGCCATGCCCGGGTTCGCCGAAGCGCACCCGATGCAGCCTGCCGAGGACGTGCAGGGAGCGCTCGCCGTGATGTACGCGCTACAACGCGATCTCGAGGAGATCAGCGGCATGGCGGCGTCGTCTCTGGCGCCGCTCGCGGGCGCGCAGGGCGAGCTGGCCGGTGTGCTCACGATCAAGGCGTATCTGGACTCGATCGGGGAACATCGCACGACGGTCCTCGTGCCGGATTCGGCGCACGGGACGAACCCCGCCACGGCATCGATGGCCGGGTTCGACGTCGTCGCGGTGAAGCCGCAGCCGGACGGCGACATGGACCTCGATGCGCTTCGCCGCGCGCTGGAGGAGCACGGGCCGACCGTGGCGGCGCTGATGATCACGCTGCCGAGCACGCTCGGGCTCTTCGACCGCAACATCGCGCGCATCGCGGAGATGGTGCACGCCCACGGCGCGCAGATGTATGGAGACGGTGCGAACCTCAACGCGATGCTCGGCCAGGTGAAGCCGGGCGACCTCGGCTTCGACGTGATGCACATCAACCTCCACAAGACGTTCAGCCAGCCGCACGGCGGCGGCGGACCCGGCGCGGGCCCGATCGTCGCGAAGGAGCACTTGGCGCCGTTCCTGCCTTCGCCGGTCGTGGCGGTGGCCCTCACCCCCCGGCCCCCTCTCCCACGAGGGGAGAGGGGGAGCAGTGCCGGCGACGGTGGCGTGGAGCGGTATGAGCTGGTCGAGCCGCCGCAGAGCATCGGGCGGCTGGGGGCGTTTCACGGGAACTTCGGCGTGCTGCTGCGGGCGTACGCGTACATCCGCAGCCTCGGTGCGGACGGCCTGAGGGCGATCAGCGAGGCGGCGGTGTTGAACGCGAACTACGTGCAGGCGCGGATGCGCGGCGCGTACGACCTGGCGCACGATCGGACCTGCATGCACGAGGTGCTCTTCTCCGGCCGCCGCCAGAAGGCGCAGGGCGCGCGCACGCTCGACATCGCGAAGCGCATGATCGATTATGGCTACCACCCGCCGACGATCTACTTCCCGCTCGTCGTCGAGGAGGCGCTGATGATCGAGCCGACCGAGAGCGA
>CAYJMJ010000118.1:1764-5806 GCA_964371095.1 uncultured Dehalococcoidia bacterium | reverse complement strand
CCTTCCGAGCACAGCAGCGAGCCCGTCGTCGCACGCCTTCGATGCGAGCACCGCGATGACAATCTCGGCATCGGCACCGCAGCGCCGCGGCTCTCGTGGATTACCGAGACCGCCGCGTCGAACTGGATGCAGACGGCGTACGAGATCGACGTCGCCGCCGCCGACGGACGCCCGCTGTGGAGCAGCGGCCGCGTCGCATCCCCGGAGTCCGTGCTCGTGCCCTGGGGTGGCGCACCGCTGGCGTCGAGGCAGCAATGCCGGGCGCGTGTACGGGTGTGGGGGAACGATGGCAGCGCCTCGCCGTGGAGCGCGGTGGCCGAGATCGAGGCGGGGCTGCTCTCGCCCGGCGACTGGACGGCGCGCTTCGTTACGCCGGCCTGGGACGAGGACACGTCCGCCGCCCGGCCGTGTCTGATGCTCCGCCGCGAGTTCGACGTTCGCGGCCCGGTCGCACGCGCCCGGCTGTACGTCTCCGCACTCGGCGTGTACGAGGCCGAGATCAACGGCGCGCGCGTCGGCGACCACGTCATGGCGCCGGGGTGGACGAGCTACCACCATCGTCTTCGTTACCAGACGTTCGACGTGGCCGGTCTCCTACAGCCCGGGCGCAACGCGATCGGCGCCGTTCTCGGCGACGGCTGGTTCCGCGGCCGCCTGGGATTCGGCGGCGGACGCCGCAACGTCTACGGCGACCGGCTCGCGCTGCTCGCGCAGCTCGAGATCACGTACGAGGACGGCGGCACCGACGTCGTCACGACCGATGACGCGTGGCGCGCCGCGACGGGGCCGGCGCTCGCCTCGGACATCTACGACGGCGAAACGTACGATGCCGGGCTCGAACGGCCCGGCTGGTCAACGCCGGGGTACGACGACGGCGCCTGGTCGCCGGTGCGCGTGCTCGAGCGCGATCTGTCGACGCTCGTCGCGCCCACCGGACCGCCGGTGCGCCGGACTGAGCTGGTGCGGCCTGTCGACATCATCACGTCGCCGTCCGGACGCACGATCGTCGACTTCGGCCAGAACCTGGTCGGCCGTCTGCGCATCACCGTCGAGGGACCCGCGGGCACGACGATTACCTTGCGCCACGCCGAGGTGCTCGAAGGCGGCGAGCAGTGCACGCGCACGCTGCGTCACGCCGCGGCGACCGACCGCTACACGTTGAGCGGGCACGGCGTCGAGACCTGGGAGCCCCGCTTCACCTTCCACGGATTCCGCTACGCCGAGATCGACGGCTGGCCGGGCACACTTGGTCGGGACAGCGTCTTGGCCGTCGTGTGCCACTCCGACATGGAGCGCACCGGCTGGTTCGAGTGCTCCGACGAGCTGCTCAACCGCCTGCACGAGAACATCGTCTGGAGCATGCGGGGCAACTTCCTCGACGTGCCGACCGATTGCCCGCAGCGCGACGAGCGGCTCGGCTGGACGGGCGACATCCAGGTGTTCGCGCCGACGGCGTGCTTCCTGTACGACACGGCGGGCCTCCTCTCGTCGTGGCTCGCCGACCTCGCCGCGGACCAGACGGACGCCGGCGCGGTCCCGTGGGTCGTGCCCAATCCGCTGGACCTGCCCGTGACCGCCGCCGCGGCCTGGGGCGATGCGGCGGTCGTCGTGCCGTGGGTGCTCTTCGAGCGCACCGGCGACGCGGACGTGCTGGCCCGCCAGTACGCCAGCATGCGGCGATGGGTCGATCACATCGCGGGGCTCGCCGGCGAAAGCCGGCTGTGGAATCACGGGTTCCAGTTCGGCGACTGGCTCGATCCTTCGGCGCCGCCCGATCGCCCCGGCGACGCCCGCACCGATCGATCGCTCGTCGCCACCGCGTACCTCGCCCGCTCGGCCGAGCTTCTGTCGTGCGCCGCCGCGGTCCTCGGGCATGCCGGCGATGAGCGCCGGTATCGTCGGCTGGCGGCCGAGGTGCGCGCGGCGTTCCGGGCCGAGTACGTGACCCCGAACGGCCGCATGGTGTCCGACGCCCCGACGGCGTACGCGCTCGGGCTGCGGTTCGCGCTGCTGGAAGATGCGCCGCAGCGACGCCGGGCGGCCGAGCGGCTGGCCGTGCTCGCGCATCGCGGCGGCTACCGCATCGCGACGGGCTTCGTCGGCACGCCGCTGATCTGCGACGCGCTCTGCGACGCCGGCGAGACTGACGTGGCATACCGGCTGCTCACCGAGCGCGGGTGCCCGTCATGGCTGTACCCGGTGACGATGGGCGCGACCACGATCTGGGAGCGCTGGGACAGCATGCTCCCCGACGGGTCCGTCAACCCCGGCGATATGACGTCCTTCAATCACTACGCGCTCGGCGCGATCGGCGACTGGCTCCACCGGATCGTCGGCGGCCTGGCGCCCGCCGCGCCCGGCTATCGCCGCTTCGTCATCCAACCGATGCCTGGGGGCGGACTCACGTGGGCCCGCAGCCGGCATCGCACGCCGTACGGGATGGCGGAGACCGGGTGGCGCATCGAAGGCTCGACGATCCGCGTCGATGCGCTGGTGCCGCCGAACACGACGGCGCTCGTCGCGCTGCCCGGATCCGGCAGCGCCCCGATCGAGGTCGGCGCGGGCCGGTACCACTGGATCGGCGAGCACGGGAACTATCGATCGGCGGGCTGATCGGCGCCGCCGCCGCCGTTCATCCTCCCTGCTGTGAGGCGCCGAACAGGTCCCGCGGCGACAGCCCCAGCAGCCACGTCGCGGCGATGCCCGTGACGCTGATCCACGTCAGCAGCAGGAGGTGCGAGCCAATCGCGTAACTCCCGGCCACGCCGCTCTCCGCGCCCAGCAGTACGAGCACTTCCGCCACGGCGACCTCGTAAGGCCCGACATCCCACGGCGTGAGCGGCAGCGACACGACCATGTTCGCCCCGATCATCACGAGCACATAGTCGGTGAATGGCAGTTCGAGGCCAAACGCCTGCCCCAGCATCCAGTAGACCACCACCTCGATGAGCCAGGCGGCGAACGATACCGCGATCGCCCTCGCCGCCGTACGCGGATTGCGCAGCGCGCTCATCCCGTCCACAAACCGCGGCAGCAGATCGCCGGCCATGCCGCGCGCGCGGTCTGGCAGCCACCGTATCGGCCGGATCCGCGTTACGTCGCCCGAGGTGTCCAGCCGCGCGATCGCCACGGCGGCCGCGAACCCCAGCGCCACCAGCAACGCGAGCGACCCGAACAGCGTGCGCGACACCATCGGCACGTCCAGGAAGACGAGTCCCACCATCAGCAGCACCACGAACGTCATCCCGTCGAGAAGCGTCTCGACCACGTAGACCGTGGCCGTCAGCTCGGCACGCGGCGTGCCGAAGCGCTGGTGCGGCACCTGCACGCGCATCAGGTCGCCGGCCCGCAGCGGGATCAGCGCGTTCGCCAGGTTCGACGTGAGGAAGATTCCGAAGAGCGGCGCGAGTGGCAGCTTGTGTTGCGACAGGAACAGGCGCCAGCGATACGCATGTATGAACTTGGACAGCGTGAAGACCACGAGGCCAAGCGATACCCATCGGTAATCGACCGTACGCATCCGTTCCAGCGCGTCGAGAACGTCGATTCGCCAGACCAGCAGCAGCACGAACGCGGTGATGAGGAACAGCCGAAATGGAAGACGCGCCGTGATGCGCTGTGCCAACGTGGCTGTGTGTTTCACGCGATTAGACTCAACGGACCACAGCGGAGGATGCCGCGCCCCGTGCAATTGAGGCTAGACCTGCACCTCGCGGGGCGAGTTGGACGCGGCACGTCCGTCTCGGCTCAATCCTACCGGACTGATTCGATGACTGACGCCTGACAGAGGGACGAATTCGCCGGCGGGCGCCGCCGGCGCAGGCTCCGCGCATGTGCGGCGCGCGGCCGATGACTGGACTCGCGGCGGAGTGCGGCGTCTGGACCCACCCCGATTACCTCCCGCGCGGTTTCGCCGCCGAGGTAACCGCGGCGCGGGCAGACATCCTGCGTCCCAGCGGCCGCCGCCTGTTCTACAGCACACGCGCTGACAATCTCGCGTCGCGGCGAGTTGCCGCTCGCCTTGGTCTGCGCCCGATCGGCT
>CAYJMJ010000118.1:0-1664 GCA_964371095.1 uncultured Dehalococcoidia bacterium | reverse complement strand
CCGCCGAACACCACGGCCCTCATCTCGCTGCCCGGCTCCGATGGCGCCCCGATCGAGGTCGGCGCGGGCAGGCACAGCTGGATCGGCGAGGGCGGGGTCTATCGAGCGGTGGGCTGATCTGGAACTCACGGGGCCAGTGGTGGACCGCCGCATGTCGTCGCCGGGAGCCCGGAGACGTCATAGGAGCAGTAATCCCAGTACGATCGCGTGGCGTACGCCGGATCGGATCGATCAGTGGTAGTTGGGTCGCGCTACCGAACGAATCCGTCCGCCACGGCTTTCACGCTCGCCACCGCGAACGGATCACCGAAATTCACCGTAAACGATGCGGTCGCGCCCGGAGCCAGGCCGCCAGCGGGCATTGCAAGGGTCGTCATTCCGGCGCCTTGCACTGCCCCTGCTGCGTTGTAGGAGCCGACGCAGACCCGCGCCTTCTTCAGCGTGGCCGACGATGTGTTCGTTAGCATGCCCGTCGCCGTCACGTTGAGGCCCGTGACGTGATAGCTGAGACCACTCACGGATGGGAAGTAGACCGGCCCGTCGTTGTACTGGTAACCCTGCATCGACACGTCGGGCGAACTCGTCACGCTTGACGGCGCTGTCACGTCGTACGTGACGAAGCTGAATGAGCCCGGCGCGGCGTTCACGCTGCACTGAGAGTCACCGGAATTGACAGCGACCAACTTGCCCGATGCGTCACGCACCGTGGCGATGGCTTCCGGGATGAAGTGGGTGCCGCTGGTGTTATGCACTTCGGACACGCCGTACGTCAGTACCGAGTCCCCGGACGGAAACGTAATTCCCCACCCGTGCTGCAGCGCGCTCGTCGGCACGTCGACGGCGGTCGGCCCGACGTGCCCCGGTACATTCGTCACTCCCGCATCGAGGTAGAAGTGGATTGTCGATCCGGCCGGCGGAGTGTCCACGAGGATTTCGAACGGGCGCACGTCGCCCGGCCCGAGGCGAACGCCGGCAACCCTCCCCTGTGTCATTCGCACAACCTTGCCCTGCGCATCGGTCCACGATGCGCAGGGATAGCCGTTTACATACACGTTTGCGCTCGTGTTGCGCAGCTCTCCCACAACGAACGTCCGGTCGCCGATCGCGAACGTGTTCGTGACGCTGGCTTCGAGGCCCGTAGCAAGGAAGGGATCAGACGGCGTATCGAGCATGCTCCATTCGACGCGCGCCGGTTCGGCCGTGCCGGGTGGGAGCGTGACGTTGAACGGTACGACTCCCTTCGGGTTCACGCCCTGGCAGGTGAATCCGGTCTTCGTGGTGATGAGATTGTTCGATGCGTCGTAGAACTTGCCTTGGACTTGGGCGGTGGAAAAGCCCGGTCCGGAAACGTCGTTGTAGAAGTCACCGACGTAAACGATGGAGCCGTCTGTTGCCTTATAGTGCGTGACATTGAGGAAGCAGCCTGTGCTCGTCACACCGATAATTAGGACAAGCGCTGCCAGAGATTTCATCAGACGGTCTCCCTACGGTCTAATCCATCAGCCGACTCTTCCGAGATAAACCGAATCGGTACCTCGGACGCCTCTTTCCGGCGACGCAAAGATACGCGACTTCTGCGAGCACTGTCAATCTGCTCGCTCCCCAAACGCCAGTGCGACGCCTGGCGGCAGCCGCGGGGCGAGGCACTGTCACAATGGCGTCCT
>CAYJMJ010000117.1:0-5894 GCA_964371095.1 uncultured Dehalococcoidia bacterium | reverse complement strand
CGCTCCATGCCCGACCCGAAGATCGACGGCCTGCCGCAGATCCGGCGCGCGCTGCTCGCGTGGCACCGGCAGAACGGCTTGCGGGCGCCCTGGCGCGAGTCCGGCGACCCCTATCAGGTGCTCGTCGCGGCGGTGATGGCGCAGCAGACGCAGATGTCGCGCGTCATGCCGTCCTACGAGCGCTTCCTCGCCGCGTTCCCGACGGTCGAGGCGCTGGCCGCGGCGTCGCCGGCCGACGTGATCCGCGCCTGGGCGGGCATGGGGTACAACCAGCGTGCCGTGCGGCTGCATCGGGCCGCGAGGCAGATCGCCGCGTCGGGCTGGCCGCGCGCGGCCGGCGAGCTGCAGCGCATCGACGGCATCGGCCCGTTCACGGCGGCGATCGTCGCGTCGTTCGCGTTCGGCGCGCCGGCGGCCTGCGTCGACACGAACGTGCGGCGCGTGCTCGGCCGCCTCGCCGGCGCCGAGAGCATCGACGGCGCGCGTCTGCAGCGGCTCGCGGACGCCGCGATGGCGCGGCGCGCGCCCGCGCGCTGGAACCAGGCGCTGATGGACTATGGCGCGCGCGTCTGCGGCGTCCGTCCTAAGTGCGGCGAGTGCGTCGTCGCGAAGTGGTGCAGTTCGCGCGAGCGTTTCGAGCAGCCGATGCGGAAGGTGGCCGACCGCCGCGCTGAATACGGATCGCGGCCGCCCCGCGCGAAGCCGCAGCCTCCGTTCGAGGGCTCCGATCGCTACTACCGCGGCCGCATCATCGACGTCCTGCGCGGCCTGCCGCCGGGCGCGGCGGTCCGGCTCGATGACCTGCCGCAACTCATCGCCAACGGCCGCACCGCGCCTTCGCCAGCCGTGACGCGCGACCTTGTCGCCGCGCTCGCCCGGGCGGGCCTGATCACCGTCCACGACGACGCGGTGACGCTGCCGGAGTAACGACCGGAGGGAAACAGGGATTACGCAGATTTCACGGATAAGGGTTGATTGCGCGGCGCGCCGCCGACCGCCCGTGCGATGAGTTCGGCCTACGTCAGCGGTAAGAGACCACGTTTGCCTTCCGTCGTTCCCCCTCCTATCAGCGAAATCCGCGGAATCCTTGTTTCCCGCGTCCATTGCCCTCCGTGAAATCCGCGTAATCCCTGTTCCGTTCCCGACCTTGCCCCCGCTGCCCCGTGATGCGCTAGGCTGAATCCCTACCCCTCCTGCCGAGCGTAAGGAGACGACTCACATGGCGACCCAACCCGCATCGAACTCCGGAGCGGTGCTCATCACGGGCGCCTCGACCGGCATCGGCGCCGCGGCGGCGCTGCGGCTCGACCGTGCCGGCTTCCGCGTCTTCGCCGGCGTCCGCAAGCCGGCCGATGGCGAGGCGCTGCGGGCGCAGGCGTCGCCCCGCCTGGCGCCGATCATCATCGACGTCACGGAGCAGGCCGCCATCGACGCCGCAGTGGCCGAGGCTACGCGCGCGGTCGGTGGCGCCGGGCTCGCCGGCCTCGTGAACAACGCCGGCGTCTCCGTCCCCGGGCCGATCGAACTCGTGCCGCTCGACGACCTCCGCCGCCAGCTCGAGGTCAACGTCATCGGCCAGGTCGCGGTGACGCAGGCGTTCATGCCGCTGATCCGCGCCGCGCGCGGACGCGTCGTGTTCATCGGCTCGATCGGCGGGCGCATGTCGACGCCGTTCCTGGGCGCCTACTGCGCGTCGAAGTTCGCGCTGGAGGCGATCGCCGACGCGATGCGCATCGAGGTGCGGCCGTGGGGCATTCACGTCGCCATCGTCGAGCCGGGCAGCATCCAGACGCCGTTCTGGGACAAAGGCATGTCCGACGCCGAGGTGATGGAGGGTACGCTCACGCCGGAGGCCCACGCGCTGTACGGCGACGCGATCGCCGCTGTCAAGGACGTCGCCGGCGACTTCCACCGGCGCGGCATCGGTCCTGAGACGGTGGCGAAGGCGATCGAGCACGCGCTCGCATCACCGCGGCCGAAGACGCGCTACCTCGTCGGCAACGACGCGCGGCTGCAGGCGGCGCTGGCCGCCTGGCTGCCCGACCGGATGGCAGACGGCTTGATCGCGCGGCAACTCAAACTGCCGAAGACCGCGAAGAATCCGGCGATCGCCGCGAGGACAAAGGAGCCCGTTGCATGACAGCGAACGTCATCAAGGTGGGCCCGCTTGGGCCGTACGACAACAACGCGTACGTCATCATCGACACCGCGACGAAGCGCTCGATCGTCGTCGATGCGCCGATCGGAAGCCAGCGGACGATCGAGGCGGCGGCAGGCACGGATGTCCAGATGATCATCGTGACGCACCGCCACGGCGACCACTGGGGCGAAATCGACCTGCTGAAAGAGCGGCTGGCCGCGCCCGTCTTCTGCCACGAGGGCGACCGCGCGCCGTACAAGGAGAAGGTCTTCGACACGCTCGGCGACGGCGCGGAGATACCGATCGGCGAATCAATTGTCCGGGTGATCCACACCCCTGGACACACGCCCGGCAGCATCTGCCTGCTCGTCGACGGCGTCCTGATCTCAGGCGACACGCTGTTCCCGGGCGGACCCGGCCGCTCCGACAGCGCGGCCGCACTGCGGCAACTCCTCGACTCCATCGCGTCGAAGCTGCTGACGCTGCCGGACGATACCGCCGTCTACCCCGGCCACGGCGACAACACGACGATCGGCGAAGCGAAGCGCGACTACGCCGTCTTCGCCTCGAAGCAGCACCCGCCGGACCTGCACGGCGACGTGGCGTGGGAGTCGTAGAGACCGGAGCGATCAGTCGTTGAAGGCGTCGACCTTATTGTGGAAGATGTCCGGCAGGATCTTCACGATCGGCGCCGACCCGTTCACCATGATCGAAGCGAACTCGGAATCATCGATCCGCTTGTCGAGGCTGTAGCGGGGGTAGGTGACGAACAGGATCAGCAGCACCTCGACGATGATGAATGCCTTCACGACGCCGAACGCGGCGCCGAGCAGCTGATCGAAAATGCCGAGCTGCAGCACGGTGATCGCGGGGTGCACGAGCAGCGCCAGCACCTGCCCCGCCACGCTGACGCCCAGGAAGATAATCAAGAACCCCACGACCGACGACGTCGTCTCGTTGTCGATGCTCGACAACAGCGTGTCGGCGACGTCGCGGTAGAAGAGGCCGGCGAGCACCGCGCCGAGCACTGCCGCCGCCGTGCCGATCATCTCGCGAACGAAGCCGGCGTTAAACGCCGTGATGATGAAGTACAGGAAGATGATGACGATCGCGGCGTCGATCCAGCTCATGCTTCACCCGTCCTCTCGTCGAGCGCGGCGCGAAGCACGTCGGCCATGTCGCCGGCGAATACGAAGTGGAGTTCCCGCAGCACGGCCGGCGGCACGTCGGTGAGATCCTTCTCGTTGCGCTTCGGCAGCACGAAGGTCTTGATGCCGGCGCGGTGAGCCGCGAGGATCTTCTCTTTCAGGCCGCCCACGGGCAGGACGCGGCCGCGCAGCGTGATCTCGCCGGTCATGGCGACCTGGCGGCTGATCGGCCGCCGCGTCAGCGCGGAGATCATCGCCGTGGCGATGGTGATGCCGGCCGAAGGACCCTCCTTCGGAACGGCGCCGGCCGGCACGTGGACGTGGATGTCGTTCTTCTCGAACACGTCGGGCGGGATGTGCAGGTCGACGGAGCGCGAGCGGGCGTACGAGAGCGCGGCCTGCGCGGACTCGCGCATCACCTCGCCGAGCTGCCCGGTGAGGGTGAGCGCGCCCTTGCCGGGCATCAGCGTCACCTCGACGCCGAGCACGTCGCCGCCCATCTCGGTGCGCGCGACGCCCGTCGCGACGCCGACCTGGTCCGTCTCCTCGGCTGCGCCCCAGAAGAACTTCTGCGGGCCCAGATACTTCTCGACGTTCTGGGCGGTGACATGCACGATGGCGGTGTCACGCTCGGCGAAGCGGCGCGCCACCTTGCGGCAGATGCCGCCGATCTCGCGCTCGAGCCCTCGCACGCCGGCCTCGCGCGTGTACTCGCGGATGATCTTCTTGAGCGCCCCGGCGGTGAACGTGAGCTGCAGGCGCGACAGGCCGTGCTCTTCGAGCTGCTTCAGCACCAGGAACTGCGTCGCAATGCGAAGCTTCTCGTCCTCGATGTACCCCGGCAGCTCGATCACCTCCATCCGGTCGCGCAGTGCCGGGATGATCGGATCGAGGATGTTGGCGGTGGCGATGAACAGCACCTGCGACAGGTTGTAGTCGACGTCGAGGTAGTGATCGGAGAACGAGTGGTTCTGCTCCGGGTCCAGCACCTCGAGCAGCGCGGAGGACGGGTCGCCGCGGAAATCCTGGCCGACCTTGTCGACCTCGTCGAGCATGAACACCGGGTTGATCGTGCCGGCCTGGCGCATCGCGTGAACGATGCGGCCGGGCAGGGCGCCCACGTACGTGCGGCGGTGGCCGCGCACCTCCGCCTCGTCGCGGATGCCGCCGAGGCTCACGCGGACGAACTTGCGGCCGAGCGCCTCGGCGATCGAACGGCCCAGGCTCGTCTTGCCGACGCCCGGCGGCCCGACGAAGCAGAGGATCGGGCTGCGCAGCTTCTCTTTGGCGAGCTGGCGCACCGCCATGTACTCCAGGATGCGCTCTTTCACCTTCGGCAGGCCGTAATGGTGACGGTCGAGCGTGCGCGCCGCGTCGCGAATGTCGAGGCGGTCGACGGTGGCGTTCTTCCACGGCACGCTGACCAGCCACTCCAGGTACGCCCGGATGATGCCGACCTCCGGTGAGGCCGACGGGATCTGCTCCATACGGCGCAGCTCGTCCTCGGCCTTCGCGCTCACGGCTTCCGGCATGCCCGCTGCGATGATGCGCTGCCGCATGTCGTTCGCGTCGCGCGCGGCCGGGTCGGACTCGCCGAGTTCGCGCTGGATGGCCTTCATCTGTTCGCGCAGAAAGTACTCGCGCTGCGACTTGTCGAGCTCCTCCTGCACGCGGGAGTGGATCTTCGTCTGCAGCTCGAGGACGTCAAGCTCTTTCGCCAGGTGGATGCTGAGCTTTTCGAGCCGCTCGCGCGTGTCGATCGTCGCGAGCATGTCCTCCGCCTCGTCGTCGTCGAGGTTGAGGCAGGAGGCGACATAGTCGGCGAGCCAGCCGGGCGGCTCGATGTTCATCGCCATCACGTAGGCGTCCTCGGCGATGCTCGGCGCGAGGCGTGCGACCTTCTCGAACAGCGCAAGGACGGCGCGGCGCAGCGCCTCGGTCGGCACGGTGGCATCGGGCGACTCGTCGACCGGCTCGACGCGGACCTTGTAAAACGGCTCGCTGCCGGTGATGGCGAGCACCCTCATGCGCCGGAGACCCTGGACCCACACCTGCGTCGTGCCGTCGGGCAGGCGGAGCGCCCGGTTAATGCTGCCTTCGGTCGCGATGGGGTGGAGGTCGGCGAGCGTCAGGTCGGTGAGCGACGGATCGCGCTGCGTGACGACGGCCACCATGCCGTCGCCGTCGGTCGCCGTGTCGATGGCGTGGAGCGTCGTGCGCCGGCCGACGAGGATGGGGCCGGACGTGTTGGGGAAGAGGATGCCGCGCCGCCGCGGCAAGAGCGGCAGCTCGATGGTCGCGTCCTTGCGCCGCCGTGGACGAGGCACGATCCCTGACCTCCCTACCCCTCAGCCGGAAGAGTGGCGCCGGCTGCCGATTCCAGGTGCGTGCGCCTACAGTATCGGCACGGCGAGTGTATCACGCGACATACCGAATCTGGCCGTCGGTTATGGCGAATGGATCAGTCGCGGAATCAGGTGCGCGCGGCGTGGATGCGAGCGCGCGATCATCGTCGGTTCCATACCAGCGAGCCGGAATGCCAGACGACGACCGGCGCCTACTCGCGCCACCTGCGCAGGATCAGCGTGGCGTTCTGGCCGCCCATG
>CAYJMJ010000116.1:383-5915 GCA_964371095.1 uncultured Dehalococcoidia bacterium | reverse complement strand
TGGAGGCTGGAGGTTGGAGCTGGAGGCTGGAGGCTGGAGGCTGGAGGCTGGAGGCTGGAGGTTGGAGCTGGAGGCTGGAGGCTGGAGGCTGGAGGCTGGAGGCCGGAGGTTGACGCGGACGGTAGCTCCGGTCGCTTTCTATCGGCGGGCGGGGCTGTTAGCCTCGTGCCGATGGCTGACGACGATCGGGCGCCGTACACGCTGATCCGCGATCTGCCGGCGATGGAGCGGCCGCGCGAACGGCTGCGCGACGCCGGCGCGGTCTCGCTCTCGAACTCGGAGTTGCTCGCGATCCTTCTCCGCACCGGCACGTCGAAAGAGAGCGCGCTGGCGCAGGCGACGCGCCTGCTCGCGCGGTTCGAAGGCCTTCCCGGCCTGCGGAACGCGCCGTTCCTCGAGCTGTGCGGCGAGCACGGCATCGGCGAGGCGAAGGCGGCGCAGGTCAAGGCGGCGCTCGAGCTGGGCATGCGCCTGGCGGCCTTCGCGCCGGACAGCCGGCCGATCGTGCGCACGCCGGACGACATCGCCAACCTCGTCTTGGCGGAGATGTCGGTGCTGACGGAGGAGCACGTGCGGGTGATGCTTCTCGATGCGCGGAACCGCGTGCTCGGCATACCGACGGTGTACGTCGGCAGCGTCCACACGACGAACGTCCGGATCAGCGAACTGCTGAGCGAGGCGATCCGGGTGAAAGCGGCGGCCATCGTCGCGGTGCACAACCATCCGTCGGGCGACCCGACGCCGTCGGCGGCCGACGTGAAGATGACGAAGTCGCTGCGCGAGGCGGCGACGCTGATGGACATCGACCTGCTCGATCACGTGGTGATCGGCGGCGGGCGGTACGTGAGCATGCACGCGCTGAAGCTCGGATTCGCATCCGTTTAGCGTGGCGCCATTCCCTGGAACGGAGACGTCCTGTGACCCAGAACAATGGACCGCGACGGAAGGTCCGGCTGATCGCGCTCGACCTCGACGGCACGCTCCTGAGGAAGGATCACAGCATCAGCGAGGCGAACGCGGCCGCCGTGCGCGAGGCCGTGGCCGCGGGCGTGCACGTCGTGCTGGCGACGTCGCGCTGGTACCTGCTGGCGAAGCGCACCGCGGACGTCCTCGGCATCGGCTCGCCGATTATCTGCAACAACGGCGCGATGGTGCGCAGCCCGGTCGACGGCGCGCGGCTGCTCGACCTGCGCATCCCCGCACCGGCGGCAATTGAGATCGCTGGCGTGGCCGACGCGGAGCGGTACGAGGGGATGGTCACCGTCGACGACGCCACGTACGTGCTCACGGCGCGAACGATGATGGGGACCGCGGCGGCGGCCTTCGGCATGTCGGTCGTGGAACGCCTGTCGGATCGCGTCGCGGGCGGTGCGGAGTCATTCCTGTTCTTCGGGCAGGAGTCCGTGGACGGCGTGCTGGCGCGCCTGGGTAGGAAGTACGACGGGGTGCTGAACCTCGCACGGGGGTTCAGCGAGACGTTTCCGCCGTACCTGAACATCGTCCACGGCGACGCCGACAAGGGCCGCGCGCTGGCGCTCGTCTGCGAGCACGTGGGCGTGCCGATCGAGGCGTCGATGGCGATCGGCGACGCCGCGCCGGACCTGGAGATGATGCGCGTCGCCGGCGTCAGCATGGCGATGGGCAACGCGCCCGACGAGGTGAAGGCGCAGGTCGACGTCGTCGGACCGGGCAATGACGCCGACGGAGTCGCATGGGCGATCCGCGAGTTCGCGCTGTAGCGGATCAATAGCCGTGGGCAAGAGCTGACGGCTGTCGCCAAGGGCGGTTCGGCACAGTACGGGCAGTCGAGGTGCGCCATGTGGTTTGGTGACCTGACGTACGAGGAAGTGCGTGAACGCGCCGCGGCGGGTGCGCCGGTATTCGTGCCGTTGGGGTGCACCGAACAGCAGGGACCGCACCTTCCCGTTGACTTCGATACGTGGATGGTGGGGGCGATGGCGTTCGCCATAGCTGCCCGCGTGGAGGCGCAGCGCAAGCACGACGTCCTGGTGCTGCCCGCGCTGCCGTTCGGGCCGACGCCCGAGCACGCCGGCTTCGGCGCGGGGTACGTGAACCTGCGTCAGTCCACCCATGAGGCGGTGGTGGAGGACGTGCTCGAAAGCATGGCCGGGCAGGGGTTTTGCACGATCGTCGTCTGGCGTGGCTGCGGGCAGCACGATCTCGGCGCGGCGATCGCGCGCTTCAACGCCGCGCACGCCGACGTGCGCGCATGGCAGCCGCTGTGCGATTACCCTCGTATCGCTGACGAGGCGTTTGGGCGTGAGGTGGCGGGCGGGCACGCTGACTCGTTCGCGACGTCGCTGTGCCTGGCGTTGCGCGGAGCGGCCGTCCGGCGCGAGCGCATCCGGCACCCCGTGATGTCACCTTTTGAGTGGGGGCCGCACATGGACTTCTCGGCAATAACCGACAACGGCATCGTCGGCGACCCGAGCGCCGCGACCGAGGAGGCGGGAACGAGGATGTGGGAGATGATCATCGACGAGGGCGCGCGCATCACGGGCGCAATCCTCGACGGACGCGGCGACCGCGTCCGGACGGAGTGGCACCTCCGGTGAGCAGAGAGCGGTGATCGCTGACAGCTGACAGCTCCGTTACGGCGTCGGGGTGGGCGCCGGCGCCACGGCGGGGGCGAAGAGATCCTTCCACCACTCGCCGGTCGGCGCGCGTGGCGCCTCCGGCGAGGCCGATGGCGCCGCCGACTGGCTGCTCGACACGACGACGAGTGTCTCGCCGGGACGCACGAGGCCGAGCACGGTGCGCGCGGTGTACTCGATGTACTCGTCGGACTTGAGGTAGTCGCGCACGGCGACGAGTTGCTCGTGGTCGCTGTCGAGCCCGGCGATGTCGCTCTTGATCCGCGACTCCTCCTGCCCGAGCTGGTAGTTGTAGTAGACGTTGCGCCCGGTCGTTGCGACGAAATAGCCGATCGCGAGCAGCGCAACGGCGAGCAGAAGCGGCGTCAGCGGGGGGCGCAGTAGCCTGGACACCGTGGTGTTGCCCTCCAGACCCAATCCCCGCCGCTGAAGGCCACTCTACACCGGCGCGGATCACGCCGCAACGCATGGGCCCTGAGAAGTCAGAGTTCGGAGGTCGGACGGGGTCGAAATTGGAGACTTGCGATCGGATTCACCGACGTTGGTCGCCGGGAGATCAGAGATCGGATCTCTGAGGACGTCGACTGGCGATCTGCGGTCGTACGGCGTGGGTCCGGCGCCAAGGACGAACTCCCGACTTCTGACCTCCGACCTCTAACTGCCCCCCGCGGTGCGCTCCGTGCGCGGGCGGAACGTGCGCTCTTCGGGCGGGGTGTCTTTGAAGAAGGCGCGGTTCAGCTCGATGTACTGCTTCCACTCGGCGGGCACGTCGTCCTCGTGGTAGATCGCGGTCACCGGGCAGGCGGACTCGCAGGCGGCGCAGTCGATGCACGTGTCCGGATCGATGTAGTACTGCGGGTCGTCCTCGCGCGTGTAGATGCAGTCGACCGGACAGACGTCGACGCACGACGCGTCCTTGGTGCCGATGCAGGGTTCGGTGATGACGTACGCCATGGGCCGCTCCTCCGGGTCCGGCCTACGCCGGGATCTCGCTTTCCGCGTGGGGCGGCGGCGGGACCACCCCATTCTTTCTGACGATGACGGTCGCGCCGCCGCCGACGCGCGCCTGGCACGCGAGCCGCAACGACGTCCGCAGGACGGCCGGCCCGCGCTCATCGACCAGCACCTTCTGTTCCGAGCGGCCCATCGGTGCGAGCGATGCCGCGCCTTCGACGATCTCGCAGGCGCAGGTGGTGCAGCGGCCCTCGCCGCCGCACGTCGTCGGCCAGTAGAAACCGAGCGCCTGCGCCGCCGCCATGATGGTGGCGTCGGGCGCGGCTTCGATGTCGGCGTTGAGCGGGAGGACGCGGATCGTCGTCATGAATCTTGAGGAAAGTTTAACACGCCGGAACTGTGCAAACGGTCCTCACGGGAAGCTGCGAAGACGTTCGCCGTATGGGTGATCCGATCGTCATGTGTTAGCATGCCGCCCGGCAGGGCACAGAAAGGAGCTGCGATTGAAAGCAGGCTTCGCCCCGGGCATCGCGGACGAGACGACCATCACCACAACGCCGGAGATGGGCATCACGCACCTGGGGCCGACCGTGCCGTCGATGTACTCCACACCATCGATGATCCAGTTGATCGAGGACACGTGCATCCGGCTGATCGACCGCTATGTCGAGCCCGGAGAGCAATCGGTCGGCGTGCGCGTCGACGTGAAACATCTCGCGCCGACGCCGATCGGCAAGAAGGTCACCGCACGGGTGGTATTGCGCGAAGTCAGCGGGCGCCGCTACGTCTTCGACGTGGAGGCGCACAACGAGGACGGCGTGAAGATCGGAGAGGGCGCGCACGAACGAGCGCTGATCGAGATCGCCCGGTTCGCGGCGGCGTACGGTCAGCATCGAACATGACACGCGCGGCGGTGCTGCATCGGGTAAGCTATAGCCGCCGCTGACCGCTGAGGAATACGTTGGTAGAGGGGTCGACGCGGCCCCCCGCATACAAGGAGGTACGAAACGTTGAGAAAGCTGTTCATAGGGGCAGTGCTCCTCGCGGGGCTCGCCGCGTTCGCCGGCACCTGCACGCTCGAGCACTACCAGCTGACGAAGATCGGTACACACGACACGTACGCCGGGGAGATACACAACGACACCGGCACGAACATGCTGCAGCACAACGTCGTCGTCGCCTTCGTCGACTCCGAAGGCACCGTCGTCGAGACGAAGACGGTGACGCCGTGTCTGCGCTCGCTGCAGGACGGCGCCTTCACGTTCTTCTCGGCCGCGAGCACGAAGTCGGCGGCGACGACCAGCATCGGCTTGGCGCGGCTGGAGTACGGCACCACGCTCAAGGTGGGTGACGCCGAGACCGGGGACCTGACGATCTCGAACATCGTGATCACGCGGAAGAGCGGCACGTCGCTCCACGTGAGCGGCACGGTGAAGAACAACGACGATACGACGCTTGTCAACCCGAACGTTTGCGCTGTCGTCTACTCGAGCGCCGGCAAGGTCATCGTCGTGGGCCAGGACCTCGGCATCGTGAGCCTCGCGCACAACGCGTCCGACACCTTCGACATCACCGTGACGGTACCCGACTCCACGTCGACCGTGAATCACGTGGACGTCTATGCGGACGGCCTGAAGGACGACGTGCCGATCGTGCCGGAGTCGGTGAAGGACCGCTCCGTGACGGTCTGCTCCGCGACGGCCACGCCGACGAGCACGTCGACGGGGACGGCCACGCCGACAGGCACCCTGACGCCGACCGACACGCCCGTGGCGACGAACACGGCGACGGCAACGGTGACGGGCACGAGGACAGTGACGCCGACCGCCACCGCGACGTCGGTCTGCAACTAGATCGCGGGGCATGGGCCTGAATCGAGAGAAGGGGGCCGCCCCGGGGGGGCGCGGGGTGGGGTGCGGGGGGGGGCGCCGCGCGGCGGCCCCCCCGCGGGGCCGCGGGGGGG
>CAYJMJ010000116.1:0-373 GCA_964371095.1 uncultured Dehalococcoidia bacterium | reverse complement strand
CGCGATCCCGGCGCCGACCGCCCCCGCGACGTCTAGCTGCAACTAGCGCGGGGGTCTTGGGCCTTAATCTAGATAAGGGGACCGCCCCGGCGGCCCCCTTCTTGCTCTCCGGGGCGGCGCGCCGCGCGGCTACCCCGCCGCGAGCGCGCCTGCTATAACGTTCCCGCATCGGCGGGCGACGCCGCGATGCGGAGCGAACATGGCCGCAACCACCGACGTCATCGACCGGGCGCAGGCCGCGGGGAGCGGCCTGCGATGACGCTCGACGTTACCTTCCTCGGCACCGGCAACGCCTTCGCCGCGACGCGCTACTGGAGCTCGTTCCTCGTCAACGACCGCTACCTGTTCGATGCGCCGCCGACGCTGCTTGCCC
>CAYJMJ010000115.1:3579-6395 GCA_964371095.1 uncultured Dehalococcoidia bacterium | reverse complement strand
AGCCGCCGGAGTTCAGCCGCACCGGTTCCTTGAGAATGGCGATGCAGTGCCGCTCTATCGCGGCCTTCAGGGTTTCGAGGTCGTCGGCAGGGTTCGACATCGTGCGTCCTACCGCTTGCTGCGCGCCGCCACGGCGACGTGCTTGGCCGGCGACCGGCGTCCCGTGGAGGCACCAACGCTTTTTTTCGGCCCGACGGCGGCGCGCCCGTTTCGCGCAGGCCGCGCCGCCCGCTCGCGCGGGATGAACTTCGTGGACACCTTCATCTCGAGCGCGTTGGCTACCCGTACCAGCGTCTTCAGAGTCATGTTCTCCTGGCCCTCGAGCAGCTTGGTGATGTACGCCCGCGATGTCCCGAGCCGCTCAGCGAGCTCGGAGCGCGAGACTCCGCGAGCTTGCATCGCGGCCCAAAGCGCCTCGTGGATATCGAGCAGAAGCCACTCCAGCTCGTATTCGGGCGTGTTCCGCGCGCGCTCCGCATCGCGACGGAATCGTTCGATGAGATCGCCCACGGCACCGGGCCGCTCGCTTACCGGTGCTCCAGATACTCGGCGCGCAACCACACCGCCCTCCTTATCTCCGTCGCCGGCGTGCGGCCTCTCTTCTTGGTGAACCCATGCGTGATCACGAGCCGATTTCGTCCATCGAAGAAGTAGGGCAGACGCACCTCGCTCGTCGGCTTGAGTTCAAAGATGTCATCTGTGAGTTTCTTGCTTCGGTCATCCGAATACCCAAGCGGCCCGGCTTGTGCTGTCCGCTCCAGGAACGCGAACACCTTCCGGCGCTCGCTTTCAGCGAGGCTATAGATATGGTCCAAGGCCGGCACCCGGCCGTCCCTCACGATCACGAAGATGGTCCAAGTCCCACCGACCAAGACTCTTGCGTCGCTGATTAAGCCCTCCCGCTGAACCCCAGCCGGCAACCCGATGTTAACCTATAAGTTAATCGCTGGCAATTCCTCCGGCGAGGTTACCCCCTCACTCGAACAGCGTCTTCTGCGGCGACGGCGCGGCCGCCTTCGCCGGAACGCCGAGGTGGTCGTACGCGAGCCGCGTCGCCTGGCGGCCGCGCGGCGTTCGCTGCAGGAAGCCGAGCTGCATCAGGTACGGCTCGTACACGTCCATGATCGTGTCGGCGTCCTCCGAGATCGAAGCCGCGATCGTGTCGAGGCCCACCGGGCCGCCGTCGAACTTGTCGATGATGGCGCGCAGGACGCGGTAGTCGACGCTGTCGAGCCCGATGTGGTCGATCTCGAGCCGGCCGAGCGCCTCCGCCGCGACCTCGGAGCTGATCGCGCCGTCCGCCTTCACCTGCGCGAAGTCGCGCACCCTCCTCAAGAGCCGGTTCGCGACGCGCGGCGTGCCCCGGGATCGCTGCGCGATCGCCGTCGTGCCCGCCTCGTCGATCGCCACGCCGAGAATCGCCGCCGAGCGCCGGATGATCTGTGACAGCGCCGCCACGTCGTGGAAATCGAGCCGGTAGACATGCCCGAAGCGGTCGCGCAGCGGCGGCGACATCATGGCGTAACGCGTCGTCGCGCCGATCAGCGTGAACGGCTTGATGGCGAGACGGATCGACCGCGCGCCCGGCCCCTTGCCGGTTACCCAGTCGATCGCGCCGTCCTCGAGCGCCGGGTACAGGAACTCCTCGACGATGCGGGACAGGCGATGGATCTCGTCGATGAACAGCACGTCGCCGGACTGCAGGCCCGTCAGGATCGCCGCCAGGTCGCCGATCCGCTCGATCGCCGGGCCCGACGTCACGCGGATGCTCACCTGCATCTCGGCGGCGATGATGTACGCCAGCGTCGTCTTGCCGAGGCCCGGCGGACCGTACAGCAGCACATGGTCGAGCGGCTCGCCGCGTTGCCGCGCCGCCTCGATGCTGATGCTGATGTTGTCCTTGACCTTCTCCTGGTTGATGTACTCATCGAGCCGCCGCGGCCGCAACGACGTGTCGACCTGCAGGTCGCCGTCCTGCGGCGCGCCGGCGATGATGCGCTCGGATTCGGGCTGGGGCTTCGCCATCGCGGCCATGATAACGCAGCGGCCGCCGGCGGGACGCCGTTCCTACCGCCGTTCGAGCGGTTCCCCTACCCTGTCCGACGATGACCCCCGAACAGATAGCAGCGCGCGAGAAGCAGCTCATCGGCTCGTGGTGGCGGCGCCGCCTCGAGTCGGTGCCCGGCCAGATGCTGGCGAACATGCCGGCGTTCAACCTCGCGCGCGAGATGCTGATGCAGGCCGACCACCGCGTGCTGGAGATCGGCTGCGGCAGCGGCAGCCGTCTCCTGATCTTCGACCAGCGCGTGAAGTTCCGGACGGTGTCCGCCGCCGGCGTCGAGCCGTCGCCGCGCCTCGCCGCGCGCGCCGAGCGGGCGTTCCGCGACGGCGCGCGGCCGCTGACCGCAATCCTCGCCGACCCCGCCGCGCTGCCGTTCGCCAGCGGCGTCTTCGACGTCGCCCTTTGCGACGATCTGCTGCGCTTTCTCGACGTGCGATCCGCGCAGGCGGTGCTGCGAGAGGCGGCGCGGGTGCTGCGCCCCGGCTCGCTGCTGCTCGCCTGGGACCTGGCGCCCGCAGCGGGGAAGCTCCGCTGGTGGCAGCGGCTCTGGCTGCGGGGCTACCGCGGCCGCATCGCCAGCGAGAAGAGCCTGATGGCGCTGGCGGAGCGCAGCGGCTTCGCGTACACGCGCGAGGCGCACCTGCGGCCGTTTCTCTGGCCGCCCGTGCCGCGCGCCTCGTTCGTCGCCGGCACGCTGCCGCCGGGCTGGCGCCGCGAGGGCGAAAACCTCATCCCGCCGGACGAGCCAGCGCCG
>CAYJMJ010000115.1:0-3479 GCA_964371095.1 uncultured Dehalococcoidia bacterium | reverse complement strand
GCGATGTACCGCGCGACCGCGTCCGGCACCAGGTAGCGGATGCTCCGTCCGGCGGAGGCTCGCGCACGGATGTCGGTAGACGAGATGTCCATCCGGATCATCGGGAACGGTTCCAGCCGCGCGGCGACGCCCGGCACTTCGAGCGTCGCCACGTTCACGCGCTCGTCCTCCCGCGCCGCCACGGCGAGCGTCGCGTGAGCGACGATGCGCCGCGGCTCGTGCCAGTTCGGCAGGTCAGCGAGCGCGTCCGTACCGACGATGAAGTAGAACTCGTCATCGAGCCGCTCGCCGGCCAGCATTTCGAGCGTGTCGGCGGTGTACGTCGGCCCGGGCCGTTTCAGTTCGAGGTCGCTGACGCAGAAGTCGTCGTTGCCGGCGACCGCCAGCTCCAGCATCGCCAGGCGATGCTCGCCCGCGGTAATGCGCCGGTCGCTCTTCCGCCACGGCTGTCCGGCCGGCACGAACAGCACCTCATCGAGCGCGAGGCTCTCTCGCGCGGCCTCCGCGAGCCGCAGGTGCGCGATGTGCACCGGGTCAAACGTGCCGCCGAGAACCCCTACTCGCACACGCCCCTCGCCGTCATTCCTCCCAGCGCAGCTCGATGTCGCCGAAGCGTACCGGGTCGCCCGCGCGGACGCCCGCACGCCTGAGCGCACCCACCACGCCCATCCGGCCGAGGCGGCGCATCGTCTCGGCTCGTGACTCGTCTGACTGCATCCCCAACATCTCGACGAGCACCACCGGCTGATCGCCGATGACGCGGTACGCGCCGTCCTCCTTCTCGATCCGGAAGCGCGGGCCGCGCGGTTCCGGCCGCAGCACCTCGATGCCCGCCTCGGGCGCCGGTTGGGGCGCTTCTTCTCGCAGCCGCTCCAGCCGCTCGAACGCCAGCTTCGCCAACTCGGCCGTCCCCTGGCGCGCGGCCGCCGCGATGAAGACGCACGGCCGGCCGAGCTGCTGTGCCAACGCCGTCAGCTCCGCGCGCCGCGCCTGCGCCTCGGGCACGTCCATCTTGTTGAAGGCAATGATCTGAGGCCGCTCGCCCAGCTCCGGCGTGTACGACCGCAGCTCGCCGTCGATGACCGCGATGTCGTGCGCCGGGTCCGGCCGCGAAGCATCGACCACGTGTATCAACAGGCGCGTCCGCTCGATGTGGCGCAGGAACTCCAGCCCGAGGCCCGCGCCCGCGTGCGCGCCCTCGATCAGCCCGGGGATGTCCGCCATGACGTACGAGTCGTACCCCACCTCGACGACTCCGAGGTGCGGCTCGAGCGTCGTGAACGGGTAGTCCGCGATCTTCGGCGTCGCGCGGGACACGGCGGTCAGCAGCGTCGACTTTCCCGCGTTCGGCAGGCCGACGAGCCCGACGTCCGAGAGCAGCTTCAGCTCCAGCTCGATTCGCAGGTCTTCGCCCCGCTGGCCCGTCTCGGAAATGTGCGGCGTCTGGTTGGCTGGAGAGGCGAAGTGCTGGTTGCCTCGCCCGCCGCGTCCGCCTCGCGCGACGATGAACCGATCCCCCTCGTGAGCGAGATCCACAATGACCTCATGCGTGGCCGCATCGCGCGCGATGGTGCCCGGCGGAACACGCAGCTCGAGGTCGGCGCCGTCGCGTCCGTGCTTCTTGTTCTTCGCCCCGTTGCCACCGCGATCGGCGCGGTGCTGCTTCTGGTGCCGGTACAGGCCGAGACCGTTCACCGCGCGATCAGCTACGAGCACGACGTCGCCGCCGCGCCCGCCATCGCCTCCGTCGGGTCCGCCCCGGGGCACGAACTTCTCACGGTGGAAGCTGATCAGCCCGTGGCCACCGTCACCCGCCGTCACATGGATCTCGGCTCGATCGATCAAAGAATCGGCCTCATCTAGGGGAGTATCTCAATCTTAATAGGGATGTTGGATCGGTGGGAATGGTCGAGATTGAATCTGGGGATCGGCGCGGTTTCAGTATACACCTGCAATATGTAAAGCCGATCGCCGTAATGCGGTTGACAGCATGGGGTAGAATAACCCGGTGCTGTCCGAGGGCCGCAGTACCGGGTTCACGTGGTTGTGGGCCTGTTGTCCGTTGGTCGGTGAGCGGTGTAACTCACCGGAAGTAGGAGCAAGAGAGCATCAGGGGCACGCTCAGCCCGCGCTCATTTAGGGACTCACGAGCGCGATTCCAACCTCGCAGGGCAGCAGTTCCCGCCGCGCACACCGACGCGCGAAAACGGCACAGGCCAATCACCCACGGTCTCGTGCTTGTAGCGATCTCCATCGCCGTCACCTACGCCACACTTACGGGGGGCGCCTTCCGCAGCCGGACGCCGGCGTTCGCCGCGCCTGTCACGGGCCTCTCGCTGCCGGGTGTCAGCTCCAGCATCCCGACGCAGGACCAGACCGTGCTGCGGCCGCCGGCGATCAACCGGACGCGCCGTGCCGAACAGCCCATCACACTCAAGCAACAGGAAGTCGTGCAGCAGCTGGCCGTGCTGAACGCCACGCCGACGTCCCAGCCCGCGCCCGCTCCCGATGACGCGGTCGTCCGTGCGGCATCGGTCGCGCCCACGCCGGAGCTGCCGCCGTACCAGGTCTATCAGGTCCAGGACGGTGACACCGTCACGGCGATCGCCGCGAAGTTCGGCATTGGCCCCGAATACGTCGTCGCCAACAACATTGAGATACGCGACACGGACTTCCTGACGCTCGGCCAGTCGATCATCGTCCCGACCGCTAACGGCATCCTGCACGAGGTCCGCTTCGGAGAGACGCTGACCGAAATCGCCGACGAGTACGCGGTGAAGGTCGAGGACATCACGGCTGTCCCATCGAACCACATCGCCACCGCCGACGACATCAAGGAGCTGCAGGTCGTGTTCGTACCGGGCGCGAAGCCGCCGGCGCCGCCCGCCGCGCCCGTCGCGCAGCCGAACCCCACCGATCCCACGAATACCACCACGCCCGACGAGTCCGCGACGCCCGTTCCCGACGGGTCGGGCGGAAACGTCAGCACGGGGCCCGCATCCGGGCAAGGGCTCATCTGGCCGGTGGTCGGCCCGATCTCGAGCTACTACGGCCCGTCGCACCCGCTCGGCATCGACATCGACGGCTACAACCTGCCCGGAGCGGCGATCGCGGCCGCCACCGATGGCACGGTGGTGTTCGCCGGCGGCAATGCCTGCTGCTCCTACGGCCTGTACGTCGTGGTGATGAGCCCCGACGGCATCGAGACGCTGTACGCGCACCTCAGCTCCATCACGGTCACGCAGGGCGAGACGGTGACGCAGGGCGCGCAGCTCGGGGTCATCGGCTCCAGCGGCTACTCGACCGGCCGCCACCTGCACTTCGAGGTCATCGACAACGGAGTCCGCCAGAACCCGCTCAGCTATCTGCCGTAGCGGCGCACTCCTGAAGCAGTGTTCGTCAGCGCGACGCGAAGCGTGTGGCGTAGCCGCCCTCGGCTGCGCGTCCGGCGAAGCCGGACCAACGCAGTACGATGCTTC
>CAYJMJ010000114.1:0-6629 GCA_964371095.1 uncultured Dehalococcoidia bacterium | reverse complement strand
GCGCGGGGCCCCTCGCCGACGCAGCGACGCCGCTACAGCCGTTGCTCGACCCAGCCGCGCACCGAGTCGAGCGCCGCCGGCAGCCCGGCCGGGTCGGTGCCGCCGGCCTGCGCCATGTCCGGCCGACCGCCGCCCTTGCCGCCGACCTGCGTGGCGACGTGGTTGACGAGCTCGCCGGCCTTCACCTTCGACACGAGATCGCTGGTGACGCCCGCGATCAGCGTCACCTTGCCGTCCGCCACGCTGCCCAGCACGATCGCCGCGCTCTTCAGCTTGTCCTTCAGCTTGTCGACCGTCTCGCGCAGCGACTTGACGTCCGCACCGTCGATCGACGCGGCCACCACCTTGACGCCGCCCAGGTCCGCCGCGCCGCCGGCCAGGTCGTCGCCCGCCGACGAGGCGGCCTTCGCCTTGAGACGCGCGAGCTCCTTCTCCGCCGCGCGCGCCTGCTCGACGAGCTGCGCGATCCTCGATTCGATCTCGCCGACCGGCGCCTTGAGCGCCGCAGCCGCCGCGGAAAGCATCGACTCCTGCGCCTGGACCCACGCGAGCGCGCCCTTGCCGGTCGTCGCCTCGATGCGCCGGATGCCCGCCGCGACGCCGCCCTCCCCGGTCACCTTGAACAGGCCGATGTCGCCGCACCGCGCGACGTGCGTCCCGCCGCACAGCTCGCGCGAGCTGCCGATGTCGAGCACGCGGACGGTGTCGCCGTACTTCTCGCCGAATAGCATCATCGCCCCGAGCTTCTGCGCGTCGGCGATCGGCATCGTGCGCGCGCCGGTCGCGGTGTTCTCGAGGATCTCCGCGTTGACGATCGCCTCGACGCGCCGGATCTCGTCGTCGGTCATCGGCGCGTGGTGGGCGAAGTCGAAGCGCGTCCTGTCGGGGTCGACGAGCGAGCCCTTCTGCTGCACGTGCGCGCCCAGCACCTCGCGCAGCGCCTTGTGCATCAGGTGCGTCGCCGAGTGGTTGCGCATCGTGCGGCCGCGCGCGTCGTGGTCAACGCTCGCCGCGACCTGATCGCCGACCCTGAGCTCGCCGGTCTTCACCTCGCCCACGTGGCCGAACACGTCGGGCTGGATCTTCTGCGTGTCCTCGACCGCGAACAGCGTGAGGCACACGCCCGCCTTCGAGAGCTCGCCGCGGTCGCCGACCTGTCCGCCGGACTCCGCGTAGAAAGGCGTGCGCGACAGCACGACGACGCCCCGTTCGCCGGACGCTAGCGAGTCGACCTTCGCGCCGTCGCGGTAGAGCGCGACAACCTCCCCTTCCGCCGACAGCGTCTCGTAGCCGTCGAACCGGGTCTTCGGGCCGTCGTACGCGAGTCCCTCGCCCACCTTGAAGTGCGAGGCGGCGCGCGCGCGCTCGCGCTGCGCGTCCATCGCGCGGTCGAACGCCGCCTCGTCGACCGAGTAGCCGTGGCCGCGCAGCACGTCCGCCGTCAGGTCGAACGGGAAGCCGAACGTGTCGTAGAGCGTGAACGCCGTCGTGCCGTCGAGCACCTTGCCGCCCGACTTGCGCAGGCCCGCGATCGCGTCGTCGAGGATCGTCATGCCGTGGTCGATCGTCTCGCCGAAGCGCTCCTCCTCGGCGGCGAGCACCTGCGCGACGCGCGCCTTCTCGCGACGGAGCTCGGGATACGCGTCGCCCATCGCGCGGTCGAGATCGTCGACGAGCTTGTGGAAGAACGGCTGCTTCTGCCCGAGCTGGTACCCGTGGCGGATCGCGCGGCGGATGATCCGGCGCAGCACGTAGCCGCGGCCCTCGTTGCCGGGGATCACGCCGTCGACGATCAGGAACGCGCAGGCGCGGATGTGGTCGGCGATCACGCGCAACGACGGCGCGAGCAGGTCCTGCGCGCCGGTCTCGCGGACCGCGGCGCGGATCAGGTCCTGGAAAAGATCGATCTCGTAGTTCGAGTGGACGTGCTGGAGCACCGCGGCGAGACGCTCGAGCCCCATGCCGGTGTCGACGCAGGGCTTGGGCAGCGGCGTCATGGCGCCATGCCCGTCCCGGTTGAACTGCATGAACACCAGGTTCCAGATCTCGATGTACCGGTCGCCGTCCGCCTCGGGCGATCCGGGCGGCCCGCCCCACACCTGCGGGCCGTGGTCGTAGAAGATCTCCGAGCAGGGGCCGCAGGGGCCGGTGTCGGCCATCTGCCAGAAGTTGTCCGACGCGTACTTCGCGCCCTTGTTGTCGCCGATGCGCACGATGCGCCCGGGCGGGACCCCGACGTCCTTCGCCCAGAGGTCGTACGCCTCGTCGTCGTCGACGTAGACGGTCACCCACAGCTTGTCGGCCGGAAGGCCGTAGACGACGGTGAGGAGCTCCCAGGCGTAGCGGATCGCGTCACGCTTGAAGTAGTCGCCGAAGCTGAAGTTGCCGAGCATCTCGAAGAACGTGTGGTGGCGGGCCGTGTAGCCCACGTTCTCGAGGTCGTTGTGCTTGCCGCCGGCGCGCACGCACCGCTGCGAGGTCACGGCGCGGTTGTAGGCGCGCTTCTCGATGCCCAGGAAGACGTCCTTGAACTGGACCATCCCGGCGTTGGTGAAGAGGAGCGTGGGGTCGTTCCCCGGGACCAGCGGGCTGGAGGCCACCGGCTGGTGACCTTGGGAAGCGAAGAAGTCGATGAATTTCTTGCGGATTTCGCTGGTTTTCATGGGTGCGCCGAGGCTTGCGGGCGAAACCGCAAGGATACCAAATGCGCACCCCTCTCGAACCCGGGCCGTGCCCGGCGAGCGTCCGCGGCCCTGCGCCCCTAGCGCCTCATCCCGCCCATGCGGCCCGTTTCGATGCATCCGGACCCGTAGTCGACGGTGTACCTGGCGAGGAATCCCAGGTGGCCCGCCTCGACCTCGACGGCGGAAAACGCCCCCTGCGAACCGTTCGTGCAGGTCATCGAACCCTGGATCCGCCCCATTCTTCCCGACTGGGAGTAGGTGCCGGTGTAGGTGCAACTCAGCGTGGCGCTGAGCGTCGTCTGGATCGCGACCGCGTTCCCGGAGTGGCTCACGGTCAGTGCGGTCTGGTTCTCGAAGCCTGCCGAACCCGTGCCGCAGCCGGCCACCGTTCCGTTTTCCGAGCCGAAGTAGGAGCCGGCGAGGTTGTTGGCGCGGAAAGTCTGCCGTTCGATCGTCTTGGTGACCAGGGCACCGTCCACGCTGTACGTGAGCACCCCCGCCTCGACGGCGCCGAACTGCAGCGTTGCATCGCCGACGGTCCGCCGTCCCACGTCCTGCGGATCGAACGTCGCGTCGCCCAGGTAGGGTCCCGCGGTCTCGTAAAGCGTGCCGATGAAGGTCGAGCCGTTGGTGCCGCCCTGGGAGGCCATGGCGGGGGCCACGAACCACCGGACCCTGTTGTCCGCGCCGTAGACGAAGACGGTCATGAAGATGATTTCCCCCTGGTGCGCGACGTTGGCGCCCCAGCCGCTTTCGCTCGGTTTCCACCAGAGGTCGCTGAAATCCGTGCCCCAGGTGTTCGCCGCAAGGGCGTGGGACGACACGGACGTCGCGAGGGCCAGGGCGGCAATTTTCAGGATTCTGCGCATGGCTATGCTCCTTTGCTGGGTGGGTGTACCCGCTTCCACGAACACCCCGGCACGCCAGGGCGCGCCGGGGCTCAATCGCGCTTCATCCCGCCGATGCGGCCGGTCTCGATGCAACCGTTGCCGTAGTCGACGATGTAGCCCGCGAGGAACCCGAGGTAACCCGCCTCGACCTCGAGGGCGCTGAAATCGCCGGTCGAGCCGTTCGTGCAGGTCATCGAGCCCTGGATCTGCCCCATCCTTCCCGCCTGGGCATAGGTGCCGGCGTAGGTGCAGCTCAGCGTGTCGGAGAGGGTCGACAGGATCGACACGGTGTTCCCGGCATGGTTGATGGTGAGGGCGGCCTTGTTCTCGAAGGATCCCGACCCCGTGGCGCATCCGGCCCGCGATCCGATTTCCGCGCCGAGGTACGACCCGGAAAGGTTGTTGACCCGGAACGTCTGCCGCTCGATGGTCTTGCTCACGTAGGCCCCGTCGACCGCGTAGGTGAGCGACCCGACCTGGGCGGTGTCGAATCGAAGCGTTGCATCGCCCACGGTCCTGATCCCCACCAGGTCCGGATTGAACAACGAGTCGCCAAGATAAGGCCCCGCCGTTTCGCTGAGTGCGCCGAAGAAGGCGTCGCCGGACGCACCGCCCTGGGCGGCCATGGCAGACGCCACGTACCACCGGACCCGCCGATCGGGGCCGTAGACGAAGAGGGTCATGAAGATCGTGTCGCCCTGGTGCGCGATGTTGGCGCCCCAGCCGCTTTCGGCTGAGTTCCACCAGAGATCGCTGTAGTCGGTGCCCCACGTGTTCGCGGCCGCTGCCTGGGTCGGCAACAGCAATGCCACGACGAGGGCGGCAATTTCGAGGATTCGGCGCATGGTCATGCTCCTTGCGGGTTGGGCTTCTGCGGCTTGCGCCGGCAGCCCGGCCCGAAGAGTCGGGCCGGGGGGCAGTGCGGGGTCGCGCCCGGGGCTTTGCGCACGGCGGGTTTCTTGGCGCACTCCACATTCGCGCCGCTCACGCAGGAATCCTTCGCCGCGCCGGCGAGGGCGTCGCACTTCTCGATGGCGACCTTGAACTCGGCATCACGCTTCTCGGCGTTCGCGTCGATGCGTGCGTCGGCTCGCTTGGCCGCGCCGTCCTGGCGCGTATCGGCCGCGACGCGGTCGACCTTGGCGTCCGCCTTGCCCCTGACGAGCTCCGATTTCGCTTCCTTCACGCAGACGTCCTTGGGGTTGCCCGCCAGGTCATCGCACTTCTGGATGGCAATCTCGTAATTCGCCTCGGCGAGCGCCACGCGCGCGCTCTCGCGGGCCTTGGGGGTGTTCTCGTAGGCGGCCAGGGCGTCGGCCTTGGCGACGTCCTCCTTGCCCTTGGCTTGCGCGACGCAGATGTCCTTCGCGTTGCCGCTGAGCGACGAGCAGGCCTTCTTGTCGATCGAGTACTGCGCGCCGGCGTGGGTCTTCGCGCGGGCGAATCCGTCCTTCGACATCGGCGTCGAGGTCGTGCTCGTGGGGACCATCTGCGCAGCGGCAGGGCCGGCGAGACCGAGCCCGGCGGTGGCGCAAAGTGCAATCATCAGCCTGGACATGTTGTTTCCTCTGGATTTGCGTTCTGCATCTGGGGCCCGATGGGGGGCCGGATGCGCCGGGGCTGCGCTCGTCCGCGTTGGCGGCCGCGCGAGCTTCGGCGCGATTTCGTGGGTGCCGCGACCGTCGCCGCGGCGGCAATGGGGTGAAAGGGCCTTCGCGCCGGGCAGGACTCGCCGCGGCGCCCGAGGTCACGAGCGCATCGGGGCGGCGGATGCCGGCGCGAGATTGCCGCCCTCGTTCTCCCAGGTCTTGAGCTCCATGCGGCGCTCGCTATCGCGTGCCACCCGGGCACGCCGCCGGCTGACTCCCGACGCGGCAACCGCACCGGCCGCCGCGGCGGCGCCAAGGGCAAGCATCAGGATCCAGCGGTTGCCGACAGTCATGGGATTCACGCTCTGGTTGGGGAGAGATCGCTTCGCGGTCACGCCTCAAGCGCGACCTTGAACGCAGGATAGACGCCCGTGACATTGGCGTCGGTGCGTTGGCGCACCAACGCCGCTTTGCCCTAGTGGGCCGCCGCGACCACCTCGACTTCGACGCCGTGCACGGTGGAATCGTCGACCAGGTGCACAAGGCCATCGGCCTGGACCACGCCATCCACCGCCACCCGGGTCGTGTCCACGCCCTGGCCGGCGCCGGCTGGCGCCTGCCGGATGATGATGTCGTACGTCGTCTCGCCGAACCGGTAGCGCATCGTGAATGCGACCCAGGCGGCCGGAAGGCACGGCGCGAAGCGCAGGCATTGCCCCTCCAGCGTCACCCCGAGCAGCGATTCGACGATCAGCCGGTACATCCATCCGGCCGAGCCGGTGTACCAGCTCCAGCCGCCGCGGCCGGTGTGCGGCGCCAGCGCGTAGACATCGGCGGCGATCACGTACGGCTCGGCCTTGTAGGTCGCCATGCCCTCCGGCGTCGCCGCATGGTTCACCGGGTTGATCATGGTCATGAGCTCCCAGGCCCGTTCGCGATCACCCAGGGCCGCGAAGGCCATCGCGGCCCAGATGGCGCCGTGCGTGTACTGGCCGCCGTTCTCGCGCACGCCCGGAACGTAGCCCCTGATGTAGCCGGGGTCGAGGGTCGACTTGTCGAAGGGCGGATCGAGAAGCTGGATCAGCGCGTGGTCGCGGCGCACGAGTCGCTCGTCGACCGCATCCATCGCCATCCGCGAGCGCTTCGCGTCGCCCGCGCCCGAGAGCACCGACCAGCTCTGCGAAACGGAGTCGATGCGGCACTCGTCGTTCTTCGCCGATCCGAGCGGCGAACCGTCGTCGTAGTACCCGCGCTTGAACCACTCGCCGTCCCACGCGAGTCGCAGCGCGCCGGCGAGGCGTTCCGCCTGCTGGCGCTGCCGCCGATCGCGCGCGCCGGCATCGCGCGCGTCGCACACGGGCGCGAAGTTCGTCAGCACCGAATGCAGCAGGAACCCCAGCCACGTGCTCTCGCCGCGCCCGTCCATGCCGACGCGGTTCATGCCGTCGTTCCAGTCGCCGCTGCCC
>CAYJMJ010000113.1:0-6802 GCA_964371095.1 uncultured Dehalococcoidia bacterium | reverse complement strand
GGAGGTGCCGTCGGCGTTGGCGCGCTTGACGAGCGTGCCGTGGGCGTCGTAGGTGTAGGTGTCGGTGCCGCCGGTGACGTCGCGCGTCTTGAGCCGCTGCTCCGATCTCGCAGGAGATCCGGGCACAGCGTTCGGCCTGCGGTCATTCGTGGACCAGGAGCGTGTCCCTGGCGGCGTGCAGCGCGAACCACACGCCATGCGAGCGGGAGCGCAGTTTCGCCAGCACCACGCGGCCTTCCGGGGTGATCTCGACGTCGTCGATGAGTTCCGCGAAGGGCTGTCCCGCGATCCAGCTGGTCCCGTGATCGATTCGCAGCCGCAACCGCTGCACGTTGGCCCGCGCGGCCGCCTCGTCAGCGTGCAGCAAGACCAGTGCGGTGAAGGGGCCACGAGCGTCGACGCCGGCTCCGGTGGCGTACGCCTCATACGCGAGCAGCATGCCTTCTCGTTGCAGGCCATCGCGGATGGTGTTCACCTGCCCCGCGCTTGCATCCGGCCCAGCGATCCGCTTCGCGACTTCCGCCAACGTGTAGGACTCCCTGTCCGTCGAAAACAGGGCCGTGTACGTGCCGAGGCGATCGAGTCCGGCCGCGAGGAGCTGAACATCCTCGGCATCCGCCAGCGACTTCCCGTCGCCGTCGGCCAGGTGAACGGTCGCATCGAGGTCTTTCGCGTTCGCGGACCGGAACAGGTAGCCGCCACGCGCGGCAACCCGTCCGCCCTCGCCGCTCGATGAGGACTGCCGACGGGCAGCGTCGCCAGCCGCGGCCGGGTCGATACGGCCCCGCAGGATCTGGAGGTCGAGTCCGCCGGCCGAGACATCCTGATCGATGTCTGCAAGGGTGAATCCGTATTGCGCGCGCGTCTCCATCAGGCGAGGCGGAAAATCCGATATGCCGGTGACGTCAGCAGGGACCAGGCCCGTCCGGTTGCCCTCCGCGTCGAACAACAGCTTGCGGTAGTACTCGAAGACCGCGCGTTCGTCCGCGTCTCTGCCGGGAAGCGCGACGCCGAACACCGCCCGAAAGCGGGCGTAGTCGTTCATCACCGTCGCCGCCCGTGCCCCGGCGGTGTCGGGTACGTGTCCGAGGAGTTCGATCCAGCGCGCGGGCACCGCCTCGCCCGCCACGTACGCGGCCGCGGTCGGCGAGGCGAGGGCAACAGTATTGCCCCGCGCGGCCTCGTTGATCTCGGGGCCGAGCCACCCGGCAACCATGTCAGCGCCCTGCGCGGTGAAGTGGACGCCGTCGGTGGTGAGCCCGGCGCTGCGTAGTGCGTTGTTCTCGGACGCCGATCCGAGGAAGCCGTTCAGATCCAGGACGCGGACCGCGCCGGATCGCTGCCGCACGAGTTCCCCGAAGAGTTCATTCAACCGGTCGATGCGTGCGGGGTCGAAGCGAGGCGCGTCCGACGGGAGGGCGAGGTCTCGCTGTTTGAAGTAGGGCGTCGTGAGCAACATCACCGTCGCGCCACGCGAGGACAGCACATCGACCGCCTCTCCGAACTCGCCCAGGGCGAAGGCGTCCGCCTCCGGCGTTCCGAACTCGAGGACGTGCCCCCCGACCTCCCGGTTGTAAAGGTCCCAGGCGCCGGTGAGCACGACAACGACATCGGGTTGGAACGCGTCGACGTACGACTGCCACCTCGTGGGCCAGTCGTTGCACGCGTCCGCCTCCCTGACCCACCTGCCTTCGACGAAGACCGCGTCGCCTCGCAGCACGCCGCACCCGATCTTCGCCTGGTTCCACACGGACAGGTTCCAGTTCGATGCTCTTCTCGCGAGCCCCTGCGCCATCGTGAAGGCGACGGAGTCGCCGACCACGAGGACGCGTTCAGCCGGGGTCTGCCCGGCGTCGGACGGCGACGTCGCGGCCGCCGGCATCGCAGGCGGCGACGATGGTGTCGACACACTGACCGCCGGCGCGCCGCCGCGGGTCACCAGCACCAGGCTCATCGCCAGTGCGGCACCCGCCGCCGGCGCCAACGCCCACGAACCTGGCCACCGCCAGCGAGCTTCGCGCCTGAACGGCAACTCGATCAGCTGATGGGAAGCAGCGGCGATGACCAGCGTCACGAAGATGCGCGCGGCGAAGAGACTGTGGCCGTCCCATCCGGTCCGGTCCGGGGTCAGTACGAGGTAGATGGGCCAGTGCCACAGGTAGACGCCGTAGGAGATCACGCCGAGAGCGCGCAGCGGCCGGAGGGAGAGGACACGCGCGAGCGGGCCGCGTTCAGATGTCGCCGTCGCGGCGATCACGATGGATACCGCGAGCGCGAGCAGGAGGAACCCCCCTCGATAGAGGAAGACGCTGTCGCCGGACGAGGTGGCCCACATCCACGCGATGTAGCCGGCACATGCCAGTCCGGCGGCCTGCAGGAGCCACCCCGCTCTCCTCCCGGCGGGCATCCATGCTCGCGAAGTGAGCACGCCGGCGAGGGCCGCTCCCACGAGCAGCGACTGCGCGCGCGTGTCAGTGCCGTAGTACACGCGCGATGGATCGCCCTGCGGATCGTACAGCCAACCCATCAGCAATGCGGAGCCGGCGGCCATCACCAGGGCAGCGCCGATCAGCATCCCGGTGGAGCCGCGGCGCAGGCGAAGCAGGAAGATCGCGAGCACAGGCCATACGGCGTACCACTGTTCCTCCACGGCAAGGGACCAGGTGTGCAGGAGCGGAGACGGGATCGAGAACTGCTCGAAGTACGACTGGCCCGCGAAGACCGGCCGCCAGTTGGCAACGTATGCCAGTGTCGCCACGGCGTCCCAGCGCAGCGTGCTCCGCTCCTCTGGCCCGGCGAAGACGGCGGCATAGCAGGCGACGCCGGCGAGCATGAGGAACAGCGCGGGGAGGAGCCGCCGGGCTCGCCGCGTCCAGAACCCGACGAGGTTGACGGCGCCCGACGCGCGCCACTCGGCAAGGAGTAACCCGGTGATCAGATAGCCGCTGAGGACGAAGAACGCATCGACGCCGAGGAAGCCCCCGCGCGCCCACGCAAGGTTCGCGTGATATGCGAGGACGGCGGCCACGGCGAGCCCTCGCATGCCGTCGAGCGCCGGCTGATACGGCAGGCGCCGTCCGGCGGCCGGCGTCGACCGTACGGGGTGCGGTCCGCCCACGCCTCTTCTGCCCGACCCTGGTTCCACCAGCCGACCCCACCCCCGTCAATGCAAGTTACCTGATCCACGCTGGTTCGCGGGTCGATGATGAGGCGCCCCGGTCATCGCAGCCGGAGGCGGGACACGTCACCGGTACCTTGTTCGGGATCGACGCGGTGCAGCGGACTTCGCCCAGTTCAGGCACCGCTATAGACTTCCACCTGCGCGGTCGCGGCGTGCCGCGGTTCAGTTCCTCCGGCGAAGGAAGTCGAAGCGGCGACGATGAGTGGTGTGATTCCCGCCAGCCCCGACCAGATCAGCGACGACTGGCTGACATCGACGCTGCGCGAAGGCGGCGTGCTTCGCGGGGCGCGCGTCGCCACGCACACGATGGCACTCGCGGAGACGCAGGGCGCCGCCGCTGTCGTCGCACGCCTCCAGCTTGAATACGACCGGGCAGAACCGGACGCACCCCGATCGCTCGTCGCGAAATTCGCCTCCCCGTACGAGCCCATCCGCATGCTCATGCACGTGTTCGGCGGCTATTTGCGGGAAGTCGAGTTCTACCGCCACTTCGGCGCTGATGCGGGAATTCCGACGCCGCGCTGCTTCCACGCCGAGATCGATGCGGCCTCGGGCGTCTTCGTGCTGCTGCTCGAGGATCTGACGGCGGCGCGCATCGCCGATCCCGCGTCGCCGTCCGTCGAGGATACCGAACTCGCGGTGCGCCACCTGGCGGCGTTCCACGCGAAGTGGTGGAACCATCCGCGCCTCCGCGATCTGGCGTTCCTCCGATATCCCGGAGGCGCGGACGACCAGGTCTTTCAGGCGCAGGGCAGAGCCGCGCTCTCCGCGGCGCTTCCCGTCGTCGCGGAGCGTTTCGGCAGCGCGCTGCCGAAGACACTCATCGTCCTTGCCGAGCGCGTGCTCGCGAATCTCGACGCGGCGTTCGACACGAGGAGGCAGTTACTCGAGGGCGGTGTGACGCTCGTACACGGCGACTTCCACCCCGGTCAACTCTTCTATCCCTCAGACCGAGGCGGGCGCTTCGCGGTCTTCGACTGGCAAACCGTGAGCGCCGGAAGCGGCGGCGACGATCTGGCGCGGATCGTCGCCGTGGGACTCACGACGGAGCAGCGGGAAGCGAGCGAGACGCGGATGATCGAGCTCTACCACTCGCTCCTGGTGGAGCACGGCGTGGTCGGGTACGGCATCGAGCCGTGCCGGGAAGGATTCCGGCAGGGGCTGCTGATCAGCGCGGTGATGAACGTGATTGCCGCGGCCAATATCGACCCCGCCCTCGCCGATTCCGCCGGCCTTGGCATGACGGAGATCGCGGACATCTTCTTCGGTCGCGCCGCCGCTGCTATCGAAGCGCATGGCGTGCTCGACGGGCTCCACGCCTAGCTACCACACCCGTCCGCAGGTTGCCGCCAAACGCCGAAAACGGCCGGTCCCGACAGCGGGGAACGGCCGTTTTCAGGTTCAGCGATTGGAGGCGACGACCGGATTCGAACCGGTGATGGGGGTTTTGCAGACCCCTGCCTTACCACTTGGCTACGTCGCCGGGGACCGCGCCCTGCGTTCAACAAGATCCGCCCGGCGCTGACCGGGCGGAGGCGGTCGAGTTCACGAAGATGGTGCCGAGGAGGAGATTTGAACTCCTACGCCCTTGCGAGCACCGCCCCCTCAAGACGGCGTGTCTGCCTATTCCACCACCTCGGCTTGCGGACGCGGTTGCACAGCGCCCTAGCATTATAGTAACTCGACATCGCCTCGCAAGGCAGCGAAACTGCCGGCGGGCGGGCATGCTGTACGTTGGACCGGGTGCGCAGGCGACGGGGCAGCGCGGGCAGGGGGAACGATTGAAGCATCGGTTGATCGCGGCGGCGACGGTGATCGGCGTGCTCGCGGCGTCGGTCGCGTGCGGCGGCGGGGGGCCGACGTACACGGTGCCGGAGAACCAGCGGCCGGGGAACGCGGCGTACACGCTGCTGTACAGCACGCTCGGGTACGAGAGCGCGGCGACGAAGCGCGTGCTGATACGGCAGAACGACGCGGGCGCCGAGGCGAGCGAGGGGCTCGCGTTCAGCTGGCGGCTCATCGACGCGCGGGGGAAGCAGGCCGCGGCGGGTCACGCGGCGTACGCCGGCCGGGCATGGGGCATACCTTTGTGGGCGGCGGACTTTTCGCGCGTCGAGGCGCCCGGACGGTACCGGATGACGGTTGAGGCTCCGGACGTCCAGCTCGCCACGGACGCGTTCGACATCGACCGATTCGTGTATTTCCGCACGACGTTCTCGATGATTGGCATCGAGAACGCGCTGGCGCGGAGCGCGCCGTCCGAGCTCGACGGCGGCTACTTTGACGCGAACACGCGGGAGGGGCGCGTGCAGGGGCACGTCGACTTCCTCGTAGGCCTGCTGGAGGTGTACCAGCGGCGGCGCATGGTGATGACGGAGGACCAGCGCAGCAAGACACGTGAGGCCATCGATCGCGCGGTCGACTACCTGCTGACGATCGGCGACGCGGGCAGCGGCGAGTTCCCGGCTGAATCGGCCACGCGCCCGTACAACGACGACGCGCCATCGAACACGGCGGCGGCGCTGCGCGGCATGGCGCATTTCGCGGCGGCGTTCCAGGGGCTGGAGCCGGAGAGGGCGGATCGCGTCTACCGGCGCGCGCGGCTGTCGGAGAGATGGCTCGCGACCGAGGCGCCGGATGGCTATCCGCCGCCGCTACGCGCGGCCGTGAACTACGACCTCTACCGGTATTCGAGCGATCCGTCCGCGCTCGACACGGCGGCGGCCGCCGTCCGGGAGGAGATCGCTTCGTACGACTTGCGGACGATGGACCGGCCGGGCGGCGACGCGCAGCCGCACTTCGAGGCGATGTACCGCATGTGGCGCGACCTCCCGTCGCACCCGGACCGCGCGCTCTGGGAGCAGGCGGCGCAGAAAGCGGCGGCGCAGTACCAGGACATGATCCAGCGCGACGTGTTCCAGCTGATCCCGTCCGGAACGACGAGCATCGGCGACGAGGCGAGCGCGGCAGACCAGTGGGATCACGTCGACGCGCTCCCGCCGCCGGGCGACGGCGCCGGAGCCACCTTCAGCAACGGCTGGATCATCGCGCGGGCGATCGATGCGACGTACCTCGCGGCGATCACGCACGATGCCACGCTCGAGCGCGCGGCGACGGCGAGCCTGGCGTGGATCGGCGGCCTGAACCCCGGCGTGCCGGCCGACCGCGTCGCTGGAGCCGACGCCGGGTCGCCACTCGTGGCGGCGTCGTTCCTGACGGGGCTCGGAGTGCGGTCGGCGGCCGCGTGGTCCGAATGGTCGTGGGTGCGACCGAGGCCGTTCGCGTCGATCGTACTGGGCTTCCGCGGCGGATTCGGATACGAAGACGCACGGGAACTCGGCGAGACGTCGCTCACGTACGACGGTGCGTGGCTCTACGCGACGGCGGTCTACGAGGACTACCTGAACGCAGGAAAGCGTCCGCCGGATCCCGCCCCGCCGTTGGCTCAGCCGGGCGTGCACGTCGTGTCGGTGGAGCCGTCGCGGGTTGGCGGGCTGTTGCAGCTGCTCGTGCACGTCGCGGGCGCGGACGACGCGCCCGTCGCCGGGGTGAAGGTCGTGGGCGCGTGGAGCGGTGCGCCAGCCAAGGATCACGCGCTCGACGAGGCCGTGGAGGTGAATT
>CAYJMJ010000112.1:0-6870 GCA_964371095.1 uncultured Dehalococcoidia bacterium | reverse complement strand
GCGACGAATACCCCGCTGCCCGCTGCAACCGACACTCCCACGGAAACGAACACCCCGGTGCCGACAGCGACGAACACTCCCACGGCGACGTTCACGCCGACCCTCACATCGACGGGAACGGCGACGTTCACGCCGACACTCACGTCGACGGGAACGGCCACGCCGGCGCCGGACGCCACCGAGACGGCGACTCCCACGGCGACCGCAACACCGAGCAGCACGCCGCCGGCGTCGACTTCGACGACGACGGTCCAGAGGCTTACGAAGACCTCAGTGCCGACATCCACGAACACGCCGGTTGCAGCGGCGACTCGCCCGGCCGGCACGAGCACCGCCGTGAACACGGTGCTGGCGGCTCAGACGGGCCCCAGGGGCGGAGCGGCGGGCACGGGCGCGCTGCCGAACACCGGCCACGGCGGTGGCGAGCGCGCCGGCACGGGCCGGCTCGTAGCGATGCTCGCTTTCGCCGCTGGCGGTGTGGGGCTGATCGGCATCATGACGCTGAAGCGGCGGCGCCGCTAGCGATGTCTCACGCCGAGCGCGGACGCGCCGAGGCCCGCGAACAGCATCGACGCGGCGAGCGCCGCAAGCAGCGGGCTGCGCCCGGCGTCGCGTCCTGACGCGCCGCTTCCGGTGTTGGGGCCGGTGATCGCACCGGCGCGGCCTCCGGCGGACTCCGCTGGCGGCGGCTGCGGCGATGGCGGCATCATCGTTGCGGGCGAGGCGGTTGCCGTCGGCGGCGCCGGCGTCGAGCTGGGCGCGGCCGTGCGACCAGACGTCGGCGTGGCGGAGCGTACCGGTGCCCCTGCCGGCGGCGGCGGATCGGCGTAGACAACGCGAACCGAGGCCGGGCCCGGATCTTCCTGGTGAATCTCCGCGAAATACACGTTGCCAGCACTGTCGGCGCCCACGCCGACGGGCATACCGATCTCCGCCGATGTGGCGGGCCCGCCGTCGCCTGTGTGCCCGCACACCGGCATGAAGTTGCCGTACGTGATCAGCGGCGCGCCCGCCACGGTGGTGATCATGCCGTTCTTGAGCCGGCGCACGACGCAGTTGTCGGAGTCCGCGATCAGCAAGCCGCCGGCCGCATCCACCGCGAGGCCTTGCATCCAGCTGAGATTCATCTCCAGGGCCGGGCCGTCCGGGCTGGAATAATCGTAGAAGAGGCTCGTCCCCGCGATCGTCGTGATGACGCCGTTGCGCACCTGCCTGATGCGGTTGCCGCCGGCGATGTACAGCACGCCTTCTCTGTCGACCGCCAGGCCGGCCGGAGCCGTCAGCAGCGCATCGACTGCGGGGCCGCCGTCGCCCGTGTACCCGCAGAGATTGCCGTCGCCCGCGAACGTGCTGATGATCCCGCCTGTCACCTTCCGGACGCTGCAGTCCTGCACTTCGCCTATGTAGACGTTGTCGAACCTGTCGATAGCCAGACCTGACGGAAAGAGCATGGATGCATCAGCGGCGGGCCCACCATCGCCAGAGCGGCCACTGCAATATGGGCCGTTGCCGGCGAACGCGCTGATCACGTTCGTCTGCGCGTCGACTTTCCGAACCTCGCAATGGAAGCTGTCGGCGATATACAGATTGCCGGCGCTGTCGAACGCCAGCCCCTCCGGGCGCGACAGCATCGCATCGAGCGCCGGACCGCCGTCGCCCGCGCCTTCCGGATACTGGAGAGACGAGCATACCCCCGTTCCCACTACTCGCGTCATGATGCCGTGGCTGATCTTGCGGATGGAGCAGGTCCCCGCGTCCGATATGAACACGTCGCCGTCGCGGTTCACCGCGAGGCCCATCATGAACGTCAGCGACGCGTCGGTCGCGGGCACGCCGTCCGCGTCGAGATCGTCGCCGCCGCCGGCGATGGTCTGGATCGCGCCGGGGAGAGGAGCGGGCGACGGAGCAGCGCTCGCGACGGCGGCCGCGAGTAGGACAGCAGCAAGTCCGCCAAGGACAAGGGCGTGTTCGAGCTGGCGTCTGATCATCTGAGCCCTCCCAGCCATTCGCTTGCGAGCCGGTACGCCGGTCACACCGCTCCGGACGACCTAGCTTCGCTCTCTTGTGATCGACCGGCGCACAGCTCGCCTGAACCCCTTCAGAGCGATCCGTGAGGGCGAGCCAGGTGCGCCATTGTGTCAATGCTGGTGGCCCGGCCTCATGACGGAGCCGCCGCGCGACTGACGCGGTGCCCGGGCGTCGCAGCTATGCGCTCTGCTGACCGAACCGCGGTTCGCCGTGCGCAACCTCCCGAGCGGTCCACGCTGGCTGGACCGCCGGCATCGCCTCCGATGGTTCGCGATAGATGAGGGCGAAGATGTTCCTTGCCGTCTCGAGCCATTGATCGCGTTAGGCAGTCGGCCACTCCGTGCCTGGTTCGGGCAGCGCGTCCAACAGGCCCTGGAAGAACGGATGCAACTGGCTCACTTCTTCACCTCGCCGGTCAGGCGCAGGCGCGTCGCCGCGAACGGGAACCGGCCGCGACTGGCGGTCGTCGCGCCCATCCGCGGAGCTGCGCCGAAACGCCTCCCGAGCCTTGTCAACTGAGTCCTGAAGATCGGACCCGGACGGCATCGCGTCCGCCCCTCTCGATGGCACGACCAGTTGCGGTCCCGCAGGTTGAGCCGCTACGTGTACCAAGACCTCTTGCGGAGGCCAACCATAGTATTCGGACGGCGGAGCCGGGAGTGAACGGCGGCGCATCACTCGCAACAGGGACAGAGCCTGGACGTGGCCATCTGTCTGCCGCCAGGCGCACTACGTCAGTTCAACTTACCAACGCACTCGGCGGCGCGGGTGAGCATGAGGTCGCGCTCGCGGGCGTTGCGCGTGAGCGACGCCGCGCGCTCGAACTCCGCACGAGCCTCGTCGTTGCGGCCGAGCTTGAACAGCAGGTCGCCGCGCACACCCGGCAAGAGGTGGTATCCCTTGAGCGACGGCTCCGCCACCAACCCGTCAACCAGCTCGAGGCCCGCCGCCGGACCGAACGCCATCGAGACGGCGACCGCACGATTCAGCTCGACGACGGGTGACGGCGCGAGCTGCGCAAGCGCGTCGTAGAGCGCGGCGATGCGTCCCCACTCCGTGTCCTCCGCCGTGCGGGCGCGTGCGTGACAGGCGGCGATGGCGGCCTGCAGCGCGTAAAGACCGAGCGCGCCGCCCAAACCGTCGGCACGCGCGAGCGCGGCGAGCCCGCGGCGGACGAGCAACTGGTCCCAGCGCGCGCGGTTCTGCTCGAGGAGCAGGATCGGCTCGCCCGACGGGCCGGTCCGCGCCCGCAAGCGCGACGCCTGTATCTCCATTAGCGCCACGAGGCCGTGGACCTCCGGCTCCTTCGGTGCCAAACCGGCCAGGATGCGGCCGAGACGCAGCGCCTCGTCGCAGAGCGCGGGGCGCATCCAGTCGTCGCCGGCGGTGGCGGCATAGCCCTCGTTGAAGATGAGATAGACGACCTCGAGCACGGACGATAGACGCGCGGCGAGTTCGGCTCCTCGCGGGACTTCGAACGGGACGCGCGCCTCGGCGAGCGTGCGCTTAGCCCGCACGATGCGCTGGGCGACGGTCGCCTCCGGCACGAGAAACGCGCGCGCGATCTCGTCCGTCTTCAGTCCACCGAGCAGCCGGAGCGTGAGAGCGACACGCGCGTCGCGAGCGAGCACCGGATGGCATGCGGTGAATACCAAACGCAGAAGGTCGTCGCCGACGTCGTCATCGAGCATAGCGTCGATATCCGGCGCGTCCTGCGGGGCGTCGAGCGCGCGCCCGATCTCCGCGTGCTTGCGTTCGAGCCGCGCACGCCTGCGCAACACGTCGATCGCGCGATGCTTCGCGGTGGCCATGAGCCAGGCGCCCGGACGGTCCGGCACACCCGACTCCGGCCACTGCTGGAGCGCTGCCACGAACGTGTCCTGCGCGAGATCCTCGGCCAGTCCGACATCGCGCACCATCCGCGCGAGGGCCGCGATGATCCGGGCGGACTCGATCCGCCAGACCGCCTCGATCGCGCGATGTGTATCTGCGGCAGTCACGACGGGGACCGCAGTCCGAGCTCCCCCAGCAACTCGGGAAATTTCGACAGGGCACCCTGGAGGTCGGCCGGGAAATCCTCGAACTCCTGCACCTGGCGCACTTCAATCACGTCGTTCTCCGAAGCGGGGCAGCGCTTCGCCCACTCGATGGCCTCTTCCTTCGACTTGACCTGGACAATCCAGTATCCGCCGAGCACTTCTTTCGCCTCCGCGAACGGCCCGTCGGTGACCTTCGACTTGCCACCGGGAAACGTCACGCGCGCGCCCGTCGACGGCGGGTGAAGGCCTTCAATCGCGAGCAGGACGCCGGCCTTCCGCAGCGAGTCGTTGTATTTCATCATCGCTTCGACGCCGCTTGCGTCCGGCATCTCGTAAACCTTCGGGATCATCAGCATCATGAACCGCAACGTCTGTCTCCTTTTGCGTTTTGCATCTGCCGGCAGGCCTCCGGCCACTTCGAACGATCGACGGCGCTATTGCCTGCTCGCTGGATCGACGTCCTCCCGGTCGAACATCCGGCGCACCTCGCTCTCGCCCTCGCCCATCAACGTGAGAAAGCGCTTCGCCCAGTCGATCGCCTCCGCCTTCGACTTCACCCGGACCACCGCGTAACCCGCGATCAATTCCTTCGTCTCGGCGAAGGGCCCGTCTGTCACCGTGAACGCTCCTCCCGAGATGCGCACACGCGCGCCCTCTGCGCTTGGCTGCAGGCCGTCGGTCTCGAGGAACACGCCCGCCCGCGTCATCTCGTCGATCAGCTTCCCCATCTCGGCGGGCGGGGGATAAGCGAAGTCTTCTTTGCCGGGCTTGTACAACACCATGAACCGCATCGTCATCTCTCCTTCTGATATCCGGTCCGGAGCCGACCTCGACGGGCCCTGCCCGCCGGCTCCGACTCTACTTTCACGACGAACGTGCGGCCGCGAGATCGACAGGCTCCGCGACAATTCTTTCAGCCTTTACTGTGTCCGGCCAATCGCTCGCTCCTCGGCCGCGCCTCCTGAATCAACAGAAAGAGGCTTGACAGGCGTCTGGCCGAGGTGTATTTTACCCTTAGGTTATTTAACCGCAGGGTTTCTCATGTCGCCTGACCACCTCAGCACCACGTTCGCTGCTCTCGCCGATCCGACTCGGCGCGCGATCCTGGCGCGCCTCGCCTCGGGCGAGGCCTCCGTCACGGAGCTTGCTCGGCCGTTCCGGATGAGCCTTCCCGCGGTGTCGAAGCACCTCAAGGTGCTGGAGCGCGCCGGACTGATCGCGCGCGGCCGTGAAGCGCAGTGGCGGCCGAGCCGGCTCGAGGCGGGCCCGCTCCACGAGGTGGCCGACTGGGTCGGCGGCTACCGTCAATTCTGGGAAGAAAGCTTCGATCGCCTCGACGATTACCTGCACGAACTGCAATCGAAGGAAGAAAAGAGGCTACTGTGACAGCACACAACACCGCAGACACGTTCAACCGGGGTGCCGGCGCGTCGTCACGGCGCCGATCGTTCATGCCGTATGCACTCTGGACCGCGCAGCTCCTTCTCGCCCTGACGTTCCTCTTCGCTGGCGTCACGAAATTGGTGATGTCCGCCGACGACCTGACGAAGGACACCGACCTGTCCATATTGTTCCTGCGGTTCATCGCGGTCTGCGAGGTGCTCGGCGCGGTCGGGCTGATCCTCCCGGGACTCCTGCGCGTTCACCGCTGGCTGACCCCGCTCGCGGCAGGCGGCATGGTGATCATCATGATCGGCGCGGTCGCCGTCACCGTTGCGGAGATGGGTGTCGCACCTGCGCTGTTCCCGTTCGTCGTGGGCTTGCTCGCCGCGTTCGTCGTCTGGGGGCGGCGGTCCTGGTCGAACGGCTGACCGATCCGGAATGAGGCCGCGACTTCCGGGGCCTCGCCCCTCGCGACGGCTTGCCCGAACAGATGAACACCCGCGAAAAGAAACGTCGGCGAACGAAGCAACAGAGGAGATCACCGATGACAACCACCGGCACATTGAAGGTCGCGACACTCGGCGATCGGGATATCGTGCTCACCCGCGTCTTCGAAGCGCCGCGCGCGCTCGTGTTCAGGGCGTTCACGGATCCGGCGCTCATACCGAAATGGTGGGGCCGGCACGGCCACACGACCACCGTCGACAAGATGGACGCGAGGCCGGGCGGCACGTGGCGATTCGTCTCGCGAGATGCCGGTGGCAACGAGTTCGCGTTCCATGGCGTCTATCGCGAGGTCGCGGCGCCCGGGCGTCTCGCCTACACCTTCGAATTCGAGGGCATGCCGGGCTACATCTCGCTCGAAATGGTCACGCTCGAAGAACACGCAGGAAAGACCGCCACGACGGACATCGTTGCCTTCCACACTGCCGAGGATCGCGACGGCATGCTCGCATCGGGGATGGAGGACGGAGCGACCGAGAGCATGGACCGCCTCGCCCGGCTGCTGGCGGAGATGGCATGAGCATGCCGCGGCCGGCCAGGCGCCGCACGTAACGGCCCGGCCCCCGAATCAACAGGAGCACACACAACGAGGAGCACACCATGACTGAGCGATCGGCCCGCCACGCCACCTTCGCCCTCGAGCGCACGTTCGACGCCTCGCCAGCTCGCGTATTCGCAGCCTGGGAGGATGTCGACGCGCGCACGCGCTGGGCAGTCCCGGCGGGCGACGAGATCGTCTTCGCCGAGTCGGATTTCCGCGTCGGCGGCCGCGACGTGATCCGCTGCGGCCCGGCCGGTGACCTCAGTTTCCTCATCGAGACTTCGTACCACGACATCGTGCCGGGTGAGCGCATCGTGCTCACGGAGAACGTCGACAGCGGCGCGGCGCGGCTCTCCGTTTCGCTGAGAACCGTGG
>CAYJMJ010000111.1:5934-7025 GCA_964371095.1 uncultured Dehalococcoidia bacterium | reverse complement strand
GATCAGTGCCATCCGATTCTTGCCCCTAGCAGGGGCCGGGCGTACATTGCCGATCGCCGTCCGGGACAGGGCACGCGGACGGCTGGCGATCGAAGCTGATTCGGGCGGCATCCGCGGCCCGTGAGACGCAATCAAGACACGTAGGAGGCTTCAAGTGGGCAACCGGCTCGAAGGAAAGGTCGCGATCGTCACCGGCGGCGGCCGCGGTATCGGCAGGGGCGAGGCGCTGGCGCTCGCGTCCGAGGGCGCACGCGTCGTCGTCAACGACTTCGGCGGCAGCGCCGCCGGCACGGGCGGCGAGGCAGGCCCGGCCGACCAGGTGGTCGCCGAGATCAAGAAGCTCGGCAGCGACGCCGTCGCGAACTACGACAACATCGCCGAGTTCGAGACGGGCAACCGCCTCGTACAGCAGGCGCTCGACAAGTTCGGCCGGCTCGACATCGTCGTCAACAACGCGGGCATCCTCCGCGACAAGATGATCTTCAACCTCGCCGAGGAGGAGTGGGACATCGTCCTCGCGGTGCACCTGAAGGGGCACTACAACCTGAGCAAGCACGCGTCGGTCGTCTTCCGCCAGCAGCGGGGCGGCGTCTTCGTGCACACCTCGTCGGAGTCCGGGCTCGGCAACCGCGGCCAGGCGAACTACGCCGCGGCGAAGGAGGGCATCGTCGGCCTGTCGCGCACGCTCGCGCGGGACATGGGCGGCTACGGTGTCCGCTCGAACGCCATCCGCCCGCGCGCCGCGACGCGGCTCGTGATCAGTGACGAGATGAAAGCGGCGGCGCAGCGCGGCGGCGCTTCCGGCATGGGCCTCGCCGGGCTCGAGGCGTTCGAGAAGGCGAACCCGGCCGAGGCGATCGGTCCGTTCGTGACGTGGCTCTGCACCGACGCGGCATCGAACGTCAATGGCCGCGACTTCCTCGTCAGCGGCACGACGATCGGGCTGTACAGCCTGCCCGAGATCGTGAAGAGCGTGAACAACACGAGCGGCAACCTCTGGACGCTCGACGAGTTGGACAAGATCATCCCCGGGCAGGTCACGTCCGGCCTGACCAACGCGTGGCCGAAGAAGGAAGAGAAGCCGGCGTAGC
>CAYJMJ010000111.1:0-5834 GCA_964371095.1 uncultured Dehalococcoidia bacterium | reverse complement strand
GGTCGTGGCCGCGATGGCGCTCGCGCTCGCTGCGTGCGACGGCGGTGGCAACGGCACGGCCACCCCATCGCCAGCCGGCACCGCGGGCCCGTCCCCGACCGTGGGGGCCTCGGCGTCCGCCGCCGCGTCGCCTGCCGTGACGGGCACCGCGGAGACGGGCGACGCGACCGGCACGCCATCGGCCGACGCGGCCGCCGCGCTCGCGGCGGCGCAGGCGATCTTCCACGGCGTACCGGAGCCGGAGTGCCAGCAGGCCACGCCCGACGCGTCGGGCACCCCGTGCCTGAAGTCGATCAGCCTGGCCGGGACCGTCACCGCCGGGATCTCCGCCTGGACCGTCAGCGATCCCCTGGGGCATGCGTCGTACACCGGCGTGCTCGGGCGCACCGCGGACGGCGAGTGGAAGTTGTGGTTCAGCTCGCAGAGCAGCACCGCGCTCATCGTGCTGCAGGGTCAGGTGCGTGTCTGCGCCGACGGCCAGGGGCTCAACCTCCGTAAGACGGCGGCGCCGACGGCGGACCGGATCGCCTCGATCGCCGACAACGAGGTGCTCGTCGCCGACCGTTTCGTGCTCACCGAACCCGGGACGCCGACCGTGGCGGGCGCGGGCTGGTACCACCTGACGACGGTCCCCGACGGCTGGGCGTACTCCACATTCCTTGTCGACGCCGCCCAGCCCGATTGCTCCGGCCACACGAGCACGCCGCCGCGCTGAGCCCCGGGCGGCACGGCCCCCGACACTGACTCCAGCCACTCGAGAAGCGCGCCAGGACAACCCGTCGCGCGGCGCGGTTGACACGGCGCGCGCGGACCGGCTAGCATCCAATCATGTCACTACTTAGTCCATAGTGACTTTCCAGATTGGAGCCACCATGTCATCCACATCACCGGGCCTGCGCACGTGGCTCGCGGTCTTCGGCGTCGTCGCCGGGACATTCGTCGGGCTGCTGGATCTCTCGATCGTCACGATCGTCGTGCCGGAAGTCGGCCGCGCGCTCGATGCCGGATTCACCGGGATGTCGTGGGTGGTGAACGCGTACGTGCTCGTCACCGCCGCGGCGATCATCCCGGCGGGCAAGCTCGGCGACAGGGTCGGGCGCAAGCCCGTGTTCGTCGCCGGGATGGCGATCTTCGCCGCGGCGTCGCTGGCCTGCGGGCTCGCGCCGAACGCCGAAGCGTTGATCGCGTTCCGGGCGCTTCAGGGCCTCGGCGGCGCGGCGGCCGTGACGCTCTCGCTCGCACTGATCTCGCAGATCCTGCCGCCGGAGAAGAAGGCGCTCGGCTGGATCATCTGGAGCGCCACGGGCGGGCTGGCGCTCGCGGCCGGTCCATCGCTCGGCGGCGTGCTCACGGAGTTCTCGACGTGGCGGTGGGTCTTCATCGTCAATGTGCCGATCGCCGCGGTCGCGCTGCCGGCCGTCATCTGGCTCGTCGACGGACGGCAGGAGAAGGCGCCGTCCACCGGTTCGTTCGACTGGGCCGGTCTGGCCACGATCGTGACCGGACTGACCGCGCTGTCGCTCGGGCTGTTGCAGGGCGAACAGTGGGGCTGGAACTCAGGCCGCGTTGTCGGGCTGCTGGTGTCCGCGGGTGCGCTGCTCACCGCGTTCCTGCTCATCGAGTCCACCGCCGCGGAGCCGATGGTGCCGCTGCGCTACTTCCGCAATCCGCGGTTTGCCGCGGCATGCACCGGCTGGTTCGGCGCGATGTTCGCGTTCATCGCCATCTTCTTCTTCCTGCCGGTGTACCTCGAGGTCGTGCGGGAGTACTCCGTGCTGAAGGCGTCGGTGGCGCTCTCGCCGGGTCCGTTCATGGCGTTCCTCGTCGCCCCGATCGCCGGCCTGCTTTCGAGCCGGATTGGGCCGAGCCGCGTGGGCGTGGCCGGCGTCGCGATCGTCTCGGCCGGGGCGCTGCTGACGTCGAGGGTCGATGCCGGATGGTCGTACGGCCAGCTGGTGCTGCTGTCGATGTTCACGGGCGTCGGCTTCGGCGCCGCCGTACCGTCGCTCACGCAGCTGGCAATGGAGGCGCTCGACTTGCGCGACGCGGGCATCGGCGCGGGCGTGTTCAACACGGTGCGGCAGGTGGCCGCGGTCGTCGCGCTCTCATCGCTCGGCGCGCTGCTGCAGGAACGGATGATCGCCGCCTTCGGCCGCGGCATCACGACGAGCGCGATCCCGGCGGGCATTCAGCCGGCGGTGCGGAGCGAATTCGCCCGCCGCGCCGCCCAGCGAGCCGCCCTCGGCGCCGACTCGTTGCCGCCGGATCTGGCCAACGAGATTCATCGCCTGGCCTCGCTGGCAATCGTCGATGGGCTGCACGGCGTATACCTCGCGGCGGGGCTCATCTGCATCGGAGGGCTCGCCGTGACGTCGGTCCTGCTGCTGCGCGCGCCCGCGTACGCGCCGGCACGCGCAGTCGAGCCCGCTCCCGAGCCGGACTTCGCCGCCATCGCCGACGCCGAGGGGTAGCCGAGCACTTCCGGCCGACGGCCGTGCCGCTCGGGCCATTGCCCCACGAGCCCAACGACCGCGACGCGGAAATTTGACGGAAAAAGGCGCGCCGTGGATGTGGATCAATGCGCCCCGCACCGCGTATAGTTTGAGCACGCACTAAGTTAGCGCTGCGTAAATGTTGCAAATTCCCGATCTAGGGGAGGAGGCGTAGATGCGGTCCGAAATCCTCGAACAACTGCGAACCGAGTCCGGCGGCGAAGACCTCGACCTGTCGTGGCTCGACCAGCCGCTTGCCGAGCGCGGCCTGCGCGTCTCGCCGAGCAAGCGCGGCCTGACGCTGGAGGAGATCTCCACGGGCTCGTACGGCCAGATCGGCGAGCTCAGCCGCAACCAGAGCGGCCGCATGCGCGGCGCGGGCGCCCGAGGCGACGCGCAAAACATGCAGACGATGTGGGCGTTCAAGTCCGCGTCGTGGTCGCAGTCGGCGCAGCTCCTGTACGAAGAGGCGGTGCAGCGCCAGTGGAGCAGCGCGACCGATATCCCCTGGGCGGACATGCCCGAGCTGCCGGAGGAGATGGAGTATGCGATGTCGCAGCTCTGCACCTTCCTCACGCAGGTGGAGTTCATCGCGGGCGACGTCCCCGGCAAGTACGCGCCGAACGTCAGCGGCGAATTCTTCGAGGTCGGCCTCTTCCTCGCCAGCCAGATCATGGACGAGGCGCGCCACCTGGACGTGTTCCGCAAGCGCGCGCTCGCGAACGGCATCGGCCTGCTCAAGGCGGGCGTCGGCGCCATCGGCCTGCTGACCGCGCAAGATTTCACCGAGATGGCCTCGACGCTCCACCTCGTCGGCGAGGGGTTCGTCCAGTCGATGTTCCGCATGGGTGAGATGTTCGCGCAGACCGAGGTCGACAAGCGCATGTTCCGCCTCGCCGCGCAGGACGAGAGCCGGCACGTCGCGTTCGGCGTGATGCACATGAAGTACGTGATCGAGACGCAGCCCGAGCGGCGCGACGAGATCCACACGTACCTCGACCGCATGGAAGGCAACCTGGGCCAGGGTTCGACGCAGGCCGGGCTCACCGGCGGCGGCGAGACCGGCGAGGCGATGGCGATCCTGCTCGGCGGCGGCACCAGCGAGGCGCAGCTCAAGGACGGCTACATGAAGCTGCTCGCGATTCGCAAACGCCAGGTCAACGAGTACATGCACCGGCTGGAGGTCGTCGGCCTCGGCGACCGCCGTCAGCGCATGAACCCGATGATGCAGATGCTGCTCGACCCGCCGCGCAACTAACGCCGGCGCGTCACGTACGAACGATGCAGGGGCGCGGCCGGTCGCGCACCCGCCAGCGGCGAGGCGACGAGCCCCGCCAGAAACACGAGACGAATCGATGGCTGACACGCAGACCCCGGCGGCAATCGACTTTTCGCAATTGCCGCTCCCGCCCCGCGACCTGAGCTGGATGAAGGTTCCGACCGAGCGTCCGCCGAAGCCGGTGATCGGCCCGGACGGCTTCACGCTCCGCCTCGCCGACGCGGGCGCGTACGCCTGGGCGCCCGATCACTGGCCGTACCAGAACGACACGCCGCGCGGCTCGTTCCCCGGCACCGACATGGGTCTGGCCGCGCCGTACACGATCTACGACAAAGTCGAGGTCTGGGCCGACAACGTCGCCGACCTGTACGAGCTGGCAATCCGCGAAGGATGGAAGCCGGCGACCGAGATCGCGTGGAACTCGATCGAGCCGCTCGAAGATCATGTGGAGGCGTCGCTCGACCAGATCTTCTCGAACATCTCCGAGCAGCAGTACAACTCCAGCACCGTGCTCATGGGCTGGCTGAAGGAGATCTCGTACGGCTACCACGAGGTCAAGCTCTACCTGGCGACACAGGTCTACGACCAGGCACGCCACGTCGAGGCGTTCCGCAAGCGCGCGCTCGCGAACGGCGGCGGGCTCGGCGTGCAGGCGCCCGGCTTCTTCAACCGGACGGTGTTCGCGGCGTTCAAGTTCACCGAGCTGGTTCTCTACATCAACGTCATCCGCTCATCGTTCCTGCTCGCGCTGTGCGAGCAGACCGAGAAGCTCGCCAAGTCGAAGGCGGATCGGCAGCTCTTCGACCTGACGGCGAACGACCTGCGCCGCCACATGGCCTACGGCGTCGAGCACCTGCGCCACTACCTGCTGATGGGCGGCCCCGAGATGCGCCGCTACGTGCTGCCGTGGATCGAGCGCGGCGAGATCATGATGGCCGCTGACATCCGGCGCGACACCGCCACGCGCGAGGCGCTGATCCTGGCGCTCGGCGGCACGGTGCAGGAGGGCAAGGCCGCGCTCAAGGAGCTGCGTGAGGCGCAAGTGCAGAAGTACCTCCGCGCCCTCGAATCGGCGACGTACTACGGCCACGGGCCGCACGTCAATGCGGCGCTGAAGGACATCGCCGAGAACCCGTAGTACGCCGACGACGTCGTCATCGCGCCCGCCGAGCCGGGGGCGTGATGCATGGGCGAGCACATACAGGGGCAGCATTCGCTGCCCCTGTATGCTTTCTCACGTCAGCGCGACGGAAGCCCACGCCATCGAAGGGAGGCGACGTGAACCGCTACGAGCACCTGGAACTCCGGCGCGAGGGCGCGACGCTCGTCGCCACGATGGTCAACCCGCCGCGCAATCTCCTCAACGCGCCGATGGTCGACGAGATGCGCGCGCTCGCGGGGAGCATCGCGAACGATGCGGACGTGCGCGTGCTCGTGCTCACGGGCGGCGCGGACGGCATCTTCATCACGCACTACGACGTCGGGGAGCTGGCGAGCGTGTCGGACGCGGCGCGCACGCGCGAGAGCGTGGGCGCCGGCCCGGAACTGCACACGATGCACCGGTTGCTCCTCGCGCTGCAGGCGCTGCCGCAGCCCGTGATCGCCGCGATCAACGGCACGGCGATGGGCGGCGGCTGCGAGCTGTCGCTCGCGTGCGACTTCCGCATCATGGCGCGCGGCGGCGTCATCGGCCTGCCCGAGGTGCGCGTGGGCATCCTCCCCGGCGCCGGCGGCACGCAACGCATGGCGCGGCTGCTCGGCACGGCGAAGGCGATGGAGCTGATGCTGCTCGGCAACGCGGTCGACGCCGACACGGCCGAGCGCATCGGCCTGGTCCACCGCGCCGTCGAGGCCGAACGCTTGATGCCGGAGGCGCTCGCGCTCGCGAGCGAGCTGGCGAGCCGCCCGCCGCTGAGCCTCGCGCTGATCAAGCAGTGCGTGTTGCAGGGCAGCGAGATGCCGCTGCTCGACGGCCTGCGCTTCGAGCAGGACGCGTTCTGGAAGACCATGCGATCGGAGGACGCGTCGCGGCTGATGCGGGCGTATCTCAAGAGCGACCGGCC
>CAYJMJ010000110.1:0-7543 GCA_964371095.1 uncultured Dehalococcoidia bacterium | reverse complement strand
CCGTCCCGCCGACCGCGACCAACACCAGCGCGCCGACGGCGACGAACACGTCCGTGCCGACGGCCACGAACACAGCGGCTCCGCCGACAGCGACGAGCACGCCGACCGTGACCAATACCCCGACGGCCACGAACACGGCGGTGCCGACGGCCACGAACACGCCGGTGACGCCGACGGCGACGAACACGTCGGTGCCCGCGACGGCAACGGACACGCCCGTGGTCCTGCCGACTTCCACCAACACGCCCGGCGCCGCAGGCTCGACCACGCTGACGGGCGGTGCCGCCGCCGGAGACACCGAGCTCTTCGTGGCGAGCACGGCAGGGTTCGGTATCGGTGACTCGATTCGCATCAATCCAGGCGGGTCGAATCAGGAGGACAATACGATCGCGGGCTTCGCATCGATCATCCTCCAGACGCCTCTGCAGAACGATCACTCCGCGGGTGAGACCGTTGTGCGGCTCTCCGGTCCTCAGCCCTGTATGACCTTCGGGCGGAAGGTCGACCTGACGATCGGTATCCTGCGTGCGTTCGGGAGCCATGCCGGCGACCGCCGCTACAAGGCGAAGTACGACGTCAACGGTGATGGCGTAATCAACGAGCTTGATCTCATCCAGGTCGCAACGGCGCCAACGTGCCGGCATGGCCACGGTGACGACGACCACCACGCGACTAGCACGCCCGTCCCCGCGACGAAGACGCCGGTGCCGCATCACGATGACGATGACGATGACGATGACCATGACCATGGGCACAGGCGTCTCGGTCACCGCGGCACGGACGATTGACCAATTGCCCGGGTGCGGCGGCGATTGACCGGCGCGTGCCGCGCTAAACGATGAATGCCGGGAGAGAGGCCCTCGACACGAGGGCCTCTCTCTTGTGGCGCTCGCTGCGCGCTGATATCCGCCCAGGTAACTAGGATGGGCGTAGGGAAGTACTTGACGCGCATCCGGTTGCGGCCGGACAATGGCCGAACCGGGGCGCCCGCCCTGGAAGATCGGCCGCGGCGCACCACGCACGGGTTCGAATCCTGGGAACCGTATGCGGCCCACCGCTCGTTAGTCTGGAGGATGATGCATGAGGCGAAACATCCTGCTTCTCGTAGGTGCGTTGCTGTTGATCGCGGGGATTGCCATCGTGTCGGTCTCGCGCTCTCCAGGGGAAGTGGCGAACGCCGCCTCGCCAGGCCCATCGATTGTGTTCGGGGCACCGTCGTTCTCGGGCGGCACTGTCCAGATCCCTGTGCTCACGTCTGGATCGGGATTTTCACCCTACGCGGGCTTGAACCTGCACGTGCGCTGGAATCCGACGCTGTTCAGCTTCGCGAGTGCCACGAACGCCGGCGGCCTTTTCGGCTCGGGTGGGTTCTGCCCGCCGGCGGATTCCCACACCTTCGACCCGGACGGCGGCGGCGTATTGTACTCATGCACGACGCTCGGTGGACCGATCAGCGGAACCGGCCTGGTCGCTGTGATCAGTATCACCCCGCTCGCGACGGGTTGCTCACCGATTCACTTGTTCACACTGGGACCGCCCGATAACGGGAACGACAGTACGGGCACGTACACTGTGGACGCCACTGACTTTACGTCGCAGGTCACGCCGTACGGCGCGGACATCGGCGTCAACCAGGCCGGTGCCCCGTGCGTGCCGGCGGGGTCGCCGACCGTGACGCCGACAATCACCCAGACGGCGACACCGACGGTTACACCAACGGCAACAGTGTCACCGACACCGACGACGCCGCCCGTCTCGGGCGCGCCCGACGTGACGGTCGCTGCCGCCAGCGTCCCGCCGGGACTCGACAGCGGCGCGATGGTGGCATACAGCGCGACGGCCTCGAACATCGGCGATGCCGCGGCAACTGGCGTCGTCGTCGACTTCGCGCTGCCGCCCGGCGCGGTGCCGTTCAAGAACGCGACGTGCAAGGTCTACGTCGCAGGTCATTTCTCGTGCAAGCTTCCCAACTTGGCCGCCAACGACCACGCGCCCGGCGGGGCCGATGAGTCCAGCGTGATTCTGAACGTGCAGGTGCCGATCACCACGCCGGGTATTGTCATCAATGTCCTCGTGCACGTGTCGGCCACGAACGAGCCGCTTGCTAACACCGGCAACAACAGCGCCGTGGTCATCACCAACGTTCGCGGCTGCCCGGATCTGACCGGGGATAACGTCATCAACATCCTGGACTTCGCGAAAGGTGCCCTGTCATACGGGCTGCACGTCGGACAACCCGGCTACAACCCGCTGGCCGACCTGAACGGCGACAACGTCGTCACGATCGCGGACTTCTCCATCATGGCGACGCGATACGGCAACAGTTGTCGCGGTCTCGACAGCGACCACGATGGTCTGTCCGATCACGACGAGGTCAATCTCTACCACACCGATCCGTTCATGGCTGATGCTGATGGAGACGGTCTGCCCGACGGAGTAGAGGTGTTGACGTACGGCTCGAATCCGATGATCGCGGACACGAGCGGTGACTCGTACGCGGACGGCGAGAAGGCGGCGCTCGGTACAGACCCGACGAACTACTGTCTGACCATGGCAAGCGACCTAAACAAGGACCATGTCGACAATATCCTCGACTTCGCCGTCGCGTCGCTCTCGTACAAGATCGCGTCCGGGAATCCGGGGTTCAACCCGAACGCCGACTTGAACCGAGATGGGATTGTCAACATTCTCGACTTGAGCCTGATGGCCGTCAATTACGGCAAGAGCGTGCTGCTCTGTCCGTGATATCCTGCGTCCGCTAGAGACCGGTCAGCGAGGGTTGTGACGTTCCCAACCCTCGCTGACTGCGATAAGCCGCCAGGGTTGCCGCATCCGCGTCGGGAGATTTGGACGGGACGTAGGGGGTACGATGCTGCGCATTTTCGTTCTCGCCATCAGTTTGGCGATGGTTGCGTCCGTGGCGGCCGGCTGTTCGTCGGACTCCAAGACGAAAGATGCGACGCAGACAGCCCTTGCCGGGAGTCAGGCAGCCGAGACGGCGATCGCCTCCGGAACGCCGGCCTCTGCTTTGACGGCGAGTGCCTTGAGTGGCGCGCCCGGCGCGAACACCCAGGTCGGCGCGCCGGGGAACACTCCTGGTGCCGGGCAGCAAGGCAGTCCGGCGGATCAGGGCGGAACGGGCAGCACACCGGGATCGGGGGCGACGCCTGGCTCCGCGGCGTCTCCGGCGCCTGGTTCGACACCTGCTCCGGGTGAAACAAGAACAACCCCGTCGGCGGAGCCGACTCCCACTGTGGCTGCGACCGGCGGAGAGGGGTTCACGCTCGACATCCCGGCGAGCCCCGGCGGAACGTTCACTGTGACCGTGAAGCTTACCGGTGCCACGGGCTTCCGCGGTTTCAGCGTCAAGTTGTCCTTCGATGCGGCGGTTCTAAGAGCGACGTCCATGGATGTGGGTTCGGTGCTGGGCGCCGGTCCGTTCTGTCCTCCTGCGCTCACGCCCGACGGGAGCGCGATGCTCGCCTGCACGATTGTCGGTCCAGGCGCGATCTCAGCGGATGGTAGCGCAGTGGTGGTGCATTTTCAGGCGCTCAAGTCCGGATCGACGCCCATTCACTTCGTCACGTATGACGAAGATAACATCGAGGGTACGTTCCTTGTTGGACTGAACCCGGCCGGCGAGCCGGTGGCGGTGAAGGTGACGACGAACGACGCCACTGTCACGGTCAATCCGTGAGGGCGATGCCGCTCGGTGGCGTCGTGTTGGCGATCGTATGCGTCGGCGCGGTGCTGGCTTCGTGCGGGGGTGGATCGGGGGACGCGACGGGCACACCGCCGACGGCGTCTACCGCAGGCCCGACGCCGGCCTCGTCGGCCGCGCCGGGCAAGCCGGGGTATGCGACACCAATGGTGGCGAATTCAACGTACGCATTCGGCGAGAAGGGGTACTCGATCGATGTGCCAGCCGGCTGGAAGATGCAGCCGAACGAGATCTTCGATCAAACGAATGCCCGGTTTCCGACCGACGCCATCTTTGCTCCGGAAACGGTCGGCGGTATTCAGCCGAGTATCAGTGTCACATGCATGAAGCCGCAGCCGGACCAGACGACGACGGATGCGTTTCGCGACGGCTGGAAGACGTTTCTCGGCCTGATGCTGTCCAGGGAAGTCGTGCCGCAGTCCGCGACCGTCGAAGGCCAAGCGGCTTGGGCGTTCGAGTATGTTCAACCGCTTCCAGAACAGACGAAGCCCGACGAAGCCCATGAAATCGCCAAGCGCGACGTGACGCTCGTCGAGGGCGACTGCAGGTGGCTGATCACGCTGGTCTATCCGGGCGACAAGCGAGAGCAGTACGTTCCGACGCTCGAGCAGGCGATGGCATCGGTCAAGTTCCTGCCCTGAGCCCCCGATGCCGCCGAACACCGGCACCGGTAGCTCGAAGACGGCGGCCGGCTACATGCTGCTCATCGCCGGTGCGCTGGCCGCCGCCGGCAGCGCCATGGTCGGCTTCGTGGCCTATGGGAAGCGGCCCAGGTAGCGCCCGGCCGCAGCGCGTTTGATGCGAACGGATAGCAGGGGTCCCGGCCCGGGCCCCCTTGCTCGTGGGGCGGAAGGCAGGGTGCGGCGTGCATGTTGATCCGGAACGGGGATGCGTCGATGATCGCCGGACCGATCGGCGCCGGTCACAGGGCGGCGGAGCGCGCCTCGTGAGCGCCGCGGCGCGCCCGATGCTCCTCGCCGCGGCCGCCGCCTCGGTCTGGTTCGCCGCCAGCGCGTGCACCACCTCGTCGGCGCCGCGATCGACGCCCACCGCCGCCATCGCGTCGTCGCCCACCCCCGTGCCGCCGACGCCCGACCCCGGCATCGACATCAGCGGATCGACCTACCGTTTCCGCAAGAAGGGGTACGCCGTCGACGTGCCGCAGGGCTGGACCGCCAGCCCCAACAATTTCAACGACGTGTCAGGCGGTCAGTTCCCGACCGACGTGATGTTCCCGATCGGCGCGAGCGGCGACGTGTCGCCCGCCATCAGCATTGAATGCCTCAAGGCCAACGCCGCCCAGGGCACGACGGACGCGTTCCGCGACGCGCGCGCCGCCTTCCTCGCGCAGATCGGCAAGTCCGTGGCGGCGCCGCGGCCGGTGAACATCGGCGGCCAGGACGGGTACGCGATCGACTACCTGCAGGAGCTCGCCCGCGCGAGCGGGGCGATCGCGATCGAGAAGACCGACGCCGTCGCCGTCGTCGGCGGCTGCCGGTGGCTGATCAGCCTCTCCACGCCGGGCGGTCAGCGCGCCGCCCACACCGCCGAATTCGAGGCCATGCTCCGGTCGATGTCCTTCTTCGCCCCCGAGTAACGGCGCGCCGCTGGCGGGTGCCTCGCACGCCGCACGCCGCGGCTCGCTACCGGTAATTCGTACTATGCATGCGCGCCGTATCGCTGTACAATCGCGCCGAGACCGCCCGGTCGGAGGAGCCCCCGATCGGGCCTCGCGTGCCGCCTTCGCTCCGGAGCCGGCGCTGCCGATACTGATCGTGCCGGAGCGCGAGAGCCCGATGTAATTCCAACGATCCGGCGATACGATGTGTGCGCCGAAGACGATCGCCCCGCCAGCAGGCGGACGCGGCCCCCGCGCTTTCAGTCGACAGGGCGTTTGTACAACACAGGGGATGGATCGATGAACGTGACGCGCTGGATCGTAATCGGCATCGTCGTAGCGTCCTTAGCCGCGCTCCTTCCCGAAGCGCGCCCGTCCGGTTCCGCCGCCACGCTCCCGGCATCCGCGATCGCCGGCGTGCCGATGGTGCACCTCGGCCCGCAGCCGCAGTTGCCGCCCGCCGCCGTCCTCGCGGCAACCTTCGACGACCAGTCCCTGCGCAAGACCGCGAAGATCGCGCCGGTCCTCGACAAGCTGTACCGCGTCGACCAGCTCGCGCGCGCGAGCGCCGGCCGCCCCGTGACCGCCGGCACCGCGGCGTCGTTGCCCGGCGACCTCGGCGGCATGGTCGCGGCCAGGGGCATGCGTATCGACGACGCGGGCCGCGTGCAGGTCTGGGTCGATGCCTCCGGCGCGGCGCCGGCGGCCGCGGCGGATCTCGCGGCGCTCGGCATGGACGTGCAGACCGTCGCCGGCGCGCACGGCATCGTGCAGGGATTGGTCCCCATCGCGCAGCTGGCCGCGGCCTCGGCACTCACATCGGTCAAAGGCGTGCGCTTGCCGCAGTACGGCTTCGCGCAGATCGGCTCCGCGACGACGGAGGGCGACGCGATCCTGAACGCGTCGACGCTGCGCAACACGCTCACCGCCAGCGGCAGCGGCGTGCGCGTCGGCGTCATATCCGATGGCATGGAAGGCCTCGCCTCCGCGCAGGCGACGAGCGACCTCGGCGCCGTGGACGTCGCGACGTGCAACCTCTCGCCCGGCGCGACCTCCCCCACCGCGGCCAACGCCGGCGCCGAGGGCACGGCGATGGCCGAGATCGTGCACGACGTCGCGCCCGGCGCGCAGATCTTCTTCGGCTACTTCGGCATGAACACCACCGGCACCGCGCTTGACTTCAACGCCGCCGTCAACTGCCTCGCCGCGAACACCGACGTCGTGGTCGATGACATCAGCTGGTTCAACACCGGCCCGAACGACGGCACCAGCCTGGTCTCGGCGAACACCTCCGCGGCGCTCACCAACGTCGCCAACCCGATCCGCGGCTACTACACCTCCGTCGCCAACCAGGCGCAGAACCACTACCACGCCGCCTACGCAAACTCGGGCTTCAGTAATCCCGCCAGCCACACGGGCGACTGGTGGCAGCTCCATCAGTTCCAGGGCGGCGGCGGCACCACCGATGGCGGCTTCGGCCTCACGTGCTCCGGAGCGATCAAGTGCGGTGACACGGTCCAGGTCTCGGCCGGCGGCAGCTTCTCGGTCTTCCTCCAGTGGAACGAGACCTACGGCAGCGCGTCGAGCGACTACGACTTGTTGGTGCAGGACAATTTCGGCCCCGGCTCGCTCTCCGTGGCGAGCGCGTACGCCCAGGGCCCCGGCTTCCCGTATCCGGTCGAGTCGTTCGGCATGTCGAACACGCACGGCGCGACCACCACCTACAACATCCTGATCGGTAACTACAAGAACCTGGCGCCCGCGCGGACGTTCGACATGTTCGTCATCTGCTACGGCTGCTACGTCTTCTCCACCGGCCTCCCCGCGCCCGATAACATCGCGGCGCACAACTACAACACACTTGCCGGCAGCGTGCCCAACCAGTCGGATTCCGGCGGCGGCGTCGTCTCCGTGGGTGCAATCAGCGCCGCCGACTCGCCGGGCTATGACACCATCGACTACTACAGCAGCCGCGGCCCGACGCCCGACCTGCGCACCAAGCCCGACGTCACCGGCATCGACTGCGTCGCGATCACCGGTGCGGCCGGCTTCCCCAATCCGTTCTGCGGCACGTCCGCCGCCGCGCCCCACGCCGCCGGCATCGCCGCGCTCATGCTGAGCTGCAACCCGATGCTGCTCGCCGGATCCGGATCCGGCACGCCCGCCTCCAACCGCACCACGCTGCACGATGCGCTGCTCAACTC
>CAYJMJ010000109.1:0-7824 GCA_964371095.1 uncultured Dehalococcoidia bacterium | reverse complement strand
TACGAGCTGTTCAAGCTCCTCGCGAAGGCCCAGAAGCAGGGTCTGTTCTAGCCTGGTCGCCTTGTGACTGGTCGGTGGGGGCTGGCCGGGGATGCGCGGCGCTGGGAACAACCCGGCCGCGTCAACGGTGGCAATCGACGAGGTACACCGACGAGATCGCGATCAGGTCCGCGAGATCGACCTTGTAGTTGTCGCCCGTGATCTCGACCGCCGGTGGCACCGGCGGAAGTTCGTACTGGCCCGCTTCGATGATGAGTTCAGCCAGGGTGACACGTTGATCGCCATTGAGGTCTGGGCAGAAGATGGCCTGCCGGGTTGCGTACTGGTCCATCCACACGAAGCCCACGTGGAACTTCTGGTATCCGATGCACGCCGGCGAGGAACCTGCCGGGCACGAACCGCGTTCGGTGGTCGCCATGCCGATCGGGTGCGGCAAGCCACTGCTGTCGGGCCCGCCCGCCGCCCAGGCCTGCCAGAAGATCGAGTCCACGAGAAACGCGTGCGCCTGGTCCCACACCGGGACCTGGATCGTGTCGAACTCACCCCCGAGGAAATCGACGTCGTGCTGGAAGTCCTGCATGCGGCCCCACGTCTTGTTCGCCGTCATGTCGAGCGTGCAGGTGCCGGGGCAATGCTTGTGCGTCCAGCCGATGTTGGCCCAGCCGCCATGTGCGGTGTAGTACGTGCGCAGCGCCAGCCCGTAGGCGCTGTACTCGCCGATTACCGAGTTCGTGTTGGAAGCCTGGCGGTCCCCAAGAGTGAGTGTCCACAGCGGAACACTGTTGATGTAGGCCGGTAGGCCGTCGGGTTGCCAGTGGAGGTGCGGCGCGCAGGCTGCTGAATACCCGGTGTTGCCTTCTTGTCCGAGGCGATCGCCTTGGAGAACTTGAGTGTCTTCCGTGACTCCGACGCTCGACAGGTGGGCATAGAGCGGCGATTGACCGTGAATGTCGCTCACAATCGCGTGGATGCCGTAGCCATGAACCCCTTGATAATACGTACAACTTGTCGTGGAGGCGTCGACAAAGGTGACCGTTCCCTCAGCCATCGAAGGGATGTCGCCAAGCCCAGCAGATCCCAGAGGGTCGAAATCGAGGGCACTCGGGGTCCCGTGAGCAAGTTGGGTCACCCAGCATGACCCACCCCAATAACAGGGAAACTTGTATTGGTATTGAACTTGGTCGGCGTCAGCGCCACCCGCGGTAGCCCACAGAGCCACGACACTCGCAACGACCAATGCCAGTAGCCGACGGTTATTCATTGCACTTCGATCCTCTTGAGCAGAGCCGACACGTCATCATCAATCTGCGGGGCGCTCGAACCGCGAGTGATATACAACTGCAAGTACTTTCCGCCCGGTAGGGAAACGAACCCGTGGATCGGGTCGTCGCCCTCTTCTCCAGCATTCCCGTGTCCTCTGCAGGACGAGCCGGTCAGGTGCCCAAGTTGAACTGGCTCCTCCGTAAACGGAATTCCTGCCACCTTCGAGAACACACCGCAGAGTTCGGCGAGCGATGCCACCGTGCCGGCGCTCACAGGCGTGGAGTCGACGATGCTCAGTCCGACGAATGTGCCCGCCTTGACGTCAATCAGACGGAATGTCTCTGGGACGGCTGCCGAGGGGGAATTCACATTGAGAGCCCAGCCGACTCCATAACAGAGCGACAGGCCTGAAGCCGCACTCACGTATCCGGACCAGTCACCCGGGCAATCGCCCCGCCCGACCACTGAAGCCGGGGTCGGGCCGATATCAACCGATGCGGCTGCCACCGGGGTTGGCGACGCGAAGGCAGTTGTCGTCGCTGTTGCCTTCGCCTGCGGTGTCGGCGTGTCGAGCTTCGCGCAGGGGCCGGTCACGGTGATCGACGCATCGGACACCACCGGCGGGTAGCCGTACGACGAGTCGGCCATGAGCGTTACATCGGTCAGCTTGAGCGCGGTCGTTCCCGCGCCCACGGGCAGCATTCCAACCGTCAGGACCAGCATCGACTTTCCGGCGAGGGCGGGATCCACGCCGGCCGCGCCACCCAGCTTAACCGCGGCGACTGTCATCGTGCCGGCGTAGTTGTCGAATCGCACCGGGGTGAGGAAATAGCCGCCCGGCGCGCCGGGCCCTGCTGCCACGGCCAGGTCGGTTCCGAGCGTGACGTCGGCCGCCTCCCGCAGCCAGGCGACGGCGGGGTCGAACGTAAGCGTGAACTCCACGCCTCCGAGACCGGGCACCGGCGCCGGAGTCGGCCTGGGCGTGCCCGGCAGGACGTATTGTGGCGGCTGCGTCGGCAGCGGCGACGGGCTCGGCGGCAAACTGTCGAGCCAGATGCGCACCTCGCGCGGGCGGCCGTCGCAGGTCGCCGATGCATCGGGCACTTCGACCCGCAGGTGCGCGCCGTCGGGCGTCGCCGCGCCATCGCGGGCGGCGGTCGAAACGCCGGACGCCTGGTTCGTCGCCTTCGGGTCGCCGCAGGCCGCCGCGGAGAGCGCCAGCAGCAGGACTATCGCAAGAGCTGTAATAACAATCCGTTTCATATCGCGACCGCCTCGCTTAGCTCTGGGTAAGCGTATCTTGTCCCCCCCGGTCGGAGTTTGTCAAGATGCGTTGGGTCCGATGTACGGCTTCTGCGGCTGCGCGCGCCACCCGAGTCTGTCGAGACTCGCGCGCCGACGTCCCGCTTCTCGCTTCACGCCTCCAGCCTCCTCCCGTCGGCCCTTCCCCTTCCCGCTTCCAGCTTCCAGCTTCCAGCTTCCAGCTTCCACCGACCCCCTAAGGGTTCCCCCTACGCATGCCGATACTCTCGCGGGTAGCATGCGCGCCGCCCGGGCGCGCGCTCGCCGCGGAGGCATGCCATGGCATTCGGCAAGAAGAAGAAGGACGACGCTGCGCCCCCGCCGGCCGATGAGCCGGCAACGGCCGACGCCCCTGACGAAGAGCTGGGCCCCGCGCTGTTCAGCGGCGGCGGCGAGCCCGAGGACGATGTCATCTCCGCCGCGCTCGTGGCCGAAGAAGCGGCGGCCGCGTCCGCCGAGCCGCTCAGCAGCGACCTCCTCAACATGTTCCAGACGACCCAGATCGAGACGGAGGATCTCTCCATCGTCCTCGATCTGGCCGGCGAAGTGGAGATCGACGACCTGCTCGAGGAGCTGCACACCGTGGCGCTGGCGCTCGGCTGCCGCCTGGAAGAGGTCGAAGACGACGAGGAATTGGCCGCGTAGAGCGACGCCATCTCCTGCGCTTATCCCTTCCGTCAACGTGAGGGTGCTGGCATACTGCCGCTCGTTATGCCCAGCCGCCCCGTACCAAAGCCCACGCCCGAGACGGCCGAATTCTGGACCGGCGCTCGCCGCGGCGAACTGCGCATCCAGCGCTGCCGGCCGTGCGCGCAGGCGTACTTCTACCCGAGGCCGTTCTGCCCGCGCTGCTCATCGACGGACGTGGAGTGGTTCACGGCCAGCGGCCGCGGCCGGCTGTACTCGTACGTCATCAACCACCGGCCGCCGCCGAACTTCCGCGACATCGCGCCGTACGTCATCGCCGTCGTCGAGCTGGAGGAGGGGCCGCGGATGATGGCGAACATCATCGGCGTCGAGCCCGCGCCGGAGCAGCTTCCGATCGACCTGCCGGTCGAGGTGACGTGGGAGCGGCTGAACGACGACGTCACGCTGCCGATGTTCCGGCCGCGCGGGGCGGGCGCATGAGCCTCCGCATGAGCGCCGCGATCGTCGGCGCGCGCGAGACGAACGAGCTGGGCGTGCAGCCGAACGTATCGGCGCTGCAGTTGCACGCCGAGGGCGCGCTCAACGCGCTCGCCGATGCCGGCATCACGAAGGATGACGTCGACGCGGTGCTGTGCGCCGGCCAGTCGCCGGTGGCCGTCGCCGAATACCTCGGCATCACGCCGACGTACATCGATGGCACGGGCGTGGGCGGCTGCTCGTTCATGATCCACGTCCGGCACGCGGCCGCCGCGATCCAGGCGGGGCTCTGCACGACGGCGCTGATCACGCACGGCGAGAGCGGCCGGTCGCGCGTCGGCATGGGCGGCTGGGGGCACTCGCCGCAGATGCTCGGCGCGCAGTTCGAGGAGCCGTACGGCGTCGCCGGTCCGGCCACGCGCTTCACCATCCCGATCCTGCGCCACATGCACGAGTACGGCACGACGCCCGAACAGCTCGCGTCCGTCGCGGTCGCGACGCGGCGGTGGGCCGAGCGGAATCCGCGGGCGATGATGCGGGAGCCGATCACCGTCGCGGACGTGCTGAACTCGCGGCTCATCGCCTACCCGGTACACCTGCTCGAGTGCTGCCTGGTCACCGACGGCGGCGGCGCGCTCGTCGTCGTGTCGGCGGAGCGGGCGAAGGACTTCCCGAAGAAGCCCGTGTACGTGCTCGGCACGGGCGAGTCGTCCGAGCACTCGATGATCAGCCAGATGCACGACTTCACGGAATCGCGCGCGTTCAAGGTCTCCGGCCGGCTCGCGTTCGCGGAGGCGGGCATCGAGCGAAAGGACATCGACCACGCGATGTTCTACGACGCCTTCGCGCACACGCCGATGTTCGCGCTCGAGGCCCTGGGCTTCGTCGGCAAGGGCGAGAGCGGGCCGTTCTTCGAGGAGATGCGGACGGCGCCCGGCGGCGACTTCCCGCTGAACACGAACGGCGGCGGCCTGAGCTACACCCACACCGGCATGTACGGCATGTTCGCCATCCAGGAGTCGGTGCGGCAGCTCCGGGGCGAGGCGGCGGTGCAGCTCCCGAACGTGCGGACGAGCATCGCCCACGGCGTCGGCGGCATGTTCAGCGCGGCAGCCACGCTGATCTTGACGAACGACGAGCGCGCGTAGCCAAAGTCCGGCGGCGCGCCTGTAATCTGTTCACCCGAGCCGGTACCCTGCCTCACATGGAGACCATCTCCGTCCGGCGGCTGACGCTGGCGCTCGCGTGCGCCCTCGCCGCGCTCGCGATGGCGGTTCCGAGCGCCCGCGCGCAGCAGCCGCCGCCGGAACCGCATCCGGCGCTGACGATCAACCAGCTCGATGCCTCGGCGTACCCCGACCTGCGCGCCGTGGTGACCGCGCTCGACGCGCAGGGCGTGCCGGTGACCGGCCTCGCCGTCGCGCAGTTCCAGGCGTTCGACGGCGACACGCCCGTCACGGTCGCCAGCGTGCAATCGGCGCAGGACGCGAGCCTGCGGTTGAGCGTGGTACTCGCGATCGACGTCTCGGGCAGCATGGCCGGCGAGCCGCTCGACCGCGCGAAGGCGGCCGCCATCGACTTCATCAACGCGCTGGGGCCGAACGACCAGGCGTCGATCGTGGTGTTCAACCAGGTCGTCACGCCCGTGGTCCCGTTCACGGGCGACCGGGCGGCGCTGACCAGCGGCATCGCCGGGCTGCAGGCGATCGGCGGCACGGCGCTGTACGACGCCGTCCAGACGGCGACGTACGCCGCTCGCGTAGCGAACGCACCCCGCAGTGCCGTCGTGCTGCTCAGCGACGGCGTCAACGAGTACACGGACGCGCCCGCGACGGCCGACGGCTCGCTCGGCGTCGCGAAGGGGGCGGGCGTGCCGGTGTTCACCATCGGCTTCGGCGCGGCGCCCGACGTCGCGTACCTGCAGGGGCTCTCGGCCACGACGCAGGGGCAGTACCACGCCGCGAACACCGCGAACGTCGCGAGCGTGTACGACGACATCGCGACGCTGCTGCGGCACCAGTACGTGCTGACGCTCGACGCGTTCTCCCCGGCCGACGGCAAGGACGCCAACCTGCGGCTCATCGCCGACATCGAAGGGACGGCGGCGGCGGCAGTCGCGTCGTTCGAGCGGGGCGAGGCCGCGCCCGCGCCCGCGGCGGCAGCCACCGCTCCGACGCCCGCGCCGACGCCGGCGAAGACCAGCGGCAAACGCAGCTCGACGCCGCTCATCGCGTTCTCGGCGGTGGTGGCGCTGGTGCTGGCGGGCATCGCCGGCGGGCTGGCCGTGGCCTGGCGGCGGCAGCGGCGCGTGCTTCGGCGCCAGCTCGACGTGGTCGCGCCGAACCCGGCGCAGGCGGCCGCGCAGCCGCTCCCCAGGTACGGCGGGCCATCGATGTCGCCGGCGAGCGCCGAGACCGGGACGGGCCGGCTCGTCGAGCAGGGGGGGGCGGAGGCCGGGCGCGTGTTCCAGTTGCCGGGCGGCCAGACAGTCATCGGGTCGTCGCCGCGGCGCTGCACGATCGTGCTCGAAGGCGACGACGTGGCGCCGGAGCACGCCCGCATCTGGCTGCGGGACGGGCGATACCTGCTGCACCACGCGGGCGGGCTGCGCCGGAAGACGTACGTCGGGGGGAAAGAGGCGGACTGGGTGGTGCTGGAGTCCGGCGACGAGGTGCGGGTGGGGCGGCACGTGCTGGTGTTCGAGGCCGGCGGCGGCGCGTAGCGCCGCAGAACAGCAAACAGCAAACAGCAAAGGGCCCGAGCTGCTGCGCGGCAGGGCAGACAGCAGGGAGCAGGGAGCAGAGAGCAGAGCCGCTGGCGCGGCCACAGCAAACAGCAAACGGCAAACAGCAAAGGGGCGGGACGACGAGGGCCGCGGGGACTCGAAGGCGGGGTGTCGCCGGCGGGGGTCTCGGGGCGCTGTTACGTATCACCCGCGTGACGGAATTCTAATGCCGTGTAACTGACCGCGGTTGTTGACAACGTTGATCTTGACATCATTTATGTCACGGTGATACGTTCGACCTCGATATTCCCCGAGCCTATCGACGTCCCGGTATCAGGGGTGGTGCCGGTGCGTTCGGCGGCGTAACAGACAACATTTCGACGCGTACGGGCAGGTGGCGTGGGGCAGCCGCCAGCGCCGCGGTCGCTCCGGCGGCGGGATGGGCGCGGGGAGCGCCCTATTTGGCGGCGTATGACCGGAAACAGGTCCGCAACACGCGCGTTGTAGGCAGAGGACGGGAGCAGCCCGCCCACGACGGGTCAGGAAGTCCCCCGCACTGAGCGGGGTGGTCCAAACCAGGCGGAGTTCAGTTCAGGAGGGTTTCCAAGTTGGTGAACGACATTATTCTCAGTGGCATGGCGTGGGCGTCGAGCCTCACGCGAGCCTTCATCACCCGGGTGAAGGAAGAGCGCGGCCAGGACCTCATGGAGTACGCGGTTCTGGCGGGCGCGATCGCCGTCGTGGCAGGCTTCGTGCTGTACGCCACCAACGTCGAAGGCGCAATGAACGACTTCGGCGCTCAGGTGGTTGGCTGCCTCAGCTTTGACGGCGGGTCCTGCGGATAGAACGGGCGACGGGTGTACGGGCGTCGGCGCCCGTACACCCGTTCGTTTCAATCAGATAATGCACATTCGGCGCCTCCTCCGACAACGTGGCCAGGGCCTGGTCGAGTTCGCGGTGATCTTTCCGATCTTCGCGTTCTTGCTCTTTGCCGTCCTCGACGGCGGGCTGGTGATGGGGCGCTACAACAACATCAACAACTCCGCGAAAGAGGGCGCACGGCTCGGCGCGGTGGGTGCGACTCAAGCGGACATCGTGGCCCGAGTCAGAGAGCAAGCTCACGGAGTGTTAGACGCGGCGCACGTTTATTCGCAGTCAAGCGACAGCAGTTGTGCGAACGCCAGAGATACGTATCAGAACGTGATCTGCGTCGAGTGGATCGCGGGGGCCGACGCGCCGCCGGGAGAGGTCGGAGCGTCGATCCGCGTGACGGTGAAATACCGCTACAAGTTCATGACGCCCATCGTGAATCGCTTCTCCGTACCCTGGGACATCGAAGCCTGCGCCGTGCAACGCGCGGAGCGGCCGGTCGACTCACCGCCGAATATAAGCGCCGAAACATCCTGTAG
>CAYJMJ010000108.1:0-8081 GCA_964371095.1 uncultured Dehalococcoidia bacterium | reverse complement strand
CCGTGGTGCGGTCGCTCAGCTCGCGTTGTGCGGATTCAAGAAACGCCGGAATCGGCCGGCGCTGGGATAGGTCATCGAAGGTTTCAGCGTCGTACACAGCGTTCGGACGCCGTGGATGCGTTCGATCGGTCCGGCCGCGCTACCGCTGCCGGGGCACGATCTCGTACCGGACCTCCCAGTCGAGGTTGCGGTTGACGATGTCGAGGAACGCTTCGATGCGCTCGCGGCTCCACCGCACGCCCTCGAAGCTGCTCTCGTGGATGCAGAGCCGCGGCGGGAACGCCGCCTCGAACCGCACGTCGCGCAGGTCCGCGCCGGCGAAGTCCGCGCGATGGAAGCTGGCGCCGGAGCAGTCCGCGCCGCGCAGGTTGGCGTGCGTGAGGTTCACCGCGTTCAGCAGGGAGCGTTGCAGGTCCGCCCGTTCCAGGTTCGCGCCCTCGAGGTTTGCGCCCTGGATGCGCAGTCCGCGGAGCGTCATGCCGGACAGGTCCGCTCCGGAAAGGTCGATGGTCACGTCCGGATGTTCCGCCGCGAACACGTTGATGGCATCGACGCCGCGACGCAGAAGTTCCAGATGTTCCTGATTCGCCATTTCGCCTCCTTATGCGCCGGACGTCCCGCCGAGGAAGTCCAGTACCGCCCTTCTGAACGCCGGCTGGCCGACGGCCGTGATATGGTCGCCGGGTACCTTCACGAGCTTTGCGCCGGGGATCGCCGCGGCGAGCGCATCCGCCGGGCCGACGAGCGTGTCGCCCTCGCCGATCAGCACCATCACCGGGCACGCGTTCTCCCCGAGCTTGCGTCGATCGAATCCTCCGCGCGACGATCTCTGGATGGCGGCCAGCGCCGCCAGGTCGTTCCCGTTCTGCTCCGCGAAGGCGCGGAAGGCCCTTGCCGTGGCGTTTTCGGCCCCGCCTCGACCCTCGGCTTCCAGCGCACGCGCGATCGATGCGGCACGCTCACGTCCGCCGCCGCCCGTCACGAGCGCGTCGCCGACGCCCGCCAGGATGACGCTGTGAAAGCGTTCCGGCCGCAGCACGAGCAGCGACGCGGCAATGAACCCGCCCATCGAGTACCCCATGAGGTCGGCGCGGTCGATGCCGGCGTGGTCCATGACGGCGATCACGTCGTCGGGCATCCGCGTGCCGCTGTATGCCTCGGCGTCGTGCGGCTTTCCGCTTTCGCCGTGGCCGCGGCAGTCGAGCGCCACGACCTGGCGGCCGTCCGCAACGAGCGCGTCGATCATTCCCGTGGCGCGCCAGTTGCCCCGCACGCTGCTTGCGAAGCCGTGCACGAGCACGATCGGTGGCCCGCTCCCCTCGACGATGTAGTTGATGGCCACTCCGGCCGAATCGAGCGTGGGCATGGCTCTGGCTCCGTGGGCTCCCCGAGGCCCGCGCGCAGCGGCGCGCGGCGCCAGCATACAACGCCCGATGCCGATGCGGCACGCGCGCCGGCGCCGCTCCTCCGGCATGCGACTCGGCTACGGCTGCTCGCCCGACACCTCGACGCCGTTAACGATGAGCCGAACGCGGCCCGCGCCCCCGACGCACACCGCCGGACGCTCCGCGACCGCCTCCACCCGCACCACGCCCGCCCGCTCGTCGAGATCGATGCGCCCGAATCCGAACGATGCGCATTCAATCGTCGTGTCTGGCGTCCGCAGGCGCACCGGCACCGGCGTGTCGGACGGGTGAACGAAGACATAGCGGCGGGCGTCGTCGTCCGCGGTCAGCCATGCCGGCGCCGACGCTGCGTCGGCCGTCGCGCGGCCCAACTCCACCGGCGCATCGCGAAAGACGATGAACTGCGGGCCGGCGCCGCCGATCGTACCGGCGCGAGACATCGGCGGCGAGTAGACGGCGCCGTCGCCGCGCCGCTCGATGAGGCTCATGTCCCGGAGGCTGTACGCCAGCCCGAGCGACCCGGTCGCCGACGAGCACGCGATCGTGCGCCGATGCTCCGGGTCCACCGCATCGGACAGCCGCACGCTGGCCGCATGACGCCGAAACGCCGCGGCGTCCGCGAACTCTTCCCGCCCGGCCACCTCGAGCACGAACGCGTTGCGAACGTTCTCGCGGTAGAACGGTCCCGCTTGCGAACGATGCTCCCAGAACGATTTCGAAGGCCCCTTGTAGTTGTAGATATCGAGTGTCAGGACTCCGCCGCCGAGGTTCAGCTCGATCGGCGCGTCGCTGCCCATGTCGCTTGGCGCCAGCGGGATGAGTGTTATGTAAACGTCGCCCGTGGCGATGACCACACGCTGCTCCGGTTCGACGCGCGCCGGCCATGCGTCGACCCGCCGATCATCCACCCACGCCGCGTCGTCGCCGCCGAAACCGAGCAGTCGCACCGACAGCTTGCAGCTATGCATTGCGCGCAGGCGCGGCATCAGCCCGTAGGCGACGATCGCCAGGTTCCCGTTCTGCGCCGCGACGTGCTGTCCGGCGTCGGGATGCTCGTCGCCGCGGTGGGCCGGCGCGCCCGGCGCGAGGTCGTCGATGACGTACCGAGCGTAGAGCGCCCCATAGCCCGGTGCCTCGTTCCTCCGCAGGTAGATCTGCAGCGAGCTGAACTGCGGCCACGGCTCCGGTGGCTCGCCCACGCCGTACGAGCGCGACGCCGTGCCGATCGCATAGCCCTCGGCCATGTACGTCGTTATGTCGAGTCCTTGCGGCCCGTCGGTCGTCTCGGCCGCGATGTGCAGGTACCGCTTCTCCCGCAGCCATCGTTCGACATAGTCCGGGCAGTGCATCATTTCCAACGAGATGGGCACGTGCATCTCTTCGCGGCTGCGTCCCGCGTACGGCGTCTTGCGGCGCAGCGCATCGTCGCCGAGAAGGCGCCAGAGCAGCAGCTTGAGAAAGCCGCCGGCGCCGCTCCAGCCATCGAAGTACTCCCGCGAGTGCGCCCCCGCGAGCTGCGCCAGGCCCGGATGATAGTGCGCCGCGACGTGCAGCCAGAGCCGCTCCTCGGCCACGCGCGCCTTGAGAGCGATGCGGCTATCCCGCGTGCGCCCGGCCACCGCCGCCAGCCGCAGGATGTCGATCGCGGCGTACGTCGGGCTATTGAACTCGTGCGGCGCACCCGACGCGTTCGTAAACGCGATCCACTCGTCGAGCCGCCGCTCGCCGCGCTCGACGTAGCGCGCATCGCCGAGCAGTTCCCCGCCGAGCACGCTGTTCGCGATGTCGCTGAGCGCGATGTTGGTGTACGACGGATCCACGTCGAGCCGGTCGATCTCGGCGAGCCCGAGCGCGATCGCGCGCCGCACGTCGCCTGTCAGTTCGTCGCCGAGCGCGTCCGCGTGGTCCCGGGCGAGCGGGATGAGGTCGTCGAGCATGAACTCGACGCCGTTCAGGTCGCTGACGCATTGATCTTGGAGCAGCCACCGAAAGTTGCCGAAGTGCGCGTCCCGCGGTCGCGTCTCCTGCATCGCCAGGACGCTCCGAACCGCACGTTGCGCGCGCACCGGGTCGCCCGCACGCAACAGAACGCGCGCGTACGCCAGCGTTCCGCGCGGTTCGTGGAACGCGGGCGCCTCGCGCAGCCGCACCATCGAGGCGTCGTCGTCCCAGAGGTCGGCGAGGATGCGCGCGCCCTCTTCGTACAGCGCGCGGGCGCGGTCGTCGGCCGAATCTGGTGCTGTCGTGATGCTGCCTACTCGAACCAGATGTCGGTGCGTTCGCCGGCCGGCACGCCGAGGATCAGGACGTTCATCTCGCCGTCCGACGTGTGCCACACGCCGGGCTTGATGACGACGAGATCGCCGGCCGTGATCTCGCGCGTCTCGCCGTCGAGCCAGATCGTGCCGCCGCCGTCGAGCACGTAGTAATACTCCGTCATCTCGCGATGGTAGTGCTTCTTGCTGTCGTCGATGCGCAGATGCGACACGTTCGCCACCGGCGTGTCGTCGTGCGTGACGAGCGTCTTGCGCCAGCCGCAGACGCCGCGCTCCTCCGGCGTCTCTGCGAGCCTTCGGATGATGTACTTGTCGTCCGTCGTGCGCGTGGTCATCGTCGCCTCCGAGGGGACTTGCGTGCCGCCTACTCCGCCGCCGCCGGCACCGGGTTGGCGTACTCGTCGAACCGGCCGGCCACGCCGCCTTCATCAGCATAGCCCTGGTGGATGTACATCCTGTGCCGCAGCGACCACATCTCGCCGCGCGCCAGCGTCAGCGCACCGTCGAAGAACGGCAGGTTCGTGCCCACGGGCCCGTAGCCCCGCACGAACCATGCGTTCGGGTGGTTCCGGTTCGACGGGTGGTCGAGCATCGCGATGCCGAAGATCTCCGGGTCCAGACCCTGCGCGCGTGTGAACGGCCCGCTGCAGTCCGCCCACGCCGCACGCTGCCCGTGGCAGTTCGGCGAGCCGGTCGCGCCGGTTGAGAGCGACATCGTGCCGCCGTCCCACTCGTCGATGATGTCAGCGACGCGCATCAGCGGCAGCGCGTTCTCGTTCGTCTGGCCGAACGTCACCGGCTCGCCCGGCGGCGAGAAGTCCGCTTCAATGTCCCACAGCCGCACGCGCCCCCTGAGGCGGAACATGCGGAACCGCCGCACGTCGTCGAGGAGCACGCGGCCGTCCGGCGTCACCCACTGCGCGCGCTGCTGGAAGCCGCCCCACACCGGCCCCGACGTGATCCAGTCAAAGGACCGATGCACGATGCGCCCGTAACCCGTGCCGACGTGCGGGCCGTACCCCAGTTCCATCGCCGCCGGCTCGAGATAGAAGTCGACGCCGTTGAGGTCGCCGCATGCGTACCACAGCGATCGATGCCACGTGTGGTCCGCCGGGCCGTCGTCGGTGATCGACTTCGGCTGCGAGCCGTCCGTGCTCCCCACGCCGGAGTCCGCCCGCCCGGACGGCGCGACGTTCGGGGCGAAGCGCGGGCGGTAGTTCGGCAGGCCGTAGTGGTAGATCGTCTGCAGCAACCCACCGTAGTAGACGACCACCCGCCCGTTCTCCGCCTGGTCGTCGAGCACGATGCCTCGCTGTGCCTCCGAGGCCGCGCCAGCCTCGCGCAGCTCGAACGGGCGCTGCTCGCCGGTGCCGAGGGCCGCCACGTACCAGCACACTCGCGCGCTGCCGCCGATGCGGTCGATCTGCGCCGGCACAGCGGTGCCGCTCGCCGCGTCGACCATCTCCCACGCACCACCGCCATCCACGGACGCCGGCAGCGCGGCCTCGGCGATGAAGTTCGCGCGCGGCGTCGCGACCGGTCCGATGCGAATCGTAATGCTCACGCGCCCTCCAACCTCACGCCGGCCCGTCGAGGGGCGACAGTCCCCGCCCGTCCGGCGGGATCTTTGAATAGAACGGATCGTCCCGCGCGATCGGGAACGCGACGCGCGCGCCTGTCATCGCCGACTTGTAGAGGCCCGTGATCAGTTGCATCGAGCGGCGGCACTCGTCGACGGTAACGATCGCCGGCCGGCCGTCGACGATCGCGCGCAGGAAATCGTTGACGATGCCGACGTGGAGATACTTCGTCTCGTCCGGGAACAGGACGTTCGCTTCGTCGCGGGCGCGCTCCGCGGCTGCGGGATCGAGCGACGAGAACCGGAACGGCTCGCGTGTCGGGTCGTACGGCGACTCCGACGACACCGCCTGCAGGTCGTCGCCAAAGATCTCCAACCGGCTGCGGTTGTCCTGCGCGTTCACCGTCACGACGATCTGCCCGACCGCGCCGCTGCTGAAGCGGACCGTCGCGGCCGACGTGTCCTCCACCTGGATGTCGAGCTTCGCCGTCGCCGCGTCGGCAACGATCGATGCCGGCTCGCCCATCAGCCACGCCAGCATGTCGATGCTGTGGATCCCGTGGCCCATCGTGACGCCGCCGGCCTCCTTCTCCCACGTGCCGCGCCACCAGACGGAGTAGTACGCCTCGTCGCGCTGCCACAGCGTCTCCGACAGGCCGAACCGCAGCCGTCCGAAGCGGCCCGCCTCGATCAGCGCCTTCACCTGCTGCGCCCCCTGTCCAACGCGATGCTGGAACACGCCCGCGAACGTGCGGCCGCTCTCGCGCTCGGCCGCGGCGATCGCGTCCAGCCCGGCGAGCGTCGGCGACACCGGCTTCTCGCAGATGACGTGCTTGCCGGCACGCAGCGCCGCGATGCTCTGCTCGACGTGCAGAAACGGCGGCGTGCAGATGCTCACGGCCTGCACTTCCGGGTCGGCCAGCATCTGCGCGACGTCCGTGTACGTGCGCTCGATCTCGTACGTCGCCGCCTGCGCCTTCGCGCGCGCCTCGTCGACGTCGGCGATGGCGACGACGCGCGCCAGCTCGCGGTTCGCGCGGCTGCGGTACGCGAGCAGGTGGCTGTGCGAGATATCCCCCGCGCCGATGACGCCGATGCCCATGGGTTTGATCATCTGCTCTCCGCCCTGCGCCAAATCACGTCGAGCCAATCTTATCGATCAGATGACGCGAACGCACCAGCACCCGTCACGTCGTCAGATTGGTTGGAGCTCCGAGAATTGACGCCACGCTCGAGCGCCGAACCGCATGGACCAATAGCCCGCGAAGCAAATACCGATCGCGAATAGGACAGTGGATTCCGGTTCCATGAACAGCGGCTCCCAATTGTCGGTTGGCTTGGGTGGGAAGATGAGCCCATAGATGCAATACGCGATCAGACACAGGTGCAGCACGCAACCGCCAGCCGAGCGGACCGCATCATGCCGGGCCGAGCGGCGCGGCTTGCTTGATACACGAGGCTCGCCACTCTTTCGAGGCTCCACGGATGATCTCCGATGCTCGCGACGTGAATGGACGGGCGCTAGCTCGAACGCGCACCTCCCACCGCTACCGTCACCGCCGCGAGCGCCCGCGTCACCGCCCGCACCTCATCGTCGTCCAGGTCGAGCAGCGGCGGACGCATGTGCGCGTTCGGGATCACGCCCATCTGCCGCAACGCCTCCTTCAGCCGCGCGCGATAGTTCCGCACCGGCGGCGCGAAAAGCGCATCCGCGAGTGGCCGCACGACAGCGTCGTTGATCCGCGCCGCGCCGGCCGCGTCGCCCGCCTTCAGCAGCCGGATCATCTCGATCTGCTCCGCGATGGCGATCGTGCCGAAGCCGATGAGCGCCCCCTCGGCACCGAGCACGAACGACTCGAAGATGAAGTTGTCGTTGCCCGTCAGCAGCGTGATGCGCCGCGGCGCCTCGTCGAGGATGCGCCGCGTCTCGGCGAACCGCACGGCATCAAACGACGCCTCCTTGATCGCGACGACGGTCGGTATCTCGATCAGGCGCAGCAGCGTCTCGCGCGAGAACAGCACCCCCGCGAGCGCCGGCTGCAGCTGGAACAGCACCATCGGCAGCGGCACCGCCTCCGCGATCGCGCGATGGTACTCGTACGGCACCTCCGGCGGCAGCCCCTCGCCCGCGAACGCCGGTATCGGAAACGCGACGAGCCCGCTCGCGCCCGCGTCCTGCGCATCCCGCGCCAGCTCGACCGCCTCCGCCGTGTACCGCGCGCTGATCCCCGCGAGCAGCGGCAGCCGCCCCGCAACCTCGTCGCTGTAGACGCGCAGCACCGTCCGCCGTTCGTCCCGCGACAGGTGCGGCCCTTCGCCGGTGTCCATGTTCACGGCGAGTGCCGTCAGCCCATCGAACGATAGGAGCCAGCGGATGTAGTCGCGCAGCGCCAGCTCGTCGACCTGGTGGTCGGCGTTCAGCGGCAGCAGCGTCGCCGGAATCAGTCCACGGAGGCTGAGGTCGCTCATCGGTGGCCATTATACGTTCGCCCGCGCGATGGGGGACGTAGATGGTGTCATTCTGAGCGCCAGCGAAGAATGACCCCGTGGCCTACCGCCAGCCTTCTGTGCGCTCGGCTTGCTTGAACGACGCGGCGTACACGCGGTCGCGGGGAACGCAGCCCGTCGCGTACTGGCCCAACTCGTTGTGCTTCGCGCGCATCAGCGCCGTGCAATAGCTCACGCCGATGCACGCGCGATCGCGCTCCATTCGCCCGCGCTCCAGGGCATCGACGGCGAAGTCCGGATACGCGAGCGCGCCGCGGCCCAGCCCGACCATCGTCACGTTGCCCGCGGCGATGCTCGCCTCGGCCGCGTTCA
>CAYJMJ010000107.1:0-8305 GCA_964371095.1 uncultured Dehalococcoidia bacterium | reverse complement strand
CTCGAAGCAGCGGCCGGCGAGCCCGTGCCGGCATAACCCGTCGGGCATCTACCCCGAATGGTACATTCGTCGCCTCGTAGAGGTACGTTCACACCTCCCTTTTGTGGCTGCTGGTGCCCGATACTGTGTGCATGAACGACGCCGAGTACCGCGAGCGGCTCGCGCACGACATTGCGACGTGGACGCGCGGCGGCCTGATTACCGGCGACCAGGAGCGCGCGATCCTCGCGCGCATCGGCGCCGGGGAGCCGCGCGCCGTCGGCATCCTCCGGCTCGGCTGGTTCGTCACGGCGATCTCGATCATCGGCGCGCTGGTGCTCGCCGGCGGTGTGGTGCTCCTCTTCGCTTCTCAGTGGGCGGAACTGCCAACGTGGTTCCGCACGGCCAGCTTGATCGCCGGCATGCTGGCGGCGTACGCGGCAGGCTACGCGCTTATCTATCGCTTCGAGATGCAGCGCGTCGGCAGCGCGCTCCTGTTGCTCGGCACCCTTTTGTACGAGGCCGGACTCTTCCTGCTCGCGCAGATCTACAACATGCCCGTCGACAGCCCGATCCTTCTGCTGCTCGCCGCCGCCGGCACGCTGCCGCTCGCCTACCTCTTCGAATCGCGCGTGGTGCTGCTACTCGGCATCGCCAACCTCACCGGGTGGCTCATCACGGAGATGGTCAACCGCTACCCCGATTCGCCGAAGACGCAGTCCGCCCTGCTCGTCGTCGCGGTGCTCGGCGTTGCGTTCTACGCCATCGGCCACCTGCACGCGCTCCGGCGTGCGACGGCCGCGTTCGCCGATACCTACGCGATCTCCGGCCTGCTCGTCGTCCTCGGCCTCGTCTACGTCTTCACGTTCGATGAGCCGTGGAGCGAGATGATCGATGCCGGCGTGAAGTCCTACGCGTCGCCGCCCGTCGTCTACGTCTCGATCGGGATCGCCGCCGTCCTCGTCGCCGCGCAGGCCCTGTTGCGTGGACGTGACGTCGAGACGGCCATCGACGTCGCCGCGCAGGCCGTCGTCCTCGTCATCGCGGCGATCGTCGCGACGTGGCCCGCGTGGACGGGCTACGCCGTGCTGTTCAACGCCGTCTACTTCGCCGTCGCCGCCGGCCTCGTAACGCGCGGCTACCTGCGCGGCGATGAACGCTACATCAACCTCGGGCTCGCGATCGTAGGTCTCGGCCTGTTCACGCGCTACGTCGATGTGTTCTGGTCGCTGCTCGCCCGCTCGGCCTTCTTCATCATCGGCGGGCTGCTGCTGCTCGGCGTCGCGTTCGCCATCGAGCGCATGCGCCGCGGCCTCATTCGCGGCATGGGCGCGCCTCGAGACGATGCCGGCGCCGCGGGAGCGACGGGGGTGCCGGCATGACCCCCGCGAAGAAACTCGCGATCGTCGTCGCGATCCAGCTATTGATCCTGTTCGGCGTGCTCGGATTCAAACAGTACACCGTCCTGACCGGCGAGACCGTGCTCCTCAAAGTGCAGCCGATGGACCCGCGCGACCTCGTCCAGAGCAACCGCACAACCGTGCGATACGACATTTCCTCGATCTCGCCCGGCGAAGTGGTCTGGGATGAGGACGCGCCCAGGTGCTGCGAGGCCCCGGTGTACGCGGAGCTCCAGCGGCAGGACGACGGCTACTGGAAGGCGATCGCCGTCCATGGCGGCCGCGACCACACCCGCGACGGAACGGAAATCATCCGCGGCGAAGTCCAGGACGCCTACGCGCCGGAATGGCAGACGATCGAGATCACGTACGGCATTGAGCAGATCTTCATTCCCGAAGGCAGCGGGGGCCAGCTCCCGATCGGCAGCGACCACACCGTCGCCGTCGCGGTCAAGGTCGACCGCTTCGGCAACGCCGTCCCCCGCTACTTCCTGGTCGATGGCGCCCGGCTCGACCTCAAGCGGCGATAGGCTCCGCCCACCTCTCCCCCTACTACCCGCCGCGCCAGCCTCCGATCCCACGCGCTACCATACGAGTGCAGGCGCTTGCACACCGATGATCTAGCCGGAGGCACCCCGCCATGGCGCAGCAGTATCAGAACTACATCGGCGGCCGCTGGGTCGACGCCCGCGACGGCCGCCGCTTCGAGCGCGAGAACCCCGCTACCGGCGAGCCCACCGGCAGCTACCCCCGCTCCGGCCCCGACGACGTGCGCGACGCCGGCGCCGCGGCGAAGGAAGCGCAGGCGATGTGGCGGCGCACGCCCGCACCCAGGCGCGGCGAGATCCTGTACCGCGCCGCCGAGATCCTCGTGCGCGAGAAGGAGCGCTTCGCGCGCGAGCTGACCGAGGAGATGGGCAAGGTGCTCAAGGAGGCGCGCGGCGACGTCCAGGAAGCCATCGACATGACGTACTACATGGCGGGCGAGGGCCGCCGCACGTTCGGCCAGACCACGCCGTCCGAGCTGCCCGACAAGTTCGCCATGTCGGTGCGCGCGCCTGTCGGCGTCGTCGGCTGCGTCACGCCGTGGAACTTCCCGATGGCGATCCCGTCGTGGAAGATCATGCCCGCGATCGTCACCGGCAACACCGTCGTCTTCAAGCCGTCCCAGTTCTCGCCGAAGAGCGCGTACAACCTCGTCAAGACGCTCGAGGAGGCCGGCCTGCCGCCCGGCGTCGTCAACCTCGTCTTCGGCGAAGGCGCAGAGGTCGGCTCGACGATCATCGAGCTCCCGGACATCCACCTGATCTCGTTCACCGGCTCCAACGCCGTCGGCAAGATGATCGCGATGCAGTGCGCCGAGCTGGGCAAGCCGGTCTCGTTGGAGATGGGCGGCAAGAACGCCATCACCGTGCTCGACGACGCCGACCTCGACCTCGCGCTCGAAGGCGTCATCTGGAGCGCGTTCGGCACGACGGGCCAGCGCTGCACCGCGGCCAGCCGCGTCATCGTCCAGGATCGCGTGTACGACGACTTCGCCGAGCAGCTCGTCGCGCGTACCGAGCGCCTGCGCCTCGGCAACGGCCTCGACGCCGCGACCGACGTCGGCCCCGTCGTCAACGCCGACCAGCTCCACAAGATCGACTCCTACATGGCCATCGGCGCGGCCGACGGCGCCAAGCTGGCATGCGGCGGCGCCACCGCCAACGCCGGCCCGCTCGAGCGAGGGTACTTCTTCCAGTCGACCGTCTTCGTCGATGCCACCCCGCACATGCGCATCGCCCAGGAGGAGATCTTCGGCCCGGTGACGGCTTTGATCCGCGTCGGCAGCTTCGACGAGGCGATCGCGGTCAATAACGGGGTCTCCTACGGCCTGAGTTCGTCGATATATACACGGGACGTGAACAAGGCGTTCCGGGCGATCGAGGCGATCGACACGGGCCTTGTGTACGTGAACGCCGGCACAATCGGCGCCGAGGTCCACCTGCCGTTCGGCGGCACCCGCGGCACCGGCAACGGCCACCGCGAGGCCGGCATCGCGGCGCTGGAGACGTTCACGGAGTGGAAGTCGGTCTACATCGACTACAGCGGCAAGCTGCAGAAGGCGCAAATCGATGACTAGTCTCTGGTTACTGGTGACTGGTTGCTGGTGTTTGGTGCCCGAATCCAGCCTCCAGCCTCTAGCTTCCAGCCTCGAGGTCAAATGACTACTGTCTTCAGACGTCCATCGACAGCGGCAAGCCCGCAGCACGGCGAGGGCGTCGTGCGGCACGGCTTCGCCTCGTTCTTCCGCGCGCCCGTCGTCGAGGACATGGACACATGGCGCGCCGACGTCGGATTCGTCGGCGTGCCGTTCGATGCCGCGACGAACGATCGCCCCGGCGCGCGCTTCGGCCCCGCCGCCATCCGCGACGCGTCGACCCGCTACGAGCCCGACGCCGAATGGAACGGCTGGATCGACGCCGAGAGCGGCGACCGCATCCTCGCCGGCGTCTCCATGGCCGACGTCGGCGACATCGACGTCCGCACGGTCGACCTGGCGGACAACTTCGCGATCATCACCGATGCCGCGCGCCTCGTCCGGCGCAACTGCCGCGTGCCGGTCTTCGTCGGCGGCGACCACGCGATCACCTTCCCGATCGTCCGCGCATTCGACGACGCGCCGATCACGCTGATCCAGTTCGACGCCCACCAGGACTACACCGACGAGAAGCACGGCGTCCGCTACTCCCACGACAACCACATGCGCCGGTCGAGCGAGCTGCCGCACGTGAAGCAGATCGTCAACATCGGCCTGCGCGGCGTGCTCGAGCGCTTCGAGCCGTGGCAGGCGGCACAGCGCGACGGTGTGGTCATCGTTCCCGCGCTGCGCATGGTGAAGGAAGGCGTGCCCGCGGCGCTGGCGGCGCTGCCCGGCAGCGGCCCGGCATACGTCACGATCGATATCGACGTGCTGGACCCGTCGGGCGCCCCCGGCACGGGCTACCCGGAGCCCGGCGGCATCACCTACTACCAGCTCAAGGAAGCGCTGCTCCTCGTTGCGAAGCAGTACGACGTCCTCGGCTTCGACCTCACCGAGGTCGACCCGATCTACGACGCCGCGGGCGTCACCCCCCGCATCGCCGCCAAGCTCCTGCTGGATATGCTCGGCGGGGTGTTCGCGGCGTAGCGACCCGCCGGCCTCGCGTCCCTGCCGAATTCGTTTTGTCAGTTTTCACATTGTGGCGGACATTATGTCTGGTCCGCGCTCCTTCACCGGTCACGTCGACCCACCGGCCCCGCGTTGGAGGATGTTGCGTGCTGCGCGGACTACCCCGGCCCACGATAGCGGCGCCGCCGAGCGAACTCCTAGCGGCTGGTGTCACCCCGCATCGCTGCCTAGCTGCTGCTGGACGTGCTGGGCCGCGTTCGCGGCGTAGCGCCTGTCGAACGCTGCTCGGTTGGCACGCTCGTGAGGGAAATATGTATCATCCGCGGGGGGCATCCAAAGCATGTTTCGCAAATTGTTCGGTAGCGCTCGGCCCACCGCGCTCGCACCCAACGACTTCTCGTTCGCTGTGCTCGACGTCGAGACCACCGGGCTATTCCCTACAAAGCACGATCGCATCGTTGAGGTTGCTGTAGTCCGACTGGATGGCAACGGTGACCCACTCGATGAATTCGCGACGTTAGTGAACCCCGAACGCGATATCGGACCAACCCGCATCCATGGCATCTCAACTCGCGAAGTCCTCGGCGCGCCGCTCTTTCGCGAGGTCGCGGGCGATATCACCGAACGACTCGTAGGTGCGGTCCTCGTCGCTCACAACGCACGATTCGACTGCGACTTCCTATTGGCGGAGTTTGCACGGCTCGGACAGGAGCTGCCGCAGCAGCCGGTCGTCTGCACGCTCCGTCTCGCCAGAACCGCTCACAGGGCGGAATCGTACAAGCTGAGCGCGCTCTGCGGCGAACTAGACATTCCACATGAGCACGCACACACCGCTCTCGGTGATGCTCGATCCACTGCCGCATTGTTCAAGGCTCTGCTTCAGACCGCGTGGGGCCGGCGGCGGGGAGATCTTGCCGATCTCGGTTGCGAAAACACCTCAATGCCGCCGGTATCTGCCTGGCCGCGATTCGAACCGAGTGGCAAGCGGCACCAACGGAACCCGCGCATCCAGCAAGAGGAACCTTCGTTCCTTGCCGGGCTTGTCAGCCGCCTGACCGCCACACCTTCGACCCAATCAGCTTCGGCGGTCGAATACACCGATCTGCTCAACAGGGCGCTTGAGGATCGCCGCGTTACGGCTGAGGAAGCGGATCTCCTGTTTGACACAGCGAAGCGTTGGGGACTATCTCGAGACGAAGTCGTTCTTATACACCACGGCTACTTGACCTCGCTTGTAGGGCTGGCGCTTCAGGACGGGGTCATCAGCGAATTGGAGCGTATAGATCTGCGGGAAGTAAGCGATCTCCTCGGCTACAAGACCAGTTATGCAGACCAGTTGATTAGCGAAGCCGCTGACAATCCCCCACTCCAACAACGGCGGCTCTCATCGTTGACGGGACTTTCAGTCTGCTTCACTGGAGAATCCATCTGCCGTCGCAACGGGGCTCCGATTCAACGATCGGAAGCGGAGCAACTGGCCGCTGGTGCCGGGCTCAATGTTCAGACGTCCGTCACAAAGAAGCTGGACATCCTCGTGCTCGCGGATCCGGATTCTCTCTCCGGCAAGGCTCAGAAGGCGCGACGGTATGGGACGCGTCTCATCGCTGAACCTGTGTTCTGGCGGGAGATCGGTGTGACGATCGACTGACTCGGCATCGACCGCCGACCATTCGCGCCTCTCGCGTCCCGCTTCCTACTTCTCCGCCGCGATCCACCCCGGATCCGACACCTCAAGCTTCGCGTGCACGGTGTCACGCACGTGCGCGACGACCAGTTCGCGGAAGCGGCCGTCGTCGGCGTCGCCGGCGCGGATGCGCTCCGACAGCTCCTGGTTGCGCGTCAGCAGGGCCTGCCGCAGCGCGTAGAGCGTCGCCGGGCGCTCGGCGGGGCCGAGCACGTGGTCGAGGCCGCGCCATTCAGCGTCGAGCTGGCGCTCGTCGTTCTGCAGCTCGCGCCGGATGATGCGTATGACGTTGGCCGCGACGCGCACGTTGTACTTCCGCGATCCCTCGAGCGACGGCACCAGCTGCTCGTCGAGCAACAACTCCACGGCGCGCAACAGTTCGTCAACGGTCGGTCGATCGTGCATGTCGCTGCGCTCCAGTTTGTAGTAGGTAGTTCGTAGTGAGTAGTGGGGCCCGGGCGGGGTACTACGAACTACGAACTACTCACTCACTAACTCAAGAAGCTCCCACTCCGTCTCCGCGGTGCGGCGGCCGATGCTCGCCAACTCGACGCTCTTCGAGTGGCCGTCGATGTACGTCCGCGCCTGCGTCAGGCAGATGATGCCCCAGCGCAGGTTGCCGAACACTTCCCACCACCGCACCCACTCCGGATCGACCTTGCGGCCGCCCGCCGCCTCGTACGCCGCGAAGAACGCCGCGCGCTCGCCGATGCCGCCGACCGGCTTGTCGCCGCCGAACCGCCACGACCGCACGCACATCCACGCGAGGTCCTCCATCGGATCGCCGACGTGCGCCAGCTCCCAGTCAAGCACCAGCCGCAACCCCTCCGGCCCGAACAGGATGTTCCCCATGCGGTAATCCCCGTGCACCAGCGTCCGCGGCGCCTCCGCCCCTTGCCCTTTGCTGTTTGCTGTTTGCTGTTTGCTGTCTTTCGTTTGCTGTTTGCTGTTTGCTGTTTGCTGTGCGGCGCCGCCGGCCCTCTGCTCTCTGCTCTCTGCTCCCTGCTCTACGGCGCCGCGCAGCCGCGCCGCCAGCCACCGGAACGCCAGCTCGAACGCCGGATGCGGCTCGAGCGCGATGGCGCGGAAAATCTGCTCGTACCGCTGCACCTCGAACGCGGCCGGCGAGACACCGTCCGGCGGCGCCGGGAGCGCATCGAGTTGGTGCGCGGTGACATCGATGGCGTGGATCTGCGCGAGCGCGGCGCCGAGCTGCGCCGGCAGCTTCTCGCGCGCCTCCGCGTAGACGTCCTCGCGCAGCAGGCGGCGCGGCAGCGTCTCGCCGTCGACCCGCCGCACGATGAAGAACTCGCCGCCCAGCGAGTCGTCGCCGAGGAACATCGGCGCGGGCACCGGTACGCCCGCCTCGAACGCCGCCGCCACCAGCCGGAATTCGAGCGATCGCGGGATCGTCTGACGGCCACCGAGCACGTCGCGCTGCAGAATGAGCGGCAGCGCATCGTCGCGGCCGTCGAAGTGCAGCGTCGCGTCCAGCGACCACGTCTCGCGCGACGCGCCGCCCGTCAGCCGACGCAGGTCCGCCACGTCGACGCGCAGCGCGCCGGACGTGCGGCGGATGAACTCCCCGACCTTCGCGCCGAACTCGTCGTCGGCCACTACTCGACCTGGTCGAGGTATTCGGAGAGGCCGTAGCCGACCGCGTCGCCGCAGCGGAACTCCGTCATCCCCTCGCCGACGTGCGTCGTCATCCCCTCGCGCCGGTTGCGGAGCGGGATGAACCCCATCACCTTGCCGGCGACGTCGAGCTTCTCGCCCGTGTTGAGCTTCAGGTGTGCGACCAGGCTCTTGTGGAACAGGCCGTCGGCCTCGAACTGGGTGTCGACGTCGACGCCGACGATCGTGTCGATCTTATCGCCGCGGACGACGACGCCGGCCTGCGTGCGATGCTCCCGGTCGCGCCAGATCTCGGACACCATCATGCCGAAGTCCGGCGCGAAGTTGATGGTCAGCCAGCGATACGAGTGGATCGCCTGCCAGTAGCGCGGCCCCCACGAATGGTCGCGCAGGCCGAGGCCATCGATCTGCACCGCCTGACCATCGATCGCGACCGTGCCGTGCACCTTCATGTGC
>CAYJMJ010000106.1:0-8713 GCA_964371095.1 uncultured Dehalococcoidia bacterium | reverse complement strand
TGACCGCCGGGCGCGCGGGCTTCTGCCATCCAATTCCCTGGCCGCTCACGGGCATCATCTCAGGGCGCCGTCACGCACGTCGTGCGACCGCGGCCGGCGAGATGGTGCAGGAGCGCCCACATGCCTTCACGACGCGCCGCCCTTCGGCGCCTGCCGATCGCGTTGCTGTCCGTATTCGCCGCATTCGTCTCGCCGGCGATGTCGCACGGTCGCGTCGCCGACCCGCCCGCGCCGCGAGCCCGCACGAGCGACGTCAGGCCACTGACATCGAACGTGCTCGCGGCCGAAGGGTGGCGCGGACTGCCCAATGCGGCGAGCACGCCATCGGGAAGTCGCGTGCCTGCGCCAACGCCGAAGCCCTCGCCCGGAAACACCGGCTCGATGTCGCAACCCACACCGACCGCCATCATGCCATTGACGCCGCTTCACGAAGACCTCGCCCAGCCCGCGCCGACGCTCGCACCGCCGCGACCCGTCGCGCCGGCGCCGACATCGACGCGCCCGCCACGACCGGCGGCCGGCTGGTACGACGATGCATTCACCGCCGCCGTCCGCGACCTCGTGAACGCGGAGCGGGCGAAGGCGGGGCTTGGGCCGCTCAGCATCGAGCCGCGCCTGACGGCGTCGGCCGCCGGCTACGCGAAGGTGCTCGCCGACAACAAGTGGTTCGCGCACGTCGGCCCGGACGGCAGCACGCTCGTCACACGCGCCGAGGCAGCCGGGTTCCCGTTCAACGTGCGACTCGGCGAAGTGCTGGCGTGGGGCACGGCCGGCTGGCCGCCGGCGAGCATCGTGCGGGCATGGCTGAACAGCCCCTCGCATCGCGCTGAGATCCTGAACGGGGTCTACACCAGGGCCGGCGCATCCTGCTACTTCACGCCTGCGGAAGATGTCACGGTGCGTTGCGTCATGGACCTGGCCGGGTAGCCCCGAGTCCGCCGGCACGGCGACCCGCGCAACGACGCCGCGACCTCGACTCCGGGGGAGTGTCCCCGAAGCTACTCCTTTTCGATCGGCGACGGCCACACGTCAAATGGCTCTGGCTCATACGCGGCCGATGCCGGACGATTCCGCCGAGGACCAGGCGCCCGGACGCGCCTGAACGACGGAAGGAGCCCGGCGATGAGTCACCAGCCAACCCGATCCGGCGCGCGCATGGTACTCCTGATTCTGGGCGCCGCGGCGCTCTCACTCGCGTGGGGGCTCGCGTCGGTGCGCACCGCCAACGCGGAGATCAGCGGGCCGTGCGGCGCGACGCTGAACAGCGTCGATGTCGCGGGAGTCGACAGCGGCAGCCGCGGCGACGATATCAAGGTCGGCGAGCACGACCGCGTGCCGGTCACGATGTCGTCCGCCACGGGGTTTCGATCCCACAAGATTCAACTCGAGTTCGCCGGCCGCCGCTGGACCGTGTCCGAGGACACGGACGACGGCTCGCCTACGTTCTCGGATAGCGTGAACGTCGATAAGTACGCCACGTACGGCGTCGGCCTGTACAAGGTCGTCGGCGTCGCGACTCTCACCGACGGCACGAAGTGCAGCGGCGCGGCAACCGTCGATGTCAGCGGCAATCCGCTGGCCACCGTCGCCGGTGCCGTCGCGGCGGGGACGGTCGTCCTCGGCACGGTCGGCGCCCTCGCGAGCGGCGGGCTCGCAGTGGGCGGGCTCGGCAGCGCCGGCACCGCCGCGGAGACGGCGTTCGCCGAGGGTGAGCGCGAGCGACTCGCGTCGCCGGACCCGTATCGATACAGCTATCCGTACCGGCCGTACCGGCCGTGGCCGTGGAGCATGCTGGGCTGCCTCTGGGCGTTACCGATGATGCTCCTGATGCTGCCCTTCATGGCCGTCGCCGGCGGCACCGGGGCGCCTGAACCCCAGCCAGCGCGCGAGCTGCCGCAGTTCCCGCGGATGCGCTGGATGCCGCGCATCACCCTGCTCGGCGTCCTCAGCGGGCTCCTGGCAGGCCTCGGGGCGGCCGTGCTGCTCCAGCAGTACTCGATCGAGTACCCGACGCTCGCGGCGATCATCCGTGACGGCGTCGTGGGCGCGCTCGTCTACGGGCTGCTGATACCGACGCTTGGCAATACCGTCGCGATCTTGCGCTTCAACGGGCGGATTAACAGGCTCGAGCGAGGCCGCGCCGCCGGCTAAGAAAGGCCAAATGCGGGATTGACGACCAGCCGCCCGGCTGATACGATCGCGCTCGCGTTAGTCGTTAGTGAGTGCTCACTCGCAAACCGGAGCGGCCATGCAGCCAAGGGCACGTCGACTCCCCGCGGACAAGCGCAGGCGCCAGATCATCGACAGCGCCCGTGATGTATTCGCGTCCCAGAGCTATGCCCGCGTCGGCACGGCCGATCTTGCCAAGGCGGCTGGCATCTCCGAGCCCGGCCTCTACCGGCACTTCTCCGGCAAGAAGGAACTCTTCCTCGCCACGATCCGGGCGACCGGTCCCCGTCTGCTCAAGATCTGGGAGGACATCTCCTGCGACTACGAGGACCCGATCGAGTCGCTGTGGGCGATCGGCGTCTACTACTACGACCACCTGGAATCGCACGCCACCAACATGAAGCTGCAGTTTCGCGCCATCTCCGAGGCGGACGACCCGGAGATCCAGGCAGCGTTGCGCGACAACTTCGAAGCGTTCGTGGAGTTCGTCGCCGCGACGCTCGAAGAGGGCAAGGCGCGCGGCACCGTGCGCCCGGACGTCGACTGCCGGCTCATCGCGTGGCAGTTTCTCGGCATCGGTATGACGCTCGACCTCATGCACATGCTCGGGCTTAAAGACGAGATGGACCGGACGCGGGCGGACATCTGGGGCCGCGTGTATCTCGAGACGGTACGGCGCACGGACCGGACCCAGCCGCGCTACATCAACCCGGACGGGGGCCCCCTGCGCGCCCCGGAGGGCCCAAGCGGACTGTGAACATGTGTCGATGGGCAGTTGACGTTAACGTGAGGCTCGGAGAGAATCAGCCGGCCATTTTCCCGGCTCGCGGCGCCGCACCGGCGCGGCCCGCACGGCCGCAGGAGTAGCAACCTTCATGGACTTTCACGACACGCCCGAAGAAGCGACGTTCCGCGGCCAGGTGCGCGCCTTCATCGCGCAGGAGTGCCCGGCCGGCATCAAGCGGCGGGGATTCGGAGCGATGTTCGGCGGCGGCGGCTGGGACGACATCCGGCTGTCGACCGACGAGTACCGCGTGCTGAACGCCGGTTGGGCGAAGATACTCGCGGACCGCGGCTGGATCGCCCCGGCGTGGCCGAAGGAGTACGGCGGCGCCGGCATGTCCGTCATGGAGCAGTTCATCTTCAACCAGGAGATGGCATCGGCCGGCGCGCCGCGCGGCGGCAACTACGGCATCGGCACGGGCTGGGCCGGCCCGACGATCATTCTCTACGGGAGCGACGCGCAGAAGCAGAAGTATCTGCCGCCGATCGTCAAGGGCGACGCCATCTGGTGCCAGGGGTTCAGCGAGCCCGGCGCGGGCTCGGACCTGGCATCGTTGCAGACGCGCGCCATCAAGGACGGCGACGACTACGTCGTCAACGGCCAGAAGATCTGGACGTCCGGCGCGCACGTGTCCCACTACATGATCCTGCTCGCGCGTTCCGACCCGGATGCGCCGAAGCACAAGGGCATCAGCTACTTCATCCTCGATATGAAGTCCCCCGGGATCACCATCCGGCCGCTCGTCAACATGGCGAACAACCACGACTTCAACGAGGTCTTCTTCGACAACGTGCGCGTACCGAAGGAGAACCTGATCGGCGAGGAGAACCGCGGCTGGTACGTCGGTACGACCACGCTCGACTTCGAGCGCTCCGGCATCGCGACGAGCGTGTCGCACGGGCTCATGGTGGAGGACCTCGGCGCGTTCGTGCGAGACAACCGGCACGAGGGATTCGTCTCGAAGAACCCGAAGCTGCGCTACGAGATCGCCGACCGCGCCATCGAGGCCGAGGTGGAGGCGATGCTCTCGTACCAGGTGATCTCGATGCAGAGCCGGGGGCTCGTGCCCAACAAGGAGTCATCGATCGCCAAGCTCTTCTCGTCCGAGCTGGACATCCGCATCGCGGCGACGGCGATGAAGGCGTTGGGCCTGTACGGGCCGCTGAAGCGGGGTGGACCGCACACGCAACTCAACGGCCGCGCCGAGAGCATGTACCTGTACGCCACGACGAGCACCGTCGGCGGCGGCACGAGCGAGATCCAGCGCAACATCATCGCGTCACGCGGCCTCAGCATGCCGCGGGATTAGTCGTCTGGGGACTGGTGAATGGTCTCTGGTGGTGCCGTGAACGAACGAACGCCGAAGGGGTACGAGGACCTGGACGTCTACCGGCGCGCAATGACGTTGCTGAAGCCGGTGCACGCTCTAGCGCTCACGTTCCCGGATTACGAGAAATATGACTTGGCGTCGCAAATGCGTCGGGCGTGCAAGTCAATTCCGGCGAACATCGCCGAAGGATACGCCCGACGGCGATCGTCGAAGGAGTTCTGCAATTTCTTGGCCGTCGCAATGGGCTCGGCGAACGAGATGGAGGTTCACCTCCACATCGCGAAGGAACTGGACTACGTGACAGAGCACCAGCACGACGAATTCACGCGCGAGTATCAGATGATCGGGAAGCAACTGAGTCAGCTCATCAAGTACTGGCGCTCGGTCGGGGCACCAATCACCAGCGACCAGCGACCAGCGACCAGCGACCAGTCACATGGAGACCAACGATGAACTTCAAGGACAACCCGGAAGAAGCCGCGTTCCGCGCCGAAGTAAAAGAGTTCGTCGAGAAGGAGATCTCACACTCCGTCAAGGAGGGCGGCGACGGCGAGGCGGGCCTCTACGGGCGGCCGGCGCAGGAGCGGCTGCGCGAGGTGCGGCAGAAGCTCGCGAAGCGCGGATGGATCGCGCCGGCGTGGCCGAAGGAGTACGGCGGCGCCAGCATGAGCGTCATGCAGCAGTTCATCATGAACGAGGAGTTCGCCGAGAACCGCGTTCCGCCCGTCGGCGGCATGGGCGTGTCGATGGTCGGGCCGACGCTGATCACGCACGGAAACGACCAGCAGAAGAAGGAGCACCTGAGCGCGATCCTCTCCGGCGCGACGCACTGGTGCCAGGGCTTCAGCGAGCCGGGCTCCGGCTCCGACCTCGCCTCGCTGCAGACGCGCGCGGTGCGCGACGGCGACGACTTCATCATCAACGGCCAGAAGATCTGGACGACAGGCGCGCACCTGGCGAACTGGATGTTCATGATGGCGCGCACCGACCCGGAGGCGCCGAAGCACAAAGGCATCAGCTACTTCCTCGTCGACATGAAGTCGCCGGGCGTCGAGGTGCGGCCGCTGATCAACCTCGCGAACCAGGAGATGTTCAACGAGGTGTTCTTCCAGGACGTGCGCGTGCCCGCGAAGAACGTCGTCGGTGAGCTGAACCGCGGCTGGTACGTCGGCACCACGACGCTCGACTTCGAGCGTTCGAGCATCGGCAGCGCCGTGGGCCTGAAGCACACGCTCAACGAGTTGGTGAAGTTCGCGCGGGCGAACGCGACGACGGGCGTGAGCCGCACCGGCTACCTCGCATCGATCAAGACGGAGTTGGCGGACCGGTACGTGGAGACGCTGGTGGCGCGGCTCATGTCGTACCGGGTGGTCACGATGCAGGCGAAGGGATTGATCCCGAACCACGAGGCATCGATGACGAAGCTGTTCGCGTCGGAGCTGAGCCAGCGCATCTCCCGGACGGGCATCAAGGTGCTTGGCCTGTACGGACAGCTCTATGGCCCGGGCGCGCCGCTCAAGGGCCGGTACGAGAACACGTACATGACGTCGCTCTCGTCGACGATCGCCGGCGGCACCTCGGAGATCCAGCGCAACATCATCGCGACGCGCGGCCTCGGCCTGCCGCGGGACTGACACCAGGCACAAGATTCTGGCACTGAGTCGAAGGACCAGCGACCAGTCACCAGTCACAAGGAGACCAGAAATGGACTTTACGGATACGCCGGAAGAGGCAGCGTTCAGGAAAGAGGTGCGGAGCTTCATCCTCGCGGAGGCGCCGAAGCCGAAGCCGGGCGAGTCGAGCCAGGAGGCGATGGTCTCCAACTGGCAGGCGAACCAGGGATGGTTCAAGAAGCTCGGCGAGAAAGGCTGGATCGCGCCGGCGTGGCCGAAGGAGTACGGCGGCGCGAGCATGACCACCGTCCAGCAGTTCATCTTCAACGAAGAGATGGCGCTGATGAAGGCGCCCCGGCCGATGCACATGATCATCGGCCTTGGCATGGCCGGCCCGACCCTGATCGTCCACGGCACGGAGGACCAGCGGAAGAAGTACCTGCCCGGCATGCTCAAGGGCGAGGACATCTGGTGCCAGGGCTACAGCGAGCCCGAGGCCGGCTCCGACCTCGCCTCGTTGAAGACGCGCGCGGTGCGTGACGGCGACGACTACGTCGTCAACGGGCAGAAGATCTGGACGACGCTTGCCCACGTGGCCCGCTACATGATTCTGCTCACGCGCACCGACCCGGACGCGCCCAAGCACCGCGGCATCACGTACTTCGTCCTGGACATGAAGTCGCCGGGCGTCGAAGTGCGTCCGCTGTACAACCTCGGCAACAGCCACGAGTTCAACGAGGTGTTCTTCGACAACGTCCGCATCCCCAAGGACAACGTCATCGGCGAGGAGAACCGCGGCTGGTACTCCGCCGTGACGACGCTCGACTTCGAGCGCTCGAGCATCGGCTCGGCAACCGGCATGAAGCAGCACGTCGAGGAGATCATCGGGTACGCGCGGAAGCACGCGGGCGACCCGACGAGCACGCTCAAGACGAACCCGCTGCTCCGCTACGAGCTGTCCGACCGCATGGTCGAGACCGAGGTCGCCCGGATGCTTTCGTATCGCGTGGCGAGCATGCAGGCGCGCGGGCTGATCCCCAACTACGAGGCGTCGTCGCTGAAGCTGTTCTCGACGGAGCTGAATCAGCGGATCGCGCGCACCGCCATCCACGTCCTGGGGCTCTACGGCCAGCTGAAGGGCGACACCGCGCCGAACCGGGGCGGCTGGCTTGCGACGTACCTGCGTTCGCAGGCGTACACCATCGAGGGGGGCACCTCGGAGATCCAGCGGAACATCATCGCCCAGCGCGGGCTCGGCCTGCCGCGGGATTAGAGAGCGTTCGCGCGGATGTTCGATGTTAGAGGTTAGAGGCTGGATGACGGGAAGAGACCCATTCGCGGATACAAAGACCTGCGCGTGTATCAACGCAGCATGGAGTTACTCGCGCCCATCCACCGACTCGTGCTCACATTTCCCGAATACGAGAGGTTTGCGCTCGCCGATCAGATGCGCCGCGCCTCGCGATCGGTGCCCACGAACATCGTTGAAGGCTATTCGCGCCGTAGTTCAGCGAAGGACTTCAAACACTTTCTCGGTATCTCGATGGGATCCGCGAACGAGATGGTGGTCCATCTGGAGATCTCCTGTCGGCTTGGCTACGCAACCCACGAGACGTGTGCAATGCACATCGACGAATACGACGCCATCGGACGGCAGATCCACATGCTCATGGCGCGTTGGCGATCGGACGGTCGTCCTCCAACATCGAACCTCTAACATCGAACATCGGAGTCGACGATGAGATTCAAGTTCACGCCCGAGCAAGAGGCCTTCCGAGCCGAGGTCAACGCCTTTCTCAAGGAGGCATTGCCGCCGGACTGGCGGGGCGCCGACAACGCGATCGATGAGGAGGGCCACGAGTTCGGACGGGCGTTCCTGAAGAAGCTCGCGCCGAAGCGGTGGATCGCGCCCGCCTGGCCGAAGCAGTACGGCGGCCTCGACCTGAGCCTGTGGGACCAGGTGATCTTCAACGAGGCAATGAGCTACGCGGGCGCGCCGATCGTCAACACGGCGGCGGTTGGCTACCTCGGCCCGACGGTGATCCTGTACGGGACGGACGAGCAGAAACAACTGCACCTGCCCGGCATCACCTCCGGCGACGTCGTGTGGTGCCAGGGGTACAGCGAGCCGAACGCCGGCTCCGACCTCGCATCGCTGCAAACGCGGGCGGTGCAGGACGGCGACGAGTTCATCCTGAACGGCCAGAAGATCTGGACCAGCCAGGCGCACTACGCCGACTGGATGTTCGTGCTGGCGCGCACGGATCCCGACGCGCCGAAGCACCGCGGAATCAGCTACTTCTTGATGGACATGAAGACGCCGGGCGTCACGGTGCGGCCCCTGATCAACATGGCGGGCGGCGAGGCGTTCAACGAAGTCTTCTTCGACAACGTGCGCATCCCGCGCTCGGGGCTGCTCGGGGAGCTGAACCGGGGGTGGTACATCGCCACGACGACGCTCGACTTCGAGCGCTCGTCGATCGGCAACTCGGGCCAGTCTCGGCGCGCGCTCGAAGACCTGACGCGCTTCGCGAAGACAGAGCGTGAGTCCGGCACCGGGCGCCGGATCTGGGACAAGTTGCAGGTGCGGCACGCGATCGCCGATCTCTGGATCGATCTCGAGATGCTGCGCCTGCTGTCGTACCGCGTCGTCAGCATGCAGGCTCGCGGCCTCGTGCCGAACTACGAGGCTTCGATCACCAAGGTGTTCAACTCGGACTATGTGAACCGCCAGGCGCGCATCGGCATCGGCATCATGGGGCTGTACGGCGGCCTGTGGGGCGAGGGGCCGTGGGCGAAACTTCGCGGCAGCTTCGC
>CAYJMJ010000105.1:6963-8717 GCA_964371095.1 uncultured Dehalococcoidia bacterium | reverse complement strand
AGCAGGCGCCGGAGAGCGCCGCGCTTGCGGTGCTTCAGGACAAGGTGATTGATGCCCTGCGACGCAATGAACGACTTGAGTGCGGCGGACTCGTCCTCGGCGTCCAGCGGGCATACGCGTGCGTTCAGGTCTTCCGCGAGTTCAAGGGCGCGCGCCAGTTCCGCCTGCTCCTGCTCGCTCATGTCCCGCCGGAGATAGGCGACCAGCAAATCGGCACGCAAACCCTGGGCGATGCGCCAGCCGCGCCGGATCAGCGTCCGGGAGAACGGCGACGGCTCGATGAAGACGAGCACGTGCTCCTCGACTTCGGCGTGCTGTTTCGTGGCGGACTCGCGCATGTACTCTTCGAGCTGCTCGTCGACCTCCTGCGCCGTACGACGGAGGGCGAGCTCGCGCAGCGCGGCAAGGTTCTGCGGTTTGAAGAAGTTCTGGAGAGCGGCGGCGGCCTGCGCGGGCGGGTAGATGTGGCCGTGCTCCATGCGCGCCCGCGCGCCCTCCGGCGAGAGGTCGATGAGGATGATCTCGTCGGCGTCGTCGACGATGCGATCGGGGATGGTCTCGCGCACCTGGATGCCCGTGAGCGCCTGGATACGGTCGTTGAGGCTCTCCATGTGCTGGATGTTGAGCGTCGAGACGACGTTGATGCCCGCGTCGAGAAGCACCTCGACGTCCTCGTACCGTTTCTCGCGCTCGGAGCCCGGGGCGTTGGTGTGCGCGAGTTCATCGACGAGGCAGACTGCCGGGCGGCGATGGAGAACGGCGTCGATATCGAGTTCCTCGACGATGACGCCTCTGTACTCGACGCGCTTTCGGGGCAACACTTCGAGCCCTTCGACCATCGCCTGCGTGGCACGCCGCCCGTGCGTTTCGACGAAGCCGACGACCACGTCCTCCCCGTAGGAACGGCGGCGGTGGGCCTCGTTCAGCATGGTGTACGTCTTGCCAACGCCAGGAAAGGCGCCGAGGAAGATGCGCAACCGTCCGCGGCCGGATCGCTCGCGCTCTTCGCGTTGTGCCTTGACGAGCAGCGCGTCCGGGCTCGGTCGTTCGTCGTTGTCGTTCATGATGCCGCGCCGGAACGCTGCGCAAGCAGCGAGACAAGCGTCGAGACGACTACGATGGGCGAGTCGGCGCGAGAGAGAAACGCGCCGCCGTGCTCGTTGACGATGCGTGCCATCGCGGGGCGCGGCGGCATGCGCGGCGCGAGGAACAAGACGCGCGAAGGCGCGGCCGCCGACACGAGTTCGCGCACGTCAATCACCGTTTCGGCGCCGTTGAGTGACACGACGAGGGCGAGCGGCCCGAGCCCGGCCAGCTTCTGAGCGCGGCGGAGGGCGCGCTGCGCGTGCGACGACGTGACGGAGAACCGCATCTCGCCGAGGGCGAAGGTGAGCTTCATCAACTCAGCATAGTCGCTGTGGACGACCACAATCTGGTCCGCGAGCGCCGGACTGCCCGTCATCATTGTCATCGCGTTTCCGGCGGTGCCGCCTGAATCACCGGCGATGTTCCGTACTTCTCGTCGAGCGCGATGTTGAGCTTCAGTACGTTGACTCGCGGCTCGCCGAGCACGCCGAACGTCGCGGCGTCGGTGTACCGGTCGACGAGCTTCCGAACGTCGGCCTCCGGCGCGCCCCGCGCTTGCGCGACGCGCGCGACCTGTAGCTCCGCGTATGCCGGCGAGATGTGCGAGTCGAGTCCGCTGCCGGAGGCGGTGACGGCGTCGACGGGCACCTTCGCGTCGACAGCGAGGC
>CAYJMJ010000105.1:0-6863 GCA_964371095.1 uncultured Dehalococcoidia bacterium | reverse complement strand
GATCACGTACGGGTATGCCAGACCGAGCAGCGCGGAGAATGCGACGAAGGCGATGATCGCGGTGCGCAGGTCCTTGAACGTGTTCTGGATCATGTTCGCTTACCTCAGTTCAGTCGCAGCACGACCAACAGCAGGTCGATCATCTTGATGCCGAAGAACGGCGCGATGATGCCGCCGACTCCGTAGATCAGCAGGTTGCCCCGTAGCACGTCGGCGGCGGACGCGGCGCGATACGTGACGCCGCGCAGCGCGAGTGGCACCAGCGCGATGATGATCAGCGCGTTGAAGATGACGGCCGAAAGGATCGCGCTCTGCGGCGTCGAGAGGCGCATCACGTTCACCTTGTCGAGCTGCGGGTAGATGCCGACGAACATGGCCGGGATGATGGCGAAGTACTTCGAGACGTCGTTGGCGATGCTGAACGTGGTCAGGGCGCCGCGCGTCATCAGCATCTGCTTGCCGACGGCGACGACGTCCATCAGCTTCGTCGGGTCGGAATCGAGGTCGACCATGTTGGCGGCCTCTTTCGCCGCCGCGGTGCCGCTGTTCATCGCAACGCCGACGTCGGCCTGGGCGAGAGCGGGGGCGTCGTTCGTGCCGTCGCCGGTCATGGCGACGAGGCGGCCTTTCGCCTGCTCTTCGCGGATCAGGCTCATCTTGTCCTCGGGCTTCGCCTCCGCAACGAAGTCGTCGACGCCGGCTTCCGCTGCGATGGTGGCGGCGGTCAGCCTGTTGTCGCCGGTGATCATGACGGTGCGGATGCCCGCGCGGCGCATCTCCTCGAACTTGGAGCGGATGCCGGGCTTGACGGTGTCCTTGAGGTAGATGATGCCGACCGCCTCGTCGCCGTCAACGACGGCGAGCGGCGTGCCGCCGGCCATGGCGATGCTGGTCGCGGCGGCATCGAGGTCCGCCGGGACCGATCGCGCCAGCCGCGAGACGGCGTCGACCGCGCCCTTCATGACGCGGCGGCCATCGATCGCGATGCCGCTCATGCGCGTCTCGGCGGTGAACGGGATCATCTCCGCGCGCTCGTCCGCCGCGCCATCGGCGTCGTAGCCGAGTTGGCGGGCCAGCGCGACGATCGACCGGCCTTCGGGCGTCTCGTCGGCGAGCGACGACTGGAGCGCGGCGAGCGCAATTTCGCGCTCGCTGTGGCCGCCGATGGGGATGAACTCCGCCGCGAGACGGTTGCCGAACGTGATCGTGCCGGTCTTGTCGAGCAGGAGCGTATCAATGTCGCCCGCGGTCTCGACGGCCTTGCCGGACGTCGCCAGGACGTTGCGCTGGACCATGCGGTCCATGCCGGCGATGCCGATCGCTGAGAGCAGGCCGCCGATCGTCGTCGGGATCAGGCAGACGAGCAGGGCGACGAGCGCGGTCGTCGTCACCTGGCCGCCGAGGTAGTCGACAAACGGCCGGATCGTGCCGACGGCGAGGAGGAAGATAATGGTAAACGTCGCGAGGAGGATGTTGAGCGCGATCTCGTTCGGTGTCTTCTGGCGCGAAGCGCCCTCGACGAGCGCGATCATGCGGTCGAGGAAGCTTTCGCCGGGATTGGCCGAGATGCGGATGCGCAGCCAGTCGCTCGTGACGGTCGTGCCGCCGGTTACGGAGCTGCGGATGTCCGTACCGGGCTCTTTGAGCACGGGGGCCGATTCGCCGGTGATCGCCGCCTCGCTGACGTAGGCGACGCCCTCGATCACATCGCCATCGCCCGGGATGTCCTGCCCCGCCTCGACACGAGCGATGTCGCCGACGCGCAGCTCGGACGACGGCACGTCTTCGATCTGGCCGTCGCGCTCGCGGCGGGCCATCGTGTCGCGCTTCATCGCACGCAGCGTGTTGGCCTGCGCCTTGCCGCGTCCCTCGGCCATGGCCTCGGCGAAGTTGGCGAAGAGCACCGTGAACCAAAGCCACACGGATACGGCGCCGGTGAACAACTGCGGCTCGTTGCGGCTGCCGAAGACCTCTTGCAGGAACATCACGGTCGTGACCGCCGCGCCGATTTCGACGACGAGCATGACCGGGTTGCCGAGCAGGTGACGGGGGCTCAGCTTCTTGAACGAATCGGCCGTTGCCTGGCGGATGATCGGACCATTCCAGATAGCGGTGCGCGACTGACGTTGCCGGGCGAGCTCGGAGCGGTGTTCCGTCGATTCAGTCTGCGGTGCCATCTGGTCCAGCATCTGTCTCTCTCTACGACAGGATGTGCGCATGCACGAGGAAATGTTCCGCGATCGGCCCGAGCGCCAGCGCCGGGAAGAATGTCAATCCGGCGACGATGATCACGACGCCGACGAGGAATCCCGCGAAGAGCGGCGAGTCCGTAGGCAGTGTGCCGGCGCTTGCCGGCACCTTCATCTTTCCTGCCAGCGCGCCGGCGAGCGCCATGATGGCGACGATCGGCACGAACCTGCAGATGAGCATCGATACGCCCATCGCGGTGTCGTAGAACGGCGTGTTCGCCGTCAGTCCGCCGAACGCCGAGCCATTGTTGCCGGCGGCCGAGCTGAACGCGTAGAGGATCTCGGTGTAGCCGTGCGCTCCCGCGTTCAGAGGGCCGGCCTGGCCCTGCTTCGTCGACACGGCGACGGCCGTGAGCAGCAGCATCATCGCGGACGTGATGAGGAAGTAGATGCCCGCCAGCTTCATCTCCTTCGGCCCGATCTTCTTGCCGAGATATTCCGGCGTGCGGCCGATCATCAGGCCGGCGATGAAGACGGCGATGATCGCGAACACGAGCATGCCGTACAGCCCGGAGCCGACGCCGCCGAACACGATCTCGCCGAGGTGGATGTTGAAGAGCGGCACCAGCCCGCCCAGCGGCGTGTAGCTGTCGTGCATCGAATTCACGGAGCCGTTCGATGCGTCGGTGGTGGCGTTCGCCCAGATCGCGGAGTCGGCGATGCCGAAGCGCACCTCCTTGCCCTCCATGTTGCCGCCCGATGAGGCGGCGTTGCCGGTGTGGTAGGACTGGTCGACGCCGAGGTTCGCGAGCGTCGGGTTGCCGGTCTGCTCCGCGCCGTACGCGAAGAACGCGAACGAAATCGAGATCACGGCCATCGCCGCGAAGATCGCCCAGCCCTGCTTCGTGTTGCCGGCCATCTTGCCGAAGGTGTGCGTGAGGGCGGCGGGGACGAGCAGGATGGCGACGGCCTCCAGGAAGTTGGAGACCGGCGTCGGGTTCTCGAACGGCGTGGCCGAGTTCGCGTTGAAGAAGCCGCCGCCGTTTGTGCCGAGCTGCTTGATGGCGATCTGCGACGCTGCCGGGCCCATCGCCAGCACCTGCTTCGCGCCCTCGAGCGTCGTGACCTCGCGGTACGAGCTGAAGTTCTGGATGACACCCTGCGACACGAGCAGCAGTGCGAGCACGATCGAGAGCGGCAACAGGATCCAGAGGATGCAACGAGTCAGGTCGACCCAGAAGTTGCCCAGGTCCGTCGTGCTCCGCCGCACGAAGCCGCGGATCAGCACGAGCACGACGACGATGCCGACGGCCGCCGAGACGAAGTTCTGCACCGTCAACGCGAGCATCTGCGACAGGTAGCTCAGCGTCGTCTCGCCGCCGTATGACTGCCAGTTGGTGTTCGAGGTGAAGCTTGCGGCGGTGTTGAACGAGAGATGGCCCGAGACGGCCGGCATGTCCTGCGGGTTGAGAGGCAGATGTGCCTGCAGGCGGAGCATGGTGTAGACGGCGAGCATGCTCAGCGTGCTGAACATCAGCAGGCTGATCGTGTATCGCTTCCAGTCCATCTCGTTCGTCTTATCGACGAAGAAGATGCGATAGACGACGCGCTCGACCGGCGCGAAGACGCGCTTCGAGAGGCGCCCCTCGCCCTCGAACACCGCGGCCATGTACGCGCCGAGCGGCTTCGTCAGCGCCAGCACGACGCCGAAGTACAGGAGGATGTGGATGACGCCGCTGACCGTCACCGGCAGCTCCCCGTCAGAACCACTGGGGCCGGATGAGCGCGACGATCAGGTAGAGCATGATGATGCTCGCGCCAATCGAAAGGATGACGTTCTCCGTCTCGATCACACTTTCTCGAACGCCCAGATCGCGACGAACGCCACCGCGAAGATGAACAGCGCCACGGCGACGAACACGACGTCCGGATTCACGGGATCACCTCGTTGCGCACCTCTCGCCAGCGCTCGCTCACGCTCCCTCCTTCTCGCCCGAGGCCGCGGCGGGCTCTGCCTCGTTGAGCAGCCGCACGAGCGCATCGATCGGGAATGGCTTCTCCAGGTGACGCAGCGGCTGAAACTCGAGGAGCCGCTTCTCGGAGATGGGCGCGGCGGAGATGACGATGACGGCGACGCGCTTACGGTCGTCCGCCGTCAGTCGGCGAAGCACGTCCCATCCGGTCATGTCCGGCAAGTTCACGTCAAGCACGATCGCGTCCGGCCAGACCTCGGCCATGGAGAGAACCGCAGCCTCGGCGGTACCAGCAACCGACAGGTCGTGGCCGCGGGCGCGCAGATTGCGCGCGATGACGTCGCGGAGCGGGCCGTCGTCTTCGACGAGGAGGATGTTCATGCGACGATCGTACGCCGGGCCGCGTCAGGGCCGTGTCATGGGGACGGTGCAGTGGATAAGAGAATCGTCAAGAAACTGGATCCGGGTCGGCGAACCGGTAGCCAACGCCCGCATCAGTACGGATGAAGCGCGGCTCCGCGGCGTCGTCGCCGAGCTTGGCGCGGAGCTGGTTGATCGTCGTGCGCAGGACGTGCGTGTTGTCGGCGTACTCGGGGCCCCAGACGGCGCGCAGGATCATCGGGTGCGTCAGCACTTTGCCGGCGTGCGTCGCCAGGTACTTGAGCAGGCTGTACTCCGTTGGCGTCAGATGCACCTCGTTGCCCGAAAGCGAGACGAGGCGGCGTTCCATGTCGATCGTGAGGCCGTCGCACTGGATGACTGGCTGCTGTGTCCGGTCCGTGGCGCCGCGCCGCAGCGCGACGCGTACGCGAGCGAGCAGCTCGCCCATGCTGAACGGCTTCGTGAGATAGTCGTCGGCGCCGGCGTCGAGCGCCGCGATCTTCGAGCGTTCATCGCCAACGACGGAGAGCACGATGATCGGCGTGTCCTGCACGCGGCGCAACGCGGCACACACCTCGACGCCGGAGGTGTCGGGCAGCATGAGGTCGAGCAGCACGACGTCGGGCTTGAACGCGCTGAATTCGCGAAGGGCGGCGGCGCCGTCGGCGGCCTCGCGCACAGTGTAGCCATGGCCGGAGAGCGATCGCGCGAGTGTCCGGCGCAACTGGATCTCGTCGTCGACGACGAGAATGCGCGGCGGACTCATTTCGTCACCGCATCGGCGTCCACGGCGATGGCGACCGGGAGCGAGATGATGAAGCGGGTGCCGGCGGGCGAGCTTTCGACGCGGACGCTGCCGCCGGAGAGCGTGACGAACCCCTTGACGATAGCCAGCCCGAGCCCGCTTCCCTTGACGCGGCGGCTGTGCTCGGCGGCGCGGTAGAAGCGCTCGAACAGGTGCGGCAGATCTTCGCGCGCGATGCCAGGACCCTCGTCGGCGACGGTGATCTCGACCGTGCCGTCACGCGCCGCCGCGGCGAGATGGATGGCGCCGCCGGGCGTGGAGTACTTCGCCGCGTTTTCGACGAGATTGACCAGCGCCTGCGTAATCAGCGATTCGTCGCCTTCGACGAGGAGACCGGGCGGCGCGTCGACGGTGACGGTGCGGCCGGCGGCCGGGCCGATGGTGCGCGCCTTCGCTTCCCGCAGGAGGTCGATAATCGGCAGCGGTCGCAGCACCGCTGAGACGACGCCCGCCTCGATCCGATTGAGATCCAGGATGTCGGAGATGACGCTGTTCAGGCGGTCGGCCTGCGAGTCGATCGTCGCGAGGAACGCGGCGACATCTTCCTGCGACCAAGTCACGCTCTCGTCGAGGAGACTGGAGACGGAGGTCTTGATGCCGGCGAGCGGCGTCTTGAGATCGTGCGAGATCGAGGTGAGCAGCGCCGTCTTCATTTCGTCGGCCTCGCGCAACGCGTCGGCGTGGGCTGCGGCGGCGGCCAACTCCACGCGTTGGACTGCGAGTGCCGCCTCGTTCGCGAACGGGACGAGCAACTGCTCCGGGTGGTCGCCGAAGACCGTGCCGGCGATCGGCCCGTCGAGGCGAAGCACGCCAAACGCCCGCTCGCCTACGCGCAGCGGCACGAGCGTCAGAGCGCGCCGCGCCTCTTCGATACGGCGTTGGCCGCCGGCGCGGATGGCGATGCGCCGCGGCCGGCCCGACGCCAGGCCGGTCTGGCCGAGCATGACCGGCATGTTGGCGGCGAGCGCCCGTTCCGTCATCGCCCTCTCTTCCGCATCGGGCGGTCGCGCGGCTGACGGAGTTCCAGCGGAGGCCAGCACGCGCCATCCGGCGCCGGCGCTGCTGAGCACGGCGGCGCCCTCCGGCCGCAGCGCCGAGACGACCTCCTCGCACAATGCGGCAAGCGCATCCTCCGGCTGGGTGCGTCCGATCATGACGCGGCTGAGGTTGAGCAGCACCTGCGTCTCGGCCTGGCGGCGGCGTGACTCGGCGAGCGCCTGCTGCGCGGACGCGAGCAGCCGGCCGCCGAGCATGGCGACGACCAGGAAGACGAAGAGCGCGACGATGTTCGATGGATCCTGCACGGTGAACGTGTGCAGCGGCGGCACGAAGAAGAAATTGAGCGCGAGGTTGGTGAGGACTGCCGCGAAGAGCCCGACGCGCCAGCCCCAGGTGGCCGACACGAGCAACGCGAGCAGGAGGAAGAGGAGTCCCTCGTTGAGGAGGCCGACGCGGTGCTGCATGGGCGCAAGCACGCCCGTGAGTACGGCCGTCGCGACAATGCTCGCTCCGACC
>CAYJMJ010000104.1:6301-8742 GCA_964371095.1 uncultured Dehalococcoidia bacterium | reverse complement strand
GCGCGCGTGGGGCAGACGGTGCAGGTGCCGATCAGCGTCTCCGGCACGGTCGACGCCCTCGGCTTCAACGTCCACCTGCGCTGGGACCCAGCGGTGTTCACCTTCAGCTCCGCCAACGCCAGCGGCTCGATCATCCCCTCGCCGTTCTGCGCCCAGTCGATCGACACAGACGGCGCCGGCATCGTCTTCGGCTGCGCCACCACCGGCGCCCACGCGACGCAGACAGGCCTGCTGGCCACCATCGTCCTCACCCCGGCCTCGTCCGGCTGCTCCACGCTGCACCTCGTCACGTTCGGCGATCCCGACGCGGGCGACAGCGGCAACGGCACCTACCTCATGGCGCCCGACAACACCCCGCAGGCCACCGCCTACGGCTCCGACATCCGCGTCGACGTCAACGCGCTGGCCTGCTGAACGGGGACCGCCCACTCCGGCGCGCCGCACCCTGCCACCCGACGTCAGGAGCATCCCCGCGCCCCCCTTTGCTGTTGGCCGTTTGCTGTTTGCTGTTGCCATTGACAGCCTCCGCCGCGGGGCATATGATCCTCGGCAAGGCCCGTAGCCCAATATTCGCAGGTATGGCAGGCACACAGATGCAGAGCATCAACCTCAGCGGAGTTTTCCCTCCGCACCGCACCCGAAACGGTGGCGGCGCGGCTGTGGGGCGGATGAGTGTGCCCAGCGCAAGGCGAGAGTATTGAGTAGATACTGACGGCGCGGCCCGGGCGAGTTCATCCACCCACTACAGCATGGGGGCGTAGTGGGTTTTTTGTCGCCCGGTCGCGTCGAGCATGCCGGGCGCTCGATGAAGGGAGTACGTGGTGGCGGAACAAACCGACGCACACAAGAACGGGCGAGCCCTGCCCGACTCGATGCCGCTGCGCGTGTCGCACGTCTCGAAGTCCTTCGGCGGCGGCCTCGACCTCGGGCGCCTGCTGCCCTGGAGCCGCGGCGCTGCCGACGCCGGGCCGCGGCGCGTCGTCGACGACGTGTCGTTCGAGATCCGGCCGGGCGAGATCTTCGGCGTCATCGGCGCGAACGGCTCCGGCAAGTCGACGCTGATCCGCATCATCAGCACGCTGCTCCTGCCAGACGCCGGCGACGTCCGCATCTTCGGCTTCGACGCCATGCGCGACGAGATGGCCGTGCGCTCGCTGATCAACCGCGTCTCGGCGGACCCGTCGTTCTTCCGCAACATGACGTCGTACGAGAACCTGCTGTTCTTCGGCCGCGTCTACGGCCTGAACGCCGGCCAGATCAAGCGGCGGACGCCCGAGATCCTCGGCCGCCTCGGCTTCGAGTGGCCCCGCGCCCTCGAGCCGATGAGCCACCTGTCGCGCGGTCAGCAGCAGAAGGTCGCCGTCGCCCGCTCCTTCCTGACCTCGCCCATCCTGATGCTGCTCGACGAGCCGACGACCGGCCTCGACCCGCGCAGCAAGCGCGACGTGCAAGCGTTCATCCGCGAGGTGCGGCGCGATCACGGCGCGTCGATCCTGCTCACCACCCACGACATGGAGGAGGCGGAGCTGCTCTGCGACCGCATCTCCTTCCTGGCCGGCGGGCGCATCGTCGCCGAGGGCACGCCGCTGGACCTGCGCCGGCTCGTCGCCAACGGCCGCCCGATCGAGAGCATCAACATGGAAACCGTCTTTATGGAGTTGACCGGCCACCGCGTCGAAGAGGACGAGGAGCCGGAGGAGGTGATGGCTCATGGTTAGCATCACAACGCCGCTGCGGTTACCCGCGCGGACGCCGCGCACCGCACTCGCGTGGGCGTTCATCGAGCGGCAAACGAATCTCTGGAAGCGCTACTGGGCCTGGGAGCTCGTGTGGCTCGTCTACGGCGCCGTCAACACGCTCGCCGTCACGTTCATCGCCAACCAGGTCGGCGCATCGGGCGTCATCGACCCCGCGCGCGTGCAGCGGCTCGTGCTGTTCCTCCTGATCGGCACGCTCGTCTGGGCCTACCTCTCCGCCGTGCTCGACGACATCAGCCTCGTCGTGCAGTGGGAGCGATGGGAAGGAACCATCGAGCACACGCTGATGGCCCCGGTCGAGCGCTGGCTGCACCTGAGCGGCATGGTGCTGTTCGGCATCATCCACGGCGTGCTGCGAACGATGCTCATCTTCGCGATCGCCGCGCCGTTCTTCAGCATCGACCTCGGCAACGCCGACTGGCTCGCCGCCGCCGCCGTCTTGTTCGTCGGCAGCTTCAGCGTCGCCGGGCTGGCGATCCTCGCCGGCGTGCTGCCGCTCCTCTACCCCGAGCGCGGCCAGCAGATGTCGATGATGATCCAGGCGTTCGTGCTGCTCGTCTCCGGCGTCTATTACGAGGTCGGCGTGCTGCCGGCGTGGCTGCAAGCGTTCTCGTTCATCTCGCCGGCCACGTACATCCTCGACGGCATTCGCGGCGCGGTCATCGACGGCAAGAGCACGATCGA
>CAYJMJ010000104.1:1341-6201 GCA_964371095.1 uncultured Dehalococcoidia bacterium | reverse complement strand
CGACGAGGACGCAACGGTGGCGTTCCTGCGCGATCTCGCGGGCGACGGCCCCGCGCTCGAACTCGCCATCGGCACAGGTCGGATCGCTCGGCGGCTGACGGCGACGGGCGTCCGCGTGGACGGCATCGACATCTCGCAGGCGATGGTCGATGTGCTGCGCACGCAGCCGGGCGGCGCGGACATCGCCGTAACGATGGGTAACTACGCCGACGTTCCTGTGGCGGGCACGTACCGGCTGATCTACATCGTTTACAACACGATCCACAATCTGCTGACACAGGACGACCAGGTGCGATGTTTCGAGAACGTCGCGAAGCACCTGACCGGCGACGGCGCCTTCGTGGTCGAAGCGCTCACGCACGCGGCGCTGCACCTGCATGACGATCAGTACGTGCACGCGCAGTCGATCGAGGTAAACCAGGTGTGGCTCGATGTGGCGCGCTACGACCCTGTGACGCAGCTGCTTGACGAGAGCCACGTGTCGCTCACGAAGAACGGCGTGAACCTGTTCCCGATCGTCACGCGCCACATCTGGCCGGCCGAGATGGATCTTATGGCGCGAATCGCCGGCCTGCAGTTGAAGGAACGCTGGGATGGCTGGGAACGCCGTCCGCATACCGCCGACACAAAGAACATCGTGTCGGTGTACGGGCGCTGATCCGGCTGGCGTCAGCCGCCCTTGCGCCGCAGCTCCCTCGCCCGCACCAGCACCGCCGACGCCAGCGCTCCCACCGTCGAGCCGGTGAGGTCGGCGAGCCAGTCGCGTACGTCGGAGTCGCGGCCGTGGACGAAGCGCTGGTGGTACTCGTCGCTCGCGCCGTACATCGCGGCGACGGCGATCGCACCGACGAGCAGCACGGCCAGCGGCAACCAACGCGGACCGTCGCGGCGCAGCGAGCCGGCCAGCGCGAACCCCAGCACCGCGTACTCGCCGAAGTGCGCGACCTTGTCAAACGGGAACACCTGGTGGCGCGGTTCCGCGACGTTCGGGATCGACGACAGTGCGAAGATAATCGCCAGCATCGCGATCACCACGTACCAGCGAGAGAAGGCGAGCAGCAACCGGCGCGCTCCGAGCATCGCCGCATCTCAGCACACGCGGCGCGCGCGCGCCAACCGCGCGATCAGCCTGGTGCGCGTCACCGACGCTTTGTCCTTCACCAGGCTCCCCTTCCTGCATAGGGAAGGGGCCGGGGGTTAGGTCCTCTAACTTCTAACTTCTAACCTCCAACGCCCGCATCCCGCTCCTCCGCCAGCCAGCGCCGGAACTCCCCCTCCGGATCCTCGACGCCCAGCTCGTCGGCCGCGCGCCTCCGGCTGTGGATGCCCGCGCCCACGAGCGCCCGCTCCTCCTCGACGAGCCGGCTCCGGTCGAGCGGCAGCACGCTCCCCCAGACGATGCGCGATCGATACGGCGCGTAGCTGACCGGCGGCTGCGAGTACTGTTCGAGGATCCGCAGGATCATCTCGTTGCGGCGGCGATACGCGGCCCCGCGTATCAGCCGCTTGCGCTGGATCTTCTTCAGCAGCGGATCCAGCTCGACGTTCAGCGCGATGCCCGACAGCCCGGCGCGATTCTCGCCGAAAGCAGTGCGCGGCGACTCGCCGAGATCGTGCAACGCCCGGTACACCAGGTCCACATAGTCGGCGTGCAGCTTGACGCCGCCGCCCTGCAGCAGGTCGAGCAGGTACGCCCGCGCCCGCTCCGGCAGCTCCCATACCGCGCCGGGCATGACGGCGATGTCGGCCGACTCGCTGACGTTTTCGAGCACGGCGATCGGGTTGCCGCTCAGCTCCAGGATCATCGAGAGCTGCGTGAGCGCGCGGTTCAGTTCGCGCACCGGCTCCTTGATCACCGGCAGGTCGGACACGCCCCAGAACTGCTTCGGCTCGCGGAGATTCGGGTAGAGCACGAATGGGATGAAGCCGTACGGGTTCTCGCGCTGCTCGATGCGCGCGCCATCCGCCCACAGCTCGAACTCCCGCGCCGTCCACACCTCCACCATCTCGACGCCCGGCCGCGTCGCCGCGCTGCGGACGCGCGCGCCCCGAGGCGCGGCGATGCCGTACAGCGCGCTCGCCGAGGCCGCATCGATCGTGTAGCGGCTGGCGATGCGCCACACCCGCCCGACGTCATCGCCCCGCCACCAGGCGAACAGCCCCTGCACGTCCGGCGCCGAGACGCGCACGCGCCGCTCCTCGGCGTCCCACGTCACCTTGTACGCGCCGTCGCCGAGCACCGCGGCGTCCACCTCCGTGTCGAAGTCGAGCTGGTCGAGCTGGTTCGCGTCGTACACGGCGGCGAGCGCGCGCTCGGTCGCGCGGGCGCGCTCCGCCGCCTCCGGCGTGTCATCGACGGCGTCGACCGCGAAGTTGAGACCGGAGACGAGGTACGAGGTCGTCTTGTCGACGATCGCCTTCGCGTAGTTGAAGACGAGCCGGCGGTTCTTCTGCCGCGTCATCGAGGCCGGCCACTGGTCGCCGCCGTAGAACGCCAGGTTCTCCGTGTAGCGACGCAGCCGGTCGGCGTCCATCTGGCGGATCTGCTGGGGCATCGTCATCGTGTCGCTCATCGTCTCCCTCCGATCTCATGACGTGTTGAAGAAATCCTCTTAACTCGTGGCGCGGGCGTTGAGCCCGCGTCCTGCCGGTTCAACGCACCGCCGCTCGCCGATCTTCACCAGTACCTGCGGAGCTTCAGCTCCGCCGAATCCCCGGTCGAGCACCACGCATCGATCTCGCCCCGAATGATGCACCCACGCTCCCCTTCCCTCGCAGGGAAGGGTCGGGATGTCAGATCCCCTCCAACATCTAACCTCCAACTTCCAACCTCTAAACTAGGTCCGCGCCTCGCCGAGAATGCGAAAGATGCTCCGGCGCGTCAGCCCGTACGTCCCCGCGAGCGCGTCGATCGGCGCGCCGTGACGTCGCCGCAGCATCACGATCTCGCGGTCCCGGGCGCGCACCTTCACGGCCGCGTCCGGCTCGTCGTCCTTGCAGCGGTCGATCGAGCAGCTCAGGCAGCGCGGCGAGAGCGCGCAGCCCGTATCCCGGTAGTCCGCGTGCTCCGGCAGCGTGTCGCGCCGCACGAGCGGCAGCGCGCCGCCACGGATGAGCCGCAGCCGCCTCCGTCCAACCGCACCCCGTTCCAGGTCGTCCCGCAGCGCCACCATCGCCGTCCACCTCCCGTCCCGCCTCCGTCCGTCACGCCCGCACGCGCCCCGTCGCGACGCGCCGCTTCTGCCCGGCCGAAGCGCGCACCAGCAGCGCCGCGCTCATCAGGTAGTCGTCGTGCCCGTCCGCCGGATCGACGAAGAAGTTCATCGTCCGGTTCGCCCGATACGCCACGCGCGCCAGCTCGGCCTGCCGCCAGAACTCGCGATGCTCCGGCGATCCGTCGCCGCGATACGCCTTCAGCCGGCCGCCGTTGATCGCCGCGAGCATCCCGAAGCCGAGCTGCGACTTGCTCTCCGCCGTGAACTTCACCCGCTCGACGTGCGTCTCCCCGAGCGCTGCCGAGAGCATCGCGGCGGTCGTCTCGCCCAGCCCCGTCGCATCGACCGCGACGCGCGCGACGCGCCACACGTTCCGCAGCAGGTCGATCAGCCGGGGCAGCAGCGCCTCGTGCGGCTCGCCCGTCCACGCAACGTGCTCGACGATCTCGACGAGCGGCTCGGCGACGAGCGCGTCCGATGCCGGATACACCAGCCGGCCGATCGTCAGCACCGTTGCGTCGCGCGCGCCGGCTCGCGCGTGCGGCGTGTCGCCGTCTTCGCCGCCCGCCAGATCGAGGCCGGCGACGTAGGCCTCGCCCGCCGCCGGCGCCGATCGGCGCTCGTGCATGCCCGCGAGCTGCGCCCGTTGCGATGCCGTCAGCAACCGGCCGCCACCGGAAATCGGCTTCAGGCAGTACTGCGTGAGAAACAGCGGGTGCGTTGCCCCCAGCCGCTCACGCTCGGCTTCGACGAAGCGCGCGTACGCCGGGTTGTGCCGCGCGACGGCCTGCCAGTCATACTCGAAGTGGCGCCGCACGCCATCGCGCCGCTCCGCTTCCAGATGCGCCTGCTTCGCGCGCTCGAGCAGCGTCGAGTCGTCCCACGCCGTGCCGTAGTAGACCGTCGTCGTGTTGCCGGTCGCCGCCATCGGCCGGAACTCCCGGTCGAACTTGTCGATGCCGACGTCCTGCGCCTCGTCCACCTCCAGCAGCAGCCCCGCCGTGTGCCCCACGACGTTCGCCCCCGCCTCGGCCGAGAGAAACACGATGCGCGCCCGGCCGAGGCCCACGGTGTTCCCGCGCAGCGCCGCCGCGCCCGACAGCCGCGCCTGCCCGATGCGCGCCCACAGCCGCCGCATGCTCACCTGGAGTTGCGGGTGGAACGTCGGCGCGCACTTCACGCCGTCGACGTCGCGCGACGCCGCGAGCACGAGCAGCAGCATCTCGATCTGCGCCGACAGCTCGTTCTTCCCGCCCTGCCGCGCGATCTCGATGCTGAACGAGCGGCCGAGCCGGCCGCGCACCGAGGCCAGCACGGCGCGCCCCGCCTCCCGCTGGTACGGGCGCAGCACCGGCATCGCATCGATGCGTCCCGCTGCCATCCACTCCCTCGTCACCATCCCGACACCGTCTCCATCACCCCTCGTTCCGCACCAGTACCCGCGAAGCTTCAGATCCGCCGAATCCCCGGACGCGTCCACCGCATTCCTCTCGAGCCATTCCGTCCTCCCCAAGCTCCCCTTCCCTCATAGGGAAGGGGCCGGGGGTTAGGTCGTCTCCATCACCCATACAGCCGGACCAGCTGACACAGCCTCGTTCCGCACCAGTACCCGCGAAGCTTCAGATCCGCCGAATCCCCGGACGCG
>CAYJMJ010000104.1:0-1241 GCA_964371095.1 uncultured Dehalococcoidia bacterium | reverse complement strand
CCTCGTTCCGCACCAGTACCCGCGAAGCTTCAGATCCGCCGAATCCCCGGACGCGTCCACCGCATTCCTCTCGAGCCATTCCGTCCTCCCCAAGCTCCCCTTCCCTCATAGGGAAGGGGCCGGGGGTTAGGTCGTCTCCATCACGCGAACAGCCGCAGCACGACCTGCGTCACCACCGCGCCCGCCACGACGAACAGCAGTCCGTTGACGCGCGCCCGCACCTCGCCGACGTCCCGCTCCAGCGCGCGCAGCCGCTCTGCGACGATGCTGCGGAACGCCGGCGCGCTCATCGACTCCAACGGCTCCGCCGCCGCACGATGCACCCGATCGCGCCGCCGACCGAGCCGTCCGAGCGCGCGCTCGATCTGTCCGATGCCACGCGTCCCGCGCTCACACATCGAGCGCCTCCTCCGGGAAGAGCTGCACGCCGACGCCGTCGATCACGGCCGCGACCGCCGATCCCAGCTCCTCGCGGCTCTTCGCGCTGATCCGATAGCGCGTGCCGACGGCGCGCACGATCATCTGCGCGCTCTTCAGCATCAGCTCGTAATCCTCGGGCCGCTCCTTGATCAACCGCTTCAGCCGCATCCGCAGGATCGCCAGCTCCTCGTCGACGCCCTCCAGCTCCAGCGCGGCCAGCAGCTCCGCCTGGTCGAGCACCGACGCGTAGAACTTGGCGGCGGGCTTCTCCGGCTCAGCGGCGCGTCGCGGCATCGCCATCCTCCTCCGCCGAGAGCAGCGCCAGCACGTCATCGATCGTGCCGGGCGGCGCCTTGCGCGCGGCCGCCGCCACGCCGAGCAGCAGCAGCAGCGCGACGCGCTCCCACTCGTTTCGCCGCATCGCGGCGGCCAGCGGCCGTGCCTGCGTCATCGCACCCTCCTCAGGATCAGCACCGAGAGCAGCAGCGTGCCGGCGAGCAGCGGCAGCCGCGCCGCGACCCACGGCGCCGGCCCGAAGAACGGCTCGACCGGCGCGCCCAGCCGGTGCGCCGAGAACAGCGCCTGCGCGAACGCCGCCTGCACCGCGACGCCTGCGTTGACGAGCGCCAGCGTCACCGCCGCGAGCCGACGCACCCGCGCCGCGCCCCGCAGCCAGTGCGCCGAGAGCCACGCCGCGTTGAACGCGCCCGCGGCCGTCGTCGCGCCATCGACGAAGAAGATGAGTCCCGGAGCGGCGTCCACGGCGTGGTGCCTTTCATCACATTCCGATGCGTCTGGCGGATGCGAGCAGAGTAGAACAT
>CAYJMJ010000103.1:0-9006 GCA_964371095.1 uncultured Dehalococcoidia bacterium | reverse complement strand
GACTTTTAATCCGTCGGTCCAGGGTTCGAATCCCTGAGGGCCCACCACCAGATTCAACCGCCCGCCCAGCAGGCATGAGCGCCCTTCCAAGCGGGCGTACGAATTCCGCCTGGATCCCCGCGGCCAATCGATGACCTCAGTCCCGGATCCACTCGCCCGACCCGAGCACTCTCTTCGTGTCAACAACCTGCGTGGGAACTGCACCTAGCACTCGTTCATGAATCTGAAGACTTCGTAGAGGCGACCTACGTTGGTGGGAGCGTCTGCTGGCGACTCCTTCTGGTCATCCTCCATTTCGATGCGCTGAGCAAGGCGCAGCCTGACTCTGGCGATCTCGTGCTTGAGACGAAGTACTGCGGCGGTGTCGAGCTCGTTCTTGCGCGCCATGGCGGTCACCTTCCCGGCTGGTTGAGCAGGCTAGTTCTGAGGTTCAAACGTCGAGTCGCGATGTGCCATAACGCCCAGCGGCCTTCGAGCGGTATCAAGTAATCGGAATTGACAGGTCTGAACTCGGCCATCCGGCGCATCGTCGCGTGGTCGTACCGCTACCCCATGCCTGATGCCGTCTCAGGGGGGCATGCCTCGATGCCGCACGGGAACGCTGTGCCACCGCCCGCAACCACGCATGATCCAGTGCGGACTCGGGCATCGACAAGGGCGGTTGGGAGAGAGGTCTCCGTGATACGCAGGTCGTCTTCGGACCGCTGCGCGATGCCGGATCCGACGACGTCCCGGCTGCCAATTCGCGAACAGATCGGCCTTGGCCTGGATCCGTCGGGTTACCCGACGGGCGGCTCCCTCGCTCGGACCACCTCATCGGAGCCGACGATGGAGAACGAGTCGAATCTGCATCACGCGACGGATCAGCCGGCTGACGGTTTCCGGCTATCGATCCGTTGCTCCAGGGTTCGGGTTGCCGGGGGCCACCAACTACCCTCTCGCTCTGACCTCGTCGCGAGCACCCGCTCGCCGCGCGGCCGGCCGCCACTCCCGCCGCCCCGCGCTCCTCACGACAGCACGGTGAGGCGCGCCTCATCGACGACCTGGATGCCGCTCCGGCGGACGTCGATCGCCCCCTCCTCCTCCAGCACCTTGAGCGCCCTCGCCACGACCTCGCGGCTCGTGCCGGCCATCTCGGCGATTTCGCGCTGCGTCACGCGAGCGCGCCCGCCGACGCCCGCGCCCATGCCCTCGTGCGGCGCCACCGACTGCAGGACGATGCGCGCGACCCGTGCGGTCACCTGCCGGAACGAGAGATCCTCCACCAGCGCCACGAGGTGTCGCAGACGAGACGCGAACACGCGGACGACCGCTTCCGCGACCGCCGGGTAGTCGCGCATGACGTCCAGCATGGCCTGGCGTGACAGCACCACCAGCTCGCCGTCATCGACGGCAGCCGCACTCACCGGGTTCACCCCGCCGTCGAACACCGGCACGTCGTTGAAGGAATCGCCCGCCTCCATGTGGCGCAGCACCTGCTCGCGGCCATCGGGCGACGTCTTGAACAGCTTCACGAGCCCGCGCTGGACGACGTACAGGCCCGCGCACGGCTCTCCCTCGACGAATAGCGTCTGACCCGCGATCACGCGCATCCGCCGCGCGCCGCTCGCGATGCGGCCGCGCTGCTCGGGCGTCAGCCCGGCGAAATAGGGAACGGCGGCGAGCGGGTCGCGCCGGGCCTCTGCTGCTTCCATGTGACAAAAGTTACAGCGCGGCGGTGGCATGAGTCGATAGGGTCATCGAGGAGGCGCCGTCATGTCAGGACGGATCACCGCAAGCACGACCGTTCGCGAAGCCGTCGCGGCGTACCCCGGCGCGGAGCGAATCTTCGACAAGTACGGGCTGACCGGCTGCGGCGGACCCGATGGTCCGGCCGAGCCGATCGGATTCTTCGCCGCCGTCCACCACGTGGATCCGCAACGGTTGATCGCTGAGCTGGACGACTACGCCGCCTCAATGGAACGCCCGGCTACGCAGCCGCGCCCGTCGCTGGATGCCGGCGGCCACACGTATCCGCTGTTCCTGATGACTGCGCTGGCGCTGGCGCTGTCCGTCGGCGTGACGTCCGGCATCGCCGCGGCGATGACCGGCGGCGGTTGGGGCGCCCTGCGAGGAGAGCCGTGGCTGGCGCTCGTCCAGACCCACGGACACGTGCAGCTGTTCGGTTACCTCGGTCTGTTCGTCATGGGCGTCGCGCTGCACGTGCTGCCGCGCTTCAAGGGCCAGCCGCCGCCGAACCGCCGGCTCGTGGTGGCGATCTACGCAATCGTGCTCTCCGGCGTGATGCTGCGTGCGTCGGCGCAGCCGCACGGGCAGGGGTTTCTCCGCTGGATGCTCGGCGCGTCCGCGCTGGTGGAGCTTGCCGGCGCCGCACTGTTCGCCGCGGTCGTCGCCCGGATCTTCTGGCGGGCGCGCGCGCAGCGGGAGCCGTTTGACCGCTACGTCCTGGCGGCGACCGCCTGGTTCGTCGCGTCCGCCGGGATCAACACCTATCTGACCGTGAGGGCGGCGCTCGACGGCCAGCACCTGCTAAATTTCGCCGGCGACGCGGCGCTGCTCGAGGCGACGGTGTACGGCTTCGTGGTGCTGTTCGTGCTCGGCGTCTCGTTCCGGACGCTGCCGTTCTTCCTGTCGCTCAAGCCGGCGCACGGATGGCTGCGCGATGCGGCGCTGGCGGCGATGCTGATCGCGCTGCCGGTGCGCGTCGCTGCGGTGTGGGCGCCGCAGTTCGGCCGGTACGGCTGGGCTGAACCCGCCGACCGCATCGCGACATTCACGCTGGCACTCGGCGTCGCGGCTGCGACGATCGCGCTCCGTGTGTTCGAAGCTGCCGCAACGGAACCGATGGCCGCCGGTGCGCCGAAAACGAGTCGCACCGTCGTCCAGGCGGCCTACGCCTGGCTCCTGGCCGGAATATCCCTCGATGTGTACTGGCGGCTGCGCGAGCTCGAGGGCGGCTTCACGCCGTTCTACGCCGCCGGCGCGATCCGCCACGCATTCCTGCTCGGCTTCGCCACGCTGATGATCATGGCGATCGCGTATCGCACGGTGCCGGTGTTCTCCGGACGTGCGGTGCGCTGGCCGTCGGCCGTGGCCGCGTCGTACGCGATGGTGATCGCCGCCGCGGCGCTCCGGGTGTTCCCGGTGGCGTTCACGCCAGCGCCGTCGAAGCTCGACTTCAAGTTGTTGACAGCGGGCGGCGTGCTGCTCTTTTTCGGCCTCGGCATCTTCTTCGTCGAGCTGGCCACGTCGATGTTTGCGCGCTTCGCCGCTTCCGAGGGGCCGCTCGTTGTGCCGGCGGACACGGCCTCGCGCGGCGAACCACCCCGTGCCGTTCGTGCGCCGGCGGAGCACGGACCAGGCGCGCCGGCGGTTGGCGGCGTCGCGTCAGGCACCGCGGGGGCCGGTGGGCGGCGGCCGGCCGGGCCCGTGAGGGCGGACATGACCGTCGCCGAGGCGCTGGAACTCAGCCCGCTGGTGCTGACGGTACTGCTCGACTACGGTTTCGGCCCGATCGCCGACCCGGAGGTGCGCGCGCGCATGGCGCCGGCGACCACCATCGCCCGCGCTGCGGCTTTCGTGAGCGCGGATCCCGACGCGCTTGTGGACACGCTCAACATGGCGATTGGAGCGACGCGCAGGATCGAGCATGGCGACGGCGTTGCGCCTATCAGCGTGAACCTCGTCGACACGACGGTGACCGAAGAGGCAGTGAGGGCGGCGTTGACGACGTGCTACGACCCGGAGATCCCCGTCAACATCGTCGACCTGGGCCTGGTGTACGGCGTCGTCGTGCGGGACGCGTATGCGCACGTGACGATGACGCTGACCGCGCCGGGCTGCCCGATGGCCGACGAGGTGGAGGACCAGGTGCGCGGGGCGATGCGCGGCGTGCACGGCATCGAGACGGTGGACGTCGACGTGGTCGAGCAGCCGCCATGGACCCCGGCGCGGATGTCGCCGGCGGCGCGAACGGCCGTCGGCTGGTGAGTCTTGAAGGTCGCGGGGTGACGCGCCGTCCCCGCGGAACTGAATGTAGAAGCGGAGGACAACTTCCATGGACCCGATCGATCACCCGACGAAATTACTCGACCGGCGCACGTTTCTCAGCCTGACCGGAGGGCTCGCCGCCGTCGGCGTGGCCTCGGCGGCTGCCGCCGCGGGCGTGCTCGCGGCAGGCAGTCAGAGTCAGGGGGAGGCCGCCACGCCGACCGCGGCCGCGTCGATGGACCACGCCACGCCAGCGGCGACGCCCACCACAGATCGCCCGAAGGCCAGCGGCCAGCTCGCCGCCGTGTACGACGCGGCGCTGCGGCCCGCCGACCCCAACCCATCGAAGACGCTTCTGATCGAGGCGAAGGAGTTGACGCACGAGGTGGCAGGCGGCGTAACGATGGATGCGTGGACGTTCGACGGACTCCTGCCGGGCACCGTCGTCCACGTTCGCCAGGGCGACTCCATCGCCTTCACACTGCGCAACGCCGGCACGATGGGCCACTCGATCGACTTCCACGCCGCGCAGACGCCGTGGAACATCAACTACAAGACGATCATTCCCGGCCAGGAGCTGAGCTTCAACTGGAAGGCCAACTACCCGGGCGTCTTCCTGTACCACTGCGGCACCGGTCCCGTGCTCCAGCACCTGATCAACGGGATGTATGGCGCGATCGTCGTCGATCCGGCGCAGCCCTTTGCGCCGGCGCGCGAATACGTGCTGGTGCAGAGCGAGTTCTACCTGTCGAAGGGCAAGAGCGGGAACTGGGACGGCGACGTCGCGCGCGCGTCGGCGGTGACGCCGGACTTCGTCGTGTTCAACGGTGCCGCGAATCAGTACCAGCAGCAGCCGTTGCAGGCGTCGCCGGGCGAGCTGATTCGCCTGCACGTCGTGAACGCCGGCCCGACGCTGTTCTCGGCGTTCCACGTGATCGGTGCGATCTTCGACAAGGTCTACCCGGACGGGAACCCGGCCAATGTGCTGCGCGGCGTCCAGACATGGACGATCCCGCCGGGCGGCGGCGCGACGTTCGAGCTGACGATCCCGGAAGCCGGCCAATACCCCTTCGTGACGCACAGCTTCGCCTACACCGGGCTGGGCGCACTGGGAGTGATCGAGGTCAAGTAGGCGTGACGCGGACACGACGAGGACAGGACGTGGCACAGAAACATGAGCGCAGGACGTCGCCGGACCGACCTAAGGCGTTGCTGCTGACGGGCCCACTCGCCGCCGGCGTGATCGCCGTCGTTTGGGGCGGCTGGCATCTCGGTGTTCATCCGGCCGCCGGAGCGCCGGCCCCGACGGTCGCCGATCGCGTCCTCGAGGGCGGCACGCTGGCCGACCCCCTGACGCCGGAGACGATCACCGTGCGCGTGCGACTGTCGGCCGCGCTCCAGACCGCCGTTCACGAGCAGGCATTCAGTGTGACGCTGCCCCGCGGTGCGAGCGTCGGCACGCTGCTGAATCAGCTGGCGGACGCCTACCCGGTATTGGCCGCGATGGGGCCGAGCGTCATGGTCGCCGTCGCGGACCGGATGGAGCCGCCCGAACGGATGCTGTCGAACGGCGAAGTTGTGGATCTGGTGTCTCCGATGGCTGGAGGTTAGCGGCATGCGGCACCTGAATCGCACGTACCTTCGGCCTGGCGTCGCACTGTGGATTCCCGCGGCTGAGCACGCGATCGCGTCCCGCGCCGCACGCCCGGGATCGGGTTCTGCCCGACCCGCTCCGCGGATGGCAAGGGCGAAGGTCGCGGCGACAGATGGGGTAGTGCGCGCGGCGCCGCTGCGATGGCACGCTGGGGAGAGCTCGCGCCCCGACATCGCCCCCGACCGTGCTCGCGGCGTCGTCGTGCCCGACCCGGCTTCCATCAGGAGGATGCCGTGACGGCCCCAGACCTCCGAACGGCCCCCGCGGCACAGCGAGAAGCCACGTCCTTCCCGCCAGCGGTCGCCGTTCCCATGGTGGCGCTGGTGTTCGCCGGCATGGTCGACCTTCTGTTCGAGCGCATCGTCTACCGGGTCGGCATCCACATACCCAGGGACCCGTCCGTCATGTCGGCGTACAGGAGCGCGACCGCCGTGGGCGATGGCGCGTTCCGGTACGTGATGGTCCTCGCCGTGTTCGCCGCCGTGGCGGCCGCGGTGTACCTCGTCTCGTCCCGCCTGCCGATGCGGCGCACGCTCGGCGTCGCGCTCCTCGCGCTCGCCATCGTCGATACCGTGACGATCCGTTCGAACGACCCGCACCTCGGACTGGCGGTGAACGCCCTGTTCGCGGGCGCGCTCTCGCTCATGGTCGGCGTCGCCGTCGGCGGTACCGGCGCCCGCGCGATGCGCCTGTCGGCCATCGTCGCGGGCGTGGCGTTGCTGGCGGGACAGTACCCGGTGATGGCGGCCCGTGTGTCAGACATCTCGGGAGGCGCACTGCCGGGCGCGGCATCGTCGCTGACGATCGCGGAGGCGGCGGTCGTCGCGTTCCCGTTGGTGCTCGTCATCGGCGCGCGTCCCTGGGATCGCCCCGCCGGACGCACGGCGCTCGTCGCCGGCGCGCTTGCCGGCGGGATCGCGGCCCTCGCGTTTTCGCGTGCTGCGTCCACGGTCGCGATCCTCTCGCTCTGGGGTACGGGCGTGACGATGTCGTTCCCGGCGCCGGTGTACGTGATCGCGCTGGCCGCGGCAGTGACTTCCGCCGTCGTGTTCGCGTCGGAGTCCCGCACGCGACACCTCGCGGTCGCCGCCGGCCTGCTGCTCGTCGCGGGCGTGCAGCCGACGGTGACGCAGTACAACCTGGCAGCCCTCCTCGGCATGGCGATCCTGGTGCTCGGGCCCGAGCCCGCGGCGGCTTTGGCGGGGGCGCGCGACGAATCGGCGGAACGCGCGCCAGGCGCGTGTGAGTTGCGGCCACGTCTCGTCACATCGGATGGCGGCGTGGCGCGCTAGCGGAAGAAGTGCAATGAAACGACTTACGCGACGGGATTTCCTGAAGGGCGGAGCGGTGGTCGCCGTGGGCGCGGCGGCCTACCCGTACCTGCGGCACCTGCAGGCGCCGGTGAGCGTCGACAACCCGCTGGCGTCGTATCCGAACCGCGGCTGGGAGAAGGTCTATCGCGACCAGTATCACTACGACGGCAGCTTCACCTACGTCTGCGCGCCGAACGACACGCACAACTGCCGCCTCCGCGCCTTCACGCGGAACGGCGTGCTCATGCGCATCGAGCAGAACTACGACGTCCATCGCTACAAGGATCAGCTGGGCAACGCCGCCAGCGCGGCCTGGAACCCCCGTGGCTGCCTCAAGGGCTTTACGTTCACGAGGCGCCTGTACGGCCCGTACCGCCTCAAGTACCCCATGGTCCGGCGCGGCTGGAAGCTGTGGGCCGATGACGGCTTCCCGGCGCTGACGCCGAAGACGCGCGAGAAGTACAAGTTCGCCTCTCGCGGGACGGACACGTTCGTGCGCGTCAGCTGGGACGAGGCGACGCGATACGTCGCGCGCGGGCTGGTCAACATCGCGAAAGCGTACAGCGGCGATGACGGCGCGAAACAACTCGCCGTCGAGGGCTACCAGCCGGAGATGATTGCGGACATGGGCGGCGCCGGCACCCGCACGATGAAGCTCCGCGGCGGCATGGGGCTGGCCGGAGTCATCGGCAAGTACGGCATGTACCGCATGTCGAACACCCTGGCGCTGCTCGATGCGTACGTGCGCGGCGTCGATCACACGCAGGCGATGGGCGGCCGGAACTGGTCGAACTACACGTGGCACGGCGACCAGGCTCCGGGGCAGCCCTTCGTCCACGGGGTGCAAACCTCCGACGTCGACTTCAACGACCTGCGGTACAGCAGGTTGCTGATCCAGGTGGGCAAGAACCTCGTCGAGAACAAGATGGCGGAGTCGCACTTCCTGCACGACGCGCTCGAGCGCGGCGGGAAGATCGTGACGATCTGCCCGGAGTACAGCCCGCCTGCGACGAAATCCGACTACTGGCTTCCGGTGCGACCCGGGCTCTCGGACACGTCGATCTTCCTCGCCATCACGCGGATCATCATGGAGGAGAACAAGTACGACGCCGAGTTCGTCAAGCAGTACACCGACCTGCCGCTCCTCATCCGCACCGACACGCTCAAGCGGCTGTCCGCCGCCGACGTCTTCCCCGGCTACAAGCCCGGCCTGACCCCGGCTGGCCCGAGCCTGACCAGGCAGCAGTTGACAAAGGAACAGTACGCCCAGCTCGGCGACTACGTCGTCTTCGATGCCACCAGCGGCAGCCTGCGCGCCATCACCCGGGACGACATGGGTCCGCGCATGAAGGACGCGAAGATCGATCCGAAGCTCGACTACCGCGCGACGGTCCAGCTCGTCGACGGCAAGAGCGTGTCGGTGCTGACGCTGTGGGAGGCCTACCGCGACCACCTGCGCGACTATGACGCCGACACCGCCGCCGAGATCACTGGCGCGCCCGCGGAACTGATCCGCCGGCTGGCGGAAGACATCGCCACCATGAAGCCCGTATCGATCCACACCGGCGAGGGCGTCAACCACTACTTCCACGCGACGCTCCACAACCGCGCGACGTATCTGCCGCTGATGCTGACGGGAAACATCGGCGTCCCCGGCGCGGGCAGCCACGCCTGGTCCGGCAACTACAAGGCTGCCCTCTTCCAGTCGACGCCGGAGTCGGGCCCGGGCTTCAAGGGCTGGATCGCCGAGGACCCGTTCGAGATGAACCTCGACGAGCGCGCGTCCGGCTCCGACATCAAGGCCCACGCCTACACCAAGGACGAGGAGCCTGCCTACTGGAACCACGGCGACCAGGCGCTCATCGTCGACACGCCGAAGCTCGGGCGCAAGGTGTTCACCGGCACGACGCACATGCCGTCGCCGACGAAGGTGATCTGGACGACCAACGTTAACCTTTTCAACAACGCCAAGTGGGCGTACCACATGCTCCGCGACGTCAACCCGAAGGTCGACATGATCGTCACGCAGGACATCGAGATGACGGCGTC
>CAYJMJ010000102.1:0-9441 GCA_964371095.1 uncultured Dehalococcoidia bacterium | reverse complement strand
TACGTCCAGCCCAGGTCGTCGTCGCGGAGGGGCGTGCCGGCGTTGATCTGGCCGCCATCGACGACGCGGGCGACGACGAGTGTGTGGTCGCCGACGGGCAGGCCGCCCTCGACCTCGCACTCGTACCAGGCGAGCGCGTCGCGCAGGATCGGGCAGCCGGTGGCCATGATCTTATGGTCGACGCCGGCGAGCTTGTCGACCGGCCGCGCGTCGGCGGACTTGCGGCCGAGGACTTTTCGCGGGTCGGACGGCTGAAGGACCGATGCCAGCAGCGCCATGCTGCCCTGGCCCATGATGTTCACGCTGAAGACGCGCGTGTCGCTGATATTGGCCAGCGTGCGGGCGTCGTGTTCGAGCGAGAGGGCGACCATACGGGGCGCGAACGACACCTGCATGAGCCAGTGCGCCGCCATGAGGTTGAGACCGTGCGGCCCGCGCGAGCCGATCACGTACATCCCGTAGTTCATCAGATCGAGTGCGGGCGCGGCGTCTTGTTCCGGCATGGTCGTCCTCGCGTCGCAGGTGGTGTGCGCCGATTGTAGCCCAACCGCAAGGCGGCGTGTCAGCCGGCATGGTCCGGTGTATCGGGCTGGATGTGCCCCTTGACCTCGCTGCTGGATGCGTTCGGCACTGAACGGCCGGCCCCTCGCGAGGCTATCCTCGAAGGCGGTGGAGAGGGGGTCGCCATGCAGACGGAGCTGCCGGCCACGCCGCACGAAGACGCACGGTTTGAAACGGTCGTCCACGACCTCGCGGGCTTCCGGACGGAAGACGGCGTGCTGTCCGTCTATCTCGACATCGAGCCGGCGACGGCGCAGCGCGAGGGGTACGAAGCCGCGCTGATGGATCTCTGGAAGCCGCTGTTCGGGCGCGCGCTCGACGACTGGACGCGCGGGCGCCTCGAATACGAGGTCGCGGCCGCGACCGAGGTCGTGCGCGGCTGGACCGAACCGCCGGGCCGTTCGGTGGCGATGTTCTTCAGCGGGCCGGGAGGCCTGCGCACCGTGCTGCCCCTGCAGTTCCCGGTTCGCCCGATCGCGCGGCTCGAGCCGCGGCCGGTGTTGAGCCCGTTGATCGCCGCGCTCGACGAGCATCGCCGGTATTGCGCCATCGTGTTCGACAAGGAGCACGCGCGCATCATCACCGTGTTCCTCGGCAGCGTCGAGGAGGAGGTGATGCTGCACCACGAGGCGTTGGGGCGGACCGCAGCCGGCGGCTGGGGCCAGGCAAACTACGCCCGCCACCGGGAGTATCACCTGCACGAGCACGCGCGGCGCACCGTCGAGCACCTGTGGGCGATGGACCGCGCGCGGCCGATTCACTCGCTGATCCTGAGCGGCCCCGACGAGGCTATCGAGGCGCTGCGGCGGGTGATGCCGGCCGGGCTCGCGCGACTCGTGGTCGCGAGGGTCCACGTCGAGATGTTCGCCGTGACCCCGGACGTCGTGAAGCTGGTGTCATCGATCGATGCGGCGGCGCGGGAGCGCGAGGACTCCGAGCTGGTGGCGGACCTGACGACGGAGGCGGAAAAGGGCGGCCGGGCCACGATCGGCTGGCACGACACGCTCCAGGCCGTCGGCGAGGCGCGCGTGCACACGCTGGTGCTGCCCGCGCACGTGACGAGCGCGGGCGTCCAGTGCCCGGAAGGGCACTTCCTGGCCACGTGCAAGCTCAAGTTCTGCCCCGTTTGCGGCGAGCAACTCTGGGAGAGCGCCGACATCGTCGAGAACGCGGTGCGCGTGGCCCTGCTCACCGATGCCCGCATCCACTTCCTGGCGCCCGGGGCCGGGAAGGCGCTGGCCGAGCGCGGCCCCGCGGCGATGCTCCGGTACTGATCCGAAGCCATGACCCTGGTTCGCCGGCGCCGTGCCGGACGGCGCTGCTCACGCTTTCCTGGCGTGGGCATCGTGCCGCACGCGTCCGGCTTCCGCCGGCAAGGCGTCGTACCGCGTCGGTCCGGCTTCGCCGGACGCGCAGCCCTCCACGGCGAGTCTTCGACCGTGGGCGGCTACGCTCCACGCTTCGCGTCGCTCTGACGTGCGCCATTTCGAGAGCGCTGCAATGCGCCACTCGCCCGGCGAACTGTCACATCGCCCGCAGCAGGCGAATGCGCTCCTCGACCGGGGGGTGGGTGCTGAACAGGTTGTTCAGGAACGAGTTGTGGTCGCGCAGCGGGTTGCTGAAGTACAGGTGCGCCGTCGCCTTGTTCGCCTCTTCGAGCGGCTCCGGGTCGGCGCTGATCTTCTCCAGCGCCCGGGCCAGCGCGTCCGGGTTGCGGCAGAGGAGCGCACCCGAGGCGTCCGCCAGGTACTCGCGCTGGCGGGAGATCGCGAGCTGGATGAGCTGGGCGGCGATCGGCGCCAGGATTGCGAGCGCGATGGCGACCACGGCGAGGATAACGTACGCGCTGCCGCCCCGGTCGCGGTTGCCGCTCCGGCGGCCGCTTCCGAACCACGTCCAGCGCATGAAGAGGTCCGCCAGCAACGCGATGACGCCGACCAGCACGACCGTGATCGTCATGACGCGGATGTCGTAGTTGCCGACGTGCGACATCTCGTGCGCGATGACGCCCTCGAGTTCGGACTTGTCGAGCTTGTCGAGCAGGCCGCGCGTCGCCGTCACCGACGCGTGCTGTGGGTCGCGGCCGGTGGCGAAGGCGTTCGGCGCGCTGTCCTCGATCACGTAGACCTTCGGCATCGGCAGACCGGAGCCGATGCTGAGGTTCTCGACGACGCGGTACAGTTCGGGCTCGTCCTCCTTCGCGACGGGGTGGGCGGAGCTGACGGCCAGCGCCACGCTGGCGCTGGCGTAGTAGCTGAAGAGCGCGTAGACGGCGAGCGCGGCGATGACGAACGGCGCCGCCGCGATCGGCAGGCCGACCACGATGCCGATGAGCGTCGCGAATCCGCCGGCGACGATCATGAACAGCAGCATCATCGCCCACGTCTGGCGCTTGTTCGTGCCGATGCGGTCGTAGACGAGCGTGGGCTCCACGGGCTGACCGTTCATGGAGTCGAGTTGCGTCATGCGGCTCAGGCGTTCGCCGCGGGCGGCGTCGTGAAGCTCACCCTCACGTCCTCGCGCGCCTCGGCTTCCGCCTCGAAGAATTCGGACGCCTGGAAGCCGAACATGTTGGCCATGATCACGCTCGGGAACGTCTGCGTCTTCGTGTTGTAGGAGAGCACGTTCGTGTTGTAGAACTGCCGCGCGTAGGCGATCTTCTCCTCGATGTCGCTGAGTTCGCGCTGCAGCTCGAGGAAGTTCTGGTTCGCCTTCAGGTCGGGGTACTGCTCGGCTACGGCGAACAGCGAGCGGAGCGTCTGGGTGAGCATGTTGTTGGCCTCGGCGGCCTGGGCGGGGGTGCCCGCCTGCTGCAGCCGGGCGCGGGCCGCGGTCACGTTTTCGAGGGTCTCGCGCTCGTGGGCGGCGTAGCCCTTCACCGTCTCGACGAGATTGGGGATCAGCGACGCGCGGCGCTTGAGCTGGACGTCGATCCCGGACCACGCCTCCTTGACGCGAAAGCGCGACCGGACGAGGCCGTTGTAGATCGCCACGAGCACGATCAGCGCAAGGACGACGATGCCGACGAGTACGAGGACGGCGATGAGAGCGGCCACAACACGACTCCTTCGCTTGCCAGCCTGTTGCGATTGTACCACGGTGCGCGGCGTGCTTCGGAGCGCGCCCAATTCTGCGTCATCGGCCGGGCGCATTTTGGGGTAAACCCTGTGCTGGTACGATCGTTGCGGGTTCTAGTATCGATGCGGGCCATGCGGGCCGCGGGCTGGGACCGAGAGGTCTAACTCAATCATGCCCCGCAGGCCCACCAACCTTTCCTTTGTGCGCACCAAACGATCGATGAAGCCCCTTTGCGTGTTGGCCGTGCTTTGCATCGCCGCCGCCGCCGCCGCGGCGTGCAGCAGCGATTCGCCATCGACGAAGGCGACGCCGCGGGCGACGCCCGGAAGCGACGTCGCGACGGTCGTTGTTCCGCGCATCCAGGACGAGCCGGGGCTGACGACGGCGGAGATCGTCGCGAAGCTGGCGCCGTCGATCGTCCGCGTCCAGACGTCCACGGCGACGCTCGACATCTTCGGACGGAGCGTGCCGAGCACGGGCGTGGGCACGGGCGTCATCGTCGACACGGACGGGCACGTCGTCACCAACAACCACGTCGTGACGAACGGCACGGGCGACCAGCCGGCCGACCGCATCACGGTCACGCTCTCCGATCAGCGGACGGTGTCCGCGACGATCGTCGGCCGCGACCAGCCCACCGACCTGGCGGTGCTGAAGATCGAGGCGAGCGACCTGACGCCGGCCACGTTCGCCAGCGCCGACAGCCTGGTCGTCGGCGAGGACGTCGTGGCGATCGGATTCGCGCTCGACCTCAAGGGAGGCCCGACGGTCACGCGCGGCGTCGTCTCGGCGAAGGGGCGCACAATCGACGAGCAGCAGTACACGATCAACGACGCGATCCAGACCGACGCCGGCATCAATCCGGGCAACTCGGGCGGACCTCTCGTCAACGCACAGGGCGAGGTGATCGGTATCAACACGGCGATCATCCAGAGCGCGCAGAACATCGGCTTCTCGATCGCGGTCGGTCTCGTCGAGCCGACGGTGCGAACGCTGATCGACAAGGGCAAGATCGACCGGGCGTACCTCGGCGTCGGGACGGTGGATGTGACGCCGGCGATCGCCAAGAACTTCAACCTGCCGGTCGACCACGGCATCGCGGTGACGGCTGTCGGACGCGGAGCGCCGGCCGAAGCGGCCGGACTGCGCCAGAACGACGTGATCGTGAAGATCGATGGACAGGACGTCGCGAACAGCGGCCAGCTGCTGGCGATACTGGCCAGCCATCGTGCGGGCGACACGGTAAGCGTCGAGTATTACAGCGGCCGCGAGCGGCACACGATCGACGTCCGGCTGGCGGCGCGCCCCGGCGGCTGAGCGGGCGGAGGCGGTATTGCGGCGCCGCAGCCCCTGCCGTAGAGTCGCACGCGAGTTCGGTCCGATTTCGGCGAGGTGAAGTATGAACACGCGAATTCTGCTCGTTGGGGCCGCGGCGGCCATCGCGGGCGTGCTGGCACTGCGACGGGCGAGCCTGCGCGAATACCTCGACTGGGATCTCGTCCCCAAGCCCGGCCGCCTGTTCGACGTGGACGGCTACCGGGTGCACTGCGTCGAGCAGGGCGCCGGGCCGGCGATCGTGCTCGTGCACGGATTCGGCGGGCAGACGGCCAACTTCGAGCGGCTGATGCCGTTGCTGGCTGGCGAGCATCGCGTGATCGCCGTCGATCTGAAGGGCTACGGCTACAGCGAGCGCGACGCGCGCGCGGGGCTGTCGCAGGCTGACCAGGTGGCGATGCTCGAGAAGCTGCTCGGGCAGCTCGGCGTGCCCCGTGCGGTGTTCGTCGGCCACTCGATGGGCGGCGCGGTCGTGCAGCGCTTCGCCGCGACGCATCCGGACATGGTGGAAGCGCTGGTGCTGATGGCCTCGGTCGCGGGCGACGAGCGGATCGCGCATCACATGCCGCCAGGGGTGCTCTTGCGGCCGTTCCTGCCGGTCCTGGCCAACATCGTCGCGACGCGCCTGCTGGACGCGTCGTTCTACGACCGATCGGTGCTGACCGAGGAGATGCGGGAGGAGTACGTCCGTCCGGCGCACATCAGGGGATCGATGGCCGGGCTCATCGCGGCGATGCGGGACGGGCGAGCGGATCCGCCCATCGATGCCGCGCGGATCACGATGCCGGTGCTGCTGCTCAACGGCGCGCACGACCGCGTCGTGCCGATGAGCGTCGCGGAGCGGCTGCGGGCGAGGCTGCCGCAGGCGCGCCTCGCCGTCATCGATCGGGCGGCGCACATGCTGCTCGTCGAACGGCCGGAGGAGTGCGCCGAGGCGATCGGCGATTTCGTGCGGGACGCGGCGACGCTCCGCGCGGGCGCCGCACTGGCATCCGGCTAGATTCAGCTTGCTTGCCGGGCTTTGGCACCGGTGTTAGGCTGATGCACGGCTTCCCGGGAGGGAGCGGGGAATTATGCCACTACTTGCCGGCCTCGGACCGCTGGGCGTTCCCGAACTGCTGATTCTCGCCTTCATCGTCATCCTCATCTTCGGCGTGGGGAGGCTGCCGGAAGTCGGCGGCGCGCTGGGCAAGGGCATCCGCGAGTTTCGCAAGTCGACGAAAGACGACGACGAGAAACCGGCCGATACCGTGGCGCAGTCATCGGCCCAGCCGCAAGGCGGTGCGGGTGTGGCGGCCGACGCGACCTTCTGCAGCGAGTGCGGCGGGCGCAACGTGCGGAGCGCGAAGTTCTGCGCGCAGTGCGGCAAGGCGATGCAGCCGCCCGGCGACTGACCCCATCGACAGAGTTACTCCATCGTCCGCCGGCCTCGCGCCGGCGGTTTTCGTTGTCGTGCGCGTTCGAGGGTGTCGTTGCTCGTACGAGATGAGCTGCGGGTATCATGTGCGACGCAGGCGCATCGCGGCGACGAGGGGTGACCATGGAACAGCATCAGGCCGATCGCCAGGCGGCGTGGGAACTCGTGTGCGAGTTCACGCAGACCGACGGATTGCGGAAGCACGCGCTCGCCGTCGAGACGGTGATGCGCCACTTCGCCCGAAAGCACGGCGAGGACCAGGAGACGTGGGGCATCACGGGGCTGTTGCACGACTTCGACTACGAGCGGTGGCCGACCGCAGAAGGGCATCCCTTCGAGGGCAACAAGATCCTCGCCGAGCGCGGCTACCCGGACGACATCCGCACGGCGATCATGGGCCACGCTGACTACACGGGCGTGCCACGTGCGACGCTGATGGCGAAGATGCTGTTCTCGGTCGACGAGCTGACGGGGTTCGTGACCGCCGTCGCGCTCGTTCGCCCGAACAAGAGCATCTTCGAGGTCGAGCCGCCTTCCGTGCGGAAGAAGATGAAGGACAAGGCGTTCGCGCGGCAGGTCAACCGCGACGACATCGTCCACGGCGCGGAGCAGCTCGGCGTCGACCTCGAGGCCCACATCGCAGACGTCATCGAAGCGCTGCGGTCGAACGCGGACGTGCTCGGCCTGCGCGGCACCGCGTAGGGCCCCTGCGCGGAGCGCTCCCGTCATTCTGAGCGAAGCGAAGAATCTTCTCCGAGCGGCCGCCGCGGCATCGTCCGCCACGCCGCATGGACCGGTCGCGCGTCGCATTGCGGATCGTTGGCGCGCCGAGGAGCGGCGTCCGGTGCGACGCCGAACAAGACCCTTCGCCGCGCTCAGGGTGACAGTCGATGCTATTCGCGGGGCGGGCAGGCCGCTTCGGCGGTCATTCCGAGCGAAGCGAGGAATCTTCCCCGAGCGGCCGATGCGGCACCGTCCGCCACGCGGGTGGCCAGCCGGGTGGTCGTACGCTGACGATCGACGACTGCCGCGACGCCGAACAAGACCCTTCGCTGCGCTCAGGGTGACAGTCGATGCCGGTCGCGCCCTGGAGACGCAGCGAGGGACGTGCCCCGCTCGGTCATTCTGAGCGAAGCGAAGAATCTTCTCCGAGCGGCCGCCGCGGCATCGCCAGCCGCGCCGCATGGACCGGTCGCGCGTCGCATTGCGGATCGTTGGTGCGCCGAGGAGCGGCGTCCGGTGCGACGCCGAACAAGACCCTTCGCCGCGCTCAGGGTGACAGTCGATGCCGGTCGTGCCTTGGAGACGCCGCGAGGGACGTGCCCCGCTCGGTCATTCTGACCGAAGCGAAGAATCCTTCTGGTCGCACTCCCTGCGCCGCATCGTCGGCGGACGTTCGCCGTGCGCAAAGCGTCAGCCATTGTCCTTAGAACGGCGCGACCAGCGCCGACAGCACCCGTATCGCGACGTCGCGCGGCGCCACGGTCGTCGTACGCTCGAACACCTGCTCGGCGGTCGCCCGCTCGCTCGCCAGCCGCGCGAAATCGGCGACGCCCATCTCCAGCGACACGACGTCGCCCCGGCCGAACGACCATGCCCGGTCGCCCGCTCCTCGCAGCCGCAGTTCCACCGCCGTGCCGCGTAGCCGCTTCGACGCGTGCTTCGCGGCGTCGCGCACGATTCCGGCGACCATGGCTTCGTTGTGGTCGGCATCGAGGCCAAACGGCCGCCCCGTCGCATCGGCGATGTCGAGGCGATGGATCCACATGTCGCGCGGGAAGATCTCAGTCAGCAGCGTCGACAGCGGCATCAGTCCGACAGGGTCCACCGGCACGCGCAGGACGCGCGTCAGCGGGTGCAGCCGGACGCGCGCGTTGATCGATGCGTCGGTGCGCTGCTTCAACTCCGCCACGACGCGGTCGAACGGCTGGTCCTTCCGCCGGTCGACCTGCGCCTGGTTCAGCGCATCGAGCATCGACATCCCCGTGCTCCGGTATGGCCGGGTCAGCCGCGGGTCGAGCTGTGCGACGAAGCCCTTGATGCCGGAGCCACTCTGCGCGTGCGAGGCCTGGTGCGCGACAATGTCGCGCACGCTCCAGAGCGAGCAGTGCGTCGGCTGGTCCAGGTCCGCTGGCTCCAGCTCCGAGATGAGTTCGAGGAAGCTGGCCAGCTCGGCGCGCGCCGCTGCCGCCGCTTCAGCGGCCTTCGGGCGGGGCACACTCCGGGCTGTCGTGATCTGAAGAAACGTGGGGCTTGCACTCGTCATGATGGACCTCCGCTGCTATCCGGCGTTGCCATGCCACGCGTCGCGCAGCAGGCGCGCTGCCGCCGCCACGAGGCTGCCGAAACGCCCCTCGCCGATCGGGGTGTCGGGCTCATTCGCGCGCTTCAGCGCCGTGAGGCCGTGCATCACCGCGAGGAACAGGTCGCTCGTCTCGCGCGCACCGAGACCGGAGCGGATCGAGCCCGCGTCGATGAGTTCGCCCATCCGCCCGTACAGCACCTCGAGCAGCGCCGACGCTTCGGCCATCGATTCGCTCGAAGGGACGAATCCTGGCACCGGGCGCTCGAACATCAGCGCGTATAGCTCCGGGTTCTCGTCGGCGAACCGCATGTAGTCCTCGATGAGCGCCTCGAGCAGACCCACGCTGTTCCCGCAGCGCTCGGCAATCGCCCGGCTGCGCGCACCGTACACGCGAAACCCTTCGTGGAAGAGCGCGTCGTAGAGCGCGTGCTTGCTGTCGAAGTACGTGTAGAGCGACGGCGTCTTCATCCCCATCCGTCGCGCGACCTCGCTCAGGTTCAGCCCGCCGACGCCCTCCTCGCGCATCAGCTGGCGCGCGGTGGACATAATCGCGTCGCGCGTCGCCGCGAAGCCGTAGTGGCGGCGCCTTGAATCGTCAGACCGAACTGCTGTCGATTTAACTAACGTCATTAGGGAATGAGAATAACAGCCGCAACTCGGGCCTGTCAACCCTCTGCGCCGCGGTCCGGCCCTGCGCGACTCGTCGTGCGTGCGGTCACGCGTGGATCGTGTACTGCGCGGTCGT
>CAYJMJ010000101.1:0-9541 GCA_964371095.1 uncultured Dehalococcoidia bacterium | reverse complement strand
TACGCGCGGCGGGGCATCTCTTCCCAGTAGAGGCGCAGGTCGTTCGAGGTGCGGACGGCGTTGCCGCCCTCCCGCTTCGCGAGGTACATCGCCTGGTCGGCGACCTTGACGAGCGTCGCGTAGTCCTGCGCATCGAACGGATACGTGGCGACGCCAATGCTCAATCCGATCTGGAGGTCGTCCGCGAGCGCCGCGTTCACGACGTCGACGGCGCCCAGCAGCGCCTCGGCGCGATCGTACGCGGTCTCTCGCGTGACGTTCGGCAGGATCACCACGAACTCGTCGCCCCCGTACCGGCCGATGGCATCCTGCGGCCGCAGCCTTTGCCGCAGCGCGGAGGCGGCGTGCCGGAGCACCCGGTCTCCCGCATCGTGGCCCAGCTTGTCGTTGACCCGCTTCAGCCGATCGAGGTCGCAGAACAGGACGCTCAGATAGCCGCCGGCGGTCTTCGTGCGGCGCAGCTCGCGTTGGGCGGACTTCTCCAGGAAGCCGCGGTTCAGCAACCCGGTCAGCTTGTCGACGCGCGCGGCGCGCACGTTGCGGCTCAGGAGCCGCGCGTTCTCGGCGTTGAGCCGCTCGACGACCTCGACCTGTTGCGCGCGCGTGTTCTCTTCGCGCGCCAACTGGCCGACGCCGACACCGATCAACAGCATGTACGCCAGGCGGACGATCAGCTCACCCATCTCCGTCGCGCTGCCGTGCCACGTCACGAAGTAGGTGATCGCGTACGTGAACGCGTAGATCAGGCACGCGACGACGGCCTGTCGGAGCTCGAATCGCATCGCCACGGCCGCGGCCGCGAGCAGATACAGCGGGTAGAACGGGCTGGCCGAGCCGCCCGTGGCTCCGATGAAGACGGCAACCCCCAGCGAGTCCAACAGCGTCGAGGCCATGCTCGCCTGGAAGACGCGCCATCGGCGAAACGGCTCGAGCGCCACGAGCGGGATCCCGTACAGGAACGAGAACGCCATGATGCCCCAGACGACCTGCATGTGCATGTCGCGCGTGTCGAGCAGGAAGATGAGCAGGAGGCTGTTGATGCAGAGGATCATCAGGCGCAGCCGCGCGATGAGCGACTCCATACGCATCGTGCGCTCGCTGCGCGCAGGCACGTCGAAGAGCCACGCGAAGCGCTTTTCCGCGTGCGCGACCTGCGCTGGATGCGATGGGCGCATGATCCCCATGCCGCGTTCCGCGACACCCCCTTACGATCATCATCGGGCGGTAAGCACCCGACCTGAGACCGTTGGGCCGGCGATCCACGGCCGGATCGAGGTCCGCGCGGCGTCCACCGCCGCCGCGGTATCGACGTGGAGGATACGTTCGAGTCCGCTCGGACGCGCCGGCAGCCGCCGCCGCACCTATCGAGGCACCCGCCGTCCGGCCAATCGGTGCTGAATGCGTCCGTTCGACGCGTAGCGCGGGCTTTCAGCCGGCGTTGCGCAGATTCAGGGCACGCCGGCATCGGCTGGTGGTAGAGCCGGTCGCCGAGTTCTTCAGCGTCCTGCTAGTGAGCGGCAGTCGGCGGCACGGTCGCGGTGGACTTGGGCGGTGTGGCGGTCTTCGGCGCCGGCGACGGGGTGCCCTTGGCTTTGGTCGGCGTCGCCGTCTTCTGGGCGGCGGCCGTCCTGGTCGGTGTCGCGGGCACGGCGGTGTTCGTGGCCGGAGGCTGCGTCGGCGTCGCTTCGGGCGTGTCCGTCGCCGACGGCGTCAGGTCCGGCGTCGCCGTCTCCACCGCCACGCCCGGCGTGATCGACACCACGGCCGTGGCCGTAGGCGTCGGTGATGGGGTCTTCGTCCCGCCAACACCGGCAGCGTCTCCGCCGCCCCCGCCGACGGCCATGACGATCACCGCGCCGATCGCGAAGGCGAACAGGAGCATGCCGCCGGCTGCGCCGAAGAACCAGAGCACGCGCTTGCGGTCCCACCCGTCGGCCGCCCCCGTTGCGGCGAATGCGCCGCCACCGTGGCCACCGCCCAGGTCGATGCCGCGGCCACCGGCCAGCGGCGCCGGCACCAAGCCGCCCTCGCCGATGCCCGGCAGCGGCGGCTCGGCGCCGCCGCCGGTCGCGATGGTTGCCTCGGTGCGGCGCACGTGCCAGGAAGAGGCGATAGCGCGCCACACGTCGCCTTTGAGCGTCAGCGGCATCGACACGGCCGCGAACGCGCCGAAGACATCGAGCGGCGGCGGCACGCGCTTGCGAGTGGCACGGCACGTCTCGCAGCCCTGAGTATGAGCATCGACGGCCCGCCGCACGTCGTCCGTATACGGCGGGAAGTCGAACGGTGCAAGCGCTTGCTGGAGGGCCTCGCAGTCCTTGTTACCGCGCCGCGCGACGACATAACTGGTCATCACATCGGCAGCCGCGGCCTTCATGCGGCTCACCAGCGTGAACGCGTTTCCGCGGCTCATCGCGAGAATGGACGCGATCTCGTCGCTGTCGAGCCCCTGCCGGACGTGCAGGTCGAGGACGCCGTAATCGCGCGGGTTCAGCGCCATGGCGGCTTCCCACACGAGTGCGCCGATTTCCGGGTCGCCGGCAACGAGCGCGGCATTCTCCACGCGGCACGGGTCGGGCACGTCGAACGACCCGAACGCCTCTTCGTGCACCGCTGAGGGGGTGTGCAGGTCGCGGCCGAGGCCAGACGCACGGCTGACCGCCTGGCGGTGCGCGATCGTGAAGAGCCAGGATCGGAAGCTCGCCGCTTTCGGCAGGGCGGGCAGACTCGCCAGCGCCGTCGCGAAGACGCTCTGCGTGACGGCGGACGCTTCATCGGCGTCGCGGAGGAGCCGCCACGAGAAGTCGTAGACCCGCGGGAAGTAGCGATCGTAAAGCTGCCCGAAGCTGTCCAGGTCGCCGGCTATCGCCCGGCTGACGAGCAGCGTGTCCTCCATTGCTCCTCCGTGGCAGGCGGCGCCGTGCGGCGTCCGGCATTTCCTTCGGCGCGGCGCTGCCGGCGTTCGGACGAAACGATAGCACAGCACGCTCTTGCGGGACGCTCCGATGTCCAGCGCGGACGTGACCACCGGGGATCGGGGGTCGGCCACCCGCGCCTGGCAGTGCCTGCCAATGCTGCCTGGGGCGCGCTCATCGAGGGAAGGCGAACGCGGGCTGGCGGACGTCGCCGGTGCGGACCATTGGGACGGCCAGATTTCCGGCAATGTCCCGTCCGCCGTGCCCTCCGCCCCTTGACATCACCGTACATGTGTTCTACAGTACGCATGTTCGTATCTGGAGGCACGCCATGACGTTCGCCATCGCCATTTCCCTCGTCCTGCTCTTCTCGACGGCGATGCTTCTGCACCAGTTCTGGACCGCGGCGCTCGCCGCGCGAGAGGGCGGCGAGCATGCTCCGGAAGCGTTTCCCGCGCGGCCAAGACGTCCGTCGCGCATCGACGGGCGTCCGCAAACGCCGCCGGCGTATCGCGCCGACACGGCAGCCTGACGTCCTGACAACGCCCTCCCTCTCCCCATGAACGGCCGTTCCCACGTCCTGCCGGGAGCGGCCGTTCGCCACGTTCCGCCGCGCCCCGCGCCGCTCGCTACACTCAACGCATGAAGATCCTCGCCATCGACATGGGCACCGGCACGCAGGACATCCTCCTGTTCGACTCATCCGTTCCGGTGGAGAACAGCGTCAAGATGGTGATGCCGAGCGCGACGCGGATCGCCGCCGGACGCATCCGCCGCGCCACCGACGCCGGCAGGCCCATCCTGCTCACCGGCGTGGTGCAGGGAGGCGGACCCTGCTCCTGGGCGATGGAGGACCACCTCCGCTCCGGCGGCAGCGCCTTCGCCACGCCCGAAGCCGCGCAGACCTTCAACGACGACCCGGACGAGGTCGAGCGCATGGGCGTGCGCGTGGTCGGCGACGATGAGGCCGCGCGGCTCGACGGAGTGGAGCGCGTCGTCCTCCAGGACCTCGATCTGCCGGCGCTGCGCCGGGCGCTCGCCGCATTCGACGTGTCGCCTGCGTTCGACGGCATCGCGCTCGGCTGCCTCGATCACGGCGCGTCGCCGCCCGGTTACTCCGACCGCCTCTTCCGCTTCGAGCATCTGCGGCGCGTCGTCGGGGGCGAGAACGATCTCCGCGCGTTCGCCCTGCTGCCCGAGGACATGCCCGGTTACCTCACCCGCGCCCGCGCGATGGTCGCGACGGCAAGGAGGCAGGAGCCCGAGACGCCGATCGTGTTCCTGGACACCGGACCGGCCGCGGCTCTCGGGGCGTTGCAGGACCCGCACGTCGCCCGCGCCGAGACGCAGCTCGTGCTGAATCTCGGCAACATGCACGCGCTGGCCTTCCACCTCCGGGGCACGCAGATCATCAGCCTCTACGAGCACCATACCGGCGAGATGGCCGCCGAGCAGATCGTCGACTTCACGGAGCGGCTGATCGACGGCACGCTCGCGCACGAGGACGTCTTCGACAGCAAGGGGCATGGTGTCTTCTACGCCGGAGCAGGGACAAGCGCGAACGGAGCACGTCCGCTCGTGGCGGTCACCGGGCCGCGGCGAGGCAAGGTCCGGGGGAGCCGCCTCGATCCGTATTTTGCCACGCCGCACGGCGACATGATGATCAGCGGCTGCTTCGGCCTGTTGCAGGCCTTCGCCGCGAGATACCCGGAGCACGCCGACGAGATCGCCGCGGCGCTGGCGTCCTAGCGGGCCCGAATGTCCGCAAGGGCACGCTGCACCCGTTCACGCAGCGACGCGAGCTGCGCCGCATCGATAGGCGTGCGTTTCGGCGCCTGCATCCACGCCTCGTTGTTCCAGACGGGCCAGGTCGGGTTGGGGTCGTCCGCATAGCGCGGGAACAGGTGCCAGTGAAGGTGGGAGACGGAGTTCCCCAGCAACTCGTAGTTCAGCTTGCGCGGCGAGAAGGCGCGAAACGTGGCTTCGGCCACGAGCGCCATCTCCTCGAGGAACCGCGACCTCACGTCGGGCGGCAGGTCGTGCAGCTCGGGCGCGCAGGTCTTGCAGACGAAGATCGTGTAGCCGGGAATGTGCTGGTTGTCCGCAAGCACCGCGTAGCCGGTATCCAGCTCGGCGATGAGGTACGGGTTCTCGGCCGTCATACGCGCGATGCGGCGGCAGATCTCGCAATCACCGGCCATGGGTGCCTCCCGGGTCTTCATGTGGCACGGTTCGGGTTCCGGCGGGGTGTTGAACGACTCGATGCCCGACGATGCCGCCAGCCCGCACAAACGCGCCGTGATCCGCACGACGCCGGCTGAATGCCCGCGCCACGGACCGAACGGACTCGTTCGACACGCTGCTAGCCGGCATCGCTCGCCTGTAGGAACCGCGCGACGGCGTGCGCGGCCCGGTCGACGCTCGGGTAGACGGCAAGGCGCGCCTCCGCCAGCCGCTGCTGTCCGCCGCTGACGGCGCGCCACTTCGTCTCGTCGAACGAGTCCGCCGGCCCGAGCACGAACGCCACCGGCTTTTTCGACTTCACACCGATCGCCGCGAACCGGTCGACCAGGTGCGCCATCCGCTCGATCGCATCCGGCCGCCCGAGCACCCAGTCCTCACCGACGTTCGCGATGAGCGCGTCGAATTCTTCGCTCTCGGCCATCATCTCCAGCACGCGCGCGCCCGACACGCCGCTTCCGGCCAGGATCGACTGATCGACGGGGTTGTCGACCCAGCCGGCGAGCGACGGCGCCTTCTCGCGTAACATCGCGCGGATGGAGTCCGGGAGTTTCGGCACGGCGAGCCCGGCCTCCTCGCACACGTCGGCCGACTGAACCGCCCGTCCCCCTCCTCCGCCAACGACGCCGACCGACGGCCGCGGCTCTCGTGGCGTTTGCTGTTTGCTGTTTGCTGTTTGCCGTCCCAGGAACGCAAACGCCACCAACATGTCGATCAGCTCGTCGAACGTCGCGACCTCCACAGCGCCCGCCTGTCGCAGCGCCGCGCTCCAGACCTGGCGCTGGCCGGCGAGGGCCGCCGTGTGCGACGCCGCGGTCCGCGATCCGGCGCCCGTCCGGCCGCCCTTGAGGATTACGACCGGCTTCGCCTGCGCGCAGCGGCGAACCGCCTCGAACAGCCGCCGGCCGTCGCCTGTGCCTTCGATGTACGCGCCGACGACGCGTGTCTCCGGGTCCGCCGCCAGGAAATCGAGCAGGTCGGCCTCGTTCAGGTCGAGCGCGTTACCGTAGCTGACGACCTTGCTGAAACGCAGCCCGCGCGCCGCGCCGTGGAGCATCAGCTCGACCGAGTTATTGCCGCTCTGCGAGACGAACGCCACGTCTCCCCGCTCGATCGGGAGATCGGGCCGGAAGGACAGCCCGCTCGACGAGTCGAACACGCCCATGCAGTTCGGTCCGAGGACGCGCACACCGGCCTCGGCGGCCCGGCGCTTCACCGCCTGCTCCAGCTCCGCCGCTCGCACGTCGCCGGTCTCGCTGAAGCGGCCGGTGAAGAGGTGCAGCGCCGTCACCCGCTTCGCCTGGCACTCCCCGATCAGGTCCAGCACGCCGTCCGCAGGGATGCACGAGATCACCAGGTCGACATCCCCCGGCACCGACACGAGCGACGGGTAGGCCGGCAACCCCATAATTTCGGGCGCACGCGGATTGACCGGATAGATGCCGCCGGCGAACCCGGCGACGATCAGCGCCTTCACGTAGTCGTGGCCCGGGCTGTCGGCGTTGGATGAAGCGCCGACGATAGCCACGCCCCGTGGTCGAAACAGCAGTGCCGGTACGCGGTCGCCCATACGCGCCAGAGTCTACGGGAGCCGCTGTCCTGGCGAAAACCCCGCACCCGCCCGCCTTCGCGTGGCCCGGCTCGCCGGCCGGCCCGCGCCAGCGACCCCGAATGCACCTCAGCTGTCCCCCTACGGGTCAGCCCCGACCTCGACGCGATCGCCGCCAAGTTGGGGGTGCGCGCACCTAAATTCCTTCGGGCGGCTGCCGACATAGATACGGGTGCCCGGCGTTGATCGCGGGCCGTCTGCGCGCGTACACCGGACACGACGCAAGCGCAGGCAAGGAAGCCGCGCCGGCAACGGCGCCAGGGATGGAGGCCGCAGATGGGCGGAGCCGCAACCGAAGAGGCGATCGAGGGCGCGCGTCGCGTCGTGTCGACCGGCAGCTCCGAGATCGACAAGAAGCTCGGCGGCGGCATCCCCGAGGGCTCGCTGATCCTCATCGAGGGATCCTCGAACGCGGGCAAGAGCGTCGTCACGCAGCAGCTCACGCACGGCGCCCTGAACAGCGGCTTCAAGTGCGTCATGTACACGACGGAGAACACCGCCCGCAGCCTGTTTCGCCAGATGGCGAGCCTTAGCCTCGACGTCACCGACTTCTACCTGCTCGGCGCGCTCAACGTGTACCAGGTTCCGGCGGCGATGACGCCGGACGCCGCCCAGTCCGCGTTCACCAAGCTGCTGACACACATTGGCCAGCTCCAGGGACGCTTCGACATCGTGTTCATCGACTCGATGACATCGTTCGTCTCGCAAGTGCCGGAGAGCCAGACACTCACCTTCCTGACCGCGGTCAAGGAGTACGTCGACCAGAACATGACCATCTTCTTCACGCTTCACTCTCACGCCTTCGAAGAGGCGATGTTCATGCGCATCCGCTCGCTCTGCGACGCGCACCTCAAGCTGCGGACGGAGGAGATGCGCGATCAGCTGATGAAGGTGCTCGAAGTCGCGAAGGTCCGCGGCGCCGAGAAGACCACCGGCAACATCGTCAGCTTCGATGTCGAGCCCGGGCTCGGCATGCGGATCATCCCGGTGTCGAGCGCCAAGGCGTAAGGAGCGATGCCGCAACGACTCCCGTTCGAGGTGCCGGAGCAGGCCGACGACCACAAAGGCGGCGCGGCGCGCTGTCCGATCCACAACCTGCTCTCGCCGGAGCTGCGCGATCACGCCGACAAGGCGCCGCACCTCATGTCGTACCTCCACAAGGTGCCGATGGCGGAGTTCGGCGTGCCGGACTTCTTCCCGGAGGTCAACCGGAAGATGGGCGACATCAAGGACCCGAACCTTATCTACCCGGTCGGCGACAATACGTTCATCCACATCTTCCCGGACACTGCCGAGGCCCGGAACTTCTACATCGCGATCGAGCCCGGTTCGGACGACATCGGCGACCTGCTCGAGCAGATGGAGTTCCGCCTGCTCGACTTCGTCGAGATCCTCGCGGAGGCGACGACGCCGGAAGAGAAGACGGAAGTGCTCCTCAAGGCGATCGATGACACGTGCGAGGTGGCCGATCGAGCGCCGGCGCTGACGGCGGCCGCGGAGAAGCGCGGCGAGGGCGGCTTCCTGAAACTGGGGGGCGGCGGCAAGGCGGGCGGCAGGAGCGGCAAGATCAAGCTCCCGGCATCGGAGATCGACAGCCTCAAGTACATGGTGATCCGCGACAAGGTGGGGATGGGGCCACTCGAGCCGCTCGTCGCAGACCCCTGGATCGAAGACATCAGCTGTAGCGGTGTCGGGCCGGTGTACATCGAGCACAAGGTCTTCGGCGCGCTCAAGAGCAGCATCAACTTCGACACCCACGAGGAGCTGGACGACTTCGTCCTCAAGCTCGCGGAGAAGATGAAGAAGCCGGTCACGTTCCGCAGCCCAATCGTCGACGCGACGCTCCCGGACGGCTCGCGTATCAACATCGTCTACGGCGGCGACGTGTCGAAGAACGGCTCGAACTTCACGATCAGGAAGTTCATGGGTATCCCCATGAGCATCGTCGACATCTGCAATTCGGGCATGCTGACCTGGCAGATGGCGGGCTATCTGTCGCTCATCGTCGAAGAGAAGATGAACTTCTTCGTCTCAGGCGAGACGGCCTCAGGCAAGACGACGCTCATGAACGCGCTGATGACGTTCGTCCCGCCCGAAGCGAAGATCGTCAGCATCGAGGACACGCCGGAAGTCCAGGTGCCGCACCCGAACTGGACGCGGGAGGTCGTCCGCGGCCAGATGAGCCAGGGCGGCGGCAGCGTCGACATGTTCAGCCTCCTCAAAGCAGCGCTGCGCCAGCGCCCCAACGAGATCATCATCGGAGAGATCCGCGGCGAGGAGGGGAACATCGCGTTCCAGGCGATGATGACCGGCCACGCGGTGTGCGCGACGTTCCACGCCGCGACCGTCGAGAAGCTGATCCAGCGTGTCACCGGTGTGCCGATCAGCGTGCCGCGCACCTACGTCGAGAACCTCAACGTCGTCGTCATCGCGAGCGCGGTGCGGCTGCCTTCGGGCAAGATCGGCCGCCGCGTCATCAGCATCTCCGAGATCATCGGCTACGACCCGACGGCCGGCTCCTTCTCGTTCATCGAGGTGTACCGCTGGGACCCGGTCAAGGATGAGTTCGAGTTCACCGGGCTGAACAACAGCTACCTCCTGGAGCAGCGCATCGCGCCGTCGCGCGGGCTGTCGGAGAAGAAGCGCCGCCTCATCTACAAGGAACTCGATCGGCGTGGCGCCCTGCTCCAGAAGCTGAGCGAGTCGGGCGTCAGCAACTTTTACGAGCTGTTCAAGCTCCTCGCGAAGGCCCAGAAGCAGGGTCTGTTCTAGCCTG
>CAYJMJ010000100.1:4642-9569 GCA_964371095.1 uncultured Dehalococcoidia bacterium | reverse complement strand
GCGCCACCGATGACGTCGGCGATGTCACCGGCTGGCAGCACCCGCAACAACACGAACACCAGTACCGACACCGCAAAGAGGATGATCGGCAAGAACGACAGACGGCGCATCGTGTACCGCAGCATGGGTCAACCAGTCATCAGCCAACCGCAAACGACGGCGCGTTCGCCCGGATGGCCATCACGCCTTGTCCAGCCAGATCGTGCGGGCGAACAGGCCCATCGAGCCGCGCCCCGTGATCGCGCCCTTGACGTAGCTGTAGCGTCCGCCGTAGTTGATCTGCGAGTAGAGGTTCAGCATGGGCGCCCAGTCGTTGATGATCGCCTTCTGCGCGGCGAGCACCTTCTGCACGCGTGCCTCTTCATTCAATTCTTCGGCGGCGCCGATGATCGCCTGGCTCACGCCGTCGTTGCTGTACCCCATGAAGTTCTTCATGTTGCCCTCGCCCGCGGCGTAGAAGCGCAGCGGCAGGTCGGGGTCTTCATACGGGATGTGGTCGAACGCCGTCATGTGGAAGTTGCCCGTGCCGAGCGACTGGCTGAACCACTTGACGAGATCTTCGGGCACCAGCTTCGTCTTCACGCCGCCCGCCTGGAGCTGCTGCTGCAGGATCTGCGAGACCTGCGCGTCGCCCGGCCGGACAGAATGCTTGAACTCGTGCACCTGGTCGTAGTCGTAGCCCGCAGCATCGAGCAGTTTCTTCGCCTCGGCGACGTCGTGCGTGAAATACGCCCGCAGGTCGGGGTCGCTGTCCGGCAGCTGGTATTTCTTGTGCGCCGGCGGCACGGGCGGACACTTGAGCGCGCTGCCTTCGACCATGAGCTGCGTCATCTCGTCGCGGTCGACCAACAGGTTGAACGCGTGGCGGACCCGTATGTCGGTGAACGGCGGCTCGTACTTCAGCATCAGCGTGAAGTAATCGCGCGCGAGGTCGGAGCCGACAACGATCTCGTCGCCAAGCGCGTCCTTCGTATCTTCGGACTCCGTCTTGTTGGCGAAAGCGTAGGTGTCGATCTGGCCGGCTCTGAACGCCGCCAGAGCGGGCGCGCCATCGGCGATCATCTTGAAGTCGATGCCGTCAAGGTACGGCTGGCCGGGGACCGACTTCTCGCCAGCGAACTGGCGGAACCCGTCGAACTTCCGCAGCTTGATGTTGGCGCCGTTGTCGTGGCTCGCCAGCACCCACTGACCCGAGCCGATGGCGTTCCTGGCGAGGAAGTCCGGCTTGTCCAGGATTTCCTCCGGCAGGATGGAGCTGGACCACGGCGAGCCGGCGTTGGAGGACGTGAAGGCCCACGCCCAGGGCCGTTTCTGCGTGATCTTGACAGTGTGGTCGTCGAGCGCGACGACGTCCTGCATCACGTCGTGCAGATAATCGAAGCCAATGGGGAGCTGCTGAGCGAAGAGCTTGTAGCTCGCCGCGATGTCGGATGCCTTCACCGCGCGCCCGTTCACGGGCGGCTTGTTGTGGAATGTCGCGTCACCGATCTTGCAGATGATCGTGAGCGGATCCGGCTGCTCCACGCTCGTGGCGAGGAAGAGTTCGCGTACGCCGGTGTCCGTCGGCACGTACCACATGTGGTCGAAGACGGTGAACCCCAGGTACAGTCCCTGGACCAGCGAGAGGATGCTCGGACCGAACGGGTTCATGCTCGGCAGCGCATCGGCCAAGCGCTGGTTCAGGATGCCGCCGAGGTGCGTCGGCGGGCCGTCCTGCGCGCCGTCCGATACAACCGCTGTCCCGCCCGCCCCCGGCGTGCTCGACGTCGTGCCCTTCTTGCCCGTCTTGCAGCCGACAACCGACATCGCTGCCACCGTCGCGCCGGCAACAGCAACGCCGCCCAGCAGGCGGCGGCGCGTCATTCGTTCAGATGGCCAGTATCGAAGCCCCAGCTCGTTATCGCCCACCGATCCGCCTCTCGACGCCACTCCGCCCCGGGGTCCGTCCCGAGGCTTCGATGAATGGAGCCCATTGTGCGTGGGCGCCACCGCACTGTCAACACACGCCCCCTCGATGCAGAATGCCGGGCACGTACGTTGCAATGCTAGTGATGCCCACCGCCATCCTGCTTCGGGGGCGGCGGCACCAGCCCAAGGCGCTTCCGCAGGAAATATGCGCCCATCCCGCCCACCACGACGACGGCCACCGCGGTGCACAGTACGCCCACCTGCACACGCACGCGCGTGTCATCGTTCGACGAAACCTGGGGCCTGTCCTGGCGCATCGTCGCATCCGGCGCGATGCCGGGCGGCGCGGTCGCGGCGAGCACCGGAGGCAATGACGCTGCGGCGAACAGCATCACGCCGATGAGGAACGCGATTGAAAGCAGGCGCATTCGAGTGACCTCTCCGCGGCCTGTCCGATGGCCGCACGTGCGTCGCGGCATCCTAGCACAGCACGCCGCAAGATTCGACGGACGAGCGGCCCCGCCACGTGCGATCGCCGTTGGCGATGCGATGCCGCGGCCACTCCCGCCGGCGATTCGCAAGGGAGGACTCAGTCCGGGGTTGGCTTGGGCCCGCCGAGCACCTCGTGCACGCTCACGACGTTCAGGCTGTGCGGGAAGTGCACGATCTTCACGAACATCCCCTCTTCGAGGTGAATGAAGTCCTCCGGTCGCACGCGGTACACGACGCGCTCGACCATGACGTAGTAGCTCTGCATCGCGACGATAAGGTCGGCGCGGGTCCATTTTCGGGTCACGAGCCCTTCGCTCTCGGCCAGTGGCGCACCGAGGTCCCGCACGTGCTGCAGCACGTGGTAGCCGAGCAGCAGGCCGACCAGTCCGATGATCGCCAGCGTGACGTACGCTCCACCGCTCGCGCCGCTGGCGACGATGAACGACAGCACGACGACGTCGACCGCCAGCAGCAGGGAGTAGATGAACGTGCTTCGCCGCAGCGAAGCGCGAGCGGCCGGCTCAGGGCCCTGCGGCGGCTCCGTCACTGCGGCGGCTTGGGCAGCAGGAGTGTCGCGCCGATGCGGAGCTCCGGATTGTCGTAGTTCAGCCCGTTGAGGCTCGCGATCGCGTGGGCGAACTGGACGAGGTCGTCGCCGGGCGCCAGGTTCGCCTGCGCGATACCGAGCAGCGTGTCACCTTCGACGATGACGTGCTCGTTGAAGGGGCTCGGAGTACTCGTGACCGTCACGGTTCCGCCGGGCGTCACACTGCCGCCCGGAGTGGCCGTGCCGGCGGCCTCGGCGGTCGCCGTGCCCGCGGCATCGGCCGTTCCCGTGCCCTCCGGCGTCATCGCCGGGACGGTCGGTTGCACCGTGCCGCCAGCCGCCGTAGCGGTCGGTGTCAGCTTACCGACGAATACCGGGGATGCACCGTTCGACTGACCCGGCGGTCGCACGATAAGGAAGATGGCGACGGCCGTACCGACAAGCATCATCAGCAACGCACCGCGGTACAGGTTGAACGACGGGAGCGCGCTCGACGGCTGCAGGCAACCGGCGCAGTACGACGCGTTGCCGTGATCTTCACAGTACGGTTGGGCGCATCGCTTGCAGGCGTTGGTCGCGGGCTGGTCGCAGGAGTAACAGTTCACGGGGGGCATGATACCAAGCGGCGCCCCCCGCCCGATCGCGATCGGGCGGGGGATCGCACGCCGGGAATGGACCTAGACCAGTTCGGCGGTCGCACCAGCTTCGATGAGCTTCGCCTTTACGGCTTCCGCCTCGGCCTTGGCGATGCCTTCCTTCACGTTGACGGGCGCGCTCTCGACGAGGTCTTTCGCTTCCTTCAGACCGAGCGTGGTCACCTCTCGGACGGCCTTGATGACATTGATCTTGTTGGCGCCGGCCTCCTTGAGGACAACGTTGAACTCCGTCTGCTCCTCTTCCGCGGCCGCGGGCGCCGCGCCGCCCGCCGCCGGTGCGGCCATCATCATCGCCGGTGCTGCCGCGGTGATGCCGAACTCGTCCTCGATCTTCTTGTTGAGATCGCGCAGCTCAAGGATCGTCATCCCCTTGATGATCTCGAATGCCTCTTCAACCTTCGCCATGTGGATCCTCCTCCGTGCGCCCGCGCCGGCGGACGTCGTCTCCGATGTCTGCCCGCGTTACGCGGCCTCTTCGAGCTGGTTGGCCCGCGCGTCGATCAGCCGCGCGAACGATTGCATACTGTCGTTGATCTGGTTCACGAACGTCTGCAGCGGCGACATGAACACGCCCGCGAGCTGGCCGATCAGCTGCTCGCGCGTCGGCAGACTCGCCAGCTCCGCGATGATCGTGCCGGCCACCACGCTGCCGTCCAGGTACACCTTCTTCGGCGCGAAGGCGTTGCGGGCCGTCCTGGCGTATTCCGCGATCACCTTCGACGGCGCGACGATATCGCCGTAGCCGAACACCACCATGGTCGGCCCCTCGACCACCTGTCCGGCGTCCGGGATGCCCGCCTGCGACGCCGCGATCTGAAAGAGCTTGTTCTTGACGACGCGCACCTCGACGCCAGCCTCGCGCAGGGCGCGGCGCAGCGTCGTCACTTCCTTCACCTTCAGCCCTCGGTACTCCGCGCCGACGACGATGCTCGCCCGCTCGACGAGATCCTTCAGCTCGGCGACGTTCGCTTCCTTCTTCGCTGTTGGCATGACTCCACCTCCGGTGGATGATTGGTCAACAAGAAACCCCTGCCAAAGACAGGGGCACACGCGCGAAGCACCGCCCACAGCGGGCAATGACCTCAGTTCCACGTATTGCGCCTCGGCAGGCTGTGATTATGTCCCGAAGGAGCGCCTGCTGTCTTAAGCTCCCGGAGTGTAGCGGGCGAGCGAGCCCCCGGCAAGCGCGAACGGCTTGCGCAACTGCTCCGCAGATGTCGCGCTGCCCGGCCTATCGGGCGGGCGTCGGCGATAGACGACATTAATTGCAATTTTCGCTTTTTCGCCGGGGGGCGGCGCCTCCATCGGGCGGGGTCCTCTGTTC
>CAYJMJ010000100.1:0-4542 GCA_964371095.1 uncultured Dehalococcoidia bacterium | reverse complement strand
GTTCCATGATCGAGAAGCGTGCCGGAGAAGCGGGCCATCTCCAAGCGTCGACGTCACCCCGGAATCGCGAGTGCGGCACTGGCAACGAACAGGGGCGACTATCCGATCGCCCCTCGCTACTACAAACCACTGACTACGGACTACGGACTTCTAGACCGCCTTCATCGCCAGCGTCGGCGTCGGGTCGAGGCGGATGCCGGGGCCCATCGTCGTCGTCATGGTGATCGTGCGGATGAAGTGGCCCTTGCCGCCGGACGGCTTCGCCTTGACGATTTCACTGACGAGCATCGCCATGTTCTCGTGCAGCAGCGCGTCGTCGAAACTCACCTTGCCGATCGGCACGTGGATGATCGCCGTGCGGTCGAGCCGGAACTCGACGCGGCCCTGGCGGGCATCGTTGACCGCCTTCGCCATGTCCGCGGCATCGACAACGGTGCCGGAGCGTGGATTCGGCATCAGCCCCTTCGGGCCGAGCACGCGGCCCAGGCGGCCGACCTTGCCCATCAGGTCGCGCTGCGCGAGCGCGACGTCGAACTCCGTGTAGCCGCCCTCGACCTTCTTGATCAGCTCATCGCCGCCGACCTCGTCCGCGCCCGCTTCCTGCGCCAGCCGTGCGCCGTCGCCTTCGGCGAAGACGAGCACGCGCACGGTTTTGCCGAGGCCGTGCGGCAGGAGCGCGGTGCCGCGGATCTGCTGGTCGGCGTGCCTCGGGTCGAGGCCCGTGCGCAGGTGCAGCTCCACCGTCTCGTCGAACTTCACAAACGAGCACGCCTTCGCCAGCGTGATGGCCTCTTCCGGCGTGTAGAGCTTGTCCGGATCGACAAGCTTCGATTTCTCGATGTACTTCTTGCCGTGCTTCACCGTCTCGTCCTTCCCGGCGGCGTTACCCTTGCGGGCCGAGTCGACCTGTCGGCATCACTGCCCTCGGTCTCCGTCGCCGACTATCGCCGCATGCGCGGCGCTCTATGCTACTTCAATACCCATGCTGCGGGCCGTGCCCTCGATCATCTTGATCGCGGCGTCGACGTCGTTGGCGTTGAGGTCCTTCATCTTCAGCTCGGCGATGCGCTTCACGTCGGCCCGGCTCAACGTGCCGACCTTCTCGCGCTTCTGCGCGCGGCTGCCCTTTTCGAGACCAGCCGCCTTCTTCAGCAGGTCCGATGCCGGCGGCGTCTTCAGCACGAAGCTGAAGGAGCGGTCCTCGAACACCGTGATCTCGGCCGGAACGATGCTGCCGGCCTGGCTCGCCGTCTTCTCGTTGTACTCCTTGCAGAAGCCCATGATGTTGATGCCGTGCTGGCCCAGCGCCGGGCCGACGGGTGGCGCCGGGTTGGCCTTGCCGGCCTCGATCTGCAGGGTGATGACCGCTCGGATCTTCTTCGCCATGTCGTACCTCGCGGGCCCAGCAGGCTGCGCCCCTACACATTCACCGGGCGCAGCGCGCTGCGACCCTGTTGTTGTCCGTTACGCGGAAGCGCCGGGCAAACGGCCCGGCGGTCCGGCACGTAGCCTCCGTGACGCCCATCCGTCCTCCCCTTCCCTTTAGGGAAGGGGTCGGGGGTTAGGTCCTACAGGCGCTCCACCTGCAGGAAGTCCAGCTCGACGGGGGTCTCGCGACCGAAGAAGGACACCAGCACCTTGACCTTGCCCTTCTCCAGGTTGATGTCGTCCACCTGCCCGACGAAGTCCATGAACGGACCGTCGACGATGCGCACGCTCTGACCGACGATGAATCCGACCTTGACCTTCGGCGCGACGACCCGCATCTGGCGCAGGATGCGCTTCACCTCGGGCGGCTCCAGCGGCACGGGCCGTGTGCCCGAACCGACGAACCCCGTCACCCCCGGCGTGTTCCGCACGACGAACCACGCCCGGCTCGACTCGGGGTCGTCCTCCTTGAGTTCGATCATCTGCGTCAGCACGTAGCCGGGGAAAATCTTGCGCGCGACCGTGCGCCGCTGACCGTCGCGGATCTCGATCTCGTCCTCGGTCGGGATTACCACCTGGAAGATGAGGTCCTTCGCATCCATGGTCTGGATGCGGTGCTCGAGGTTCGTCTTGACCTTGTTCTCGTAGCCCGAGTACGTGTGGATCACGTACCAGGCGCGGCCTTCCTGGATCGCCGCATCCTCGGGCGATTCGGGCGCGCCTTCACCGTACTCGGCCTCCTCGACCTGGGCTGCGGCCGCTTTGCCTTTTCGCGCCATGCCCTACCTCAACAGTGTCTGGTCGATGAGCCAGCTGAACCCGATGTCGACGCCGCCGAGCGCGAGGCCGATCGTAATCGACACGGCAAGCACGGCTACCGTCAGACGCGTCGTGTCTTCGCGCGTCGGCCACGTCACTTTCTTCAGCTCGGACACGATGTCGCGCACGTAGCGCGGCACCCACCTGTCGTAGAACGACAGGTGCTGCTTGGCGGCCTCGGCCGTCGCGCTCGTTTGCTTCTTCGCCGGGCGCGGCCCGGCCGGCTTGAATGCCGGCGCCTTCGCGGGCGGCTTCTGGACGAGCGGTTGTCTCCGCAGCGCGCGGCTCATATCGATCCTTCCTACCGGACTTCGCGATGCGCCACGTGCACGCGGCACCTGGGGCAGAACTTGCTCAGCTCCAGCCGGTCGGGGTCGTTGCGGCGATTCTTCGTCGTCGTGTACGTCCGCTCTTTGCACTCGGTGCACGCGAGCGTGATGATCTGCCGGTCTTCCTTCTTCGCCATCGTTCCTCTTGCGGGCGGCCCCGCCGCGCGGCATCAACGGTGATGCGCTCCGCCCCTGTAGTCTATCTCCGGCGCGGCGCTTCCGGATCCGCCTTCTACTCGATGATCTTGGTGACCGCGCCTGCTCCGACCGTGCGGCCGCCCTCGCGAATTGCGAAGCGCAGGCCATCCTCGACCGCGACCGGCGTGATCAATTCCACGGTCATCTTCACGTTGTCGCCCGGCATCACCATCTCGACGCCTTCCGGCAGGTTGATCGTGCCGGTGACGTCCGTCGTCCGGATGTAGAACTGCGGGCGGTAACCCGGCAGGAACGGCGTGTGGCGGCCACCCTCGTCCTTCGACAGGACGTACACCTCGGCGTCGAACTTCTTGTGCGGCGTGATCGACCCCGGCTTCGCAAGCACCTGGCCCCGCTCGATGTCCTCGCGCTCGATGCCGCGCAGGAGGCACCCGACGTTGTCGCCGGCTTCACCCTGGTCGAGCGTCTTCTGGAACATCTCGACGCCCGTGACGACCGTCTTCCGCGTCTCGCCCAGCCCGACGATCTCGATCTCGTCGCCGACCTTGACGATGCCGCGCTCGATGCGGCCCGTTACGACGGTACCGCGGCCCTTGATGCCGAAGACATCCTCGACCGGCATCAGGAACGGACGCTCCCTCGGACGGGCCGGCGTCGGGATGTAGCTGTCGACGGCTTCCATCAGCTCGATGATGCACTTGTAGGCCGGGTCGTTGGGGTCCGTGCTCGTGCAGTTCATCGCGGCCAGCGCGCTGCCGCGGATGATCGGAATGTCGTCGCCCGGGAACCCCTGCTTGCTGAGCAACTCGCGAAGCTCCAGCTCGACGAGGTCGAGCAGCTCGGGGTCGTCCATCTGGTCGACCTTGTTCATGAAGACGACCATGCTCGGCACTTCCACCTGGCGCGCCAGGAGGATGTGCTCGCGCGTCTGCGGCATCGGACCCTCCGGCGCAGCGACGACGAGGATGGCGCCGTCCATTTGCGCCGCGCCGGTAATCATGTTCTTGATGTAGTCGGCGTGGCCCGGGCAGTCGACGTGCGCGTAGTGACGGTTCTCCGTCTCGTACTCCACGTGTGCGATGGCGATGGTGATGCCGCGGGCGCGCTCTTCCGGCGCGTTGTCGATGCTGCCGAAGTCGCGGTACGAGGCGAGTTGTTTGGTAGCGAGCACCTTGGTGATCGCCGCCGTAAGGGTGGTCTTGCCGTGGTCGACGTGACCGATCGTGCCGATGTTGACGTGCGGCTTCGTCCGCTCGAACTTCTTCTTCGCCATGTCCCGCTCTTCCTCCTGCGCCCTCCTGGCTGGAGGGCCTGCTATGACGATGTCCGCCCCGGGCGGATCTGCGTGTCGGGTCCGGGCGCGTGCACCGATGCGCCACGCCCCTGCGCTTCCGGCCTGCCCGCCGCGGCAGGCGATTCTCCTGCTGGAGCCCACAATCGGATTTGAACCGATGACCTCACCCTTACCAAGGGTGTGCTCTGCCAACTGAGCTATGTGGGCAGACTCGGTCTTGTCGAGGCGGGTTGAGCGCCTGCCGGCAGCCTCCGGTCCCACCCTGCAACCAGAATCTGGAGCCCGAGAGGGGATTCGAACCCACTAACCTGCCGATTACAAATCGGCTGCGCTGCCGTTGCGCCACTCGGGCCCGAACGCCGCCCCTCCTCGTTCAGGAATCCCTGAGCGACGATAGCGGGCCGGTTGTAAAAGTGCGTAACAAAAATAGGCCCCGCCGGATGGCGGGTTACGCGGCCACAGTATATGAACGCAGATTCGCGCAAGTCAAGGAATCGGGGCTCCCCCGAGGTC
>CAYJMJ010000099.1:0-9593 GCA_964371095.1 uncultured Dehalococcoidia bacterium | reverse complement strand
GGCGTCAAACCCGCGCGACGCCGCCGAACAGCCGACCAGCGAGATCGACCGTGCGCTGGCGGCTCGTGGCGCTCTGCTGTCTGTACGACCGTACGTAGTAGCCCGTCATCGCCGGCGTCGCGTGGCCGAGCAGTTCCTGCAGGCTGAACGCATCGCCGTCGGATGCCCGGAGGTATTCGACCGCGAAGCTGTGACGCAGCATGTGCGGGTGGACGCGCACGCCAGCCCGACGGCCCATGCTGCCGACGCGAACACGCAGGTTCTCCTCGCCGAAGGGGATCACCTGATCGCCGGCGTTCATCGAGCGCAGCGTCCGCAGGAGCGTCATGGCCGCATCGCCCGGGGCGACCTCTCGCCACTTTTTGCCCTTGCCGTGGACGCTGATGATGCCACGCTCGAAGTCGATGTCCTGCCAACGCAGGCGGCAGAACTCCGCATTGCGAAGGCCGCTCCCGGCCAGCAGGAACAGCGCCAGGCGGTCGTACTCGCTTCGCGCGGCCGCCATCAGGGCCCGGAGCGTTTCCGGCGTCAGGTAGCGATGCTGAGGCGCGCGCTTCTTCGGCTTCGGCACTGATCGCGCCAGGTTGTCGACCATGTAGCCGCGCTCGACGCACCAGTTACAGAACGAGCTAAGCGCATGGACGCGGAGCCTCACCGTCGCCGGCGCGAGATCGCGCGCTACGGCGTCGCTGGCGATCTGCCTGCAGTCGGCCGGCGTCAACTCGTTCGTGTGTTTCGGCAGCTCTCGAAGGTCGCGCAGGTGGACACGGTACGTCTTGGCGGTCGACGCGCGGCCCTCGATGGCCAGATCCTCGAGGAACTCGGCGGCCGCGTGATCGAGCAGGGGGAATGTTTCGGTAGAGTAGAGACGCATGCGGACTTACCTCCGTGTGCCACGCCCGGCGGCAGCTCTAACTGCGCGCCGGGCATTTTCATGTCGCCCGGATCATACTCCCTTCTTCGATCCCTGTCGACGCGCCCGCAGTGACTGCCGGAGCGAGATCTCGCCACGGAAATACTTCTCGTCAGGCGCCGCGAGCTGCGGGTCGCGCGCGTAGGGGTTGCGGCCGCACATGAGGCAGGACCGTTCGCCGGCGGCGTCACGGAGAACCGACCCGCGGCAGCGCGGGCGGCGTTCCATCAGTACGCAGCTCCGAGCGCCGCCAGGCCGGCGGACGGGTCGCCCTGGATGATGATCTGTTGCGGGTACACGTAGACGTTCGTGACGTTGCCGCCGGCGGCGTCGCCAGCCGCGACCATTCGCCGCGATTCGGCGTTCGAGAAGATGCGCGCGCCGCCCGGCAGCCAGCCGAGCTCGGGCCCACGTTCGCCCGTGATCGTCCACGCGCCGCCGCTCGGGATCATGCCGCCATCCGCGCGCGTGATCAGTCCGCGCGCACCGCCGATGGCCTTGCCGATCAGCCCAGCGCCGGGGATGTCGTTGAAGATGTTGAGCTTTTCGATCGTCTCGGCGATGGCGTCGCGCATTGCGAAGAATGCGTCCCTGATCCAATATGCGCGATCGCGCACCCACTCCATCGGCCCGGTTGCCTTCTCGAACGCCGCGCGAGCGAAGTCCACCGCGAAGCCAATCGCGTGGAAGACATGGATCAGGTCAATGAGCGGCTGCACGAGCCTGATCACGAATCCTTTGAGCAGTTGCTGCGCCCACGTGTGCTTCTCAACGAACGCGGTCGATGACGAGATGGCCATCGAGATGCCGCGCACCGTCACCTCCAGTGCCTTGAGGCTCGCGTCGAGATCCTCGTTCTCCTTCCGCCACTCCTGCAGTTTCGTCGTCAGATAGCCCACCGCGACGACCACGCCGACAATGAGCAGCGGCCAGCCGACGAGCAACGCCAGCACGCCAGCGACGGCGACGCCGAGCGCGATCAGCAGCGGCTTGTGATCGATGAGGAACTGCCCGAACTCCTGCAGTTTGGGAGCGAGCTCCGCGAGAATCGTCTTCCAACCCTCGAACGTATCGATCGCGACGCTCTTCGCGATCGCCTCCATCTGCGGAAGCAGTTCCTTGATGTTGACAACGACGTCGCCGATGGCCTTCGCGGTTCCCTGTAGTGGCGCGGGCAGGTCCGCCAGGAAGTCGTTGAGCGCGTCGCCATCGACGGCCGCAGACTTGATGTAGTTCGCGAACGTCGTGAGGATCTCCACGCCACGTTCGAAGGCCGGCACAACGTGAGCGATAACCAGATCGGCGAGGCGCGACAGCAGCGGGATGAGCATCATGCCGATGCCCTCTTTGATGTTGCCGATCTGCGTGCCGAGGATCTTCAGCTTGCCGGCGAAGGTTTCGCCGGCGGCGCGGCCGCTGTTGCCGTACTCCGTCTCCAGCTCCTTGAGGATCACTTTCTGCGCACCGACGACGTCGCCCGAGGCCTGCAGCGACTTGATCAGGTCCTTCTGCTGGTCGGTGAAGACGACGCCCTGTTTCGTCAACTTGCTCAGTCCCGCCGTGGGGTCGTTGAGCGCCTTTCCCAGAGCTTGCGCAGCAGAGACGGGCTCGGTGCCGAGCGCCGTCGCCATGTTCAACGCGGCTTCGGTGACCTGGGGGAAGATCTCCTTTCCGATACCGGTGAACGTCAACAGCATGTTCTCGGCCGACTGGATCACCTCGTCATCGATCGGGATGACCTTCGACAGCTCGCCGGCCAGGTCGCCGATGGCGGCCGCCGACATGCCCGCAGCGCCTTTCGTCGACGCGATCACCGCGTTCGTCTGCGCCATGATCTTCTGCGACTCCATCGCATCTTCGACGAAGCCCTTGAGCGCGAAGCCCGCACCGATGAGGCCGGCGCCGGCGGCGATAGCGCCGACTTTGAGGCCGGTGCCGAGCGTCTTTCCGAGGCCGGCGGCGCTGCCTTCGATCTTCTTGAATACACTCGACGCAGCGTCCTTCGCCGAGACGATGACGCTTAGCTCTGCAGCGGCCATGGGCACACCTCGTTGTTCATCGGTCCCGCTCGAGAGCGAGCAGGTCCTGCGTCGGCTGCGTCGTATCGCGCGGATTCGCGTCCGCCTCGGCGGCCATGATCATCCGGCAATCGTCGAGCACGCGGTCTGGCAGTCGCTCGTATTGCTCGTAGCTGCTGATGACGCCGTGCTGTTTCAACCAGCTGATCTCCCCGAGATAACTCAGCTCGCCAGGGAAGGCTCCGCGCCCGACGCTGAAGTGGCCGTCGAGGAGGAGCCTGATGCGTTTTTTTCATCGGGCGAGCGGCTCGTCAACCGGTCGAATTCGTTGCATATCCAGTCCTGCAGCTCGGGGTGCATCGACGCGAGCGCGTCATCCGTGATCGGCGTCGGTTCGGACCAGGCGACGATCACGGCCTCCATGAGCGCCTGCCTGTACGCCATTGTGTCGAGGTCGTAGTTCGCGGTCGGCTCTTCGCCTCTCTTGGCCGTGTAGCGCACCTGGGAGGCAGCCGCGACGCACCGTTGCCGGAGCTGCGCGGTGCTGACGGCGCGGATCTCGATCCAGTCGCCCTCGGCGACGCCGGGAAGCGTGTCAGGCGGGTACACGCGCACCGTGGTGGCCGTGTCCTGTGTGAATGGCATCTTCTAGGCTCTCTCCTCGTTCATGAGCCGGCGCCAGGCGGCGGCGGCGTTCCACTGCAGATGCGGCAACGCGAACGCGGTCCACCGCGCATACTCGGCGGCGATGCGATCACGGTCCACAATGCCCAGGCCACGCACCGCCTCCGCGCGTGTGCGCTCGAGGTCGGCGGCAAGGCCTGCCAGAGGCATCAGGACGCGTTCGGCGTCGGCGCGAAGGCGCTGCAGGATGGCGAGCTCGTAGCGGTTCATTTCAGTCGGCCGTCCTTTCTCAGCTGCCCGCCGGGTAGATCGACGTTCACGCCGCCGACCATGCGTTGCCAGGCGCCGCGGCCGCGGCCTCGCCGGCGATCTCGTCTGCCAGGCCGGCGTCGACCGCCTCCTGGTCCGTGTACCACGTCTCGGCGCGCATCAGCTCGCGCCAGGCGCTCGGCTTGCCGCCGGCCTTCTCGGCGTAGATCTGCGCGATCTCTTCGGCGAAGAGGTCGAGCACGTCGGCCTGCCGGCGCATCGTCGCCGCGTCGCCCATGACGAGGTTGAAGGGCTCGTGGATCATCATCGCGGCGTGTGGCGCCATGATCACCTTGTCACCGGCCAGGGCGACCCACGACGCCGACGACGCGGCGATGCCGTCGACGTGCGTCTCGATCTGCGCCGGGTGCTCGACGAGCGCGTTGCGGATGGCCACGGCGTCGAAGATGTCGCCTCCGACGCTGTTGACGCGCAGCAGGATCTTGTTCGCGCGGATGGCGCGCAGCTCGCTCACGAACTGCGCCGACGTGATCCCGCCCTCGCCGATGAAGTCGTAAAGGAAGATTTCGACCTCGCCGAGCCCGACGTTGCGAACGTTCATGACCGCTGCCTCTCGGCCGACACGAAGTCGTCGGCGATCTCCGCCAGGTCCGCGGGGCCAGGGCCGCTCTCCGCGGTCGCGAACCGCCGCTTGTACTCGTACATGAACGTCGTGCCGAACATCCGCGCGTCGTCCTCGGACGCGGTCATGTCGGCCGCGTGGAAGACCTCGTGGGCACAGCAGTTGATCAGCTCCGCTCGGTCGTACAGCAGGGTTTCGTTGAGCGTGACGGTCACGCCGTCGGTGATCGCGCTGATCTGCGACTTCTCGTGCAGCAGGTTGCCGGCGCGGGCCCGCAGTTGGGCCTCGGCCTCATCCGCCGTCAGCTCGCGGCACCACTGGACGGTCGGGGCGGCGATGCCAAACGCTTGCGCCAGCGCCGCGATGACGTTGACCGCATCGAGGTGCGTCGCGTGGTTCGCGTAGAACGGGGGAAACGTCGCGTACCAGGCGCCCTCCCGTGCACGGTTGCGGACGCGCTCCCGTTCCTCGTGTTCGCGCTTGAGGGTGACGAGCATGGCGTGCGCCAACTCCTCGCGTGAGTCCGAATCGCCGCGGCCGTTGCGCAGCTGGCCGAGCAGCGCCAGGCGCTCCCGGTGCCGCTCGTCATTCGCGCGTTGCGTCGCGCCGGCGGTCTCGCGGCCGATGACGATCATCTCTGAGGATTCGGCCGGCGTCAGCAGCGCGTAGCCGCCGGTGTCGCGCGCTCGCTCGCTCGCGACGGCCGCGGCGTTCATGATCCGTTCGTCGAGCACGTGCGCCTTCACTGCGGCCTCCCTGTGAACAGCGCACCGACGAGCCCGCGGATCGAGAGGGGCTGGCGGTATCGCCTACCGGCGTTAGCTGGCCGCGCACGAACCTCGGCGGCCGCCGCGGCGTGGTACGCATCCTCGAGATCCCCGACGCTCGCGCTGAGCCGCTCGACTTCGCCCATTTGGCTGGGAGACAGCTCACGACGTCCGTACCCGTCGACGACGCTGCCTTCGGGCCGGCTCGTGCTCGCCTTTTCGAGATCCCTGATCGCCGTCTGCCACGCCTCGCGCGCTTCGGCGAGCGTCGCGACCGCGGCCGCATGCGTGTCGAGGATCTCGCGCTCTCGGGCGGTTATCTCGCGCGGCGGGATGATCGGAATCACGGCGACGCCGGCGGCGATCTCCTCTCGCAAGTTCGCCGGCCATCTGATCACACTCGTGCGCTTCTTCAGGAAGCGCAGCACTCGCTGCTCGTCATCGCCCTCGAGGTCCGCGATGAACTTCATCAGTGCCTTGCCCATCGGTCCTTCTTCCTTCCGGCGCCGTGGCGCCCACTGCCTGCCCTATCCGTCTTGACTGTTCGCCGCGGCGACGAGGTACAGCCCGACGACCGCCGCGCCGAAGGCGATGTCAATCAGCCCGGCCGCGACCGCGACCAGCGCGATGCCGGCGATTTCCGCCGCCCACAGGAGCGCCGTCTTCATCGTGTTCCTCGCCTGCTGAAGCTGCGCGATCCCGACCTGGCGAAGCTACGGCCCTGCTGAATTTCGAATCTCGCCAGATTCGAAGTTTTTCCGCCGGCGTCTACCATCAGTGGCTCACAAAGATCGCATTGGGACTTTTTTCTTTCCAATTTTGACCCCGAACGCGTGATACTGCGGGACGCTCCCGAGGCGTCTAGGCTTAGAGTTTTCGGGTACCCCTCCCCCATCCGCCGTCCTGCTTCGACGTCTTCGCACTGTGATGCCGGTGACACATGCCCTGCAGGTTCGACGGCTCGTCGCTGCCTCCGGCCCGGCGCGGGATGATGTGGTCGACGTCGGTCGATGGCTCGACGCAGCCTGAGACGTCGCGACAGATCGGGTCGCGGGCGAGGACGAACAGCCGAAGCTTTCGCCATGCCTGGCCGTAACCCTGCTCTGTTGAGCTGCCGCGGTAGGCCGGCGACGGCCGCGCGTGGCGCGCACATCGGCTGCCGGACGTCAGCTCGGGGCAGCCGGATGGCCACGTGCACGGCCGCGGCGCTCTTGTCGGCATCTCGTCCTCCATGAGCGGGGGTTGGGGGGGGGGGGGGGGATGGGGGTGGGGGCCCGCCCCCCCCCGGCGGGGGGGTGGGAATCATGGGCTCGTTGCTGACCGCGAGAGCTGGCGCACACCCATCCGTGGTCGCCCGTCCCGCGCGTGTCACGGTGGGTGTCACGGTGGGTGTCACGCGTCCGGTCCGAGAGGATGAAGACGTGACCAGAGCGGGACAGAGGAGAGAAGAAGAATAGAGAGTAGAGGGTTCGCCCTGGGCTGAGCTGTTCATCGAGCGATTCCCTCTTGCAGCGGCACGACCTTCCGGCCGGCGCTTCGCTCGTTCTGACGCTGCCGGCGCTTGCGCTGTGCGTCGGCGTCACGGACCTTCTTGCGCTCTGCCGTCGTGCAGAAATCGTCGGCGTACCTGGGGATCGACCAACCCTCGCGCGGCGAGTAGGAGAGCCGTTCGGCCTTCCGCAATTCGCGCAGCGCGGCACGTACAGGCTCGATGCGATCCACGGAACGGGCGAGCTCGTACACCAGCTCGTCATCGCGAAGCGGTGTCCCGGTCGTGCGGTCCATGAACCAACCGGGAATCTTGCTGCGCCTCATGCTGAACAGCAGCGCCGACCAGAAGACGCCCTGGGCTTCGAGCGGCAGACGGTAGAACGTGGGGTCATCGAACAGGAACCCGGGCGCCTTACAGAAGTCGCGCAGGAACCACCTGTCATCTCGCTCGCGCTCGGTCTCTTGTCCTGGCATTCAGCCCACCTCTAATCGAGCGCCTCGTACGACGTAGCGCGGCAGCCGCGTCGCGTGCAGTGAAACAATCGTTTTCGTTCCATGAACACGTACTTGATGATCCCGGCGTCCCAGCGGTGGGCGTGGTTGCGCGGCGCCGGCGGGCGGGCCTGGCGCGTGCGTGGGAGCCGCGCGACCGCGGGCCGGCGCCTGGCCGCCGCGTACGACGCACCATGCCCACACGTGGAACAGGCACCCGAAACGACAGCGCCGGAGCCGCACACGCGGCAGGGCGGGTCGGTGGTAAGATCAGGTCGAGTCGACAACGCCATGTCGACCTCCTCCTGCCTGCGCCGGCGGTGTTCGCCCGTCGGCGTCAGTGTGTCTGGTGGATGTTGGCGCAGGGCCGGCGAGCGCTCCGTGCCAGCGTCGCCGAGCCAGCCACTGGCCATACGCCCGGGGGTTCGTTATTGAAGCAACGCGAGTAGCCGCACCTTTGCGGCCGGCCTCTGCGGCGATCTCGGGGCGCTGTTCATGCAGGGCGTAGGCCGCAATCGTGGCGGCGCGACGGCGGCGGGTCGCGCGTACGCGCTCGTCGTAGGTCACGCTGGCACCGCCGATGATGGAGGGGTGAGAACGGAGCGCAGGATCACGCGCGCCTGTTGTATCGCGTCGCGTTCTTGCGCCTTAGCCTGGCGCTCGAGCTCGCGATATAGGTCCGCGTCGAGAAGTAGGACGAGCCGCTTCTGCATGCTCGCAGCATGGGGGAGCGCCCGGCTCAGAAACCTGCTAGTTCATCAATTCGGGGGGTTCTTGAAGGCCCTCACGTATCTCGTATATGTGGATTCTGGTAGGCCGAGACGACCGGCAATTTGTGCTCTCGTCATGCCTGGATTCTTCACCCTCAACTGCTCTCCGCGTTCATACAATTCCTTCGCGGCGCCGTCATCCTCGACTCGCGGCCGGCCGCCCTTCCGTTTTGGCTGGCGAGGCGCGAGCAAGTCGGTTCCGGAGCGTCGCAGTTCATCCAAGCGCCACACACTGACCGGCTCCCACGAGCCGTCAGCAGAGCACCGCTCGACCTCGAATTCGTCCGCGTCGATCATTTGATTTAGGAGGTGCTTGCCCAGGCGCGGGTCCGGACCTGCCGCGGCGAATACGTCCGCTTCGCTGTACTCAACGAACTCGCCGAATTCGAGCGGGCGCGGCAGAAGGTTCATGAAGAGACGCGGTATGAGGCTCGGCATTTCGTCGAACCTCCAGGAGGCGCGGCGTCGATGCTTGACACGGTACCTCACAGCGCGTCACCCGGCGATGCCTTCCGGCTCGACTCGATGGCCCGCTGCTCGAGGTTCGAGCGGGTGTAGCGATGCACCTGGGCGCTGTTGGCCGTCCAGCCGAACGCCGCCCGTAACTCGGACTCCTGCATCCGGCCGGCCTTGTGGGTTGCCGACGTGTGCCGGAAGGAGTGGGGCGTGATCGGCTTCTCGATCTTCGCCTGCGTCCGCAGGTTCTCGATCAGGCCGCGCAGGGCCGCGTAGCTCAGGGTCCGCTCGCCGGCGCCCTTGTGGGAGAGCCAGATCGGGGCCTCAGGCGAGAGCCGGAGGTACTGCGGCCGCTTCCGCTCCCACTCGGCCTTGACGTTCAGGTAGGAGCGGAGCGCCCGGAGCGCCTTGTTCCCGAGGCCGACACGCCGCGGCCGGTTTCCCTTACCGGTGACGAAGACGGCGCCGTCTCGCCAGTCGATGTCCTCCGCCTTGACGTTCAGCAGCTCCGAGGCCCGCAGCCCGCCGTCGAAGAGGGTGAACAGGATCGCCACGTCCCGCTTCGCCCATACGCCGCCAACCCGCTCGGCCACGCGCAGCAGGGCTCGCATGTCGTCAGCGGTGACGATCGCCACGTCCTTCATCTCGGCCTTCGGCAACACGAGCCCGTCGAACGGGTTCGCCTTCGCTTCGCCCTCGGCCAGCATGACGCTGTAGAACCGCCTGGTGCCCTGGTAGAGGCTCCGCACGGTGGCCGACTTGCCCTTGATGGAGCGCAGCCACTCGCGGGCGTGTTCTTTCGTGATCACGTCGATGGGCAGCGGGTTGCCGAGGTCGAATGCCATGAAGCCGAGGAACCGCTCGGCCGCGGCGAGGTACAGGCGATGCGTGTGGGCGCTGGCCCGTTCGTCGTCGAGCGCCCGCCCGAAGATCGCCAGCACGTCCTGATAGCCAGCCGGCAGATCGTCTGTTATCACGAGCTTGGGGTTCAGTGGCTTTGTCGCCGCCCGCATGATGCGCCTCCTACACGAGCCGATAGTTATCGTGGCTCCGTGCAAGCTGCGATCACATGTCATGCGTCGCCAGATTCACTCGAAGCCGAGCACATCATAGCTCATGATGAGCATGTCGTGGGTACGGCCTTCGTTGTCGATGACGTGGTCGGCCAAC
>CAYJMJ010000098.1:0-10185 GCA_964371095.1 uncultured Dehalococcoidia bacterium | reverse complement strand
CCGTCGGCGTATCCGTCGGCGTCGCCGTGCTCGTCGCCGTCGCAGTTGGCGTGGAGCCGCTGTCCTCGCAGTTCAGGAGCGTGTCCGTCGGGACGTCCGTCAGGCAGACGTCGGTGGCCGGCCCGCCGTCTTCGTAGTCCGAGCCGACGTAGCCGTCGAGCGTGTCGTTGCCGTCTTCGCCGAAGAGGTAGTCGTCGTCGGAGCCGCCAACGATGTGGTCGTCGCCGGGGCCGCCCACCAGGAACTTGAGACCAGCATCCCCGTTTGCGAAGACCTCGTCGTCGCCGTCCCCACCCGACACAGTGTCGTCACCCGAGCCCGAGTATAGAGTGTCGTTACCGCCGAGTCCGTTGATCGTGTCGTTGCCGACGCCGCCAAGGAGCAGGTTCGGGGCGTCACTACCGGTGATCTGATCGTTGCGGAAGGTCCCGATCAAGTTCTCGATGTTGGTCAGCGTGTCGGTCGAGGTCAGAACGTTCGTACCGACGTCCTTCGTCTGAACCACGCCGGTGGCGAGGTTGGCGACGATGTAGTCGCCGGAGGGGTAGTAGGAGACGACGTCCGTCCCGGGACCGCCGTCCATCGTGTCGGGATTGCCGGCCGGAGATCCAAGCGGTGGCGTGTAGATCCCATAGTCGTTGAACGTGTCGTCGCCGTCACCGCCGAGCATCGTGTCGTTGCCATTGTCCGCGGCGCACGAGGCGGTCGTACTGCCGCAGCTGCCGCCCAGTGTGTCGTTCCCGCCCCGGCCGTCCATGTGGTCGTCGCCGTCATTGCCAAAGAGATTGTTGGGGCCGTCTGATCCGTAGAGGAAGTCGTTGTGCGGCGATCCGTGCGCGGCTTCCAGGGTGTCGAGCGTATCGGCGCCCCAGCCCGTGCCCGTGCCCGCGAGCAGGTCGACGGTGACGCCGCTCGGCGAAGGCAGGTACGTCACCGTATCGAATCCTGGGCCGCCGCTTATGATGTCGTCGGCGCCGCCGCCGAATACGTTGTCCTCGCCGTCTTCTCCGTACACCTGGTCGGGATCCGGATCGCTCTGGCTCTGGAGGCCGGCGCCCATCAGGTCATTGCCGGCGCCGCCGTACATGATGTCGCTGCCAATGCCGTCGATGACGCAATCTACGCCGTCGTCGCCGTACAACAGGTCATTGCCCGCGGTCGCCGAGGGATCCGCGCCGCAACTGAACGTCGTGCTGCCACCCGGCTCCACGACGATCCCGCTGATTACGACATCGACACCATCAACACCGGCGCCGCCATGCACGGTGTCGTTGCCACCATCGCCCAGGATCGTGTCATCGCCATCATCGCCGAACACGGTGTCGTCGCCCCCGCCGCCGCGCACGCGGTCGTTGCCGGCGTCGCCGTGCATCGTGTCGGAAGCGTCGCCACCGGTCATCTCGTCGTTGCCGCCGGCGCCACTCACAATGTCGCTGCCGCCCCAACCCTCCAGTATGTCGTCGCCGGGGCCTCCAGTAAGCGAGTCTGCTTCGTTCGTGCCCCATACCTTCTCGACGTTGGCGATCGTGTCCAAACCGAACCCCATCGCGGTGCCGGCGCCGAGGTCGACGGTGACGCCCCCGATCGCGCCGAACACGAGGTAGTTCGCGAGGTCACGCACGCCCGGGCCGCCGTCGAGCAGGTCGTCGCCATCGCCGCCAACGAGCGTGTCATCGTTACCGTCGCCGCCAGAGAGCTGGTCGTTGCCGGCCCCGCCGCTCAGGTTGTCGGTTCCGATCCCGCCGTTCAACGTGTCGTTGCCGTCTTCGCCCTGCAGGAAGTCGTCGCCGGCGTCGCCGTTGAGCACGTCATCGCCCGTGCCGCCATACAGCTGGTCGCCGCCGTCGCCGCTGCTGATCGTATCGTTGCCGGCGTCGCCGTAGAGGCGCTCGCCTTCGCCTGATTCGCCGTTGACCGTATCGTTGCCGTCACCGCCGCAGATGGTGTCTACGCCGCCCCCGCCGTTGATGACGTCGTCGCCACCCCCGCCGGCGATGACGTCATTGCCGCCTGTGCCCGTGATGATGTCGGCGCTGCTGCTGCCCTGGACGGTCGCGACGGAGCCGTTGCAGAACAACTGGGGCTGCACGTTCTCGCACGATGTCAGCGTGTCGGCGCCGTCATCGACGCACTCGTCTGTGCCGGCTTCGCCATCGAGGGAGTCGGTTCCCGGACCTCCAGCAAGATAGTCGTCGCCACCGCCGGCCATGATCGCGTCGGAGCCGCCGCCACCAGTGATCTTGTTGGGCCCCGATGTTCCGATGATCGTGTCCGCGAATGGCGTGCCAACGACGTTCTCGATCGCGAACAAGGAATCGGAGCCGGAACCGCCATTCGCGGCCGCGCCGGGTTCGTTCATGTCGATGAGGTCGCCGCTAACCGCTGCCGAAGAGAAGTCGGCATAGTCAATACCTGGGCCGCCATCGAGCACGTCGTCGCCCGGCACCAGTGTGAACGCGAGCAGGATGTTCACCGAATCGCCGGCAAGGGTGTCGTTGCCGTCGTCGCCGAAGAGCTGGTCGTTCCCGAGCGATCCGCCGGACTGGAACAACTCGTCGCCGTAGATGGTGTCATCGCCCGGGCCGCCGTGGATGCTGTCCCCGAGTTCGTTGCCGAACATGATGTCGCCGCCGCCGCCGCCATCCATCACGTCCGAGCCGTCGTTGCCCTTCATCGTGTCGATGCCCGCATCGCCAGACATCGTGTCGTCGCCGGTACCGCCAAGCATGGTGTCGTCGCCGTCGCCGCCGTACATGAAGTCGGAGCCAGCTTCGCCATTCAGGTTGTCTATGCCAATGCCGCCGCCCACGGTGTCGTTGCCGTTGCCAGCGAAGACGCTGTCATCGCCGGCGCCGGCATCGACGGTGTCGTCGCCGGCGTCGCCGTAGACCGTGTCGTCGCCGGCGTCGCCGTAGAGCTGGTCATTGCCGAGGTCGCCGCGTATCGAGTCGTTTCCGTCTTCGCCGTAGAGGGTGTCGTCGTCGTTGCCGCCGGCCACATCGGAGCCGCCGCTCAGCGAGTCCGCGCCCGCCCCGCCGTAGACCGTGTCGGCGCCATCGTTGCCGCTAAGGTTGTCTTCGTTATCACCGCCGCCGAGGAAGTCGTCGCCAGCGCCCCCACTGATGGAGTCGAAGCCTCCTTCACCGAGGATCGTATCGTTGCCGTCGCCACCGCTCAGGTTGTCGCTGCCGTCGCCGCCACAGATCGTGTCGTTGCCGCCCATCCCGTTGACGAAGTCGTTGGCGCCGAGCGCGACGATCACGTCGTCACCGGGGGTGCCGTCGATGCCGTTCGAGTTGTCGTCGCCCACGATGGTCGCGGCCAGGCCGTTGCACATCGCAACGGCGGTGACCGCCGGCCCGCCGCGCGCGGCGACGAGGGCAAGCAGCAGGACAATCAGGAACGACGCCAGGGTGACGCGGCGCATTATGGCCCCCATCAGGTGCGTGCGAGGAGATTCAGACGGGATTTGTGGCAGGGTAACCGGCGCGCGGCGCGCGATCCACCGGAAGTCGTCAAGTTCACCGGGTCGACCCTGGTCCGCCGCGATCGTTCCGCTGTCCCATGGTGGCGATCTTCATGTTCGAGGGCGACCGCATCATCTGCGAGCGGGTGTACCGGGATGCGTTGACGATCCAGCGCCAGCTCGGCGATGGACAGCCTCGGCGATCAGCGGGCGGATAGCGTTCGCCGTCTCGCCGGCCGGGCGATGTCGGCCGATGCCGCCGGCGACCCGCGATGGCGATCGTGAATCGCGACGCGGCGAAGCTGTCTGGGGAACCGCCGTCGCCGGCTGGGGGAAGCGATACGATCGCGGCCGTGCTTCCCGGAATTCTGAGGGCGTCCGGACATGCCGGATCGTCCTTCGCGATCATGTCGACCCGAACGAGGCGGGTCCGCAGCACCGATCGGCGTAGGGACAACCCCGGAGCCGGATGAAGCGCGAGTCCTCGACGCTAAACTCGGCGGACCGGTATGGCGATCCTCCTGCAAGGGGAGGACACACCATGGCCGCGCTCAGAGTTCTCGCGACGCTCGATCAGTCGTCCCGCGACCGCATCATCCGGCCGCACGTGATCGGCCTGTCGGAGGTGACTGGCGCGACGATCTACCTGCTCCATGTGGTGAGCATGGTCAAAGCGCTGACTCCGCACGCGGTCCGGTCGGCGGAGTCGTATGTCGGCGCCTTCGAGAAGGAGTTGCGCGCAAAGGGCGTCGATGTTCACGGCATCGTCCGCAAAGGCGACCCGGTCGAAGAGATCATGAAGGTCGCTCGTGAGTATGGCGTCGACTCGATCGTCATGGCCACGCGCGGACCACGCGGCGTCGATAAGCTGCTGATGGGCAGCGTCACCAAGGCGGTGTTCAGCGCCTGTCCGTATCCCATCACGCTGATCAACGAGGCAAACGTGCACAACGTCGTGGACGAGCGCGTCTGGGCGCAGTCGTCGTACATGGCGCACGTCATCTGGAACAAAGTGGCACGCGGCCTCTGGTCCGAGGCGGATGCCCTGGCCGACATGCAGCGCCTCGCCGCTCTCGGACTCGACCTGGACGTGTTGAACGCTACCTACGAGGGGCTCAAGCTGACCGGCTCGCCGGCAGAGTGGATGGACATGGACTTTCAGATGGAGACGCTCGAGGCGTTCAAGCCCGGGCCTCCGAAGGGCGAATCCACAGCGGCCTGAGGCAGCCTCGGAGCCGGTGCACGCCGCACGCACCGGGCGGCGTGCCTCGAAGGCGAGCACAGCGTCGAGGGCAGCGCGCGGGCCACTCGGCCCTTGACCCGCATGGGAAGGCGCGTGGCATCTTCGAGCGACGGCGCCGGACGCCGTTGCGGGAGATCCATGTCGATTCGTCGGGCCGTCGCGATCGCTGTCATCGTTGCGTCCGCCACGCTGCTCATCGCGTGTCGCGGTGGTGACGGCTCTGCGCCGCCGCCGCCATCGCCTTCCGCGGCCCCGTCGACGGTGGAGGTCGTCGCAACGCCGACGACGGCGCCGGTGGCGTACGCACCGGCCGGGCCGGCGACGTTCACCGTGCTGGGCGGCAAGGCCCAGGGCCCGTTCGACATCGAGCAGTTCATGCCGGCCCTCATCCACATCCGCGAGGGCGATACGGTGGAGTGGGCGTCGTCGGGAATCGAGGCGCACACCGTGTCCTTCGTCGACGCCGAGCGCATGCACGCGATGCTCAGCTCGTTTCTCGTGACCGACCCGGAGGATCCGGATCAACAGTTCTTCAACCCGGACGTTGAGCTGAAGACCCTGACGGGCGACACGTTCAACGGCGATGGCACGTACGTCAACTCCGGCTCCATCGGTGCGCTCGTGGAGCAGAAGTATCGGCTGACGTTCACGCGGCGCGGCGTGTACCAGTACGTCTGCCTCATCCACCCGTTCTGGATGCGCGGGACCGTGTCGGTCGACGCGCCGGAGGCGCAGGTCGAGGCGCCGGAGGTCGTCGCGGCGCGCGGCGCGGCGGAGTTCAAGCGATTCGTCGAGGAGGAGCAGCGCGCGTTGCGCATGGCGGGCGAACTGGCGCGGGAGGTGCCCGGACCGGATGGCACGCGCGTGCATCGCGTGGCGGTCGGCGTGACGACGCCGTACGGTCAGGCGACGAGCTTCGTCAGCCCCAAACTCGACATCAAGACCGGCGACACGGTGATCTTCGAGAACGACGAACGCAATTTCCACAACGTCGTCTTCAAAGGATCGCGGCCGTACTTTCCGCCGGGCATCGCCGCGCGCGAGGATCCCGGAGGACGCGGATTCATCTTCGGACTGTCGAAGGAGTCGGCGATCGCGGTGGGTCCACCCCCCGGCGGCTTCGATGCGACCACGTTCCTGTCGTCCGGCTCGATGGGCGTGCTGCTGCCGCGCACGACGTGGCGCCTGACGTTCGACCGGCCGGGCACGTACGTGTACAACTGCACGATTCACGCCCTCGCCGGCATGGCTGGGGTGATCATCGTGACGCAGCGCTGATGCACTGGCGCCTCCGGACGCCGGGACGGGCGTGAGTTCGGCGGCCCGCGCGGCGGCCCGCGCGGCAACCCACGCGTCACGTTCGCCCGTTGTGCTTCTCGGATTCACGATAAAGACGAAAGTTCCGGGCGATGGCGCCCGCTGTCGCGCCCCGAACCGCTCAGATCGCCGTTGTGGTATCCTTGGCTAGTCGACGTAACCGCGCGCACGACATGCTACGCGCCGCGACGGACGGCCAGGGACCGCGCGGGCAGCGCCTCCGCACAAGGGACGAAGCTTCCTCCTCGACTCGCACGTTTCAGCCGACCTGGACCCTTCCGCCTCTTCGATGACCGCCGCCGGCCGCGGTCGACGCGCTTACGCCGGACAGGACCGTCATGCCGGCGGTGACGTTGATACGGGCCGCGATCGGTGACGCGGCACGCGGTTCATGAGGGAAAGCAGGCGATCAGAGGTGAATGCCACGGACCGCGGAATGCCGGCCAACGACCTCGAGCGAACGCTGTTGCGCGAGATAGACGAGCTGTCGGGTCGCGTCCGCAAACTCCGGTCGACGGGCGTCGTCCACGACGCGACGGCGATCAAGGCCCTGGAGGCCCAGGCTCGCGCGAAGTGGGAGCAGCTGCGCTCGCTCCGCGCCGGGGCGATGAACGAAGCACCGCCGAAGCCCCGCCACGGAGGCCTGTATCGCTGAGACGAACATGGTTCGTGCGGGGAGCCTGGCGCACCGTGCGCCCGAACCCGCCGGTTTCGCTGCGCGTGCAGGCAAGGAGCGAAGATGACCACGGAAGAAGTCGAACGTGAGCCCGCGCTGGGCATCAAGCACCGCCACGAGTGGCAGGCCGTGACGTCGCGGCCCGCCCTGCAGTCGGCCCACGACCAGTTCCGTTGGGACGTCAGCAAGAGCAGGATCCTGTCCGTCAATTCCTGCACGGTGTGCGGCGAACTGCACCGTGGATCCGTCCAGGAGTGCTCGGCCGACCGCTGCCACGCCCACCCGATCTGCGAGCGCCCCTACCGCTGACGTGCCACCGCCTCCGGCGGGCCAGTCGAAGCGCTGTGCCGGCCGTCGCGATGCGCGCCTGACCCGGATCAGGCGGCGAGCGCCGCGCTGTTGCGATCCGCAGCCGCCAGCAGCCGCGGCACGTCGACGAGCGACACCAGCTGTTCTTCGAGCTTCGCCACGCCCACGATGAAGTCGTGCTCGCGCGAGCCCAGCGCGCTCGCGTCCTCGATCAGCCCGCCGTCGACGACCATCACTTCGCTCACCGCATCGACGATCAGGCCCAGGTGACCGTCGGCGCTTTCCACGACGAGGATCCGCGTGTCGTCGGTGCGCGGCGACGCGGCGATGCCGAGCAGGTCCGTGAACGCCGCGACCGGTATGACGCGGCCGCGCAGGTCCGTCATGCCGGCGACGTAGGGAGCGCCCCCGGGGATCGGCGTGATCTCCAGCATCAGCACGATCTCCTGCACGATGCCGATGTCGATCCCGAACGAGCCGGCGCCGGACCGGAAGATCACGATGTGCGCGCTGTTGCCCGCGCCCAAGCCGCCGCCGCCGGCGTCTCCGGCGGGGTTCGGGTTGCCGATCCGGGATTCCGCGTTCAGCGCATCGGCCACCGCGGCGGCTTCGGCCGCGGGGCCTGCCTTGCTCTTCGATCGCGCCATCTCGCATTCCTTTCGTGCGTGGTCCGCGAGCCGCGGCCGCTACCGATCTAATAGCGGCGGCCCCGGCGACGGTTGCATGCGGGAGTTCCCGAACGCGCTGGTCCGTGCGCTCCAATGTCGGCGCCCCCGGCGGCTCGACGTGCATCATCGGTGTTCGCCCGATAGTCCGCGAACGGTCGCGCGACGATACCGACGCGGCCAACGGCGAGCCGCGGCGCAGCGCGGTGCGCCGGCAGGCGGGAGGCGATCGCGTGGAACAGCAGCAGGGGAACCGCCAGCTCGTGGTGACGCGCGTGGGCGGCACGCTCTGTGGCATCGACATCGGCCAGGTGCACGAGATCATTCCCGTGCCGGCGATCACGCCCGTTCCGAAATCCGCCGTCAACCTGCTCGGTGTCATCGACGTTCGCGGCGCGGTGATCGCGGTCGTCTGCCTGCGCGCCTGCCTCGGCTAGCCGCGGGCGCCCCTCACGCACGACACGCGCATCGTTCTGGTCAACTACCACGACGAGAAGCTCGGTCTCGTCGTCGACGCGGTGTCGGAGGTGACGACGCTGGCGGCCACGGACTTCCAGTCGATGCGGCAGAGCCACGGCGACAGCGCGTTCCTGCGCGCCGTGGCGCGCTTCGAAGGCGAGCTGGTGCTCGAGATCGATCACACCCGCGTCATCGACGAGCGGCTGAATGTCGCACCGCCACCCGCCGCCCGCCCGGCCGGCCGCGGCGAGCCGCTCGATGAAGCCGCGCCGGCCGGCGGTGCGCCATCGGACGGTGAGGCCGGACTCGGTGCCGGCGACGCGCCGCTCGACGTGGAGCTGCTCGAAACGTCGTACGCGTTCCTCGCGCGTCCGGCCGACCGGCTGGCCCTGCGCACGTACGCGCGGCTATTCGAGGCGTCACCGGAGCTTCGCGCGGCCTTCGCGACCGACATGCACGGCCAGCAGCGCGCGCTGAGCGCCGCGCTCAGCACCATCGTCGGGCATGTGCGCTCGCCGGAGATGCTCGCCGCGTACGCCGGCGGCCTCGGCGAGCGCGACGCGCTGTATGGCGCACCGCTCGAGCACTTCGACGCATTCGCCTCGGCCGCGCTCGGGGCGATGGCCGAGATCGCCGGCCAGCGCTGGACCGGGGCACTTGAGCTTGCGTGGCGCCGCTGCCTCGACAAGGTGCGCCGCCTCATGACCGAGGGTGCCGCCGAGGGCCGCCTCAAGGCCGCCTGAGCCGGTCGCGGCCCGTGGAAAGGGCCATGTGGCGGTGCCCGCAACGCGCCGGGACTGGCATGCTCGGTCGAATGGGAATCCCGGCTGTAGACAGGACGCCGCCCTTCAAGCGGCCATCTCCGTTTCGTTCGTTCCGGCATCGTGACTACACGCTGCTGTGGTTCGGCATGTTCATGGGCAGCGCGCTCATGCCGATGCAGTTCGTCACGCAGGTGCTCTTCCTCTCCGACCGTGCCGGCGAGAATCGCCTCGTCCTCGCCGGCCTCCTCGGCGCGACGCGCGGCGCCGCGATGCTCGCGTTCGCGCTCTTCGGCGGCGCGCTCGCCGACCGATACGACCGCCGCCGCCTGCTGATGGTCTCGCAGAGCCTCGGATTCTGCGTGAGCGCGCTCGTTACCATCGTGCTGCTCACGACGCCCGGCGGCGCCGGCCTGACGCTGTCGCTGTTCATCGGCCTCGTCTTCGTTGCCTCAGGTCTCGGCGCGATCGACGCGCCGACGCGCCTCGCGATGGTGCCGGAGCTGGTCGGCCGGGAAGACCTGCCGAACGCGATCGCGCTCGACGCTGTGGCGATGCAGCTCGCGTTCCCAATCGGCCTGCCGCTGACGGGCGTGCTCATCGACCTCATCGGCTACGGCTGGACGTATGCCGTCACGCTCGGCACCTACGCGGCGATCATCATCGCGCTGATCCCGATGACGTACCGCGGCACGTCGCGGGCGCCGCGCGCCGGCCGCTCGATCGTGGGCGACATCCAGTTCGGCCTCGGATACGCGCGACGGCACCCTGCGTTGCTCTGGCTGATGCTGACGTCGTTCTGCGTGACGGGCATGGCGGCGCCCGTGGTCACGAACCTGGGGCCCGTCTGGACGAGCCGCGTGCTCGGGCTGTCGGCGACCGGCGTCGGCCTGCTGGCGACGACGTGGGGCATCGGCGCGATGGTCGGCTCGATCGCGATGACGAACGTCGGCCACTTCCGCCGCAAGGGCTGGATGTTCCTCGGCGCGGCGGCGGCCTTCGACTGCTTCGTGATCGGGTTCGGCTACTCGCGGCTCATCCCCGTGTCGGCCGTGCTCAATCTCGGCCTCGGCGCGACGCTCACGATCACCGGCGTCTCCGCGACGTCGCTGACGCAGCGCCTGATCCCGAACGAGGTGCAAGGCCGCGTGATGAGCATCTTCATGCTGAGCGGCGGCCTCGCGCAGCTGCTCACCCTGCCGATCAGCGGCATCGCCCAGTGGGCGACGTTCGAGCTGACGATGCCGATCATCGGCTGGTTCAGCCTGACGTGCGTCGTGCTGATCGCC
>CAYJMJ010000097.1:0-10274 GCA_964371095.1 uncultured Dehalococcoidia bacterium | reverse complement strand
TACCTCGCCGCGCCTTCGAGCCGGCGCTTGAGCGCCAGCAGCCGCGTCCTCGTGCTGCCATCGATGAGCTGGTCGCCGATGCGGGCGATGACGCCGCCGATGATCGCCTCATCCACGAGCGGCGTGACGTCCACCTGCTTGCCCGTCAGCGACGACAGCCGCGCCGCCACCGCCTCCCGCTCGTCGTTCGCGAGCGGCACCGCCGTCGTGACCGTCGCGTGGGCGATGTTCAGCCGCTCGTCCGTCATCTCCTGGAAGGCGCCCTGGATGCCGCGCGCCAGGCCGAGCTTGCCGCGCTCGTTCAGCAGCCGTACCAGGTTCATCGCCAGCGCGCTCACCGCTCCTTCGAGGCCGGCCTCGACCAGGCGCAGCTTCTCCGGGCGCGGCACGCGCGTGCCGGCCAGCACGCCGGCGACGTCCGCCCGCTCGACGAAGTCCGCGATCGTGCGGAGATCGTCGCTCCACGCCGCGAACGCGTCGCCCTCGACCGCCAGGCCGAAGACGGCTTCCGCGTAGCGGCGAGCGGAGATGCTGCTTGACGCCACCTAGTTCTTCTCCCGAAAGCCCGACTCGGCGAGCGCATCATCGATCAGCTTGCGGTGCTGCGCGCGGTCGAGCGAGGACTTGATGACCTTCTCGGCGGCCGAGATCGTCAGGCCGGCGAACTCGCGCCGCAGGTCGGCGATCACACTGTCGCGCTCGAGCTGGATCTCGCTGCGGGCGCGGGCGAGCAGCGCGTCGGCGTCGGCCTGCGCCTGGGCGCGGGCGTCGGCCTGGATGCGGTTGGCGATCTCCTGCGACTGCGCGATGAGGTTCTGCGCGTCGCGGCGGCCTGCCTCGACCTGCTCCTGCACCTGCCGCTCCGACTCCGCCACCTGCGCCTTCGCCGCGTCGGCCGCGTTCAGACTCTCGCGGATGCGCTCGCGCCGCTCGTCGAGCATCTTCGTCAGCGGCCCCCAGGCGACGAGCCGCAGCACGATGAGCAGCACGGTGAAGTTCACCAGCTGCGCGACGAGCACCGGCAGGTTGATGCCGAGGTCGGCGATTCCAAGAATGATCATCGTTCGTCTCCCGACGGAGCCCCTTGGTTCTAGGTTCTTGGTTCTTGGTTCTAGGTTCTTGGCCCCCTAGAACACGAAGCCGATCATCACCGCGACGACCAGGGCGTAAATCGCGATCGCTTCGGCGAAGGCGATGCCCAGGATCATGTTGGTCTGGATGACCGGCTGCGCCTCCGGGTTGCGGCCCAGCGCCTCCATGGCCTTACCGGTCAGCATGCCGATGGCGAGCGCGGGCGCGAAGCCCCCGAGGCCGATGGCAATACCGGCGCCGATGTACTTCAGGCCGACGTCCGAGAATGCGAGCAGTGGGAGAATCGCCGCGATGTCCAATGTCTGACTCCTCCTTGTGGGCCCGCAACCTCACGGGCGTTTGCCTGTTTCGTTAGGCCCCCGCTGCGGCGGGGGGAACTCCCTGTCAGTGCGCGGCCGCGGCCGCGTGTTCGCCGTGCGGCGCATCGTCGTGTTCCTCGTGTCCCTCGTGCGCGCTGACGGCGAGCACGCCGAACACCAGCGTCAGCATCGCGAACACGAACGCCTGGATGATGCCGACGAACGTCTCGAGGCCGTAGAACGGCAGCGCGACCAGGAACGGCACCAGGAACGTCATCACCAGCAGCAGGATCTCGCCCGCGAGCATGTTGCCGAAGAGCCGGAACGTGAAGCTGATGATCCGCGCCAGCTCGGCGACGAATTCCAGGATGCCCACGAAGAACGCGATCGGGCTGCTGATGTTGAAGAACTTCGCCGCGTACTTGAGGATGCCGAGCGTCGTGATTCCCCAGAACTCGACGAAGATCATCGACATGATGGCGATCGAGAGCGGCGAGTTGATGTCCGTATTCATGCTGCGGAAGTACGGCACGAGCACGCCGAGCTGCTTGCCGCTCGCCTGGACCTCCTCGATCGCCCTGTCAGACGCATGGACGAGGCACTCGTCGTACTCACCCTCGCCGGGCGCGCCGTGGCAGGCCGCGACACCGCTGTCGGTGCCTTCCTTCTTGTCGAGCTTGTCGGCGATCGCCAGGCCGCGCTGGCCGCTGATGCAGCTCTCGTGCCGCTCGGCGATGGCGGCGGCGTCTTCGCCCGGCTTTGCCGTGTCGAACGGGGCGCAGGTGTTCTTGATCTTCTCTTTGTCGAACTCGAGCGACTTCTGGTTCGCGTTGATGAAGCTGATGCCGGCGGTCTTGCTGAACACGACCGCCTGGTTCTTGAACTCCTCGGCGTTCACCTTCTCGACGGTGCCGATGACGTTGAAGAACGGCAGCAGCGCCATCCAGTTGGCGATCCAGATGAACGTGAAGATCGTCATGATGACGGGGAAGAAACGCCGGCCGTTCTTCTCGCCCGCGGTGTTGATACAGATGTTGTAGAACGCCTCCATCACCGCCTCGACGACGTTCTGGAGGCCCTGCGGGATCAGCCTGATGTTCCGCGTCGCCAGGAACGCCAGGAGCGACAGGACGATGACCACGGTGAGCGACGTGACGTACGTGTTGACCAGCGGGAACGGGCCGAACTCCGCGATCGTTTCGGCCTTGATCTCGATGATCGGCTTGGGGCTGCGAAAGAAGACGAAGCCGACCACCAGCAGCACCAGCGCGCCGACGACGATCGCGAGGGTTTTCGGGCTCTTCAACGGGTGTTCTTGTTCCTTCTCGCCTCGCGCTCTTGCCAGCGGTTGATGTCGGCGATCGTATCCATGAGCATGCGATAGCCGCCATAGAAGGCGGCCACGAGTCCAAGCGCCAATCCGGCGAGCGTCAGGATTCTTCCCGTGCCGAACGTCACGTCCAGGTAGTATCCACCGATCGTGCCACCGGCGATACAGACCGCGACGTACGATCCGAGCCCAAGAAGCTGGATTGCCGGGGTCAGGCGTTGCACCGGACCGCCTCCCGAGCCGTCTCGGACTTTGCGAATCCTATCACGAGCCCTTCGCGCGATCAACGCGGCGTATTGCACGAACGGCGACTTACACAGGACCGCTGAAGTATGGGCGCTCGTTTGGCAAGGAACAAGCAACCGGCGCGGGTCGAGGACGCTTGCGGGCCTCGGAGGACGGGCGCCGGTGCCGGGACGCCTTCGAAGTAGCACGTGCCCCCGGGACAGACGCAAAACGAGCGCCCCGAGGGCGCCCCTTCAGCAACTGCTGCATTGGCCGTCGGCTCAGCTCTTCCGCTTGTCGAAGTCGTCCAGGTCCAGGCTTTCGATGAAGTCCTTGAACGCGGACATCTTCTCCAGCTCCTCCGGCCCGACCTTCGCGCGCTCCCCTCCCTCGACCGGCTCGCCCTCCTTGTCCAGGAGCACGCCCGCCTTGTCGAGCACCTGCTCGTCGGCGTAGATCGGCACCTTCGCGCGCACCGCGAGGGCGATGGCGTCGCTCGGGCGGGAGTCGATCTCCATCGAGCCGCCGTTCACGTCGAGGATGATCCGGGCGTAAAAGGTGTCGTTCGACAGGTCGTTCACGAGCACGTGGTTGACCACGGCGCCGAGCGTATCGATGACGGAGCGCAGCAGATCGTGCGTCAGTGGCCTCGGGACCGAGACTTCCTGGAGCTGGACCGCGATAGCGTCCGCCTCGGCGGGGCCGATCCAGATGGGCAGGTAGCGATCGGACGACTTTTCCTTGAGGATGACCACCCGCTGGTAGTTCATCAGGCTCACCCTGATGCTTTCGATCGTCATCTCAATCAAGCCGCCACCCTCCATCCGAAACCAGATTCAGTCTAGCCACGGGTCGCTCGTGGTGTCAACGAACGACGCATGCGCCCGAAGCTACGGCGGCGTGCTCCCCATGTGTGGCGGCGGCCCCGTTGCCGACGACCACATGGCCTCGAAATAGATGCTGAAACCCGCGATCGCGGCCATCACGAACGCAATGGCGAAGAGCACCGGGCTCACACCGAAAACATCGGCCACGGAACCGGCGACGATGAGTGGGAGAATCCCGACCGCGTTCGCCAGTACCACCTGCGCGGCGAAGACGCGGCCGCGCATGTCCGCCGGCGCGCGCTCGTGCAGGACGGTCTGCGCCGGTGCGTTCACCAGCGCGTAGAAGAATCCGAGCGGCCCCGCGAACGCCATCGTCAGCAGCACGAGGATGGAGAGTCCGCCCGCGCGCTCCTGCGAGAACGGATCGAGGTTCTCGGTCCGTTTCATCAGGACGGCGATCGGCTCGATCAGCCCCAGCGCGATCACGCAGAGCGCCAGGCCGCACATCCCCGCGATCACCGTCCGGTTCTTGCCGAGCCGCGCCGCGATCAGCGGCAGCGCCCGTAACCCGACGATCGCGCCGACGCCGACCGGCGCGAAGATCGTCACCGCCTTGTCCGGGGAGACCTTGAGGATCGCCTGCATGTAACGCGGCACGAGCACGGCGAACAGCAGCACCATCGAGCTGCCGGTCGCGTAGTGGATCAGCGCCAGCGCCGAGACGCGGTCCGCCGCAAGCGTCCGAAGCGTGCGCGCGTAATCGCCCGCGGCCTCGCGGAAGACGCGGAACGTCGGCCACTGCCGGTCGGGCGCGGCATCTTCGTGGTGGATGGGCGCCATGAAGAAGGCGCAGCCGACCGATACGGCGAACATGGCGGCGGCGATGAAGAACAGCCACGCCTCGCCGAGCGTCGGCAGCAGGATCGGCGCAAGGAAGATCATGCCGATGAGCTGGGATCCCGTGACCGCCATGCTGAACATGCTGTTCGCCGCCATCAACTGGTCCTTCGGCACGACCGATGGCACGGTGACGGCATCGGTCGTACCGAATAGCTGGCTCGCGGTGGCGAAGAAGATGCTGATCAGGATCAGCAGGCCGACGTGGTCGCGGGAGAACAGGAACGCGACCGCGAGCAGCAGCCGCGCCAGGTTCGTGTAGATCAGCAGTAGCCGCTTGCTCCAGAGATCGACGAGCACGCCGGAGAACACGCCGAACACCACCGACGGCACGACGAACGACAGTACGAGGATCGACGTGTACGTCGATCCGCGCGTGAGCTTCGTGACGATCACCAGCAGCGTGAACAGGATGGCGTTCTGCGCCGACTGCGAGATGAGCTGCGCCAGCCAGAGCAGCAGAAAGTTGCGGTTCGTGAGGACCGGCCGCGGCCGGATGGGCGTCGGACGGGAGTGTAGCTGCGGGCGCACACCGACGGCCATCTAGTACGCCGTCCTGACCGGCATCGCGAGATTGCGGGCAGTGTAGTACGCGGCGAGCGTCGCTCCCGCGACGGCCACGAGCAGAAACACCGGCGCCATGCCCATGACGTCGGCCAGGATGCCGGTGAGGAGAATCGGCGGGATCGAGGCGAGGTTCGTCAGCACGGTCTGTCCCGCGAACACGCGTCCCTGCATCTCCCTGGGCATGCGCTCGTTGACGATGGTCCTCCCGACGATGTTCACGAACGTGAAGGCGAACGCCAGCCCCGTGCCGAGCATAGACGTGATGATAATACGCGCCGTACCCTCGCCGAAGGGCCCCGGGTCGAAGATCCCGGCCGGATTCGCCGCGTCGAGCGCATCGCCGAGAGGTGCGACGAAGGCGAGGAGCGCCACCCCCGCCATCAACGCGGCGAACGAGGCGCCCATGCTCAGCCACGGCGACAGCCCGCTCGAAACACGGCCCACGAAGCGCAGCGCCAGCCAGATGCCGAGCGCCGCCGGCGCCACGACGAAGATCACGTTCTCCGTATTCACACCAAGGACCTTCGCGCTGAACCGCGGCAGCAGCGTGACGACGACGAGCCCGACCGTGTTCGCCACCACGACGAGCACGAGGCTGACGTACGAGACGGAATCCATCGCCAGGCGGTGCCACGCTTCGGCGAAGCGCTCGCGTGAGGCGCGTATGCTCACCGGAAGCTCGCCCACAGCGCCGCCAAGCCCCTCGATCAGCAGGAAGTTGAACGCGGACGCGCCGAACATCACCGCGCAGACGAGCGCCAGCGGCTCGGGGCCGATCGTCTTCAGAAACACCGCCGGCAGGATCATCAGGCCGGCGACCTGCGAGATGAGCGCGCCGAGGTTGTTCAGCGAGTTCGCCGACGTGAACTCGTCTGGCTCGACGATCGCCGGCAGAGACGAGCCCTCGGCCGGACCCGCGAACTGCGATCCCACCGCGAAGAGCACGGCGATGAAGTAAATCGTCACGACGTTCCCGCCCGAGACGGCGAGCAGCACGCACAGCGCGGCGCGCGCCGCGTTCGCGCCCGCCAGCACGAGCCCCTTCGGCAGCCGATCGACGAGCACGCCCGACACCGTCCCGAGCAGCGCGGTCGGCGCGATGTACGCCACGACGAAGAGGCTGCTGAAGAAGCTCCGGCCGGTCGCCTGGACCACCATGATCAGCATCGTGTAGACCATGGCGTTGACCGGGATGTGCGACAGCAGCCTGGCGAGCCACCAGCGCCGGAAGGCGTCGTTCTCGAACAGCGTGCGCTCGCCGACGAGGGCCGACAGCCGGAGCATCGCCGTCCGCGTCTGCGCCATCAGTCTCGCTCCAGGGCGATGCGCACCTGCTCCGGATTCGGCTCCGGGCCGCGGCTGACGAACGCCTTCATCCGTTTCTCCAGCGTGCGGCGGTCGAGCAGCACGCGATGCCGGCACGTGCCGCACTTCAGCCCGATGTCGGCGCCGAGGCGCACGACCTCCCACTCCAGCCCGCCGCACGGGTGCGGCTTGCGCAGCCTGACCACGTCGGCCATGCGGAACTCGACGATCTCGCCCACGGCGCTAACCTCGCTCGGTCGCTTCGACGGCCTCGCGCTCCCGGTTGATCTCGTCGCGCAGGCGGATGGCCGCGGCGCGCGCCGCCTGCGCGAAGTCCGCGCCCTTCGACGCATACGTCACCCCGCGCGACGCGCTGATCAGCAGCCCGCGGCCGCGCGCGTCGATGCCGGCGCGCAACGCGTCCGCGAGCGACCCCTGCTGCGCGCCGATGCCCGGCACCAGGATCGGCGTATCCGGGCAGAGGCGGCGGAGGCGCCGCATTTCCGCCGGGTACGTCGCGCCGACGACCAGGCCGACGTTGCCGTGGCGGTCCCACGACGTGGCGCGCGCCGCGACCGTCTCGTACAGCGGCTCGGCCGTTGCGCCGCTCTGCACCTGCAGGTCCTGGAAGTCGGGCGCGCCCGGGTTCGACGTGCGACAGACGATGAACGCGGCCTTGTCCGGCCGCTCGATCCACGGCTCGACGGAGTCGCGGCCAAGGTAGGCGTTGACGGTCACAGCGTCGAAGCCGAGGTTGTCGTAGAACGCGCGCGCGTACGCCCGCGCCGTGTGCTCGACGTCGCCGCGCTTGGCGTCGGCGAGCGTGATGACGTGGGGTGGAATCGCCGCCAGCGTCCGGCGCAGCGCCGCGTAGCCCCGCTCCGGGCCCAGCGCCTCGTAGAACGCGACGTTCGGCTTGTAGGCGCACACGAGGTCGCTCGTCGCCTCGACGATCGCGACGTTGAACGCGGCGACGTCGTCGATCGCCATCAGCGCCGGATCGGGGTCCAGCCCGATGCAGAGCAGGCTGCCGCTGGCCTGCCAGGCCCCCTCCAGCTTCTCCCTGAACGTCAACGCGCCGATGTGGTGCCTTCGACCCTTTCCGCCTCGAACTCGTTCACGGGACCGCCGCGCCCTCCGGTATCGACGCGCCCGCAGCGCGCAGCCGATGGCGGATCGCGGCGAAGGCCGCGCCGTCCCCGCTCGTAAGGTACCGCACTGAGCCCCCCCCGGCGCGCGGGTTCCGCAGGCCGCGCTCTTCGAGCACGCGCACGACCTGCCGGGCAACCGCCTCGGACGGCTCGATGACGAGCACGCCCTCGCCGAGTTCGCGCTCAATCACCGGGCGCAGGAACGCGTAGTGCGTGCAGCCGAGCGCCAGCACGTCGGCGCCGCTGGCGTCGAGCCGGGCCAGGAAGCGCCGGAGCAGCGCGCGCGTCTCCTCGTCGTCGATGGCGCCCGCCTCGACGCGCTCCGCCAGGCCGGGCGCCTCGATCGTCTCGACGGTGACCTCGACGCCGTAGCGGTCGATGAGCGCGGCCAGCTTCTCGCCGCGGGCGGTGGTGGGCGTGACCAGCAGGGCGACCCGGCCCGAGAGCGTCGCCTCCGCGGCCGGTTTCAGCGCCGGCTCCGTGCCGACGAACGGCACGTCGAACGTCGCGCGCAGGTGCTCGATGGCGGCGCTCGTCGCCGTGTTGCAGGCGACGACGATGAGCTTCGCGTCGAGGGCCAGCAGCTCGCGCGTCACGGCGTCGGCGCGCTCGCGGATCTCCGCGGCCGGCCTCGGCCCGTACGGGAAGTACGCGCCGTCGGCGTAGTAAACGGCGTCCTCCCCCGGCAGCAGGCGGTGCACCTCGGCGAGGACGGCGAGGCCGCCGGCGCCCGAGTCGAAGATGCCGATCGGTGACGATGATTGGGGCATGCACCGGGATCGTAGCACGGCGCGCTGCCGCCGACGGGGTATGACTCTTCCAACAAATCGCCAATGCGAGCCATCGCGCTGTGTTGGGCGCGGGCGCCGGAGTTATGATGAGTAAGCACACCCGAGGGAGAGGAACGCCATGCCGGACATCGGCGCACCCGAACTCATCATCGTAGCCGTCATCGTGCTGCTGCTGTTCGGCCCCGGCAAGGCGGCGGACCTCGGCGCCTCGCTGGGCAAGGGCATCCGCGACTTCCGCAAGGCCACGCGCGAGGACGACGGCCCGCCGGCGCCTGCGCTGTCGTCGGCCGCCGGCACGAACGGCACGTCCGCCCAGCCGGTCGCCGGCGCGCGGTTCTGCATCGAGTGCGGCGCGCAGGCAAGCGATGGCCAGAAGTTCTGCGTCAACTGCGGCAAGCCTTTCGCGGCGCAGGTCGGCTGAGAGCAGACGCCGTTTGCGCTGCAGCCGAACACCCGGCATCTCAACCGCGTCCGTCCAACCGCCTCCCACCCCGGTGCCACCGCGGCTAGGCGTTCGCCCCGGCCACCCACTACCCTCGCCATATGCGTCCGCCCGCGACCCACTGCCACGCCCCGGTTCGCCCCATTGGCTCTAGGTTCTTGGTGCTCACTCGCCGTTTGATTGGGTTCACCCGGCCCAATCAAGTGCAATCAAGTCCAATCAGACGCCGCCCACCCGCCAGCTTCACGCCGTGCACCCTCAGCTTCGCCGGCGCACCGTTTACTCACAAAACGAATTACGCGGCGCCCAGTCAAACGGCCGCGTCACGACATCTGCGTAATCTGCGCAATCTGCGGTTCTCCGTGCCCCCGGCGTCACCGCCCGGCGTCGATACCCAGTGCGCTGATCACGGTGTTGATGTCCTTGTCGCCGCGGCCGGAGAGGCCGACCAGCACCACCGTCTCCTTCGGCAATATCGGCGCGAACTTCGCGATGTAGGCGATCGCGTGCGACGGCTCGAGCGCCGGGATGATGCCCTCGGTCTCGCTCAGCAGCCGGAAGCCCTCGAGCGCCTCCGTGTCCGTGACAGCGACGTATTCCGCGCGGCCGGTGTCCTTGTAGAAGCTGTGCTCGGGCCCCACGCCGGGGTAGTCGAGGCCCGCCGAGATGCTGTGCGCCTCTTGCACCTGGCCCCACTCGTCCTGCAGCAGGTACGACTTCGCCCCGTGCAGGATGCCGGGGCGTCCCTTCGTCAGCGTCGCCGCGTGGCGTTCCGTGTCGATGCCCTCGCCCGCCGCCTCGACGCCGATGAACTTCACGCTCGCGTCGTTCACGAACGGGTGAAACAGCCCCATGGCGTTGCTGCCGCCGCCCACGCAGGCCACCGCGTAGTCCGGCAGCCGTCCCTCCGCTTCGAGGATCTGCACTCGTGCCTCTCGGCCGATCACCGACTGGAACTCCCGCACCATCAGCGGGTACGGGTGCGGCCCGGCGACGCTGCCGATGAGGTAGTACGTGTCGCGGACGTGCGTGACCCAGCCGCGGATCGCCTCGTTCATCGCGTCCTTCAGCGTGCGGGAGCCGCTCTCGACGACCTCGACGCGCGCGCCGAGCAGCTTCATGCGGAAGACGTTGAGCGACTGCCGGCGGACGTCCTCGGCGCCCATGAAGATCGTGCACTCCATGCCCAGCATCGCGCACACCGTCGCCGTGGCGACGCCGTGCTGGCCGGCGCCGGTCTCGGCGAACACCTTGCGCTTGCCCATGCGCCGCGCGAGGAGGCCCTGGGCGATGGCGTTGTTGATCTTGTGCGCGCCGGTGTGCGCCAGGTCCTCGCGCTTGAGGTAGA
>CAYJMJ010000096.1:5156-10446 GCA_964371095.1 uncultured Dehalococcoidia bacterium | reverse complement strand
CATCTCCGCCGGCCGGCGCCCGGCGCCGTCGCGAAGCGCCACCGGCCCGCCCGCTGGGCGAAGGCTCCCGCAGCCGACCGTGACCTGCGTGCCCGGTTCCGTCGCCCCCCGGAGGTCCCGGCAGCCTACCGGTACTCGATGTGGCGCTCCCGCAGCCGGCCCTCGACGGCGTACGCCAGCGTTTCCATCAGCCCCGTGGCGGTATTCGCGAGCAGCCGGTCGCGGAGGCCGCGCCGCGGCTTCACGTACGTCACCTTGCGCTCGGCCAGCCCGGCCAGCGACTGCGCCAGGTCGATCGCGGTATCGAGGTCGCCCAGCTCGTCGATGAGGCCGCTCGCCTTCGCCTGCTCGGCGGTATAGATCTCGCCCGTCGCCAGCTCGCGCGCCCGCTCGGGCGGTATCCGCCGCGCCTCGGCGACGAGCTGCACGAATCGATCGTAGAAGCTGTCGAGCAGCGCCTGCTCCTTCTCCCTCTCCTCGGGCGTCGGCTCGCGGAAGTTCGAGAACATGTCCTTCAGCCGGCCCGCCTTCGTCACCTCCATGCGCACGCCGATCTTCTCCAGCAGCTCGTACAGCATCGGCCGCATCGAGATGACGCCGATCGAGCCGACGACCGCCATCGGCACCGCGACCACCTTCGTCGCGCCGCACGCCGCCATGTACGCGCCGGACGCTCCGGTGCCGCTGATGAAGCCGATGACCGGCTTCTGCTTCGCCACCCTGGCGATCGAGCGGTAGATGTACTCCGACGCCCCGGCGCCGCCGCCCGGCGAGTCGATGTCGATGACGAGGGCGCGGATGCGCTTGTTCTCCTCGATCGCCCGCAGCATCCGGACGTATTCGCTCGTCTTCGCGGGCGAGCCGATGGCGCCGAACAGCTCGGCGACGGCGATGCGGTCCGGGTTGATGTTCAGCAGCGTCGCAAGCATGGTCGTACTCCGGAGAAGTCGGTGATGGGCTCGTTCGCTTCGAGTGTATCGGCGCGCGCTGACCGGTGGGAAATGGGCGCGCCGGATGGCCGGGCCGAACAGGCGATGGCGGCCTCCAGATCCCCCGCGCCAGCGGCTATGATGCAGGCGATGGACACCCAGACCAGACCCGCCCCGACCGCCGCCGACATCCAGCGCTTCCGCCGCAACTACCAGGGCGAGATCGACGGCGTCGAGATCTATCAGCGCCTCGCCCGGGCCGAGAAGGACCCGGAGCGCGCCCAGATCTTCCTCGAGCTGGCCGAGACCGAGAAGCGCCACCTGGCGAACTGGGCGAACCGCCTGCGCGACGCCGGCGAGCGCGTGCCGGAGCACGCGCGCGCGTCGCTGCGGGTGCGCATCATGTGCTTCCTCGCCGACCGCCTCGGCCCGCGCGCCGTGCTGCCGATGATCAGCGCCATGGAGTCGACCGGATTCGACAGCTACATGGCGCAGGCCGAGGCGGGACCCGCGATGGCCCGCGACGAGCGCTCCCACTCCCGCACGCTCTCGACGCTCTACGCGCCCGCCGGCGGCGGCACCGACGTCGCCGGTATCGCCCGCGGCGAGCGCTGGCACCGCGTCGACACCGGCGGCCAGCTGCGTGCGGCGATCTTCGGCATCAGCGACGGCCTGTTGTCGAACCTCAGCCTGGTGATCGGCGTCGCCGGCGCCAACCCGGACGGCCGCTTCATCATCCTCGCCGGCGTCGCCGGTCTGCTCGCCGGCGCGTTCTCGATGGGCGCCGGCGAGTTCGTCTCGGTGACGTCGCAGCGGGAGCTGTTCGAGCGGCAGATCGCGCTCGAGAAGGAAGAGCTGGAGTCCGATCCCGAGCAGGAGCGGCAGGAGCTGGCGCTCATCTACCGCGCGAAAGGCCTGCCGGCGGCGGAGGCAGAGGCGCTCTCGGCGCGCATCATCGCCGATAGCGGCGTCGCGCTCGAGACGCTGGCGCGCGAAGAGCTGGGACTCAACCCGGAGGGGCTCGGCAACCCGTGGGGCGTCGCCTTCTCATCGTTCGCCGCGTTTGCGGCGGGCGCCATCCTCCCGGTCATCCCGTGGTTCTTCGGCTCGACGACGCCGTTCTTCGTCGCCTCGGTGATCCTGGGCGGAGCGGGCATGTTCGCCGTCGGCGCGTCCGTGTCGCTGTTCACGGGCCGCAACTTCCTCTTCGCGGGGTTCCGGCAGCTGGCGATCGGCAGCGGCGCAGCGGCGATCACATTCGCGATCGGCAAGGCAATAGGCGTGAGCACCGGCTGAGGCCGCGCCGGCGCTTGCAATTCGTCGCGCCGCGGAGCACACTCGCCTGGTGTGCTTCAGCGTGTCGATCATCATCAGCGCGCCGTCGGCCGTTGCGTTCGCCTACCTCGCCGATCCCTCCACGGCGCCGGTGATCGATCCGGCAGTCCTGTCGTATGTTCCTGACTCCCTCCCTATGCGCGCCGGGACCCGGAACACCATCCGCGTCCGGATGTACGGCGTCCCGGTGACGATGGTCAGCGTGACGCGCGAGTGGGATGAGGGCCGGCGCATGGTGATGGAATCCGTGCGGCCGGCGAGGCCGGTGCGGGGCACGGCCACTCACCTGTTCGAGCCGCATCCGGACGGCACTCGCTACACCTGGTCCATGGAGATGACGCCGACCGGCCCGGGCGGCCGCCTGTTCGCGCGGCTCATGTCCATCGTCATGAGGCGTAACGCCCGGAGGCAGCAGGCACGGTTCAAACGCGTCATGGAAACGGTCCACGCGGATTAACGCGAAGCGGACGGTTCGGCACCTGCCCGACGTCGCCTCCCGCCTCTACCGGGTCGCCACTATGTCTCGTATCATGACCGCAACGTTCTCCGCCTCATTTCGGGAGTCGAGTGATGTCACCGCAGCAGGGCAAACAGTTCAACGTCGCCGTCGTCGGCGCCACGGGGGTCGTGGGGATCGAGTTCCTCAAGATCGCCGCCGAGCGCCGCTTTCCGATCAAGGCGCTCAAGCTCCTCGCGACGGAACGCTCGGCCGGCAAGCGCATCCCCTTCGGTGAGGGCGAGATCGTCGTCGAGGTGACGACGCCGCACTCCTTCAAGGGCGCGGACTTCGTGTTCATCTCGGCCTCGGGCGCCGCCTCGCGCGAGTACGCGCCGATCGCCCGCGACGCCGGCGCCGTCGTCATCGACGACTCGAGCGTCTGGCGCCAGGAGCCCGACGTGCCGCTCGTCGTGCCCGAGGTCAACGCGGACGACGTCGACGGCCACAAGGGCATCGTCGCCATCCCGAACTGCTCGACGACGCCGCTCGTCATGTGCCTCTGGCCGCTGCACAAACTCAACAGGGTCGTGCGGGTGATCGCCGACACGTACCAGTCCGTGTCGGGCACCGGCACCGCCGCCGTCGGCGAGCTGGACGCGCAGACGCGCAACTGGGCGGCGGGCCACGAGAGCGTGCCGCACATCTACCCGCACGAGATCGCCTTCAACCTCCTGCCGCACATCGACTCCTTCATGGACAGCGGCTACACGAAGGAGGAGTGGAAGATGATGGCGGAGACGCGGAAGATCATGCACGAGCCGGGGCTGCCGCTCTCGGCGACGTGCGTGCGCGTGCCGGTGTTCCTCAGCCACAGCCTGGCCGTGCACGCCGAGTTCGAGCGGCCGATGGCCGCCGATACGGTGCGCGAGATCTTGCACGAGGCGCCGGGCGTCGTCGTGCAGGACGGTCCGGAGATCAACCTCTATCCGACGCCGCGGTTCGCGGCCGGCAAGGACCCGGTGTACGTCGGCCGCATCCGCGAGGACTCATCGAACCCGAACGGCATCGCGATGTGGATCTCGTCGGACAACATCCGCAAGGGCGCCGCCCTCAACGCCATCCAGATCGCCGAGGAGATGGTGAAGCGCGGGCTGGTGTAAGCGCCGCGCCGCGCGGCGCAGAACAGAGAACAGACAGCAGAGAACAGAGGCGGCGCATGGCCGCCTCTGTCTCATGTGCCGAGCATCGACGCCAGGCGCTACGGCTTGATGTTCTGGTTCATGTGGAACAGATTGCCCGGGTCGTAGTGACGCTTGGCGGCGACGAGGCGGTCGTAGTTGCCGCGGTAATTCTCCTTGATGCGGCCCTGGTCGTCGTCCGCCATGAAATTGATGTATCCGCCCTTCGACGAGTGCGGCTCGAGCGCCTTGTAGTAGTCCTTCACCCACTTCACGTTCTTCTCGTTATCCGCCGGCTCCGGCCACATGCCGGCGATCACCGTCGCGAACTTCGCGTCGCGGTAGGCGAAGGCGGTCGCGTCCGGCGCGACGCGCTGGGCCGCGCCGTTGATCGGGTAGAGGTGGACCGTCGAGTTCACGACGGGCACCAGCGGACCGTGCTCCATGTGGGCGGCGATCGCGCCGTCGGTTAGCTCCGTCGCGAACGAGGCCTTCCAGTAGTGCTGCAGGCCCGGCGGCAGCAGCGGGTCGAACATGCTGTTAAGCGCCGGATACGGCATCGGGGCCACCATTTCGGCGACGCGCGGCGCCACCTTGCGCATCGGCTCCATCGCCTGCTCGCCCTGCTCGGCCGGCCCGGCCCAGCACGCGACGATGGCGATGAACGGCTTGCCGTGCTCCTTCTCCGGGATGAACGGCAGCGGCGGCGCGATCTGGAACGCCGGGAAGGCGCCCATCTGCTCCGGCGCGGTCGCGATGTACTCGCGGAAGAACTGGAGCACCGTGCGCGTGTGCTCGAGCGGGTAGAAGAAGATTCCGGCGACGATGTCCTTCACCGGGTGCATCCTGTATTCGAACGACGTGACGGCGCCGTAGTTCCCGCCGCCGCCCCGCAGCGCCCAGAACAGGTCCTCGTTCTCTCGCTCGCTGGCCACCACCGTGCGCCCGTCTGCCGTCACGACATCCGCCGATAGGAGGTTGTCGAGCGAGAGCCCGTACGCCCGCGTCAGGTAGCCGATGCCGCCGCCGAGCGTCAGTCCGGCGATGCCGGTGGACGCCACGATTCCGCCCGTCGTCGCCAGGCCGTACGGATACGTCGCCTCGTTGAAGTCGCCCCAGGTGCAGCCGCCCTCGGCGCGAGCGGTCTTGGCGCGCGCGTCGACGGTGACGGCCTTCATTTCCGACATGTCGACGACCACGCCGCCGTCGTTGGTGCCGAAGCCGGGCACGCTATGGGCGCCGCCGCGAATCGACAGGTCGAGCCCGCCTTCGCGCGCGAAGTCCACGCCCGCCGCCACGTCGCCCGCGACGGCACAGCGCACGATGGCGGCCGGGCGGCGGTCGATCATGCCGTTGTACACCTTGCGGGCGGCGTCGTATTCGGCGTCGCCTTCCGTGATCACCTGGCC
>CAYJMJ010000096.1:1580-5056 GCA_964371095.1 uncultured Dehalococcoidia bacterium | reverse complement strand
GTCCGAGCGAAGCGAGGACCCGCCTTGGAACTCGGCCGCCTGCTCACCGCCATGGTGACGCCGTTCACCGCCGACGGCGCCGTCGACTACGCCCAGGCGCGCCGCCTCGCGCTGGCGCTGATCGATTCCGGTTCCGACGGTGTCGTCGTCACGGGCACGACGGGCGAGGCGCCGACGCTGACGATCCCCGAGAAGATCCGGCTCTGGTCCGAGATCAGGGACGCCGTCGGCGACCGCGCGTGCGTCGTCGCCGGCTCGGGTGACAACTGCACCGCCGACAGCGTCGACCTGAGCCGCGAGGCCGCGCGCACCGGCGTCGATGCGCTGCTGCTCACGGTGCCGTACTACAACAAGCCGACGCAGGAGGGGCTCTATCGCCACTTCGCCGCGATCGCGGCGGCCGTCGACCTGCCGTGCATCCCGTACAACGTGCCAGGCCGCACCGGCGTCAACATGACGGCCGAAACGCAGGTCCGCCTCTCGCGCATCGGCAACGTCGCGGGCGTCAAGGAGGCGAGCGGCAACCTGGCGCAGATCGCGCACATCATCGAGGGGGCGGCGCCGGGATTCCGCGTCTGGTCCGGCAACGACGAGGACACGTTCGGCGTCGTCGCGCTCGGCGGCTACGGCGTGATCAGCGTCGCCTCGCACTTCGTCGGCCGGCAGCTCGCCGAGATGATCTGCCGCCAGCTCGATGGCCGCGCCGAGAGCGCCGCGGCGATCCACCGCCGCCTGCTGCCGCTCATCGATGCGCTGTTCTGCGTGACGAACCCGATCCCGGTGAAGTACGCGCTCAACCGCATCGGCTTCAACGCCGGCCCGTTCCGGTTGCCGCTCTGCGACCCGGATCCCGCGACGGGCGAGCGCATCGTCGCCGAGCTGCGCCGCCACACGATCGACCTGCCGCTGGCGGTGTAGGCGCGGTCGCCTGGAAGTCGGAGATCAGAGGTCGGAGGCGATCTCCGGCTGACCGTTCCCGCCTCTGACTTCTCATTTCCCCCTTTCGCCGCTACGCTCCTCGCATGACCACCTCCGACTTCCGACGTCCGACCTCCCAGCGCCTGATCTTGGGCATCGAGACCTCCTGCGACGAGACGGCCGCGGCCGTCGTCGAGGGCGGGCGGCGCCTGCTTTCGAACGTCATCGCCTCGCAGTTCCACCTGCACGCGCCGTTCGGCGGCGTCGTGCCGGAGGTGGCCTCCCGCCATCACCTCGAGGTGATCCTGCAGACCATCGATGCCGCGCTCGACGATGCCGGCGTCACGTGGAGCGATCTCGCCGGCGTCGCGGTGACGGCGGGGCCGGGACTGGCGGGGGCGCTGCTCGTCGGCGTCAACACGGCGAAGGCGCTCGCATACGCGCACGACCTGCCGCTGCTCGCCGTCAACCACCTGGAAGCGCACCTCTACGCAAACTGGATCGAGGTCCCCGGCTTCGCATTCCGCGAGCCGGCGCTGCCCGCGCTTGGCCTGATCGTCTCCGGCGGGCACACCGACCTCGTGCTGATGCGCGATCACGGATCGTACGAACGCCTCGGCCGCACGCGCGACGACGCCGCCGGCGAGGCGTTCGACAAGGTCGGCCGCCTGCTCGGCCTCGGCTTCCCGGGCGGCCCGGCGATCGAGCGCACCGCCCGCGACGCGCCGCGGAGGATCGCCCTGCGCCTGCCGCGCGCCTGGCTCAAGGGCAGCGACGACTTCAGCTTCAGCGGCCTCAAGACGGCGGTGCTGCACGTCGTGCGCGGCGAATCGGGCGCGCCGCCGCCCGTGGCGGAGATCGCCGCGGCGTTCCAGTCGTCGGTCGTCGACGTGCTGTCGAAGAAGGCCGTGGAGGCGGCGCTGCGCGAGGGCGCGCGCAGCCTGCTGTTGTCGGGCGGCGTCGCGGCCAACGGCCCGCTGCGGCAGGCGCTGATCGATCGCTCGCCGATCCCGGTGCACGCGCCGCCGCCGATCCTCTGCACCGACAACGGCGCGATGATCGCCGCCTGCGCGCACCACCGCTTCGACGCGCTGCGCGCCGGGCTCGACCTGGACCCGCAGCCGGGCATGCGCTTCGCCGTTACGGCGTAGAGGCGGGAAGCGAGAGGCTGGAAGCTCGAAAGCCCGTTCCGGCCCCTCACCTCCAACCTCTAACCTCTAACATCCAACTTCTAACCAAACGGGCACCTGCCGCAGCCGTTCCGCTCGCACCAGTCGTGGTGCAGCGCCAGCAGCCCCTGCGCGCGGCGCGCGTTCACCGGCACGCGCAACCCCTCCGAGGCCAGCGCCGCCTCGATGAAGCGCGTCCGGCCGTAGACGGCAGGCCGCGGCAGCCGGGCGAAGAGCGCGCGGGCGCGTGCCGCGAGCGCGTTGTCGCCGCACGCGCAGGCGATCGGCAGGACGACGTTGACGATGATCTCCAGCGCCCGCGACCGCCCGACGAGCGCCGCCGGCAGCCGGCAGGGCGCGGCGCAGACGTCGTGGTGATGCCGCCAGTAGCCCGCGGCGTCGGCGAGCAGCGGCGCGATCGCCTCGTTCACGGTGCGGGCCCCGGCGATGCGGACCAGCTCGGACGGCGCGCCCAGCCGCGCGAGCAGCGATGCCGCGGCGGCGACGCGGCGCGCCGGCGCGTTCTCCGGCCGCACGCCCCAGAGCTTCCACGAGCTGGCTCGAAGCGACGGCAACGCGGCGCCCGCGAAGCGCGCTTCCAGCTCGCGCACGTGATCTTCGACCGGGCCGCGGTGACCGCGCTGCGACGGCAGCAGCCCTGCCGTGCCGAGCAACCGCGCCTCCAGCTCGATGCGGCTCGCAGCAACGGAGCCGCCGACGGGCAGCCGCCGCCACGGCAGCAGGCGCGCCAGCGCGAGCATCGGCGCGCCGTTGCCGCCGTAGCCGAGCGCCTCGAGCACGCCCTCGTACAGCGCCTGGTCGAGGCCCCCCGCGCGCACGGTCTCGCGCGCCCGCTCCACCTTCGCGTCGAAGCGCCGGTCGCCCTCGGCGTCCAGCGCCGCCCCGGCGCCGTCGACGCCCATGCGCATCACGGCGTCGTGGCACGGCTCCCGCCAGAGGAGCGGCTGCGCCAGCCAGCGCTGCAACTCGTCCGCACGGCGCGCCACCCACGGGGCCAGCGCGACGACCGGCGCGCACCCGCCGCCCGCCAGCGCCGTGTCCGCGCCGGTATCGTCCTCGAAGACGACGTGCAGGATGACGCGCGCGTAGGCCGCGTCGGCGTGGTGGCCGTGCGCGCGGAACGACGACGAGCGCACGTGCAGCTCTACGTCGCCGCGCAGCGGCACGCCGGACGGCCCGGCGATCACCGCGCCGCGGAAGTCGGGCCCGGGACCGCGCCCCGGCCGCCCCTGGAAGATGACGTTGACGGGCACGCCGGCGCGCGTGACGAGCGCGCCGGCGGGGTGGCGCCGCCCGCGCCAGATCTCGAAGAGCTGCGCCTCGCTGAGCGCAGGCGCTGCTGGTCGCTCGTCGCTGGTGATTGGTTGG
>CAYJMJ010000096.1:0-1480 GCA_964371095.1 uncultured Dehalococcoidia bacterium | reverse complement strand
CCCGCCTCTTGCGGCCAGCCCGCGCGCGCCGTATGATCCGTCCGCTGGCACTCTCATCAATTGAGTGCTAAGATGGCCCACAACCCAACATTCCGAATCCGCAAGGACAACCGACCACACAGGAGGTAAGCAGTGGCCAAGGCTGCAGTCGCGTCGAAATCAGCAGCGAAGAAGAAGGGCAAGCCCGCCCCGAAGCCGAAGGCGAAGGCCAAGGCGCCGGTGAAGGCCGCCCCGAAGGCGAAGTCGCCGTCATCGAAGCTCGTGCCGCTCCACGACCGCATCGTCATCCGGCCCGTCGTCCAGGAAGAGGTGCTGGCCAGCGGCATCGTCATCCCCGACACGGCGAAGGAGAAGCCGCAGCAGGGCGAAGTGATCGCCGTCGGCCCGGGCCGGCTCGATGACAACGGCAAGCGCGTCGCCATGGACGTCGCGATCGGCGACCGCGTGCTCTACGCCAAGTACACCGGCCAGGAAGTGAAGATCGACCAGGAAGAGCTGATCGTCCTGTCCGAGAAGGACATCCTCGCAAAGGTACGATAGCCCGCCGCCCGCCGTTGGCGGGTGCTGAGTCGCCACCGGTCAGTCGTGACTGTGCGCCGGTGACGGCGCCAGTCCCGCGTTAGCCGCACAAGGAGAAGGCATTGGCAAAACAACTGGTATTCGATGAGGAGGCGCGGCGCTCGCTGAAGGCTGGCGTCGACGCGCTCGCCGACGCCCTGAAAGTGACGCTCGGCCCGCGCGGACGCAACGTCATCCTCGACAAGAAGTTCGGGCCGCCGGCCGTCGTCAACGACGGCGTCTCCATCGCGAAGGAGATCGAGCTCAGGGATCCGTTCGAGAACATGGGCGCGCAGCTCGCGAAGGAGATCGCCACCAAGACCAACGACGTCGCGGGCGACGGCACGACGACGGCGACCGTCCTCGGCCAGGCGATGGTGCGCGAGGGCATGAAGAACGTCGCCGCCGGCGCCAACCCGATGGCGCTGAAGAGGGGCCTCGAGGCCGGCCTGAAGGCCGTCCTCAAGTCGCTGGCCGATCTCGCGTCGCCCGTCTCGGGCCGCACGCAGATCGCCCAGATCGCCACGATCTCCGCGGCCGATGAAGAAGTCGGCACGATGATCGCCGAGGTGATGGAGAAGGTCGGCAAGGACGGCGTGATCACCGTCGAGGAGTCGAAGGGGCTGAAGTTCGAGACGGAGTTCGTCGAGGGCATGTCCATCGACCGCGGCTACGTCTCGCCGTACTTCGTCACCAACCCGGACCGCATGGAGGCCTCGCTCGACGAGCCGTACATCCTGATCACCGACAAGAAGATCTCCGCCGTCGCGGACATCCTGCCGGTGCTCGAGAAGGTGCTGCAGGTCACGAAGAACTTCGTCATCGTCTGCGACGACGCGGACGGCGAGGCGCTCGCCACGCTCGTCGTCAACAAGCTGCGCGGCACGATCAACGCGCTCGTCGTCAAGGCGCCGGGCTTCGG
>CAYJMJ010000095.1:0-10603 GCA_964371095.1 uncultured Dehalococcoidia bacterium | reverse complement strand
GTCGAGCATGTGACGATCGGGCGGGCGGCGGCGCTGCCGTCGCCGGGCGACATCCTGCACATCGATGCGCCGGTGGTCGTTGCAGGCGGCGGCGGCGGCATCGCCTTCTTTCAGCTCGCGAAGAGCGCCGCCGAGCTGCACCTGTTCACGGCGCTCGGCAACGACGATGCGGCGGCGGAGGTCTCGAAGCAGATCGCGGGCACGGGGGCGACGATCCACGCCGTGCGGCGGGAGTGCGCGCACACGCGCGACGTCGTGCTCGTCACGCCCGACGGCGAGCGCACGATCATCGTCGTGGGCGAGCCGCTGCACCCGGAGCGAACCGATCCGCTGCCGTGGGAAGTGCTCGTGACGTGCGACGCGGCGTGCTTGACGGCGCAGGACCCGGGCGCCATTCGAGCGGCGCGCGCGGCGAAGCTGCTCGTCGTGACGGCGCGCCGGTCCGAGGCGCTCGCCCGTTCCGGCGTGTGCGCCGACGTCGTCGTGGGCAGCGCGCACGACCCGCGGGAGGCCGGCCGCCGCGCCGACTACGCCGTGCCGCCGGCGGCCATCGTCATGACGGAGGGCGCGCTCGGCGGGGAGATCGAGACGGCCGAAGGACGCCGGCGCTTCGCCGCGCCGCGGCCGCCGGATCGCATCGTCGGGGCGTACGGGGCAGGCGACAGTTTCGCGGGCGCGCTGACGTGGTACATGGCGCGCGGCCTCGCGCTGGTCGATGCGTGCGAGCGTGCCGCGCGGCATGGCGCGGCGGTGTTGCGCGGCATCAACCCGCTCGAGCACCAGGAGCCGCTGGAGTAGCGCCGGCTACAGCCGCTCGAGAGGCGCGATCGACAGGAGCAGCTTCTTGATGCCCGGCGCGCCCTTGAAGGCGACGGTGAGGAGGTAGTCGTCGCCGTCCGGCGTGCTCGAGATCACGATGCCGTCGCCGAACGCCGGATGGCGCACCTTCGCGCCGGCGTTGAAACCACCGTTCACCGGCGCGGGCTCGTGCTCCGGCCGCTGGGCGAGCGCCTCGCGGAGGCGGTGGGGGCCGCGCTCGACGGCGGCGGCCTCGTCGCGCACGGCGGAGCGTTGCGCGGTCAACTCGGCGGGAATGTCGCGGAGGAAGCGCGACGGCGGCGCGTGCTGCGACATGCCCATGCCGTAGCGACGGAAGGCGCGGAGCAGGTACAGCCGCTCCTTCGCGCGGGTCATGCCGACGTAGCAGAGCCGGCGCTCCTCTTCCATCTGGGCAGGGTCGTCGAAGGACCGGATGTGCGGCAGCACGCCCTCCTCCATCGCCGTCATGAAGACGATCGGATATTCGAGCCCCTTCGCCGAGTGCAGCGTGATCAGCGTAACGGTGCCGCCGTGGTCGGCCTCGCCTTCGGCCATCGCGTCGACGTCGGAGATCAACGCGACATCCTGGAGGAACGCGACGAGGGCGGCGTCCGGCGCGAGGCCGTCGTAGCCGGCGGCGACGTTCTGCAGCTCCTGGATGTTGGCCCAGCGCTCCTCGGCGCCGTCGTCCTCGAACGAGTCGAAGACGTAACGGCGATAAGCGGTCCGTTCCAGCACGGCATCGAGCAACGTCGAGAGGTTGTTCTTCTCGGCGACCGACATCAGGTCGTCGAGCAGGCCGAGGAAGTCGACGAGCGCCTTCGCCTGGCGGGCGCCGACGGGATGGCGGTCAGCGGGCGCGGCGTCAGCGTGGCCGCTCACCTGCTCGGCGAGCACCTGGAGCGCCGCATAGGGCGGCACGTTCATCTTCCTGGCCCAGCGCTCCAGCTCCGCGATGGTCTTCGCGCCGATGCCGCGGCCCGGCACGTTGACGACGCGCGTGAAGCTCACGACGTCGAACGGATTCTGCACGAGGCGCAGGTAGGCGATGACGTCCTTGACCTCGCGCCGCTCGTAGAATCGCGTGCCGCCGACGAGCTGGTATCGGATGCCGGCCGCGATCAGCGCCTCCTCGATCGCGCGTGACTGCGCGTTGGTCCGATACATCACCGCGACGTCACCGAGCCGGTGCCCGTCTGCCGTCAGCGCCTGGACTTCGTGGGCGACGAAGCTGGCTTCTTCATCCTCGTCGTAGGCCTCGTAGGTGACGATCGGCTCGCCGGCGCCCTTGTCGGTCCAGAGCGATCGCTGCTTGCGCTCTTTACTGCCGGCGATGACGGCGTGCGCCGCGTCGAGGATGGTCTGGGTCGAGCGGTAGTTCTGCTCGAGCAGGACGATGCGGGCCTGCGGAAAGTCGCGCTCGAAGTTGAGGATGTTGCGGATGTCGGCGGAACGCCACGAGTAGATGGACTGGTCGGGGTCGCCGACGGCGCAGATGTTCCCGTGTTTCGCGGCGAACAGGCGGGCAAGCTGATACTGCGCGATGTTCGTGTCCTGGAACTCGTCGACGAGGACGTGCAGGAAGCGCTCCTGGTACTTGTCGCGGATTTCGGCGTGTTGGCGGAACATCTGCACCGTCTTCATGATCAGATCGTCGAAATCGAGCGCGGCGTTGGCGGCCAGCAGCTCCTGGTAGCGCTCGTAGGCGCGCGCCACGACCTCCTGGAAGTAGTTCGACGTGGCCCGCGCGCAATCGGACGGCGTCTGCAGCTCGCTCTTGGCCCGCGAGATGCCGGAGAGGAGCGCCCGCTCCTTGAATCGCTTGGTGTCGATGCCAAGCTCGGCGACGACGCGCTTCATCAGCGCCATCTGGTCGGCGTCGTCGAAGATGTTGAACGTGCGCGCGAGGCCGATGCGGTCGGCCTCGACGCGCAGGAGGCGCGCGCAGATCGCGTGAAACGTGCCGAGCATAACGTCGGAGGCGGCGGCGCCGAGGTGCGCGGCGACGCGCTGCTGCATCTCCCTGGCCGCCTTGTTGGTGAACGTGACGGCGACGATCCGCCACGGCGCCACGCCGGCGACGTCAACGAGATAGGCGATGCGGTGGGCGATGACGCGCGTCTTGCCCGACCCCGGACCGGCGAGGATGAGCAGAGGGCCGTCGACGGTCGTGACGGCGGCGCGCTGCGGCGGATTGAGATCGTCGAGGACGTTCATCGCGGTTCAGGGTACCGGCGCCGGTGGCCGGGCGGCAGCGCCGCGGAAACAGTGCGCCGGCGAGTGCCGGCCGACCGCGGGGTGTCAACTCGACCCGATCAGCCACCGTGTTATAATCGCTCCGCTGAGGGCCTGGTGCGGGTCGGCATCGTGGTCCTGCCAGACCGGGGGGAGGCGCAGATGCTGCTGGCGATTTGGGACGACGTGGCGTGGCAGGACGCGCTGATCGTCGCGGTCATCGTGCTCGTCGCCTACCTGCTCGTCATGTGGATCGCGGCGCTGGTCTGGACGTATCGCGACGCGCAGGCGCGGACGCGCGACCCGTTTACCCAGAACATCTGCCTGCTGCTGGTCGTCATCTTCAACCTGCCCGGGTTGCTGCTGTACCTGGTGCTGCGGCCGCGTCACACGATGATCGAAATGTACGATCACCAGCTCGAGGCGGAGGCGCTGCTGCAGGAGATCCAGGAGCAAGCGACGTGCCCGTCGTGCCGCCGCAAGGTCGAGTCGGACTTCGTCGCGTGTCCGTACTGCCGGTCCGTGCTGCGCTCGGCATGTGACGATTGCGGCCGCGCCGTGTCGTCGACCTGGGTGCTGTGCCCGTACTGCGGTGTCGAGCGCACGTTTCCCGTCGCGACGGCTCCCAGCGTGACGCAGGGCGCCATCGCGCGGCTCGAGGTGCCGACGCGCCCGAAGAGAGCGAGCACCGCCACGTACACGCCGCCCGCGGCGAAGAGTCAGCCGGCTCCCGCGGATCCGGCAGCCGACGCGCGCCCGTAGCGCCTACTCTTCCACCCAGGTTGCCGGCACGAACTCCGGCGTGCCTCCGGCACGGCGCGAGAAGCCCGCGTGCTCGAGCGCCTGCCTGACCTCGGCGGCGTGGTCGCGGTTGCGGACCTCGAGCAGCAGGGCGACCTGCACGCGGCCCACCGGTATGTCGATGCCGAAGCGCTGGTGCGACACCGACAGCACGTTCGCGCCCGCCCCGGCGATCACGGAGAGCAGCATCGACAATTGGCCGGGCCGGTCATCGACCCGGGCAGTCAGGGTGAGATAACGGCCGGCGTGGGTCAGACCGTGCTCGACGACGCGCGCCACCATGTTGATGTCGACGTTTCCGCCGGAGAGCACGACCGCCACGCGCCGGCGCGCAACGTCGATCTTGCGCGCGAGGAGGGCGGCGACGCCCACGGCGCCGGCACCCTCGACGACGAGCTTGGATCGTTCCAGCAGCAGTACCATCGCCTGTGCTACCTCGTCCTCGCTGACGACGACGACGTCGTCGAGGCAGCGCTGAAGCAGGGGGAACGTGATGTCGCCGGGTCCGGCGACGGCGATGCCTTCGGCGATCGTCGGCGCCGGTGCGACGGTCACGCGGCGGCCGGCATCGAGCGAGCGCTTCACGCCGGTCGCGGCTTCGACCTGGATGCCGATGACGCGCGCACGCGGCGCGAGCGATCGCATCGCCACGCCGATGCCGGCGGCGAGGCCGCCACCGCCGACGGGCACAACGACCACGTCGGCATCCGGCATCTCCTGCACGATCTCAAGTGCCACGGTCCCCTGACCGGCGACGATAAGGGGGTCATCGAACCCGGGGATGATGACGAGGCCGCGCTCCCGTGCGATGCGCTCCGACTCGGCGCGCGCGTCTTCGTAGCTGTCGCCGTGGAGGACGATCTCGGCCCCGTAGTCGCGCGTCGCCTCGACCTTGGCGAGCGGCGTGGCGCGCGGCATGACGATCGTCGCGTGGATGCCCCGCGTCGTTGCGGCGACCGCGACGCCCTGAGCGTGATTGCCGGCGCTCGCCGCGATCACGCCACGGCGCCGCTCGTCATCGCTGAGGGCGGCGATGCGGTTGGCGGCGCCACGGACCTTGAACGAACCCGTGTGCTGGAGGTTCTCGGCCTTGAGCCACACGTCGGCGGCGAGCGCGGCGCTCAGCGTGCTGGAGGGGAGCAGTGGTGTGCGACGGACGGTCGTATCGAACCGCTCGGCGGCGGCGCGGACATCGTCGATGGTCACGCTGCTCATGACGGAAGCATAGCCGCTCGATGGCGCAGACGGTGCGCCGCCGAGCGCTCACACATTCGATGACGGACGCGCGAAATGGTGCAACGTACGCGCCCGGGTCGTGCGCCTAGCCGAACATGACGCCTTCGAGTTCGAGAAGCCGGCGCTTGACGTCGAGGCCGCCGCCGAAGCCGGTCAGGGTTCCGTTCGCGCCGAGCACGCGATGGCAGGGGATGACGATCGGGATCGGGTTGGTGTGCATCGCGTTGCCGACGGCGCGGAACGCGCCGGGACGGCCGACGCGCTTCGCCAGCTCGCCGTAGGTGGCGACCTGCCCGCGCGGGATTCGCGCGCACTCGGTGAGGACCGCGCGCCGGAACGGGGTGACGCCGGAGAGGTCGATCTGGAGGTCGAATGTGTTACGCCGCCCGGCGAGGTAATCACGGACCTGCGCGGCCGCGAAACGGATCGCAGCGTCATCGTGGACCAGGCTCAAGGCGCCGCGCGTCTCCCGGCGAAGATCGGCGAGCGCATCGGGCAATCGGGTAACGTCGATGGCGAACTTGACGGCGATCAGGCACTCGCCGTGCACGGCGATGAAGAGCGAGCCGATCGCGGTATCGATCAGGCCGTAGAAGACGATGCCATCGGCAGCGTGCGCCGATTTCGAGGCGTTCACCGCTTCTCCGCGACCTTCTCGTAGTACGTCATGCCGTCCTCAATCCGCCTGGAGAGGCGCTCTTCGAGGACGAGGTAGTCGAGGTGCGACAGCGTCTCGCCGAGCGCGGCGCGCTGCATCCACGGAGAGAAGCTGTCCAATGCGCCCGTGACCCATTTGATCTTGCGGGCGACGGCGAAGGCAGTGCTTGGACCTTCGCCCACGCACTCCATCATCTCGTTGAGCCGCTCCTCGTGGTGGCGCTCGATCTCCTTCAGCCGCCCGCGCAGGTCCGTGAAGTTGAACTCGTGCGCGGGCAGGACCATATTCACGTCCAGATCCTCGAGCCGCTTGAGGGAGGCGATGTAGTCGCCGAGCGGGTTGCCCTGCTGTTGCGGGTGGAGGCTGATGTTGGGGGTGATCGTCGGCAGCACGTGGTCGCCGGTCAGGATGAACTTCTTGCCGCGCTCCAGAAAGCAGATGTGGCCGGGGGAATGCCCCGGCGTCCACCAGACCTCGAACTCGAAGCGGCCGATCGGCAGGCGCTCCCCGCCCCATACGACTTCGTCGGGCTCTACGGGGTCGACGAAGGCGCGCACGGGCATCGCGGAGGTCTTGAGGTCCTGCAGGCTGTCGCGCGGCACGCCGTGCATGATGAGCCACTCGCCCATCGTGGCGAGGAGTTGTTCCGGGTTGCGGTACCGCGATCGGATCAGGTCCCGCTCGCGCTGGTGGATGATCACCGTCGCGCCGCTGCGCTCCTTCACCTGGCCGGCGAGCCCGTAATGGTCGGGATGGATGTGCGTGACGAGCAGTGTCTTCAAGTTGCGGAAGCCGACCCCGGCGTCGTTGAGCTGCTGCTCCAGGGCATCAAACGCCTCGGGGACGTTCCAGCCGGAGTCGACGAGCGTCCAGCCGTCGCGCCCTTCGATGAGGTACGGCAGCACCCAGCCGAGCGGGTTGTTCGGGATTGGTACCCGCAGCTGCAGCAGTCCGTCCATGATCTGGACGGGGTACTTCGTCTCGACGTCCGCAGTCATCGCTGTGCCCCTTTCGTGCGGGCGGTGTCGATGCGGCGTGTTCGGCGCACAGAAGCCGGCCGCCCCACGCTATCGCACGCGGACCGGCACCGGAAGGGCGGCAAGGTCGTAGCGCAATTGCGCGCCGCCATACACCAGTACTTCGGACCATCAGCTCCGCCGAATTCTCGGCCGGTATACGACGTCGCGTCCACTAAGACCTGCCACGGGCCGGCGGTCAGGTGCCTCCTCCAACCTCCACGTCCATCCTCCGCCTAACTGGATTCACCAGTGGGTTCCTAACTCGCGGCGTCTGTGCGCTGTCCTATCAGACGTGGGGTGCTGAGCGTCCGCACGACGCTGCGGCGCGCCGCGGCCGTCCCGCTATGAGAGGCTCGTTGCTCCGAAGCGCCCGAGGGACTTGCTTGCAACTTCCTGAAACGTTAAGGTCCGCGCAACCAATGTGTGCAAACCAATGAATGAAGGATCAGGAGGCAGCATGAGGGACTTTGCGGCGAAGGTGGCGATGCTCGTCGCGGTAAGCGCGTTGGGAGTCGTCTGGGCGGCCTGCGGCGGCGATTCGAATGACGCGGCAGACCCCACCACCGTGACCGGCGCCGGCAAGACCGTAGTCGCGACCACCGCTGCGAAGCCCACGGAGGCTCCGCCATCCGCAACGAAACCGGCTACAGCGGCCGAGAAGATCGGCGACTTTAGCCCCCAATCCCGGTCCACCCTTGAGAACCTGTGCGTCTGGGCCGCGAGCGCGGCGGCAGGCGAGCTGACCGCCGATAAGCCATTTGAACTGCTGCTTCCCGACCCAACGTTACTGTCGGCCGGGATGCGCTCCGGACAGCTTGGCAAGACGCTCGAACCGCTTGGGAAAGTGCTCGCCGATGCCGCCGCCAGTAAAGCCCCAGCCGATCTAAAGGCCGCGGGTACGGACATCTCTGGCGCCTGCAAGTCGCTGGGGTGGACCCCATCGTAAACTGACGCCCCCCGAGAACTCTCTGATGCGACGGCCGGCGGGCGGCAGATTGCGGTGTGGGTTCGTCGGCCGCCTGAGCGTGGACCATCCCGCTGATCAGCTACGGCAGCACCCGGCCGAGCGGGTTCTTCGGGATGGGGACCCGCAACTGCAGCAGGCCGTCCATCAGCTGGACGGGGTACTTCGTCTCGACTTCCGCGGTCATCGCTGTGCCCCTTTCGTGCGGGCGGTGTCGATGCTGGGCGGCTGAACGGGTCTACCACTTTCGGTCGCCGTCTTACGCTAACGTAAGAGTCGGCCGATAGGAAGGGTGCGGGACGGCGCCGGGCGGTTGCCGGTGCATGTTGGCGGTCGGCGCATCCCGCCGGTACGATCGGCGGAATGGAGACCCGATGAGCGCCGCTGCTGTACTTCTCGGCTGGGCCGTCGTCGTCATCACGTCGATGCTGGCCGCGTCGTACCTCGCCCGCCGGTGGGGGCGGGATCCGTTCGGCTGGGCGCTGCTTTCCGCCGCACTCGGACCGATCGCTCTTGTCGCGCTCGCCGGGACGCGGCAGGCGGATCTCGTCCGGCCCCAGCCGTTCGAGCGGCAGCCCGACGGGCGAGCCACCGGCGGCGAACGTATCCTGCTCGCGGTGGACGGATCGCCGGTCGGCGCGAGGCTGGCCCGGCACGTCGTGGACCTTCATCGAGCCGACGTGGCGCCGGTCCTTCTCGTCGTTCTTCCGCACGAGGATTTCGAGCATGGCGGAGCGGAATCGAAGGCCGAACACGACGCGAAGATCGACGCCGCGACGTCGGGCGCGGCCGCGATTCTGCGGACTGCCGGCCTGGCACCGGCCATCATCGTTGGCTACGGCATCCCCGGCGAGGAGATCGTCCGCTGCGCCGACGAGCAGCGCGCGGCGGCGATCGTCGTGGGCCGACGCGGCGCCGGCGTTTCGCGGGCGTTGCTCGGGTCGGTGTCAGACTACGTGGTTCACCACGCGAAGCAGCCGGTGGCCGTGGTCGAATAGACGAAGCGGGCGCGCAACTACCAGCGCGTCGACTGCTCCTCGTGGGGCTGCTCCCACGGGTTCTGCTGTACCGGCGGGGCGGCGGCTTCCAGCGGGATCTGCGCCTCCGAGATCGAGCGCTCGGCCTCGAGCAGCGCGTCGTAGTGAGGCACGAGCGGCTGGAGCTGGGTAATCAGTCCCTCGATGCGGACCTTTTCCGCCTCGAGATTCGCCAGCGTGATCTTGACCTGCTGCGTGCGCTGTTCCAGTTGCGTGAGGAATGACGAGTCGCTCACAAGATCCTCCTTGGGGTCCACGATGTCGGGCGGGGCCGGTTCCGCACCTACCATGCCGCGTCCGGCATCGTTGCTCAAGTGCCGATCGGGTGTTGCGTCAAGAACGCCTGGCCGGGGGCGTTGTTCGTCGCGTGGACGCCGCGGCGGATGCGCCGCGAATTGTCTCCCGAGCGAAATCACGGCCCAGGCGAAAGCGTTGAGCACGAATGACGCGAGCGAGAACAGGAATGCCATGGCCGGGCGGCTCCTGGCCGTGGGGCTGTCCCTGCCCGGTTCTTTCGCCGGCTACCGCGACTCCGCGGCGAGGTCGGCGTCCACCATCATCTCGATCAATTCCTTGAACGAGACCGTCGGCTCCCAGCCGAGTTTCGCGCGCGCCTTGGATGCGTCGGCGATCAGGAGATCGACCTCCGCCGGGCGCAGGAACTGAGCGTCGCTGCGGACGTAGTCCTCGTAGTTGAGGCCGACGTGCGCGAACGCGATGCTTGCGGCGTCCTTGATCTGGTGCGTTTCGCCCGTGCCGATGACGTAATCGTCGGGCTCGGGCGCCTGCAGCATGAGGTGCATCGCGCGCACGTAGTCGCCGGCGAAGCCGTAGTCGCGTCGCGGCTCGAGGTTGCCCATGACGAGTTCCTTCTGCAGCCCGAGCTTGATGCGCGCCGCGCCGATGGTGATCTTGCGAGAAGCGAACTCCGGACCGCGCCGGGGCGACTCGTGGTTGAAGAGGATGCCGGCGCAGGCGAACAGGTTGTAGCTCTCGCGATAGTTGACGGTGATGTAGTGCGCGTAGGCCTTCGCCACACCGTACGGGCTGCGCGGGTGGAACGGTGTGTCCTCGTTTTGCGGGGTCTGGCGCACCTTGCCGAACATCTCGCTGCTCGACGCCTGATAGAACTTGATGCCGCGTCCGGACTGCGAGCGCGAGGGAGAGGCACCGCCGCTCAGGCGGATGGCCTCGAGCATGCGCAGGGCGCCGAGGCCGGTGATCTCGCCGGTCAGTTCCGGCTGGTTCCATGACAGCATGACGAAGCTGATCGCCGCGAGGTTGTAGATCTCATCCGGCTGCACCTTCTGGACGACGTTGATGAGCGAGGCCTGGTCGAGCAGGTCGCCATCGACGATGCGGACGTCAGGCAACGTGCGCTCGATGACCGTTCGTTTCGGGTTGGCCTGGCCGCGGATGAGGCCGTACACCTCGTAGCCCTGAGCGAGCAGGTGTTCGGACAGGTAGCTTCCGTCCTGGCCGGTAATCCCGGTTATCAGCGCACGCGGCATATCTCGTCATCCCTCCAGCGAACTCATCCGCGAGCAAGGATACCGGATGCGTGTCGCAGGAGCCGCAGTGGCGGTGCGCGGGCGACCTATCCCCGGCCCTTCCCTGAAGGGAAGGGAGTTGATGTTCGCGATTGGCGGCGAAGGGCGAACGATCAGGTGCCGAGCGGCGAAGATTCTTCGCTGCGCTCAGAATGACGGGCGCGGACGCGGTGCGCGGACGACCTAACCCCGGCCCTTCCCTGAAGGGAAGGGAGTTGATGTTCGCGAGTGGCGGCGAAGGGCGAACGATCAGGTGCCGAGCGGCGAAGATTCTTCGCTGCGCT
>CAYJMJ010000094.1:0-10720 GCA_964371095.1 uncultured Dehalococcoidia bacterium | reverse complement strand
TACAGTGGGGCGCAGAGATCGTGCGCGACACTGCTCCCCGTCGCGGCCGGTCTCCAGCATCCAGGAGCCGGCTGTCCCCCCGCCCGGCCGGCCCCTGTTACCAATATCACGGCCGTCTATCGCATCGGCGCCGACCGACCCTGTCTACAGCGATGCAGGCGCTGCGAACGTCCACCGCGCGGGATGAAAAGCCCTCGCTACGGACGGATCGCATCGTTCAGCGATGCCAGCTACGACGGCACGAACAGCCCACCAAGACGTGGGCTGAAAGCCCGCGCCACGGACGGAACGAGTTACGCCGGCACAAACAGGTTGATGCCGTCGCCGCCCGCCGACACGCGGCCCTTCGTGCCGATCATCTCGTGCTTCGTCATCGATTCGAGGGTGCGCGCGTCCGCCGGTGTGTTGGCGATGAAGCGTTCGCCCCCGGCAAGACGGCCGATGACGATGCCGCGTTCCGGCGCGCCCTCCCGGTTGAAGAGCACGGTGTACGTCTCGACGACGGCGTCGCCCGCGGGCTCCGTGGCGAGCGGCGGGTGCGGCTCGGCGTCGATGGCGGCCTGGTCGACCTTCGGGCTGGTGCGGCGCCACTCCTGGCGCGGCGGCTCGGTCGAGTAGACGCCTGTCGAGTGCTTCGTGACGTACCAGCCGTTCGCGGTCACCAGCCCGAGGCTGCCGGGGTCGGCGCGCAGCGTCTCGACCATCGATGCGATGCTGTGGGTGACGTAGTTGTTGCCGGGCCCGCCGAAGTAGGGCAGCCCGCCCGTGATGGTCAGCGGCCTGGGGTCGCCGGCGGCGATGCCCAGCATGTCGCGGGTGATCTGCACCGCCGAGGGGAAGCAGCTGTAGAGGTCGAGGTGTGCGACCTCGTCGATCGTGGCGCCCGCCATCGAGAGGGCGCGCGCGCCCGATGCGCGGATGGCGGGCGAGCTGTGGTAGTTCACGCGATCCGTCACGAACCAGAGGTCCGTCGCATCGCCGCAGCCCCGCAGGTACACCCAGCGCTGCTCGGGGATGCCGAGGCGGCGCGCCTCGCCGACGCTCGTCAGCAGCAGCGCCGCGCCCTGGTCGACATCGATGATCGCGTTCATGTACTTGGGGTACGGGAAGCCGATGTAGCGGTTGTCGGCGCCCGGCGTCGCGATCGCCTCGGCCGATTTCGCTTCGCGGAACCAGGCGTGCGGGTTGGCGGCGGCGACGGCCGTGAACGGCGCCATCAGCTCGCCCAGCGCGCGCTGATGCTCGGCGAGCGAGCGTCCGTAGTGGGCGCGCAGCGCATTCTCGAACAGCGGGTACACCTGCGTCGGCATCGCCGCGCCGTGCTTGATCTCGGTCTCGCTCGTGCCGGCGCGCGCGTCGCCGACGTCCGGGGCCGGTGCGCCGCGCGGCGACCAGCCGAGATCTACGCCCCTGGCTCGCGCTCTGCGCGCTGAGTACATCGCCTCGGCGCCAGCGATGAGCACGAATCGCAGATCGCCCTCGTGGATCGCCTGCGCCGACTCATTGACGAGCCACTGCGGCGTGTTGCCGCCGATGTGCGTGTAGAGCGCCTCGCGCGGGGCGACCGCGAGGGCGTTGGCGAGGTCGTGCGCGGGCGATCGCGACGGCCAGGAGATGACGTTGACGACGCGCACGGAGTCGAGTTCGTGGAGGAGGTCGCCCGCGCCGGCATCGGCCTGGGCGAGGCGGGCGGCCTCGGCCATGAGAGCGAGGGGCTCGCGGGGCCGCTCGGCGCCCGGCCGCTGCGTGACCTGTCCGACGCCGACGATGATGGGCAGCCTGTCGTCCATGATGCTCCTGCTCGATGCGATGCGCGCGGTCTCATGCTGGTGGCGTGGGAAGGAAACATCGCCCGTCGCGCAGGGGCAAGTGACGGAGGAGTGAGAGGTGGGAGGCGGGAGGTGGGGAGACCGGCCGCACGATATACTTCGGCGCGAGTGGCGCCATCGTCTAGGGGCCCAGGACGCCGCCCTTTCAAGGCGGAGATCGCGGGTTCGAATCCCGCTGGCGCTACCAATCCCCCCCTCGCTTGAAGCCGCATGATGTCGCAAGCGGGCCGGCGGCGGGCTGCGCCCAAGGGCCTCGGAAGAGGAGGCGGACGGTCGTGGCGGCGTTCGTCAGCGCTTCGGCGACGCGCCTGAGACAGGCGTCGCGTTGTCCGCCAGGCGGTGCAGGAGCTGACGAACTTCGCCAACGTTGCCGAGCCGGTAGAGCGCGAGGCTGGGACCATCGCCGACGTGCACCGTCAGGCTACCTTCGGGAAGCGCCTCGAACAGATCTTCGTCCGTGCGATCGTCTCCGATCGCGATGATGGCACGACGCTCGGTCGATCCGGAGAGAATCACGGGGACGAGAGTTCCCTTGTTCACGCCATGTGGCCGCACTTCGATGACTTTGCTGCCGGTAATCACTTCCACGGGCGAATTTGCGAGAAGGTCGCTGAGCAGAAGCCGGAGTTCGCGCGCCTGAACATCACCGAAATTCGCTCCGTTTGTGTGGTCGGCGGTCGCGGACCGGTAGTGCCACGCGAGGCCGGTGGTCTTCTCTTCGATGAGCGTGCCCCGCGTTGTGGCGGTGAAGTGCTCCAGGAGTGGACGAACCCGGTCCTTCCAATCCGCCTTGGCCGACCGCACCATCGACCATTTCGCCGCTCCGATGGGCCGGGACCAGAGGCCATGCTCAGCGTGCAACCCGATGGGAAGCGCGTCGAACCACGCCGCCATCGAGTCGCGACTTCGGCCGCTCACCAGAAAGACCTGTGTGCCGGGCCTCCTGGCCAGGCTGGCGAGGAGATTCAAGAGCTCCTCATCTGGCGCGGCGCGCGCCGGCGCATCGGCAAAGGGCACGAGGGTGCCGTCGTAGTCGAGAATAAGGACAAGCTCGTGATCGTGCCGCATCCGCGAGACGATGTTCGTGAGCTGCGCGAGTCCCGATCCAGGCGCAGCCGCGCCCGCTCGGGCGTGTTTCCCGGCGCGCGAAAGCTGCTCTACGAACGAAGTCGCCCACCGGTGGGCGTCGTGCGAGAATACGCGCTCGCGGAGCGCGCGCATGCGTTGCCGGCGTTCGTCCACTGGCATGTTCATGGCGGTGCGAATTGCCCGGGCGGTGCCACCGAGATCGTACGGGTTGACGTGCAGCGCCTCTCCGAGCTCAGAAGCCGCGCCGGCGAACTCGCTGAGCACCAGCACGCCATCCTCATCGGCGCGCGACGCGACGAACTCTTTCGCCACGAGGTTCATGCCGTCGCGAATCGGCGTCACGAGCATGACGTCGGCGGCGCGGTAGAGGACCGAAAGCTCGTGCTCGGAGAGCGACTGGTGCATGCGATGGATGGGGACGGCGCTCGCACTGCTGTGGGCCGCGTTGATCCGGCCCACCAGTTCGTCGACGCGGCGGCGCAGGCCCGTGTACGCCTCCACACGCTGTCGCGATGGCACCGTGACCTGGATGAACCGGAGTTGCTCGGACAGCGCCTCATCCTCAGAAAGAAGGCGTTCCACGGCCAGACAGCGGCGCAGTATGCCCTTCGTGTAGTCGAGGCGGTCGACGCCAAGCAAGATCTTACGTCCGGCGGCGTCGCGCCGCAGAGCCTCGACATCACGCAGGACGTCCGGTTCTTCGGCTCGAGCGTTCCACGCGGAGGCGTCGACCCCCATCGGGAACGTGCCGAGCTGGATCGCGCGCCCGCCGTACTGCACGCGATCGATGTCCACATCGACGCCGAGGAGCCGCTGCAATGCGGTGGTGAACTGGCCAAGGTAGCCGGGGGTGTGGAACCCGATCAGGTCGGAACCGAGCAGGCTCTGCAAGATCTCCTCTCGCCAGGGCAGCACGCCGAAGGTCTCGCTCGGCGGAAACGGGATGTGAAGAAAGAAGCCGATTGACGCGTCCGGGATGCGCTCCCGCAGCATCTTCGGGAGCAGGATGAGTTGATAATCGTGAATCCAGATGAGGTCACCGGGCCGGTAGCGGTCCGCGACCACCTGCGCAAACTTCTCGTTGACGCGCACGAACTCGTCCCAGCCGGACATTTCGAGTGGGAGCTGATCCACGAGGCCATGGAAGACCGGCCAGAGGACGCTGTTGGAGATGCTCTCGTAGAACCCTTGCACCTCGCGCCGGTTCAGGTAGACGGCGGCGAGGCCATTTGCCTCCAGCTGGCGATCGAGCTCGCGTTGGCGTCGTGCATCGAGGCGGCGAAGTTCGCCCGGCCATCCGATCCAAAGCCTGTCGCGGCCATCGGCCGCCCCACGCAGTCCGGTCGCGAGACCGCCCGCGGACGACGACAGCCGCACTTCCCCGTCGTGGACTGCTGCTGTCACGGGCAGGCGGTTGGAGACGATCAGCAGTCGTTCCGTCATCGCCGCGATCCGTCCTGCGCGCGATCCGCCGCGTGATCCCGATGCAGATCAGGAGATTCGTCCGGTAGCGACACCTCCGCTCGTTGGTCTCGCGCCAGGCGCACAAATGACGGCACCGTCCGCACGCGCCGCGGTCGTACGGGCTCACCGGAGGCGGGACGGGCCGATCCCATGGCATGCTTGTCGAACGTGGGTGCGAAGAGTTGGCGCATTGTCGTCCTCCCCTGTCACCAGCGTGCAGCGTGTGTTTGCGTGTGAGGGGCAGCAAGAAACGGGCAGGGTGACGATCCTGCCCGTTCGACGAGCGGCGTCCCCTCTCAAGAGCCTGCGAGGTTAGCTGACGGGTTCGGTCTGAGAAGGTTGACCTACTCGCCCGTTTGGCGAGATGCACCCCGGAATGCTGGTTCCCCCGCTCCGCCCTCGGCGGATTCGGCCTATTTGATTGCGCTGATAGTAGCATTTCGGCGGCCCCCGCGTCGTGCGGTGTGTTGGAAAGAACAGAGGCGCGCGGACGGGATCAAGCGTCGTGTCGGGTTTCGGCTTCATCGAAGACGGGCCTCGTTCTTCCCGCGATGCTGCCGACCGCGCCTGTCTGCCCAAACGTTTACACTCCTCACGTCTGGCCCAACGCCGGCCGGCACAGGAGGGAACCCCCGGGCATGTCGCGCATCAGGAACGCGGCCGCGCAGATCGTCCGACCGCTGCAGGAGTTCGTGCAGACGGAAACGACGGGCGGCGTGCTGCTGCTCGCCGCGGCGTGTGCCGCGCTCGTGTGGGTGAATCTGCCCAACGACTCCTATCTCGAGTTCTGGGGCGCCCACGTCGCCGTCGATCTCAACTTCGTCGATCTGAACTTGACGCTCGCCGAGTGGGTAAACGACGGCCTGATGGCGATCTTCTTCTTCGTCGTCGGGCTGGAGATCAAACGCGAGCTGCTGCGGGGTGAGCTTGCCGGTGCGCGCCGTGCGGCGCTGCCCGTTGCGGCCGCGATCGGCGGGATGGCCGTGCCGGCTGCGATCTACCTAGCGTTGAACGGCGGGTCTTCCGGCCGCGACGGCTGGGGCATTCCGATGGCCACGGATATTGCCTTCTCCATCGGTCTGCTGGCGTTGCTCGGCACGCGCGTGCCGGTCTCGCTCAAAGTCTTCCTGCTGGCGCTGGCCATCGTCGACGACCTCGGCGCCATTGTGGTGATCGCTCTCTTTTACACGGACAGCCTGGCGTTCGGCTGGCTCGCGCTCGGGGTGGCCATGTTCATCGTAACGGTGCTCCTCGGCCGGTTCGGTGTGCGCGATCTCGTCGTCTACCTGGCGATCGCCGCGGTCGCCTGGCTGGCGATCCACGAGTCCGGCGTGCACGCGACGGTCGCCGGGGTTGCGCTCGGTCTCCTGACGCCGATCGATCCACACTACGACGTGCCGAAGCTGCGCGCATCGGCGAACGATCTGGTACGGCAGGTAGGTGAGGGCCGCGCGGAAGACACACGAGGCGGGAATGAACTCGCCGACGCGGCGCTGCGTGAGTTGGAGGAGCTGGCGCGCGAAAGCCAGTCGCCGCTCGAGCGCCTCGAGCACGCGCTGCACCCGTGGACCAGCTATGCGATCATCCCCATCTTCGCGCTCGCCAACGCCGGTGTGGAACTTACGGGTGATGCGCTTCGCGACGCCGCGACATCGAGGACGGGTTGGGGCGTGGCGCTGGGCTTGATGCTCGGCAAACCGCTGGGCATCGCGCTGGCCAGTTACGCGGCGGTGCGCATCGGCATTGCGGCGCTTCCGAACGGGGCGAGATGGTCTCACATCTGGGCGCTGAGCATGGTCGCCGGTATCGGCTTCACGGTGTCGTTGTTCATCACGAACCTCGCGTTCACCGACGGATCTCTCGTGCAAGAGGCGAAGATCGGCATCCTCGCCGGATCGGCGCTTGTCAGCGGCGCGGGGCTGGTCGCGTTGCGGATTGTGTTGCCCCCGTCGCGAGCGTGACGGAGGATCGGAGGATGGTATTGGGAGGGGGACGAATGACGGCGTTACGGCGAATCATCGCGGGAACGATCGTGCTCCTGCTCGGCGCGATCGCGCTTCCGGACGCGGCGTCGGCGCACGCGCGGTATGCGAGTTCGATTCCGGGAACGAGCGAGGTCGTCCAGGCATCGCCGGCGCGCGTCGAGATCACGTTCACCGAGGAGATCCAGAAGATCAGCGGCAGTTACGGGATGACCGTGACCGACCGCGGCAACGACATCGTCAGCAGCGGACCGGCCGTCATCGACGAGCAGGACCGGCACCACATGTCTGTGCCGCTCGCGCCGGACCTGCCGCCGGGGCGGTACGTCGTCGACTGGAACAACGTGTCCGATGCCGACGGCGACGCCATAGCGGGCGCGTTCGCGTTCTACGTCGGCGTGCAGCCGACCGCGGCGGACGTGGCGGCCGACCGGGCGCTGGCGGAGATCGGTGCGCCGGAGGTCACGCCCGGCGGCACCGATACGGCCTCTGCGGGCAGCGCGGCCACGGCGCCGCCTGCATCCACGGCGCCGGCCACCGTCCCGGCGAGCGCATCCGCTGCGCCGACGGCGGCGTCGGCGAGCGACGGATCATCGGATGTTGGGAATACCGGGCTGCTCGTTGGCCTCGGGATCGCTGCCGCGGTCATTGTCGTTGCCGGAGGCGGGTTCTTGCTGTTCCGGTCCAGCCGGAGGGCGTGACGCCGGCGGGCCCGGTCGTCGCCCTCGTGCCGGCGTTACGGTTGCGGAAATCGCACTTCACCACGGCTGAACGGGCGAGCGCGCGTGGTGTATCGTGCTCCACGTCGACGATGCCGGGGGAGAACTCGATGCGGGTCATCAGGGGCGTCATACGTTCGGCCGCGGCGTGGGCGCGCGTCCTCGTCGTGGCCTGGTCCGTAGTCAGCGCACTCGCGGCGGTCGGCGTGTTTCTCTGGATGCGCGAGCGATACGGCCGCAGCGGCCCGTTCCCGGCGCGCGACGCCCTCGCGCTCCTGAACCCGCAGCGACGGCGGCTGCACCCGATTGGTCCGACGCTGCGCTTCTTCCGCATCAAGCTGGGCGATACGGTGCTGGAACTCGGCCCGGGACCGGGCTACTACACCATCGATGCGGCGCGGCTGGTCGGGCCGCAGGGCCGCGTGGTAAGCATCGACATCCAGCCGGGCATGGTGGAGGTGCTCGCCGAACGCCTTCGGAGTGAGCGTGCGGACCGCGCCCGCCCCATCGTGGGCGACGCGACGCGGCTGCCGCTCGCCGACGACTCCATCGATGCCGCGTTCCTGGTCTTCGTGCTGGGCGAGATACCGGACCGGCCGGCGGCGCTCGCGGAGCTGCGCCGCGTCCTCAAACCGGGAGGCGTGCTGTCGCTGGTGGAGACGTTGACCGACTCCGACTACCAGCTCGAGGCCAGCGCGGTGGATCTGTGCCGGGCGTTCGGATTCACGGAGCTGGATCGCTGGACGCAGCGCCTCGGGTATGCGCGCTGCTTCACGGCACCGGCGGACGGGTAAGCGCCGGGGCCACACCGGTGTGCCGCCGCCGGAGGGGGCGCACTGTGCAGCATCAGAAGGGCCGCCGATTGATCGGCGGCCCATGTTGTTGCGTTGACGGCCGGGCGTTCACGCGGCCTTTCGGCGTGCCGTGTCGAGCGCCGGCGGGCGAGCGGCGTCCTCGGCCAGCGTGAACTGCGCGACGCGGGCCCGCAGGTCGTCGGCCAGTGCTCCGAGCGAGTGGGCGGCGGCGGTCACCTCCTCGACCTGGGCGGTCATCTGCTGGCTCGACGCGGACACCTGCTCGGTGGCCGCCGAGTTCTGCTCCGCCACGCCGGCGATCTCGCGGATGGCGTCGCTGACCGCCAGCGCGGTCTCGCTCATCTGCTCCGTGGCCACGGAGTTCCGCTCGGCGACGCCGGCGATCGACGAGACCGACTCAGCGACGCCGGCGATGATGCCGCGCACGCTCGACACCACCTCGAGCATCTCCGTTCCGGCCGTGCGAAGATCCTGCGAGCCGTCCGCGATGCGCTGCACCTGCGTGTTGACCGAGTTCACGGCGTTCAGGATGTCCTCGAGCGCGCCACCGGCTTCGGCGGCGATTCGCGCGCCCGCATCGGTCTCGGACGCCCCATCCGCCATCACGCGGACGCTGCCAGCGACAGATTTCTGGATGCCTGTGATGAGGCCGCTGATCTCCTTCGTGGCGTTTGCGACGCGCTCGGCCAGCTTCCGGACCTCGTCGGCGACGACGGCGAATCCGCGGCCCTGCTCGCCGGCGCGTGCCGCTTCGATCGCCGCGTTGAGGGCGAGCAAGTTCGTCTGGGCGGCGATGTCGTCGATCACGGCGACGATGTTGCCGATCTCGGCGCTGCGCTCGCCGAGCAGGGCGATCTCGCCGGCGGCGCTATCGACCGTCTGCTTGATGTGGACCATGCCGTCGATCGTCTTCTGGACCATGCGGGCGCCGTTCTGCGCTGTCTCGGCGGCCGCCTGCGCCCCGGCCGTGGCGTGGCCGGCGTTTTCGGCCATCGTCTCCGCGGCCTGCGCGACACGCTGTCTCGCCGTCGCCTCCAGCTGAATCGAGGCGGACTGCAACTGCTCGACGGACGCGTTCACATCGGCAACGCTCTGACTCGTCTGTGCGGCGCCGCCAGCGACGGCATCGATGATCCGGTCAAGGTTCGTCATGCTGGTGCTGACGTCCTGCACGTTCTTGGCCGTCTGGTTCGTGCCCTCGGCGACCTGGTTCGTCGTCTGGGCAATTTGCTGCGTCGCCTCGGCGGCCTGATCAGCGGAGTCGCCCAGTTCCTTCTGCTGGAGTTCCAGGCTCTCGACGGTATCGCTGATCTTGTCGACGACGCCCGTGAGGCTGATGCGCGTCTGGTCGTAGCACGCGATCGTCTCGCCGAGGCTGCCGACGATGTCGTTGACGGCCGCGGCCGCCTCGCCGATTTCGTCGTGCGCGGAGGAATCACGCGTCTCCGTGGTGGGCTCGACGTACACGGACAAGTCGCCGCGGGCCATCGCGTTGATCCCGTCTCCAATGTCCTTGATCTCGTGCTCCTTCAGGCTCTTGAGCTGCCGCACGAGGCCGCTGATGGGCGCAGTGAAGGACCTTGCGATGAAGAACGCCACCGCCGCGACGATGAGGCCCGTCACGATGACCATCGCGAGGAGCTGGTTGTGAAGCGAACTCGCGGTTGCCAGCGCCTCGCTCCGCTCCTGGCCGGCGACGACGATCCAACCGAGTCCGCCGTACGACGAGTACCCCGCTTCGCGGGCGTAGCCGATGAACAGGCCCGGGCCACCGGCGTCGGCCGTTCCCTGGACGTATCCGGCCGCGTCGCCCGCCGAGGCGAGCTTCACGACGGCGTCGTTGCCGTATCTGCTCTGCAGCGCCTCCTCCGGGTCGTCGGAGGCGAGAATGGTGCCGTCAGACCGAAGAATGTCGATCTGCGCGGTCGTCGCGCCGTCGTCCCTGGCGCGCTTCAGTACGCCGTCCAGGATGTCCTGGGCGGAGGCCCAGTTGTATCCGTTCGTCCACACGCCGACGATTTCACCGCGGGCGTTCCTGATGGGGTACGAGAAGTTCATCGCGTACGCCGCCGGACCGGAGCCGTACGCCTCGGCCAGCAGGCCGTCTTCGTGGACGTCCTGCACGAACGCCTGGCCGTCCTCGAGCTTGCCGGCGCCCGCCGCCTGGAACCACGGCTCCTGGCTGACGTCCCGGCCGACGATGGTGTCCGTCTTCAGCGGCTTGCCGTCGACATCGACCGAGTTGGCGGCGATGATCCGGCCGCTGGTGTCGGCGACGGTCATCAGCTTGTACATCGGCGCTTTCGCGCCGGTCATCGTGTCCATCCACGCCCGGATGCGCTGCGGGTCCATGGAGCGTGCCGCGTCGCTCAGGGCAAACGCCTGGACGTCGCTGTAGCGCTCGAACAATGCGCGATCGATCTTATCGCTCGTGTTGAATGCCAGCACGCGCTGCCGCTGGCCGGCGTCCTTCGCGAGCGCCGCGGAACTCGTGTTGTTGCTCAGAAACCCTACAATCGCGACCGGCACGATGCCGACGATGAGGAACACGGCAATCAGCTTTGGGCCGATCTTCACGCGATGGTATGCGTCGAGCACGCGCGTCATGGATTCCAGCCTCCTCGGCAAGCGCCGGCAGCGCCCCGGACGATGCGGCGTCCTCCGAGACGCGCGGCGTCACGGACGAACGTGTTGGTATCGGTCCTGCGGCCGGCAGGCGACAGAGGGCTACGGCTGTATTGTGGTCAGGCTGCTGCACCCGGGTGTGTCCAGGTGCTGGTACCCGGGGGGCGGAAGACTCGCACGTTGACGGGTCACCGGGC
>CAYJMJ010000093.1:0-10737 GCA_964371095.1 uncultured Dehalococcoidia bacterium | reverse complement strand
CCCCGCGATGGAGGAGGAAAGGAGGGCAGGAGGCCAACCGGCGGAAACGGACTCCAGGCCACGCGCGTCGCCATAACTCGGCCGAGGACGACGAGCCTGCCCTGAGGAAGCATTCGCCGGCAGGCGTGAGCCAAACAGAAAACAAGACATTTCGGCCGTTTACGCATCGACTTGAGGAAAGTCTGCGTACCAATCAGGAGGAACCATCTTGAAGAAGTTCATTCTCGCGGCGGCGGCCCTCACCGTTGCCGTACTTGGGTTCGGCGGCCTCACGGCCTCGACCACCCACGCGAACCCGGCGACAATCTGGGTGATCAACGGCAACGTCTCCTCGGCGACGGCCACGACGCCGGTCACGCCGGGGGCGTTCGACACCGCGTTGAACACCAGCGACGTCACGCGCGCGCCCTACCTGTCGCAGCTCGACGACTTCCAGACGTCGAGCGGCGGCCAGACGGCCGCTGACGTCGGCATCCCGTTCGCCGGCGTGACATACATCGTCGTGCAGACGGACGGTTCGGGTTCGAACGTCACGTTGAACGGCCGCGGCCTGGTCTGCGCCCCGCTCTGCGACGGTGCGGCCACGTCTGTGCCGAACGCCGTTGACCACATCGTCGTCTACACCGTCACCAGCGTCGGTACGCACTCGTCTGGCGACACCCTCGTGGCTACGGCCCAGCAGGACGCCGTGACGCTTGACTCCGCGACCATCACAGTCGTCGGTCAGGCCCATGACATTGCGCTTGCGGCTACCAAGACCACCATCCAGGAAGGCCTGTCGTCCTGCGCGACGACCGACAGCATCTCGGCTCCGACGCGTGCCGGCGCTGTTGCGACGTACACCGACATCAACGGCGCCACCGTCGTCGGCTACTTCACGACCTGGGCCTCCAGTTCCGCGGACATGCTGGTCGCGGCGCCGACCACGCCGTCCATGGTCCTGTCCGATGGCACGACCATTGGGGCCGGTAACGTTATCTGCGGAGTCAACGCCGGTTCGGCGACCCTCTCCGCCAAGAACGCCGTCTCCGGCGCGATCAGCGGCGAGACCGTCGTGACCCGCACCGAGGACATCACCATCGGTGGCGTGCCGGCCAGCATCGCGCTGACGGCTTCGCCGGCGACCATCGCCTGTGACGGCACGGCCACCTCGACGGTGACCGCGAAGGTCACGGACGCGAACGGCGACAACGTCGTCGACAACACCAACGTCAACTTCAGCGTTGTGGCGCTTGGCACGGCCAACCCGATCAACGCGAAGACGACGGCCGGCGAGGCCTCGACCACCGTTACGCCGCTCTCCGGCGCATCGGCTGGTGTGACGGTCATCGTCACCTCCGGCGACGCGCAGGCCTCGATCCGCGTGGACTGCTCGCTGCCGGTCCCGACGGTAGCGCCGCCGGTGCCGACCCCCACGGGCGGCGCGGGTGTCATCGTCGGTCCGGACACCGGTAACGGTGGCTACCTGGCACAGAACGGCTCGGCCGGCCTCCCGCTGTGGACGCTCGTCGCGCTGGCCCTGGGCTCGGTCGTCCTCGTTGGCGGAAGCATGGTTACGCGCCGCTCCGGCAAGTAGCCTCTGAGGACTCTGGTCCTTGATCCGGGGGCCCTCGCCACGGCGAGGGCCCCCGGTGCATACCCCGGGGTTCTTGCATCGCTTCCGAACCGGGCGCGTAGGGGCGCAGCCTGCTGCGCCCGCCCTCGTGGAGCGTAGCTCGCCGCGGGAGGCAGCCAGGCCGGCAGGATAAGCCGGTCGCCGCCGCAACAGGCGGGAAACACCTTCGGAGGCTCGCGGCGGGCAAATATGGCAATATGTGGGGCGGTGATGGGGCCGGGTGCGCCCGGACGAGGACGAGGTTGGCAATGCGCATAGATTCAACGGAATGCTGCTCGGACGCGGTAGAGGTGCGGAACGCCGATCGAGGCCGCGCGAGGGGCCGGTTGCGGGCGGCCGCGCTGTTCGCTGGCGTGGCGGCGATCGCCGTGCTGGCCGTCGCGTGCAGCGGTGGCAAGAAGAAGGTGAACGGCACGGCCACGGCCGATATTTCGCCTACGGTCGAAGCGACGGCCACGGCGGGAGCGAACATCGGCCTCAAGACGCCGATCGCCATCAGTCCCGGCAACATGCTGACGAAGGAAGACCTCGCCGCTCGCGGCACGGGCGTGCCCGGCCGTGGCGAGTTCAACGGCGCACGGCTCCTCATCCCGAAGCTCGAGATCGACGCGCCCTTCTCCGACAAGCTGGTCCCGCTCGACGGGCAGATGCCCAACCCGAACAGCTGGGACGACGTCGCCTACTACGACTTCTCGCAATTCCCGGACCTCGGCGGGCTGCCGGGCAAGGGCGGCAACGTGGTGCTGGCCGGCCACGTCGACTATATCCGGCACGGCCCGGCGGTGTTCTGGCGGCTCCACGAACTGGCGCCGGGCGACATCGTGACGATCCGGTTGACGGACGGCAGCGAGGTCAATTACAAGATCGAGTTCAACAAGGTGCTCGATCCCGGGGAAGCGGACTGGAGCGGCATCGTTTCGGCGACGGCCGACGAGTCGGTCACCCTGATCACCTGCACGGGCGTCTTCGAGGCCGGGCACTACAACAACCGGCAGGTCGCGTGGGGGCGGAAAGTTTAGGCGTTCAGCCTGATGGCCGGCGGCGGCCCCGGCTGTCCATCATGTAGCGCGAAAGGTTCGGGCGATGAAGGTTCGGGCGATACTCCAGTCGATGCAGACGCTCTGGCGCGAGGCGAGCACCGGGAAGCGCGCGCTGCTGGTGGGCGCGCCCATTGCCGTGCTCGCGCTCGGCGTCGCCGGCATCGGATTCGCCATGACGAGCGGCGGCGGAGAGGCGTCGACCAGGCAGGCCGTCGTTGCGCCCACCGAGGCGCCGACCGACACGCCCGTGCCGCTGACCGCGACGCCCGCGCCGACCGAGACGCCCGCGAGCGCCGGCCTCCAGGCGACCGATGCGCCGCCGCCCGCCGGCAGCAACACCGGCGGCCCCGTGCGCCGCGCGGCGCCGCCGAATCCGAATCTGTCGGGCCCCGGCGCGGCGACCGGCACGGGAATGTCGCTCGTGATCGGCTCGATAGGCGTCAACGCGCCCGTGTACGGGCGCACCGTCGGCCTGAACGGGCAGATGGGCAACCCGAGCGGCGCCTGGGACGTCATCTGGTATGACTTCTCCCAGAACTGGCCCTCCCTGGGCGGTTACCCGGGCCAGCCGGGCGCCAACGCCGTCTTCGCCGGCCACGTCGATTACATCCGCGTAGGACCCGCGGTGTTCTGGAGCATCCGGGAGCTACAGCCAGGCGCCCAGGTGACCGTGAACACTCCCAACGGCCCGGTCACCTACGCCATCGACTGGAATCAGTGGGCCGATCCCGACCAGGACTTCACCCAGTTCGTGGCGCGCACCGGACAGGAGACCATCACGCTCGTCTCCTGCATCGGCTCGTTCAGCGGCGGGCACTACAGCAACCGCGTGATCGTGCGCGGCCACCGGATTTGACGGCGCCGCATGGCCGGCGTGGTGAGGCCGGCGGAATCTTCCTGAGCGAAGCGCCGAGCGGCCGCCGCCGCACAGGGCGGTAGAGGCGTGAACAGGAACAGGCTCTCGATCGCGCTCATGGTCGCCGGCGTCGGCATGATGGCCGGCGCTGCCGTGCTGATGCTCGTCGCGTTCGGCGTCATCTTCAGCACCGACAACGGCAACAGCAGCCTCGAGACGATCGCCGGCTTCGGCGAGCCGATCCGCACCCCGACGCCGGGCCCCACGCCCACGCCTTCGGACCAGTTTCCACCCGGCTCCGCCGCGCCGGTCAGCCGCCTCATCATCGAGAAGGCGAAGATCGACGCCCCGGTCGTCGTGAAGGGCGTCGATGAGCAGGGCGTGATGCAGTCGCCCGACAACGCGTACGATACGGCCTGGTACAACTTCAGCGCCCACCCGGGGGCGCAGGGCAATGCGGTCTTCGCGGGCCACGTCGACTACATCCGCGTCGGCAAGGCCGTGTTCTGGAATCTCAAGGACCTCGTGGCCGGCGACCTGATCCAGGTGCGCCTGGCGGATGGCACGGTGTACACGTACGCGGTCGACTCGCTCTGGCCGTACGACGCGGCGACGGCGCCCGTGGATCTGATCGTGGGGCCGACGCCGAACCAGACCGTCACACTCATCACGTGCAGCGGCACGTTCAACCCGGTGACGCACCAGTACGACAAGCGCCTCGTCGTGCGCGCCCAGCGCATCCCCGATGCGCCCGCCGTCGGTACGACGAGCGCCGGCCGGTAATCGCCGCGCGGGTCGCTCCTCCCGGCCCGAAACCCGGACGCTCCCAGGGGCTCCACGCCGTGACCGGCCGGTCCCCGCCCTCTTGGGCGCTACGCGGGCGCGGCTGGTAAACTGAATGCAACGAAACCAGGCCCGCGCTGAATCTACGCGCGTCGCGAGAACGGCTGCATGACCCAGGACTCCGGCTTCGGCAATATCCGCAACAGAGGCATCGAAGACGAGATGCGCGCGTCGTACCTTGACTACGCCATGAGCGTGATCGTGGCCCGGGCGCTGCCCGACGTCCGCGACGGCCTGAAGCCCGTCCAGCGCCGCATCCTCTTCGCGATGAACGAGATGAACCTGCGGCCCGGGTCGGCGTACCGCAAGAGCGCGGCCATCGTCGGCGAGGTGCTCGGCAAGTACCACCCGCACGGCGACAGCCCCGTCTACGAGGCCATGGCCCGCCTGGCCCAGGACTTCTCGCTCCGCTACCCCCTCGTCGACGGCCAGGGCAACTTCGGCAGTGTCGACGGAGACCCGCCGGCCGCGATGCGCTACACCGAAGCAAAGATGGCCCGCATCACCGAGGAGTTGCTCGCCGACATCGACAGCAACACCGTGGATACGGTCCCCACCTACGACGACTCGCGGCAGGAGCCGTGGGTGCTGCCGGCGCGCATCCCGAACCTGCTCCTGAACGGCGCGTCCGGCATCGCCGTCGGCATGGCGACGAACATCCCGCCGCACAACCTCAACGAGATCTGCGACGCCGTCATGGCGTTGATCGAGAACGCTGACACCACCACCGAGGAGCTGGCGGGCATCGTCAGAGGCCCCGACTTCCCGACCGGCGCGCTCATCTACCGCATGCGCAAGGACGCGGCCCTCGACGATGAGGGCAAGCGCCACGACGTGATGCGCGACGCCATCAAGGAGGCGTACGCCGACGGCCGCGGCCGCATCATCATGCAGGCGCGCGCCCGCATCGAGCAGATGGCGAAGGGCAACCGCGAGATGATCATCGTCTCGGAGCTGCCGTACCAGGTGAACAAGGCGACGCTGATCGAGAAGATCGCGGACCTGGTCAAGGACCGGAAGATCGTCGGCATCAGCGACCTGCGCGACGAGTCGGACCGCCACGGCATGCGCATCGTCATCGAGCTGGGGCGCGAGGGGCAGGCGGCCAGCGTCCTCAATCAGCTCTACAAGCACACGGCCATGCAGTCGTCGTTCGCGGTCAACATGGTCGCGCTCGACGCCGGCCAGCCGAAGACGATGGGCCTGAAGAAGATCCTCGAGGCCTACATCGAGCATCGCCGCGTCGTCATCCGCCGCCGCACCGAGTTCGAGCTCGAGAAAGCGCGCGACCGCGAGCACATCCTCCAGGGCTACCTGATCGCGCTGAAGGACCTGGACAAGATCATCCAGACGATCCGCGCCGCGGATTCCGCCGACGACGCCAAAGACAAGCTCATGGCGAAGCCGTGGAACATGAGCGACAAGCAGGCGCAGGCCGTCCTCGATATGCAGCTGCGGCGCCTCGCCAAGCTCGAGCGCACCAAGATCGAAGACGAGTTCCGGGAGCTGATCAAGCGCATCAGCTACCTGGAGGACCTGCTCAAGAACCCGCGCAAGATCGACTACCTGATCCGCGACGACATGGTCGACGTCAAGAACCAGTACGGCGACGAGCGGAGGACGCAGATCGTCGACACCGGCGCCGAGGACATCGCCGAGGAAGACCTCATCGCGCACCAGGAGATCGTCGTCACGCTGTCCAACCGCGGCTACGTCAAGCGCCTGCCGCTCGAGACGTATCGGCTGCAGCGCCGCGGCGGCAAGGGCATCACCGGCATGGTGACCCGCGAAGAGGACGCCGTGCGCCGGCTGATCGTCTGCGACACGCACGACAACGTCCTCTTCTTCACCGAGCGCGGCCGCGTCTTCCAGTCGCGCGCCTTCGACCTGCCCGACGCCAAGCGCCAGGCGAAGGGCATCCCGCTCGTCAACGTCATCGATGCCGAACCGGGCGAGCAGGTGACCGCGCTCGTCACCATCCGCGACTACGACAAGGACTTCATGGTCATGGCCACCGCCAGCGGCGAGGTGAAGAAGACACCGCTCGCCGACTTCAAGGAAGTGCGCCGCAACGGCAAGATCGCCATGGACCTGGAGAAGGACGATGAGTTCGTCGCCGCGAAGCTCTGCCACGACGACGATGAGATCGTCATGATCACGTCGAACGGCCAGGCGATCCGGTTCGCCGTCAGCGAACTGCGATCGGCGTCGCGCACGTCCGGCGGCGTCCGCGGCATCAAGCTCGCGAAGGGCGGCAGGGTCGTCTCGCTCGAGGTCGTCACGCCCGACCACGAGTTGTTCAGCATCACCGAGAACGGTTACGGCAAGCGCACGCCGTTCGACGATTACTCGGCGCACCACCGCGGCGGCCAGGGCATCCGGAACTACGAGATTACCGCCAAGACCGGCAAGGTCATCGCCTCGCGGACGGTCAACTCCACGATGGAGCTGATCGTCATCAGCCAGGACGGCATCGTCATCCGCACGCGGATGGACAGCATCCGCATGACGGGCCGCTCCGCCCAGGGCGTCTCGGTGATCAACGTCGCGCCCGGCGACTGCGTCGCCTCGCTCGCCACCATCGAGATGGGCGCGCCGACCAACGGAGGCGGCTCGAAGGCGGAGCCCGAGGCGAAGCAACCCGAACTCGCCGGCATGGAGCCGCCCGCCCCGGCGCGCAGGAAGCGCACAGAGGAGGATGAGCCACCGAAGCCGGCCGGCAAGAAGGCCCCCGCAAGGAAGCCCATCCCCATCAAGCAGAAACCCAAGCGCCGCCGCTAGGGGCTCTCCCAACGTACGCCTGAAGTCGGAGCCTCGAGCCCGTAGCGAAGGAGCTTCAGCTCCGCCCGCGCGGTGAGCGGCCGCGCAACCTGGTTCGCGGCGATTGCGCATCGGACGTCGAACGCAGCTAAAGCTGCTTCGCTACGAGATCGTCACGGCGATGTGCGCCACTGACAATAACGGCGCGCTGCCGGCGTCGTGGCCAGCGTCGCTCGGAACATCCCCCTGATACAATCGTCACCATGCCGTCCTGGACCGTCTCCGAACGCATCGTGCCGCAGCCCGTCATACGCCGCGCTCACGTGCACGACCTGCCGCGCGTCGTCGAGCTGCTGCAGCAGGAGTCGCTCGATGGCGAGCCGCGCGAAGACCCCGGCCCGCCGCTGCCGCGGCGGTACTACGACGCGTTCGCCGGGATCGATGCCGACCCGGGCAACGCCATCATGGTCGCCGAGATGGATGGCCACGTCGTCGGCGCGTTCCAGATCACGTTCATCCAACACCTGCAGCGCGGCGGCGAGCTTGTCGCGGAGATCGAATCCGTGGTCGTCGATGAGCCGTTCCGCGGCCGCAAGATCGGCGAGGCGATGATGCGCTGGGCGATCGAGAACGCCCGCGAGCGCGGCTGTCAGCGCGTCCAACTCACCAGCAACAGGCGCCGCACGGACGCGCACCGCTTCTACGAGCGCCTCGGCTTCGTGGCCGGCCACGTCGGGATGAGGTTCAACCTCCGCTGACACGCGAGATGCCCTTGCGCGGGTGAAGTTCCCTGCTATGATTGCGGCGTGAACGAACCGACGCCGGCCCCCGAGCCCGTGGCACCGCCGCCGACGGCAGAGAGCGTCGTGGCAAAGCGCATCGTCGCCGCACTCATCGACATCGCGATCCTCCTGCTCGTCTTCGTTGTCATGGCCATGGCGTTCGGATCCAGCGAAAGCGGCGACGGCAGCTTCAACCTCTCCCTCAATGGTCTGCCGTTCGTGCTGTACCTGCTGATCGACCTGGCGTACTACATCGGGTTCGAGGCCACGATGTTCGCCACGCCCGGGAAGCTCGTGATGTCGCTGAGGGTCGCCTCGGCGGACGATACGCCGCTCACGCCCGGACGCGTCGCTCTCCGTAACATCCTTCGGGTCGTCGACGGCCTGCCGGTGCTGTACCTGGTCGGGCTCATCACCGTCGCCGCGAGCAAACGGAACCAGCGCGTGGGAGACATCGCCGCTCGTTCCCTCGTCGTCGCGGCCTGACCGAGCACCCACGGCCCGAACCCGCCTACGGCCTGACGCACGTGTACGTCGCGTATGTGCCGGTGTCCCGATACGACTTCTCGCGGATCTCGAAGCCGACCTTCCGCAGCATCGCCTCGAAGAGCCAGGAGTACGTCGCGTACTTCTCTCGCACGTGCTCCTCGAAGAAGGCACGCGGGAAGCCCGTCCCGTCGTCCTTGCCGACGCTGTCGATCCATCGCGAGATCGCGTCGGCCGCGTCTGCCGGCTCGAACGAGTACACCAGCTCTTGCGCAAAGAAGACGCCGGCCGGTTTGAGCACGCCGTAGACGCCGCGTAGGGCCTCCACTTTCCAGAAGTCCGGCAGGTGGTGGAGTGCGTGCCGCGTGATCGCGAAGTCGACCGGCTCGCCGCGATGCCCGTATGTCAGGAACCCTTGCTGCACGTATTCGACGTTGCGAATGCCGAGCCGCTCCGCCTTCGCCCGCATGTAGTCGAGCATCGCCGCCGACGGGTCGACGGCGATCACGCGCTCGCACAGTTCAGCGGCGGCGAGCGCGCGCACACCGGTACCGGCGCCGAAGTCGATAAGCGTGTGCTCGCTCGATAGCCCGAGGCCGCGTAGCAGCTCGCGCTCCGCGGGTGGGTCGGGGCGGCTGATCTCCTCGTACGCGGCCACCTCCGAGGCATCGAGCCAGCGGTGGCCGTGGTACTCGTCAAACTGCCAGGTCGGCCGAGGTTCGCCGGTCATGCGCCTCACCGTCGGTTCCGCTTAGCGGGGACGCGCAGCCAGGGCGGCTACGCTCCCGTAGTCAGGAGATCATCGCCGCCGTCGGGACTACTCGAAGACCCACCCGTCTGTGTCGCGCTTCCACGCGATGGGCGGCGCGTCGCCGAAGAACAGCGCGATCTCGCGCTTTGCGCTCGCCGGCGAGTCGGAAGCGTGCGTCAGGTTGCGCCCCTTGTCGAGGCCGAAGTCGGCCCGGATGCTTCCCGTCGCCGCCTCGACCGGGTTCGTCGCGCCCATCGTCTGGCGCGTCGCCTTGATGGCGTTGCTGCCCTCGAACACCGCGGCGATGATCGGCGATGACGTGATGTACTGGACGAGCCCCTTGAAGAACGGCTTGCCTTCGTGCTCGGCGTAGTGCTGTTTCGCCAGCGCGGGGCTCACCTTCATCAGCCGGATGGCGACGATCTTCAGCCCGCGCCGCTCGAGCCGCGATATCACTTCGCCGGCGAGTCCGCGCTGCATGGCGTCGGGCTTGATCAGGACGAGCGTGCGCTCCAAGTTCTAACTCCTTCTGTAATGCCGGGCGCAGGATAGCAGACGCTGGAATCGAGACGCGAGACGCGAGACGCGGGAGGCGAGAAGATCGCGTTGCGTCTCGCTTCCCGCCTCTCGTTTCTCGCTTCTACCCTCCCCCTCCCTGCGGCCCGATGGCCGGCGCGCGCAGATACAGCGGCACGAGGGTCGTCGCGTCGTCGGCGCGGCCCGCCGCCACGCGCCCGTGCCCCAGCGCCGCCAGCGCGACGACGCGATGCCCGCGCGCCGTCAGTGCGACGGCGCCTGCGCGCTGGATGATGCCCGCCAGCTCGTCGTCGATGTCGCCCGTGACGGCGTCGTCCCGGCGGATCTCCGCGTACAGCGCCTCCCGCTTGTCGATGCGAGGCGCCTCCTCCTCGTGTAGGACGCCGCCAGCGACGCGATAGACCGCCCAGGCGGCCTCGCCGCGCCCTGCGGCATGCACCGCCACGATGCGGCGGCCCGCCGCCTCGCCCGCCACGCCGTGCGCGTCCAGCTCGAGGCGCCCCACGCCCGCGATCGGCACGCCCAGCCCGTGCGCCAGCGCCTTGGCGATGCTCACGCCGACGCGCAGCCCGGCGTACCCGCCCGGGCCGACGTCGACGAACACCGCCTCGATGTCGTGCTTGGTGCGCCCGGCTTCCGTCAGCAACCGGTCGATGTTGGGCAGCAGCTCGACCGAATGGTTCCGCTGCGTGTGCCACGTCGCTGTGAGCGCGGCCACGCCCGCCACCGACAGCGCGACGCCCGTGTCATCCGATGCCGCTTCGATGGACAGCTCCACGCCCGGTCGCCTCGCCGCTCGCTGTTGGCCGATGCGGGAAGCGTACCCATCGTCGGAATGAGTGGCGAACGCGGGACGGCCCGAGTCGGCCGACTCGAGGTCGAAAAATACCCTCGTCCGTGGCGCGGGCTTTCAGCCCATGTCGTGAGGGTGCTCGGTCCGCCCGTTTCGGCTGGCGATAGAGTCGGCCATTGGGTTTCCAGCACCCTGCGTTGAAGATAGCTTCCGAACAAGGGACCGAGCCCCTCTCCACTGCGTGGAGAGGGGTGGCCGAAGGCCGGGGTGAGGT
>CAYJMJ010000092.1:0-10804 GCA_964371095.1 uncultured Dehalococcoidia bacterium | reverse complement strand
ATCGTCATTGGCGGCGAGTGTAGCAGCGTCGAACCGACATGTCGACCGGCGCCGTGCCGCGGTAGTTTGCAGTTGGCGGTTCGTCGTTTGCGGTTGGGAGTTCGCGGTTGGCGGGCCGCGGAGGGTTCCCAGAGCGGTCCCCCGAGGCCGTTGTTTCCCGTTATGTCGTGCATTTTGAATCTAACGGGGGATTCGTTTTGTAGTTTTCGTGTTTGGAGTTTGGAGTTGGCAGGCGACCGAACGACAGCAAACAGCAAACGGCAAAGCGGCGGCAGCGCGCTACTCGTTATGTTGAGTCGTTTTGGGGCCACGGCGGGTTCCGTTTCGCAATTTCACCCTCCGGGGAGGCCGAAGGCCTGGATGCGGTGGAGGGCGGTGGGAGCGCCGGTGCGGCGGGACTGCGTGGCTTCGAGCTGGTTGAGGGCCTGGTAGAGCATGCGGTTGAGGGATCCCTCGTAGCGGATGATGCGGTCGAGGGTGGCGGCGCGTCCGGGAGCAGGCGCTCGTCGCGCATGCGGTCGATCTCGGCGCCGATGCGGGCGACCTCCAGCTGCCAGCCGGCGGCGATGCCACGGGCGCGCGAGACGGCCGTGCCGAGCAGGTCCGAGAAGGCATCGCCATCGCGGCCGGCGATCGCCTCGAAGACGGCGAGGAGGCGGCCGGCGGTCCAGGGGCCGTTGCGCTCGGCTTCCTCGATGCCTGCGACGAGGTCTTCGACCAGCGCATCGGCGCTTTCGGCGAGGTCTTCGAGGATCTTCTCGGCGTCGACGGTGGCGAGCCGGGTGTCGGGCGGCGTTTCGAGCAGGGATTCGATGACAGCGAGGCAGCGGCGAGCGTCTTCGAGGCGGTGCTCGGCTTCGGCGACCGTCGGAGGCTCGCCGGTGCGCTCCTGGCTGCGGGCGTAGTCGAACTCGACGCGGTCGCGGGCAGCGGCGATGGCAGAGCACTCGTAGCGGGCGACGCGTTGCAGCCGCCAGGAGAGGACGGCGATGCGCTCGGCGAGCATCGACTCCATGGCGCCCTGCGGCGCGACCGCCGCGATGATGGCTTCGCGGTGGGCCTCCCACTCGTCCGCCGACTCGATGCCGGGAATGACCGGAGCGCTGGAGGTGATGCCGTGGCGGAGGGCGTTGAAGCGCGCGAGATCGGTACCGACAGCGGAAGTGCGTTTGGTGCGGGGCATAGCAGCAACCTTTCAGACGTGCCGCCGCGACGTTTCCCGAGAAACGCCGGGGGCGAACGTCCTGCCGTGGCTCCCGCCGGGCTGCTCCTAGCTCAGTGCGATCAAGAGCTTATGCAGGTGATCGATTGTTGTCAAGGTCGCGGACGACAACAGACAACAAACAACAGACAAGAGAGGGGAAACCACAGATTGCACCGATTGCACAGACGGGAGGGGACGGCGGACGGGGAACCGCAGATCGCGCGGATGACGCAGAGGTGGGGCGCAGATGGCACCGATTGCGCAGATGTGAAGGGAGGACGGGGGAACATCGCGCGCATTTCGAGGGGCGCGGATAAGCGCTGATTCGCCAAATTGGAGCAAACGTCCTCTTGACGAGCATACCGACCCGGCCGTATTGTAGCGCCGTACTTTGAGCGCCATCATGTGCGCGTCCCGATCCTCTGTCATGCGAACGGTGAGGAGAGCCTCTCATGAGGTCTGTGACTCGTTGTGCCCTGCTGATTGTCACTCTGGTCGCGGTGTACGCCGCAAGCGCCTACACGGAGTCCGCCCGGGTTGCGTACGAAACCGCCGAGGCGCAGCAGGTACCTGCGCAGGTGTCGCCACCTACCCCGACCGAGACGGCCACGGCCGCACCGTCACCGGTCTCGGTTCCCACCCCTCCTCCAACGCCCACCGTCGACTCGAGCGTGCCGTCACCAGTAAGCACGGATGCAACGACCGCGACATCGTCGGCAACGGCGACGGCGACCGCAACGGCGGATTCCTCCACGCCCGCACTGACGCCGACGTCTGCCAAGACGATGCCGCTTTCGCCGACTCCTACGGAGACGCCGACTCCCAGGGTAGACACGATGACCCCGGTTCCCACGCCGACGCTGCCGACGCTGGCGCCCGTTTCCGACGCGGAAGGTGCGTCGGTGTCCGCTGTCGTCGACACGAAGGGCGGTCGTGTGGCGAGCGACGACGGCCGCGCCGTCATCGATTTCCCGGCGGGGGCCGTCTCGGAGCCGCTGGCGATCACCATCACGCGCCTCGCGGCGGTTCATCCGTTACCTGCGCACCCGGACGCACAGTTCGTGGCCCGATGGCGTTTCGACGCAGCCGCCGTTGATCGAGAACTCGCTCCCGTACGCAAGTTCAATACGCCTCTCACTTTCCACCTCCGCTTCGGGCCCGAGGACCTTGCCCCAGAGCTCGACCCTCTGACATTGCGGTTCTGGACCTTCGACGAGGTGACCCAGACGTGGGCCGGACTGCCGGGGAGCGTCGATGCCGCCAAGCTGGGCAAGGGGGAGATCGAGCTGGTTAGCGAAGCCGATCACTTCAGCGAGGACGCGACCACGATCAACAAGCTCGTCTCCATGGCGCCATTGCTCGACGGGAGGAACGTCGGCGTCCAGACGCTCTCGTCGGAACTCGCCATTCCGATCGAGGTGCCGCCGGGGAGAGGCGGCCTGACGCCACAGCTGTCACTCAGCTATTCGTCGAACAGGCTCATCGGCATGAAGGGCTATGCCGATGCCGCGAGTTGGGCTGGCCTCGGCTGGGAGCTGGACGTGCCCAACATCCAGGTGTCCTGGTGGAGCGCCAATGCCGGGGACCCGCCGCGCGCGTTTATCGCGCTGAACGGCCTTGGTGGCGAGATCATGCGGGAAGGAACCGACGGCGGGCAGTACGTCTGGCGGTCGCTACAGGAGCAGTACGCCAAGATCAGGTCCAGCTGCACAGACTTTGACTGTGAAGTGACGGCCTGGGACAAGAGCGGTACAAAGTACGTGTTCGGCGCGACCCCCGGCGATTCGCAGTTCAAGCGCCATTACTACGATTACTACGCTATCAAGCGGACCTACCGCCTCGACATCCAGTACATCCAGGACGTATTCGGTAACCGGATCGATTTCGAGTACTGGCAGCAGTTGCAGACCGGGCCGAACAATAACAGCTCCTGGAAAGAGGTCATGGCGGCCTACCCGAAACGCATCGTCTACAACGGCGGCGCGGCCGAGGTTCTGTTCAACGAGGGCGATCCCGAGAACAACGGCTACGAGGTCTCGTATACGAACCCCTACAACGGGAGTGAGACGATCCGCCAGCGGAACGACACGCCGCGCAACATGACGATGCCCTCGTGCACCCAGAGTCCCGACTACGTGGCGCCGCGCATGCGCGAGACGCGCAAGCTGACGTCGGTCGAGGTGAAGGTCAGCGGCAGCCGCGTGCGCCGCTACGTGCCGGCGTTTCGTGCCACGCCCGCCTTCGCGTTGGCGTGCTGGGCCGGCCTGGCGGCCGGTGAGCCTCCCGAGTCGGATGACGGACTACAGCTCAATTCCATCGCCGTCACGGACCGGACCGGCGCGAGCTACAACTACACGACGACCTCGTTCGGGTATCACGGCGGCGTCACGGAACAGATGCAGTACATCAGTGACACGGACAGTGTGATATTCGACTACGATCGCCCGACGCTCATGACCGCGACGAACGGGTTTGGGGGCGTCGCGACCTTCACGTACGGGCCGGCTGAGACGACGCAGCTCCGCTACCACTGGCTAGTCCCTGCCGTGGCTTCTGAAACACACACCTTCGGCGCCGGCCTGTCGAACGTGACGACGACGTACGTGCACACGGGGGACACCGGGGGGACTTCCTCGCCGAGCTTCCTGATGTATCCCAATCCGTACCTGCCGACGACGAGCGACGACTTCTGGGCGCAGTTCCGCGGGTTCGGTCAGGTACACGAGATCGATGCGGCCGGGAACCGCATCGTGCATAAGTATCACCCGAGCTGGACCTGGCTCGTGGAGCCGACCGGCCAGAAGGAATTCTGGTCCGAAGTGCGCGACGCGGGCGGTGTGACGTGGAGCAAGACCGAGACCACATGGAGTGTTCGGAGCGTCGCCAACCAGTTGCCCTCCGTCGGCTACGCTGTGAACTTCGTCGCGCCGAGCACCGTAACGAACACGCTCCGCGACGGAACCGTGACCAAGGTGAACTACACCTACGACGGGGACACGCCCAACTGCCCGTCGCAGTGCTTCGGTCTGTTGACGAAGGTGGACGACTTCGGCGAGTTTATTGACGTCGCGCCGGCGGATGGCAACGAGGACGCTGCGAGCCAGGGCGACCGAACCGTCACCAAGAGCGCGTACCACTTGACCGGGACCAGTGCGTGGGTGTTCCCGGTCAAGTATCAAGAGAAGCTGGCCGCCGACAACGGCAACGCGCTGCTCAGCTGCGCGAAGATGTACTACGACGGCGCGAACAGTGCGATGACCGCCCCGACCATCGGCCTCCTCACGGCGAATTCCGTCGCGATCGAAGGCACGACGACGCAGTGCGAAGGCGGCACGGCCTTCACGCGCTCGACTAACACCTATTCGATCTACGAGACGTACAACGGCGGCACCCAGACGTACGGCAACGTCGCGCAGACGTCCGCGGCGACATCGACGGCGCCCGAGAGCCAGAGCCCCGGCGGCCCGATCGGCCCGATCCAGGTGTTCGTTCGCGCCGCCCGCGTTGGTCCGGACGGCAACAACAACATCAAGGTGTTTATCCGGAGCGGCGGCGTGGACGCGGAGAGCAGCGTGAAGACGCTGTCGAGCAGCTGGGGCTACGTCTCTGAAACATGGACCAACGACCCGGCAACAGGAGGGGCGTGGACGCCCGCCGCCGTGAACGCCCTGGAAGCGGGCGTCAGGAACGCGATGGGGCCAAGTGGTGGTGGTGGCGTGGCGGTGACTCAGGTCTACGTTGTGACCGGAGGCGGCCAAACGCTGCGTCCCATCGGAAACGGCTCCTACCTGGAATGGGGCGAGCTGTTCGGCTCGGGAACGACGCATTGGGATCGCGTGGCCGAGGTGACGCCCGACGACTTGGGCTCGTACATCATGGACAACAGCTGGAACGGGACCGAGCGGGACACGTTCCAACTATCTCATGGCAACTATGCCTTCAACGGCTGGATCCCCACCGGTGTGCCCTACACCCAGACGGTGTACGACACGAGCCACCATATCTTCCCGATCTCGCAGACGAATGTGCTCGGGCAGACGACGACGATCTCCTATGACTACGTGCTTGGCAAGCCGACGCTGGTGACGGAGCCGACCGGGCACACCGCGACAACCGTCTATGACGCGCTCGGGCGAGTGCTCAGGTCATTCGACAACCTCGACTCCGACGCGTGGCCGACTGTGCGCTACACCTATTCGTGGGGGGCGATTCCCAACTCCACGCTGACGGAGACCAAGGCCTCGGCCGTCCCCTCCGCCACCTACACGAGCAGCGTGTCCTGCATGGACGGCTTCGGCCGTGAGTTCCAGCACACGCAGACGTACGGTGACGGATTGTTCTCCTACGTCAGGACCGACTACGACAACCGCGGGCTCAAGTCCGTGGTGACGAACCCGGCGAGCACCACGGGCCTCACCTGTCCAAGCTCTCCAACGGCCGTGTCCGGCCTGGACCGGACGGCCTCGACATACGATCCCCTCGGTGACGCGATCACCACGATGTCGATCGCCGCCGGAAACACGACGGGGCCGTATTCCCAGACGAACTACAACGGCAAGACGACGACGCAGACGGACGCCCGCTTCAACGTCACGACAAGCGTGAAGAACCTCGCCGCGCGTACGCTCACGGTCTCTGAACCGGCGAATCCGACGACTATCTTGCGGCGGCCGACGGGCCAGGGATACTACTCGCAATGGACGTCCGCGACACCTAACCAGGCCCACTATCTCAACGTAGACGAGATCGCGCCGGACGACGACACCAGCCAGTACAACAACAATTCCGGGCAACTGCTCAAGGACACGCAGACGTTCCCTGGTGCTGGCGCGTCCGGCACGGTGGCTGCCGTGATCTTCCACTTCCGGTGGAAGCACTCCAACGCGAGCGTCCCCAACCCAAACGGCCCCGACATCTCGCCGATCTTCCGCCAGAACGGCAGCATCTCGCGCGGTCCCTCTTTCCACAGTGACAACGCGAGCGGATGGCGCAACGACTCCTGGATCATGACCACGAATCCGCGTCCCGGCACGACCGGCACGCCCTGGACGCTGGCCGACGTCAACGGCGGGCTCGAGTTCGGCTTCGAGATGAGCACTACGACCGGCGCCTGGCCGTACGTCAGCCAGGCATGGGTCGAAGTGGTGACGCAGTCCACGTCGAGCAACAACACCGTCTATCAGTACGACCCGCTCGGGCACCTCACCAACGTCACGGACCCCGCGAGCAACCTCACGACGATCAGCTACGACCTCGCCGGCCGGAAGACCGGCATGGATGATCGCGACATGGGCGTCTGGACCTATAGCTACGACGCCGCAGGCGGGCTGATGTACCAGACGGATGCGCGCAACGTTCTCACGACGCTGACGTACGACAGCGCCGAGCGACTCACCGGCAAGACCTACAGCAACGGCGATCCCCCGGTTTCGTTCCTCTACGACTCCTTCCCCGACAGCGCCCTCTGTCCGCAGGGAAACACCGCGATCGGCCGCATGACGCGGATGACCGACGGCGCCGGACAGCAGTTCGCTTGCTTCGACGTCCGGGGCCGCGCGGTTACGTCTCGCCGCGTCGTCGACGGCGTCAACTACGAGTCGTCGACGACTTACGACGCGTTGAACCAACCGATGCAGATGGTCTATCCGGACGGCGATGTCGTTACCTACTCCGCCACGCAGCAGGGCGCCATCACCGGCGTCTCATCGGACGTCGATGGCCCATTGCCATTGGGTCCGATCCCCTCGCAGACGCTGCTCATCAACGCTACGACAACGCCCTGGGGTGCGGTGGCAACGCTGCCGCTTGGGTCAGGCCAGACGACCACGTACAGCTACGACTACCGCGCGCGGCTGACCAACATACAGACGGCCACGGTGCAGAACGTGACGCTGACCTACGACGACGCCAGCAACGTTGCGAGCGTGGCCGACAGCACGGAAACGGCCGCCTATTCGTACGATCAGTTGAACCGCCTCACGGGAGCGGCGGGGTTCTCCGGCGGGCTCAGCGCGGCGTACAGCTACAACGCCATCGGCAACCTGCTGACGAAGCAGGAAGGCTCATCGAGCCTTAGTCTCGCCTATCCCGCGTCTGGTCCGGCATCGGTCCGGCCGCACGCTGTCACGTCGACGACGGGCAGCCAGGCGTTGTCGCTGGCCTACGACCCGAACGGCAACCTTGCGACGCAGGGCGCCTCAACGTATTCGTTCGACGCGGAGAACCGGCTGCACGTGCGGGACACGGCGTCGGGTGCGTTCGAGTACACCTACGACGGCAACGGGACGATGCTCAAACGGGCGACCGTGGGGTCTGCGCAGACCGTCACGCTGCGCCCGAACTCTCAGGGCTTCTACAGCCAGTGGACGGCAACGCCGAACGTCGCGCACTACCAGAACGTCGACGACACGACGGCCGACGACGATGCGACGTACCTGGAGCAGTCCCTGGGGACGAAGCTCGACAGCCACCTCTATCCGGCGGCGAACGTCCCGGCCGGCACCGTCATCGACAAGGTGACCCTGAAGTACCGGTGGAAGGCGATCGGCTCGAACGCAGGCGTCGTCATCCCGTTCTATCGTCAGGCAGGTGCGAACGGATTCGCGACGGGCACGGTGCACGTACCGGCAGACGGCTGGGTCGTCGACGCGCGGGACTTCCTCTACAACCCGGTCAGCGGGCGCTACTGGACGGCGGCCGAGGTCAACGCCGGGATGGAGTTCGGCGTGCGGACCTTCTTCGCGAACTGGACGCCGCGCGTCACACAGGTGTGGGTGGACGTGACGTACCGCGTGCCGACGGACAGCACCGTCTACATCGGCGGAGCGTACGAGAAGAAGAGCGACGGCAGTGTCACGAAGTACTACGGTGCGTTCGGCAAGATGATCGCCATACGTCAGGTTCCGTCAGGCGGCGGGCAGGGTACGCTGTACTATCCGTTGCAGGATCACCTCGGCAGCACGGTGGACGTCGTGGACACGAACGGCGTACCAGTTCCAAATGCGAGGACGACCTACTGGCCGTACGGAGCGACGCGTTCCGGCGGCGTGAGCCAAACCGACAAGCTCTACACCGGGCAACAGGTGGAGCCCGGCGATTCGGCGCTGGGGCTGTACAACTACAAGGCGCGGTTCTACAGCACGGTGCTGGGGCGGTTCGCGAGTCCGGATTCGATGAGCAACGACGGACTCAATCGCTACACGTACGTGCGAAACAATCCGCTGCGATGGATCGATCCGAGCGGATATTGCGTCCCGGGGGTGGACGACTACGGGCCTTGCGCCGAAGACTCCGACGTACACCCGCTCGTTGTCATTCGGTTTCTCCTCGATGCTGGACTCGATCTCTACGAGATTCAGAATCTTGCGGCCTGCGGCTGGGTTCGTTGCGGCTGGGTTCCGCCTTCGACACTGAACGGCGAGTACCGGCTCGCGCCTGTGATCGCATGTGGAGATCCCGGCGTCCGGTGTTTCGAACCGCTGCAGATCTTGGTGGACATCGGTCTCGACTTCATACCAGGCATCGGTGATGTGCGGGCGCTCATCGGCTGCAACGGCGATGCGATGTGTTCGGCCGCAGTCGTTGGTGCCTTCGCTCTCCCGGTGCCAGGCGATAGCAGGGCCGTGGGAGCGCTCCTCAGGGCGGCACGTAAGCGCGGTCTCGAGGCGGAGGCGCGCGCAGGTATCATCAAGAACACCAAGTACATCACAGTCGGGGGTAGAAGGCGCCTGCCTGATGAGCTACTCGATGACAAGAAGATCCTGACGGAGGTGAAGGACGCAAACTACGTCTATTACTCCTCCCAGTTGAGGGACTACGCCCGGTACTCGAAGGAGAACGGTTATACTTTTCAGCTGGTTGTCAAGGAAGATGCGAAATTATCGGAGCCGCTGCTCGAGGCCATAGCGAACAAGGAGATTGCTTTGTGTCGTGTTCGCTGCCGGCGCAGGCGCCGAGGCGGGATCACAGCGGGTGAGTTCCTCGATCAGCTCGAGGAGGACGAGGACTACCAACGATACCAGAGGGATCAAGAGCGTTGGCGTGAGCGGCTGAGCGAGGAATACAGGAAGGACGCGGCCGGGCTGCTCGCCGAGCTGAACGAGCTGGGATATCCGGTCGACTCTGTCGACTGGCTCTACAATACGCCGTACGACTACCGAAGCGCGGTTCCCGCACTGATCCGCTGGCTACCCCAGCTACAGCGGGCGAAGCTGAGCGTAGTACGCGCCCTGTCGGTGCCGTGGGCGCGGCCGGATGCGGCCAGGCCGTTGATCGAGGAATTCAAGCGCGCCCCGGAGGTCTCCTCGGGCGACATGAAGTGGACGATCGGCAACGCGCTGTCTGTGGTTGCGGACGACTCGGTGTACCAGGAGATCGCCGACTTGGTGACGGATCCCCGTCATGGCCGGGCGAGAGACATGCTTCCCCTGTCGTTCCTTCACATGAAGAAGAATCGGAGACCTGCAATCGATATCGCGCTCAAGCTCCTCGACGATGACGACGTGGTCGTCTCGGCGATCAGGTTCTTGAAACGTGTCAACGCCGTTGAAGCCAGGGAGCGGGTTGGGCGTCTCCTCGAGCATCCGGACGCGAATGTACGACGGGAGGCCACGTTAGCCACGGCGAAATTCGACAAGATGATCGGTAAGGCGAAGACCGCGTAGGCATGCCGGGCAGCTGAAGACGCGGCACACCGAGCGCATTCGGTGCGAATGGCCGCTCGCGCCGTACGCTTGAGTCGCGAGACGGATCCGCGGACCCCCCCCCGCCTCCGGTCGCCAAGTGCGCTGTGCGCTCGCGAGCGTCAGGTCGTGTGTGGTGACCAAGTTGTGAAGGACCTGCAGCGATCTTGGCGCTCTGAGCGACACTCAGCGCGTCTCCGCGCTGCAGATGCAACGAAATGCGCCGCGCCGAGCCCGCTGCATCGCACGCTCAAGGCGGAGATCGCGGGTTCGAATCCCGCATGCGCTACCAGTGCATCGCCTTAACAACGATCGATCACCTGCATAAGCTCTTAACCGCACAACGCAGGAGCAAGTGGCGGCGCTACGGCAGGACTTCCCCCGGCGTTTCTCGGGAAACGTCGCGGCGGCATGCCTGAAAGGCCGGTTCCTATGCCCCGCTCCAAACCCACATCCAACGTCGGCGCCGCGCTCACGCGCCTCAACGCGGTCCAGCACGGCCTCACCGCCGAGGTGCCCGTCATCCCCGGCGTCGAGTCCGCTGTGGAGTGGGAGGTCCACCGCGCCACCATTTTCGAGGATCTCGCGCCGGCTGGCGCTATGGAAGCGGCGCTCGTCGAGCGCATCGCCCGTCTCGCGTGGCGCCTGCGCCGCGTCGATCGCTACGAGTGCACCTGCATCGCCATCGCCCGCGAGCGCGTCGAGTTCGATTTCGCCGCCACGCGCTCGAGCCTCGGCGACCAGGCCGCCTCCGTCGCCGACGCCGAAGTCCGCCGCGACGCCGCGCGCCGCTGCCTCCAGCTCGTCGAACATCTCCGCGACGTGCCGCCGGGCACGCCCCTCGCCGCCGTCTTCGCCGGTGCCGCCTGGCAGCGCTGTCGTACGCACTTCGCGCGGAACCTGCTGACGCGCGTCCCGA
>CAYJMJ010000091.1:0-10858 GCA_964371095.1 uncultured Dehalococcoidia bacterium | reverse complement strand
GGAGGAGACGTGTACAAGACTGACTACTGCGGCGACTTGCGCGCCAGCGACGAAGGCCGGGATGTCGTCCTCGCCGGCTGGGTGCATCGTCGCCGCGATCACGGCGGACTGATCTTTATCGACCTGCGCGACAGCCGCGGCCTCGTGCAGGCCGTCTTCAACCCGGAGCAGGCCGCGGCCCACGCCGTCGCGAGCGATGCGCGTGGCGAGTATGTGCTGCGGGTGCACGGCCGCGTTCAGCGCCGCCGCCCCGGCACCGAGAACGCCAACCTGGTCACTGGCGAGATCGAGGTGCGCGCCGAGTCGGCCGAGTTGCTGAACGCCGCCAAGACGCCGCCGTTCTACATCAATGAGGATTCCGACGTCGATGAGCAGCTCCGCCTCAAGTACCGCTACCTGGACCTGCGGCGCGAGCGGCTGCATGACAACATCATCCTGCGGCACCGCATCATCGCGTTCATCCGCACGTTCCTGACGGACCGCCAGTTCATCGAGATCGAGACCCCCGTACTGGCGAACCCGACGCCCGAGGGCGCGCGCGACTACCTCGTGCCGAGCCGCGTGCATCCGGGCAGCTTCTACGCGCTGCCGCAGTCGCCGCAGCAGTTCAAGCAACTGCTGATGGTCGCCGGCTTCGAGCGGTACTTCCAGATCGCCCGCTGCTATCGCGACGAGGACCTGCGCGCGGACCGGCAGCCCGAGTTCACGCAGCTCGACCTGGAGATGAGCTTCGTCGAGCAGGACGACATCCTCGATCTCATGGAATCGCTCTACCTCGGCATCGCCGCCGAGGTGCGCCCGGACCTGCAGGTACCGTCGCCGTTCCCGCGGATCACGTATGCCGAGTCGCTTCGCCGCTTCGGCACGGACAAGCCGGACCTCCGCTTCGGCATGGAACTCGTCGACTTCACGCAGGCGGTCCGCGGCACCGAGTTCGTCGTGTTCAAGTCCGCCGTCGAGAGCGGCGGCACCGTCGAGGGGCTGTGCGTGACCGGCGGCGCTGAGTTCTCCCGGAAGGAGATCGACGCGCTGACGGATGTCGTCAAGCAGCTCGGCGCGAAGGGGCTCGTCTCCATCGCCTACCTCTCCGAGCCGGCGAACGCGGGCGAGGAACAGGTTCGCTCGCCGGCGCTCAAGCACCTCGGGCTCGATCTGGTGCGCGCCATCGGCAAGCTTGCGGACGCGCACGCCAACGACCTGGTGCTGATCGTTGCCGGACAGGGCGGCGTGCCGGCGAAGGAGCCCGGCTCGGCGGGCCGCGTGAAGCCGGCGCTCGATGCGCTGCGGCGCCACGTCGCATCGAAGCAGGGGCTCGCCGACCGGAATACGCTCAAGTTCGCGTTCATCGTCGACTTCCCGCTCGTTGAATGGAACGACGAGGAGGAGCGGTGGGACGCGACGCACCATCTCTTCACGTCGGTCAAGTCCGAGGACATGGCGCTGCTGGTCAGCGACCCCGGCGCGGTGCGCAGCAACGCCTACGACCTCACGTGCAACGGCTGGGAGATCGGCAGCGGCAGCATCAGGATCCACCGGCGCGAGGAGCAGGTCCGCATCTTCGAGCTGCTCGGCATCGGCGAGGAGGACCAGCGCATCAAGTTCGGCCACATGCTCGACGCGTTCGAGTACGGCGCGCCACCGCACGGCGGCGTAGCGCCCGGGATGGACCGCACCGTGGCGCTGTTCGCGCAGGAGACCGACATCCGCGAGACGATCGCCTTCCCGAAGACGAAGAGCGCGACGGACCTGATGACGGGCGCGCCTTCCGTCGTCGACCAGGCGGCGCTCGACGCCGTGGGTCTGACGCTCAAGCGTCCGTCAGCCGGGTAGCCACGTGGCGGACGCGCGGCTGTGGAACATCTACCGGGGCATGGAGTTCTTGACGCCCGGCGCACTCGAGACGCTCGACATTGTTGTTTCGCTGCTGCCAGCCTCCGGCGGCGCGCTCGTTCTCGAGGTCGCGTACGGCAAGGGCGAGGCCGCGTGCCGTCTCGCCGAAGCACATGGCTGCCGCGTGCTCGGGGTCGATGTCCACACGTTCGCCGCGCAGGTCGCGCGCCGTGCGGAAGCACGTGGCGTCGGAAGCCGGGTGGCGTTCGTCATTGGCGACGGCGGTTGCCTGCCCGTGCGCGACGGCGCGTTCGACGTCGCGGTCTGCATGGGCGCGCCGAGCATCGTCGGCACGGAGCGCTGTCTCGCCGAGATGGCGTGGGCGTTGCGGCCGGGCGGCGCGCTCGTCGTCAGCGACTGGGTGTGGGCGAAGAAGCCGGTGCCGCCCGAGGCGATCCCGCTCGGCTACGACATCGAGCCGCTGACGCGCGACGAGTACGCCGCGATCATGCGACGCGCCGGACTGGACGTCGAGGTCACCGAGCCGCTTCCGGCCTCGGCCTGGGATGAGTATTACGCGCCGCTGCGCGACGCCGTCGCGGCGTTGCGTGCCGAACGACCGGACGACGTGCCGCAGCCCATCGAGGACGAGATCCGCGTGTTCGACCAGGGCCTCGGCCGTGAGTACTGGCGCTACGCCGTGTTCGTCGGCCGGAAGTGCTGACGCGCCCGGCCGGGGCTAGCTCGGGCGCGGCCGCGTCTTCACGTACCAGTCCCGCACGCTCGCGAACCGCGCCGCCGGCGTGAAGAGCAGCGAGTCGCCGAAGCCCTGGACGCGTGCGCTCTGCACGTACGTGTACACCGGCGCGTAGAGCGGCACCTGAGGCGCCACTGCGACGAGCGCTGCCTCGAACTCGGCATACAGCTCTTTCCGGCGCGCCGTGTCGGTCGTCTGCCGTGCGCGCTCGAGAACGTCGTCGATCTGCGGGCTGGAATAATTCGACAGGTTTCGCCCGGGCGGCGCGATCTGCGTTGAATGCCAGAATGGATACGGGTCCGGATCCGGGCCCGGGTCGACGGCCACGAGCGCCGCCTGGAACTTGCGCGGCAGCAGGTGCTCATCGATGAACGTGTCGGCGGCCAGCGGCTCGACTGAGACGTCGGCGCCGATGGACCGCCACTGCTCGGCAAGGTTCTGCGCGATGGCGACGCGGATTGCGTCGTTCGTGGTGGAGAGCGTGAATGCGAGCCGCGAATCACCGTTGACGCGGATTCCGTCAGCGCCACGCGACCACCCGGCAGCCTCGAGTGCGCTGGCGGCCGCACCGGGATCGAACGCAGGCACATCGATCGGCGTGTACGCCCACGAACCGTGAGGGATGCCAGTGTCCGCCGTTTGGCCGCGTCCGCCGGCCGCGTCGCGGATCAGCGACTGCGTGTCGATCGCGCGCCACAGTGCGCGCCGCACGGCATCGTCGGCGAACGTCGCCATCCGGGTATCGAGGTAGACGGTGTTGTACGACTCCGACACGAGATCGTGCAGCACGAAGCGCCCGTCCTGTGCCAGCACCTGCAGCTCGGCAACCGATGCGTCCGGGCCGAGCAGCGCGCCGTCGACCGAGCGCGCGCGGAGAGCCTCGGACAACGCGTTGGCGTCGGGATACGTGCGGAATTCCAGCGTCGAGAGGTGCGGTGGACCGAGATGGTACGTGTCGTTCGTCTCGAGCTCGACGCCGTTCGCGGTGTGGCGGCGGAACTTGAAGGGCCCGGTGCCGACCGGTCGCGCGTTGAACTCGGCGTTGAAGAGCTGGTTTGCGTCGAGGCTCTCAAGCAGGTGTCGCGGCAGGATGCCCACGGTCAGGTAGGCGAGGAACGGCGCGTACGCTTGCTCGAGCTTGAATTCGACGGTGAACGGATCCCTCGCCCGTACGACGACGCCCTGCATGAGCTGCGCGAGGGCCGGATCGCCCTTGAATCCGGGATCGGCGATCACTTCGAACGTGAACACGACGTCGTCGGCGTCGAACGGCTGGCCGTCCTGCCAGGCCACGCCCTGGCGCAGGTGGAAGAGGTAGCTCTGGCCGTTTCCGGTGATCTCCCACCGTTCCGCGAGGTCGGCCTGCGGCGTCCCGTCGGGGCCGAGCCGCACCAGGCCGCTGAACACGAGCGATGCGACGTCGGCATCGACGGCATTGCTGCCCGCGAACAGGGGGTTGATGCGCTCCGGCGCCCGCGTGACGCCTTCGACGTAGTGTCCGCCGCCGGCTGGCTCTGCCTGCCCGCTCGGGTTGGAGAGGACGACGAACCACAGCAGCGCGACCGCCGACACGCCTGCCACAAGCGCGACGAACAGCGGCCACCGGGTGTGCATCAATGCCAACTCAACAGCCCCCGGTGGATGCTCGGGACGCGGCTAGCGGAGTGAGGCTCGCACACCCCACGAGGAGATGATGAGGAATACGATCGCCAGGACGATGGTGAGCTGGAACAGCGTCTTCTCGACGCCGCGGCGGGTACGGAAGCTCCCGCTCGTGCCGCCGCCGAGCGCCGTGCCGATGCCGGAGCCCTTGGCCTGCAGCAAGATCACGACCGTGAGCACGATCGCCACCAGGATCTGGGCGATGTTGATGTAGTCTTTGTACTCCAAGCGTCACTTCTCCTCGGCGAGCGCGGGCATTTAAGCACATCCGCGCCGGTCAACCCAAGCGGCCCTCGCCGCCCGGCCGCAATCTACCGCCGCGCGCTGATCGCCGGGCGGCGGCGGCGCGTGCCGAAGCCGGACACAGCGCGGCGCTGGCCCGGCATGGGCGGCTTCGGGGCCGTCGGGCGAATCGCCTCGCCCTCCGGAGTTATGCGCGGCAGCTGGCGGCCGAGACCGCGTTCGATCTCGCGCCACTTCGGCAGATCGGCCGGGCCGAGGAGCGTGATCGCCATCCCTGAGCGACCCATGCGGCCCGTACGGCCGACGCGATGCGTGAACAGCTCGTGCGTCTCGGGCAGCTCGAAATTGATGACGCGCGTCACGTGCAGGACGTCGAGTCCGCGCGCAGCGACGTTCGTCGCCAGCAGGATTGGCGTCTTCCCGGCGCGGAACTTTTCGATGACCTTGTCGCGAGCGCCCTGGCTCAGGTTGCCCTGGAGGACGTCTACGTTGTAGCCCATGCGGTCCAGCTTCTCGCCCAGGTTACGCACGCCGTGCTTCGTGCGCCCGAAGACGAGCGTCGCGCCCTCGGAAGGCTCATTGAGCAGTCGCACGAGCACGTTCAGCTTGTCCTCCCGCCACACCTCGTACACAACGTGGTCGATGTCCGGCCCCGGCTCGTCTTCTCCGCGGGCGGTTTCGATCACGACCGGGTCCTTGAGGTATTTCGTCGAGACCTTGTGAACCCATTCCGGCGTCGTCGCCGAGAACATGGCCGTCTGGCGCTCGGACTTCGTCTGCGACAGGATGCGCTCGACGTCCGGAGCGAAGCCGCGGTCCAGCATCTCGTCGGCCTCGTCGAGCACGAGGTAGGTGACACCGTCGAGCCGCATCGTGCCGCGACCGAGGTGGTCGAGCACGCGGCCGGGTGTGCCGACGACGATCTGGGCACCGGCATAGATGGCGTCCTGCTGCGGCCCAAACGCGCGGCCGCCGAAGATCAGCGTTGTGCGGATGCCCGCGGGGCGCGCGAGGCTCTCGAGCACGGCGCCGACCTGCTGGGCCAGTTCACGCGTCGGCACCAGGACAAGCGCCTGGAGCCAGCGGTTGTTCGTCTCGATGCGCTCGATGAGCGGCAGCCCGAAGGCGAGCGTCTTGCCGGAGCCGGTATAGGCCTGGCCGATGACGTCCTTGCCCGCGAGCAAGTGGGGGATGGACGCCGCCTGGATCTCGGTGGGCGTCACGATTTGTGTGGCTTCAAGGACCTTCAAGCTCGAAGGCCGAAGCGCGTATTCACTGAAGGATGACAAACGGGTACCTTTCGCCAGATAACTGGTGTCTACAACGGAGCTCAACTCGACAGGAGCTCTTCTCGACGACCAGTGCGAAAGGGGGAGATGGTTACGGAGTGGTTCGGCAATCGCAGCGGACGTTTACTGAAGACGCTTCTCTCTTATGTGCAGAGTGTACGGCTTCGTGGGGGCGGGCCGCAAATAGGGAATGTCGAGCACACCTGCCCGGAATCGCACCAGTGACCATGTCTGCCCGTGAGTACCTCGGCAATGACTTGTCATAAGGAGCACACATGGACCTCGAGACCATCGACTACAGCGTCGCCGATCGCGTGGCGCGCATCACCCTGAGTCGCCCTGAACGACTCAACGCGATAAACGGTCAACTCGTCGCCGACCTCCGCGCGGCCGTCGTAGCTGCGAACGATGATTCGGATGTCAGCGTGATGATCCTCAGCGGATCGGGCAGGGCATTCTGCGCCGGCTACGATCTGGATTGGGGCACGAAAGCGGAAGACGCCTCGCAGCGGGCCATGGCGGGGCAGTGGGACCCCGTGCGCGACTACATCGGCATGTCGCGCAACGTGCGTGTCTACATGTCGCTCTGGGAGAGCCCGAAGCCGGTGATCGCCCAGGTGCATGGCTGGTGCGTCGGCGGCGGCACGGACCTGGCGCTCTGCAGTGACCTCATCGTCATGGCCGAGGACGCACAGATCGGCTATCCGCCGGCGCGGGTCTGGGGCGAGCCCACGACCGTCATGTGGGTATACCGGCTCGGTCTCGAGCACGCCAAGCGGCTCATGCTTACCGGCGAGTCGCTGACCGGCACGCAGGCCGAGCGGTACGGGCTTGCCTCGAAGGCCGTTCCGGCGGACCGCCTCGCCGCTGAGGCCGAGGCGCTGGCCGCGAGGCTGGCGACGATCCCGGTCAACCAGCTCGTGATGAGCAAGCTGCTCGTCAACCAGGCATACGAGAACATGGGCCTGCGGACCAGCCAGCTCATCGGTACGCTCTTCGATGGTACCGCCCGCCACACGCCCGAGGGCGTCGCCTGGCGGGACCTGGCCATGAACGTGGGCTTCCGTGAAGCCGTCCGCCGCCGCGACGCCCCGTTCGGCGACTACGGGGAGCGCCCGAAGTAGGGCAGGCGAGAGGCGGCGGTCCGGGGTGCGTCGCGCCGGGCCCTGCGCAGTGCCGCACCGGTGCCTGCCTGCGGTTTGCGGACGTGCTTCGGTCGCCGGGCGGCGGCGAACTGGCATTCGGCTGCGGGCCGCCGCGCCGCTCGGCAAGCCGACCTTCACCTTCGCGTCAACGTTCGCTACGATGGCAGCTGCCCGCCCTCATTCAGTGTCAGGAATCGCGTGTCAACCCCACCCCGGCCAATTCCCGCCACGGTTGCGGCCAACCAGACGGGCTTCCGGGGGTATGGCGCACGGACGTTCTATTCGCTTCGCATCCCCGACTTCCGCGTGCTCTGGCTCGGCAACGTCGGCACGATGCTCGGCCAATGGGTTCAGTTCGCGGCTCAGGGCTTCCTCGTCTATGACCTGACGGGGTCCGGATTCCAGGTTGGGGCGGTGGGATTCGTGCGTGGGATCTCGGCCGTTGTCGTGTCGCCGTTTGGCGGCAGCATTACCGATCGGTTCAGCCGCCGATCTGTGCTCATGACGATGACGGCCTTCAGTGCGGTGGCCGCGACCCTGCTCGCGGTACTGATCTTCACCGACGTGATCCACGTGTGGATGCTGTACCCGCTCTCGGCGGTCGAAGGCTTTGGCGATGCGGTCAACCAGCCGGCGCGGCAGGTGATGATCTACGACGTCGTCGGACCTGAGGATCTGCCGAACGCGGTCGCTGTCAACTCGCTCGGCGGAAACACGATGCGCATCGTGGGGCCGTCACTGGCCGGCGGCCTGATCGGCCTCTTCGGCATCCAGTCGGCGTTCGTGCTCCAGGCCGCAGCCTACACCGCGTCCGTGTACGCGACGTCCCGTATCCGCACGAGGGGCACGCCGACGCACGTGGGCACGGCGTCCGTCTTCGCCAGCATGGCAGACGGCGTACGCTATGCACGCGGGCATCGCGACGTGCTGCTGCTGATCGTCATGGCGGGGTTGCCGAGCCTGCTCGTGTACCCGTACGTCCAGTACATTCCGGTCTTCGCCAGCGACGTGCTACACGTCGGATCGGTACCCTACGGGTTCCTGGCGTCCGCCGTCGGATACGGGTCGATCATCGGCGCGCTCATCGCGGCGAATCTCACCGGGTTGACGAGGCGAGGGCAGATCCTCGTCTGGACGACGGTCGTGTACATGGCGCTGGTCACGGCCTTCGCGCTGTCGACGAACTACGCACTCTCGTTCACGTTCCTCGTTGTGGCGGGCATCGCCAACTCGATCTACCTGATGTTCAACCAGGTCATGGTCCAGCTCATTGTCGACGACGAGTACCGTGGCCGCGTGCTGTCGCTGTACGTGATGGTAAGCGGCGTGACGCCGTTCAGCGCGCTGCTCATGGGCGCCCTCATAGATGCATTTGGCGCGCAGATCACGGTGGCCAGCTTCACCGGCCTGGCGACCGCGATCGTGCTCGTGATCGGTCTCACGAGCCGCCGGTTGCGGCAGATCTAACGTGCGGCGATCAGTCGTCTGTCCGCCGCACGTGGTGGTGGGGTCGCGGCACAGAACCGCATCTTTTTCCCGTGCGCCGTGTCGTCTCCGTGGCGATGCTGTCGGCGTCCTTCCGCCGGGCTCACGGCGCCCGATGCCGGGTGTAGAGTGAAATGCGAACCTGTTCTGCGCTGATCACGGAGGGAAAACGAGCCATGGTCACCACCACCGAAACAGCCGTCCTGGTGTCGTTGAAGCACGCGCAGGCCAACGCCATCACGATGTACCTGAACTCCAAGCGATATCACTGGAACACGTACGGCCCGCGCTTCCGCGACCTTCATCTCTTCTTCGATGAGATGGCCAGTTCCGCCTTCGCCGAAGTAGATCCGCTGGCCGAGCGCGTGCGCATGCTCGGTGGCGATGCGCTCTCGGCGCCGCGCGAGATCGAGGCGTGGGCGACCGTGCAGATCGCGGGCGGCAAGCAGACGCCGGACGAGATGCTGCGGCAGGCGGTCCAGAACGAGCGGCAGATCATCGAGGAGATGCGGCAAGGGGCCGAGCGCGCCGACGAGGAGCACGACTACGGCACGAACGACCTGTTCTCGACGATGGTGCAGACGCACGAGAAGCACGCCTGGTTCATCGATGAGTTTCTCCGCCACGAGGAGCGGCGGTAGGAGGCATGCGCGGACGGGCGAGGGTACGAAGAGGCCCGGAGCAACGCCCCGGGCCTCTTCGATTGTTCGCGCGCGATTCTAGCCCGCGATCCGCACGTTGACCGCGCGGCTGCGCTTCGGGTCGCGGGGGTCGGCTTCTTTGTCGAACTCCACGTTCTGACCCTCGCTGAGCTGGTCGAACACGCCGCCCTGGAGCGACGAGCTGTGGAAGAAAATGTCTTCCGATGCGCCTTCCGGCCGGATGAAGCCGAAACCTCGGTCGCGCACAAGGCGCTTGATCTGTCCCGTTGCCATGTCCTGTGTTACCTCCTGTCGCCGTGGGGTCCTTCGCAACTCCGGCGTCCGAAATGCCGGTGATCCACGACGTTCTACCCGTGGTGCTTGGGCCACTTACGATGTGGCGGCCTCACGTCCGTGGAGTCGTCGCGTGCGCCGGAGTACGGGGCGGCAGGAGACTTTGCGGCGAGGACTTACCGTTTGACGGTACCAGACGGTACAACGGATCGCAACGAACTTTTTCGGTGTCATGGAACTGTAATGTTGGCCACCGCGGTCACGCCCGCAGGGTGACGTCGCCCGCCTCCACCGTAACGGTCGCGCCGTCACGCGTGCGAACGATGAGCGCGCCGGAATCATCGACATCCTCGGCGATGCCGTCGACTTCGCCGCCGGGCCACGCGGCGTGCACGGGCTGGCCGAGCGTGACGAGCCGCTCACGCCATCGGTCGCGCATAGATTCGCCGGAGCGGGCATCGTCGTAATGCCGCTCGAAGTGCGCCAGGTAGGCCGCCAGCAGCGCCTCCCGATCGACGTCGTGGCCGCACTCCACCTTCAGGCTGGTGGCGATGTCGCGGATCTCATCGTACTGGCGCGGGTCGAAGTTGACGTTGATACCGGCGCCGGCGAGCGCCACGCCCAGGCCGCGCGCGGGATCGGGATCGGGCGGGACGGGCACTTCGATCAGCACGCCAGCGACCTTCTTGCCGTCGATCAACACGTCGTTCGGCCACTTGATGTCCGGCCGGATGCGCGCGACATCCTGGATCGCGTGGCAGACAGCGAGCGGGGCGATCATCGCGACGTCGCGCAGGACCGAATGCGGCGGCCGCAGCACGATCGTCGATGCCAGGTTCACGGCCGCCGGCGTGACCCACGAGCGGCCGAGCCGCCCGCGCCCGGCGGTCTGCTCGTCGGCGGCGGCCACGGTACCCTCGACGGCGCCGCGCGCCGCGGCGTCGCGCGCGAGGTCCATCGTCGAGCCGACGCTGGCTTCGAAGATGAAGTTGCGGCCAAAGGTTCGCGTCGTCAGCAGCGAGCGGAAGCGGGTGAGGTCGAATGCGGTCATGTTCGCATTCTAGGCGAGGGTTGCACGGCGCAACATCATCCTTCGAGAGCAGAGAGCAGAGAGCAGAGAGCAGAGAGCAGAGAGCAGAGAGCAGAGAGCAGAACGCTGACTGCTGACAGCTGACAGCTACTTATCCAAACGCAGCACGGCCATGAACGCCTCCTGCGGGATCTCCACGTTGCCGACGCGCTTCATGCGTTTCTTGCCTTCGGCCTGCTTCTCGAGCAGCTTGCGCTTGCGCGAGACGTCGCCGCCGTAGCATTTCGCGAGCACGTTCTTGCGCATGGCGCGGATGGTCTCGCGGGCGACGATGCGGCCGCCGATCGCCGCCTGGATCGGCACGTCGAACATCTGCCGGGGGATCAGCGAGCGCAGCTTCTCGACGAGCTGGCGGCCCTGCACGGCGGCGTTCTCGCGATGCGTGATCAGCGAGAGCGCGTCGACGGGCTCGCCGTTGACGA
>CAYJMJ010000090.1:0-11109 GCA_964371095.1 uncultured Dehalococcoidia bacterium | reverse complement strand
CCGGAAGAGCACGTCCTCCAGCATCCGCCGGTTCCAGCTGATCGCCAGCGCGAGCAACGCCGTGATGAACATCTGGCCGCCGATGAACCACAGAGCCGAACCGACTACGAGCGACTGCAGGTGCCCCTGGCCGTTCCCCTGCGACACGAAATAGGCGTACCGCGCGAAGGGCAGCGCACCCAGGGCAAGCAGCATGAGCCCCAGCATCCCGTATATCTGCATGGGCCGGTACAGCAGGAAGCTTCGCAAGATGACGGTGCCCGCCCGGATGACGTGCCCGAACACGCTCTTGATCAGCCGTGACGGCCGGGTGACGTGGCGCGCCGCGATGGGCACATTGACGATGCACAGCCGCTGGTCGAGCGCGTTGATCAGCGTCTCGTGCGTGTACGTGTGGTCCGAGAGCACGTTGAGCCTCATCGCCGCCTCGCGCGTGTACGCGCGGAAGCCCGTGGACACGTCGACGTTCGGCAGACTCAGCAGCCGCTGCATCAAGTAGTTCGCCGCCTTATTGCCGTACTTGTTGGCCGTCGGCATCGGCAGCTCGTCGATGAGGCGGCTGCCGATCGTGATGTCCGCCTCTGTACGAAGCAGCGGCGCGATCAGCTCGGGGATGCGCGACTGGTCGTAGTGGTTGTCTGCGTCCGTGTTGACCACGATGTCCGCGCCCCGCGCGAGCGCTTCCTGGAGCGCAGTCCTGAACGACGCCGCGAGCCCCCGGTTGAGCCGGTTCGCGATCACGTAGTCCGCGCCGGCGTCGAGCGCCACACGAGCGGTGCCATCGTGAGATCCGTCGTCCACGACCAGCACCTCGACGCAGTCGATCCCCTCGATCTCCCGTGGGATCTCCCTGATCACGCTGCCAATCGTCGGCTCCTCGTCGTACGCTGGAATCGTGACAACCAGCTTCAAGACAGCTCCGTTTCCAGGCACGGCGGTCCACCGGGTGCCGAGTCATATGCCCGATCAGTTTCGTCTCAGCGCGCCCGAGGCGCACTCAGGGACTGCCCCAATCGCCCGCGTCGCCGAGGCGCGATCTCGCGATCGCGGCGCCACCGGGCCGCGACTCGCCGGCGCGGCGCACCGCCTCGCCGCGACGCGAAAGAAGGCCCCGCGCTTGCGGGGCCTTCTCGCGTCAACTCGTTGCGATGGGCGGTTAGCCGCGCCGCCTCGCCGCGAACGCCGATGCGCCGGCGCCCAACAGGATCGTGCCCATGACGGCGAACAACGTTGCTCCGTCCGTGTCGCCGCCAACGCTCCGCGACGACCCGTCGCCGGTCGAAGGCAGCGCGCCCGGCCCGCCATTCACCCCCGCCGGCGCGCCCGACGGATCGGCGCCAGGTGCCGGCGGCTCGATCACGGACTGCGGCGGGTTTGCCGAGACTGCGGTCGGCGTCGGTGACGCGACGGCCAGCGGCGTGGGCGACGACGTTGGCGTAGCCGTCCTGACGATGTCCGTTCCGGCGCCGGCGGTGCTGTGCACGCTCGTTCCGCCCACGATTGCGCCGCCGGCCACCACGGCCACCACAAGCCCGGCGATGCGACCCTTCCAGTTCATCGGATCCTCCTGCTTCCACCGTGCTGGCAGCACAGATGCGGCCTGACGGCTCAGCGCCGCCTAACAATCTCGCCGAATGTTCGTCCGCCGGCCGGGCCGACTTTAGCGCCTCGTGCGATATAGGTGCTGGCCCCCCGGGAGTCTGGGGGCGTGTCCCTACGGGGCTCGCGAGGCCGGGGACTCCCCTGGACGCCGATTCGCCGTGACCGCGACGGCCGGCATATGTCGCCAGAACACACGCCTCCGGCCGCAATCCACGACGGGTGTGACGCCCCGCCTCGGACTTCGCCCGATCGGGCGAATATCATCCAACGGCCGGCCGCACCCCGGGCTGGAACGAAGACGATCCACATGGTGCGAGGCCATCTCGCCCCGCGCCTCGGAACGGACCAGGGCGACATGAAGCGCATCGTGATCTGCTGCGATGGGACGTGGAGCGTGCCCGACAAGCGCTGCGCGCAGCTCGCCTGCCCGACCAACGTCGCCAGGACGGCGTTGACCGTGGCCCGGGACAACACGGATGTGCGCCAGCACGTGTACTACGGCCGCGGCATCGGCACCGGGCGATGCGACCACCTCCTGGGCGGCGCGTTTGGCATCGGGATCTCTCGGCGCATCCTCGACGCCTACGCCTACTTGATCGCGGCGTACGAGCCGGGGGACGATCTCTACCTGTTCGGGTTCAGCCGCGGCGCCTACACCGTACGCAGCCTGGCGGGGCTCATCAGAAACTGCGGCATCCTGAAGCGGCAGTTCCTCGGCCGCCTGCCCGATGCCTACCGGCTGTACCGGCGGCGCGACGAGAACTCTCACCCCGCCCTGAACGAATCAAGGCTGTTTCGCAGGTCCTTCTCGTACGAGTCCGACGCCTGTGTCACCCGCATCAAGTTCATCGGCGTCTGGGACACGGTCGGCGCGCTCGGCATCCCCGTCGGCCCGTTGGGGCGGCTCTCCCGGAGGATCCCGCGCCTGCAATTCCACGACGTCGCCCTCAGCAGCCTCGTCGACAACGCCTTTCAGGCGCTGGCGATCGACGAGCGGCGGCGCGCCTTTCGCCCCAGCATCTGGACGCGGCAGGCGCACGCCACGCATCAGCGCCTTGAACAGGTCTGGTTTGCCGGCACGCACGGCAGCGTCGGTGGCGGCACGCCGTCCGTCGGCCTTTCCGACGTCACGTTCGAGTGGATGCGGGACCGCGCCCGCGAGTGCGGCCTGCGATTCGACCAGCGAGTACCGGAGGCGGAGACTCGTCCCGACCCAACCGAGCCGTTCGAAGATTCTTGGAACGGGATCCATCGCCTCGTGCCGCCACGGCGGCGCCGCATCGAGGCGACCGGACAGCCCGGCACCTGCGAATACGTCCACCCGCTGGCTGCGGAGCGCCGGGAGCACGGAGCGTCCTACGACCCGCCGAACCTCCCGCCCCATCCGGCGCTCGCCCCTCACACGCTCGATTAGGGGAACCTCCCGCGCAGGTTGCTGTCGCGGAGAGAAGGATGGAGCCGGGGCGTTCGGGAACGCAGCGGCGCACCACAGACTCGCAGGCGACCCCGCTACGTCGCCGAGAACGCCGGCGCGTCCGAAGGAGCGCGCTGGGCGGCGATGCCCGGCGCCGGCGCCGCGCTCACCGCACCGCGGGGCAGCTCGACCTCCACCATCGATCCTTTACCCAGCACCGAGCGGATATTGAGCACGCCGCCCATGAGCCGCACGCGCTCGGACATGCCGGCCAGGCCGAGCCTGCCGCTGCCCGCCAGGTCGCTGAGCGTCGGCGGCACCAGGAATCCCCGCCCGTCGTCGGTGACGGTCATCGTCAGCCGCCGCTCGTCGGCTCGCACCGAGATCACCGCCTGCGAGGCGCCGGCGTGCCGCGCCACGTTCCGCAGCGCTTCCTGCACGATGCGGAACAGCAACAGTTGCGTATTGAGCGGATAGTCCGTCACCTGCAGGTCCGCCTCCACCCGGATGGCGATGCGGTGCTCCTCGCGGAACTGGTCGGCCAACCATTCGAGCGCCGCCGCCAGGCCGTGATCGTCCAGGATGCGAGGCCGCAGCCCCTGGCTCAACCGCCGAAGGTCCGCCAGCGTCCGCACCACGGCCGCACGCACGCTGCGAAGCTCGCCGTCCACGCCCGCCGGCAACCGGTCCCGCTCCCGCAGCGACAGGCCGTCGAGTCGCTGGCAGATGACGAGAAGCGACTGCGCCGTGTCGTCGTGAAGCTCAAGCGCGATCCGGTTTCGCTCGTCTTCCTGCGCCGTCAGCACCTGCCGCACGAAATAGCCGAGGCTTTCGTGCAGCTTCCGCTGCACCTCGACATCCTCCTGTTGCTGGACGATGACCAGCGTCAGCAACGCGCCGACCATCATGACGCCCCCGACCTCCGGGATCGCGTGGTCGAGAGCGGTGCCCATGAGGGCTCGCGGCACCAGGATCGCTCCGGCCAGCCCCACCGTGCCGAGACCCCCGCGCATGCCGAAGACACACGCGGCATACATCACCGGCACCAGGAACAGAATCCGTTCGACCGACTGCCGGTACGCCAAGCTGACCGGTGAGTCGTCGGCCGCCGCCGAGAGCACCGGCAGCGCGTCCCCGTAGTGCAGCGCCGTGCCCGTCACCATCGTTCCGGCGATGATCCAGATCCGCAGTCGCGGCGCGCCGAGCGAGCGGAGTGCGAGGCGCAGGCTCTGAACCGGGGACCGACCGCCTGCTAGCCCTGACATCCGCTCACCTCCCCCTTCCACTTGCTGCCCGGTGCGATGCGCGGGCCGTATGCTCCCCGGCGGCCGGGTCGTGCGGGGCGGCGCCGTCGGACGCAGCCATCTCGACGCCGTGCGCCAGCCCGCCGCCGGCCGTCACGCCGTCGACCTCGATCCAGCCGCGGCGCACCGCCTGCAGCACGGCTTCGGTCCTCGATCCCACCGCCATCTTGTTGAAAATGTTGACCAGGTGCGCCTTGATCGTCGGGAGGCTCAGCGACAGCTCCGCGGCGATCTCCTTGTTGCCGAGTCCCGCGCCCGCCAGCCGCAGGACATCCATCTCCCGCTCCGTCGGACGCTCGTCGTCATGATCAGACGGCGCGTGACCCGCATGTCCGTTCGCGCGCCCGAGGAGCTTCGCCATCACGACGGGATCGAGCACGGATTCGCCGGCCGCGATCGCGCGGATCGCCTGCACGAGTTCGTGACCGCCCGCGCTCTTCAGCAGGTAGCCGGCGGCGCCTGCCTCGAGCAGGCCCAGCACGTACTGGTCGTCGTCGTAGGCACTCAGAATAAGTACCGCGGTACCAGGGTGTGATCTCTTGATCTCCCGCGTTGCCTCGATGCCCGTGAGTCCCGGCATCACGATATCCATGACAACCAGGTTGGGCTCGAGCGCCCGCACCACGCTCACCGCCTCGAGGCCGGTACCCGCTTCGCCGACCACCGTCAGGTCGGGCTCTTCATCCAGCAGCCTCCGCGTGCCCTCGCGAAACACCGCGTGGTCGTCGGCGATGACGATGCTGGTCTCTTCCATGTTCCACCCATCCATTCGCGGGATGGTCCCCTCATCCCGGTGACATTGTGGTCCGTTTCACAAACCCTGTCCAGAACCGTTCGGATTAGTTCGTCTGACACACCCCCGTCCTAGGGATATCGCACGGCACATCCCTTTGGCCGAGGTCGGCACCCCCCCGTTGTGCGACGCTCCCTTAGGAAAGGCACCGTGACTCTGGGCATAGCAAGAGAGCCGAGGTGCCGTTTCGCGGGAACCGAGGTTGGATTCGAAAGGCACATCGATGTCATTGGCAGCCCACCGACGGGCTACTAGGTTGATAACGAAGGGTGTCAGGACATGAAACGGGAGGTGCAATGATGGATGCCGCGACACAGGTCGTCTTCATCCAGCTTCCGCTCTTGGTCATGGTAGGTGCCGCTGCCGCAAGCCTCGTCTGGTGGTACCACGAGGGCACCCTCGGCCGGCACCTCGAAGGCAGGCTCTCTTCTGTCCTGAAGTTGCTCTGCCTCGTAGCGCTGGCCGCCGCCTGGGTGGTGCTCACCGTCGTCTCGTGGTGGTGCCTGTTTCTCGGGGTCTACCTCACGACGTTCGCCATGTACGTGTTGTTCGGGGCCGTCGGCGGCTGGGTCGCGCTCATCGGCGCCGCCCTCCTGCTCGCGAGCGTGCCGTTGGTGTGGGGAGTGATCCTCTTCGGCCTCGCCCGCCGCGAGTTCCGATACGCCTCCACGACGCAGTCCGTCCGGGCACTGCCGCCCGTGCGTGCGATGCCGGGCTAGCGCCCTGTCGAAGGCGGTGTCATGAGCGAAAACGGAACGTCCCCCGTTCAGGAATCGAAGGTTCGCGTGATGTTGTGCCATGGCGTCCCCGTCGCACGGATCGGGCTCCGCACCATCATCGAGGCCGAGCGCGACATGGAGGTCGTGGGCGAGGCCGACGACATCGAGTCGGCCCTGGCCACCATCGAGGAGATCCGCCCGCACGTGATCCTCACCGACCTGAGCGGCGGGCGGCTCGATGGCCTCGACGCCATTCGCACCATCAAGAACGTGGCGCCGGAGGTCAAGGTCTTGATACGGGCGTATCAGCGCAATGGAGAGTACTTCCTCCTGGCCATGCGCGCCGGCGCCGACGGGTACTTCACCCGCGACGCCGGTCCGGGCGAGGTCGCGAACGCCATCCGCACGGTCAACCGCGGACAGAACTACCTCGACCTCTCCACCGTCACGCAGCTCGTTACGACGTTCGTCGCCGGCAACGGCAAGGGCAACCTCGACAGCCACTACGACGGTCTGACTGAGCGCGAGCGCGAGATCCTCTGCCTCGTCGCCACCGATCACACCAACAGCGAGATCGCGGACGTCCTGCACCTCAGCAAGCAGACCGTGCACAACATCCGCGCGCGCCTGATGGAGAAGCTCGGGTTCCACGATCGCCTGCAGCTCGTCAAGTACGCCATTCGCCGGCGGATCGTCGGCCTCGAGGAAGTCTGACGCCGCGGGCGTGCATCCGAGGAGGGACAAGCAATGAACGTGCTGATAACCGTCATCGAATTCACCGTCAGTTGCCTCGCGCTCGGCCTGGGACTGTTCCTGGCGGGCGAAGCGGCGCGGGAACTGTCCCGCTTCCGGTTCGCGCCCGCCGCCGGCACGCGCGCGGTCGCCGCGCTCGGCGGTGCAGCGCTGCTGACGGCCGGTGTGTACGGCGCGCTCCTCAGCGTGCCGCTGTAATTCGCTGACGGATGGAGCGGCGAGATGAAGGCGCTACTGGCACAAAGTAGCTGGCTCTGGATCGGCTCGGCCGCGCTCGCGGCGGCGATCTGGTGGTTCGCCGGCCCGCAGACCGCGGCCGCCGAACCGCCGACGCCCGCCCAGGCCGAAGCCGTCCCCAACGGACTCTGCCTCGAGTGCCACGGCGAGCCCGGCCTGACCGTGCCCGAGGGCGCCGGCCAGCGCACGATCGCACCGGTCGAACCGGCGGCGTTCACCACCTCGGCTCACGGCGAGCAGTCGTGCGTCGCCTGCCACGTCGACCAGTCCGCGCTACCCCATCCGCCGCTCATCGCAAATGGAACCGCGAGGCTCGCCGCGGAATGCGCGACCTGCCACCTCGAGGCCGCCGAGGGTTACCTCGAAAGCCCGCACGGCACGATGGCCGACCTGAACGACACGAACGGGCCCACCTGCGCGAGCTGCCACGGCAACATCCACGCCGTGAAGCCCGTTGCCCAGTGGACCAAGCAGGAGCGCGCCGACGTCTGCGCGGGCTGCCACCCGGGCGCCGGCACCGGTTTCCTCGGTGCCCTAAGCCACAAGGCGCCGTCGCCCAGCATTCTGCCGACGGTCTACTTCGCCGGACGCTTCCTGACCGTCCTGGCGGCGGCGTCGCTCGCATTCGGGATCATTCACGTGGAGCTTGACCTGCTGCGCTGGCTCGTCCGGCGATGGCGGCACGGCTCCGCGAGGGGGGAGCGATGGGACTCGATCTGAGACTGGCAGGACTTCGCGCGGACGCCGAGCCAATGCCGGCGCGCAGCCGGGCACGGGTGGCCATTCAGTCGGTCGTCCGGTTCGACGAGCACCAGCGGGTACAGCATGTGCTGATGATGAGTAGCTTCATCACGCTCGCGCTGACCGGGCTGCCGCAGAAGTTCAGCGACCTCAGCGTGAGTCAGTGGTGGGTCTCGATGCTCGGAGGGCTCGAGGTCGTGCGCATCATCCACCGGACGGCCGGCGTGATCATGCTCACCGACTGCATCTACCACCTCGCCTACCTGGTATTCCGCATGGGCGTCCAGGGACGCATGGGCCCGCTGCGGATGCTGCCTACTCCCAAGGACGGCATCGACATGGCCCAGACGATCTTCTACTTCCTGGGCCTGCAGCCGGAGAAGCCGAAGTTCGACCGCTTCACGTACCTGGAGAAGTTCGACTACTGGGCCGTCTTCTGGGGCATCGCGATGATCGGCACATCCGGACTGATGCTCATGTTCCCGGTGCTCGCGACGCAGGTGCTGCCGGGTCAAGTCCTCCCAATCGCGATCACTGTCCACAGCGATGAGGCGATACTCGCGGTCGGCTGGATCCTGATCGTCCACATGTTCAACGTGCACCTGGCGCCGTGGGTCTTCCCGTTCAGCCCGGCGATCTTCACCGGCAAGATGACGGCCCGCCAGTGCGCCGAAGACCACCCGCTCGAGTGGGAGCGCATCGTCGCGAAGGGCGAAGTCGCGCCCGTCGCGACGGCGCTCACGGACGAGGGCACGCCGGTGATCTCCATCGTCACGCGCCCCGCACGCCGCATGGCCGCCGCCGCCGCGCGCGGCACGCGCGCCCGTTACCGAAAACTGTGGGAGCGCCTCGTGGCGAGGAGGGCCGAGTCGTGAAACTCTGGGCTTCCGCCATCGTCCTGGTCGCCGCCTGCCTGCTCGTCGCGTCGCCGCGGATCTTGTCCCGTGGCGGGGATGCACAGGCGCGCACGCCGAGCCAGGTGGCGGCGGTCACACCGCAGTCCGGCGACAACGCCGGCCCGACGCCCGAGCCGACCGCGTCCGAGGCCGCTGAACTCACCCACAGGCAAAGCGTGGTTCAGCAGTTCTCGTGCTTCGAGTGCCACGGGGTGGAGCGCGGCTTTATCATGCCGTCCGACCACGCGCCCATGCCCGAGGCCGAGTGCGGGAACTGCCATCGACCTGTGGCCGAGCCTCCGCCGATAGCCCTGCACGAAAATGCGCACCAGGACACGCCGTCGCAGGACTGCGGACTGTGCCATCAGGGGTTCGCGGCGCAGGCTCGGCCCGCTCCCGTCGTTCAGCGCGACTGCTATCGATGTCACGGCGACGAGACCGACAAGGTCCTGCCCGCGAGCCACGCCAGCCGCTCCGACGCCACGTCCACGTGCATCGTCTGTCATCAGGCGCAGCAGCTTGCCATTCCTGTCGTGCCGCACGGTACCGCCGGCTGGGAGCAATGCACGTTCTGCCACGGGCCGCAGCGCCTGACGCCGCTGGAGGGAGCGCACGAGAACCAGCTGAACGAGCGCTGCCTCACCTGCCACACCGTCGTGGAACCGCCCGGCATCTACAGCGCGATGCACTCGCTGGCCACCGCGAAGCAGGGATGCACGTCGTGCCACGCCACCACCCAGATGGCGCCCCTGCCCGCGAGCCACGACGGCCGTGCCGAGGTCCTCTGCCTCCTCTGCCACCAGGCGGCCACCGAGGACGCGCCCCAGGTCCCCCACTCCGTGGCGAACAACAGCGTGTGCAACTCCTGCCACACGACGGCCCGCGTGGGCAGCCTGCCGTACGACCACACCACGCGCACCGATCAGATGTGCACCGTCTGTCACGCCGAACGCCCCGGCGGCGCACCGGTGATCACGCACGCAATCGAGAATCGCGACGCCTGCATCGAGTGTCACGCCCCGTCCCCCGGAGCGAACGACACGCGCCCATGATCGAGACGGCGTCGCCCCCGGGGCGACCGCCGTCCTCGCGAGGGGCGCGTGTCGTTCCGCCGCCCGCGCACGTATCGAGGCGACACACGGCCTGAGCCGATCTGTTAGCCGCCAGCGAACGTCATCGCGAGCGCAGCGAAGCACCTGCCAGGACGACGAGAAGGCCCGTTCCATCCGTGGAGCGCGCTTTCGGCCCCCGTCATGCGGACCCAGAACGCGGCCGTGTCGGCTGGCGACTGAGTCCATCGAGTTCTTCAGCACCCTGCCAGTGCGGGTGATACCGCTCGCCCGGCCCGTGCGACGCGTCCGTCAGCGATCCGCTACCTGCCGGCGGCCACCCGCCCCTTCGCCAGCACCTCGCCGTAGAGGTCGAGCGTGATCTTCGCCGTGCGCTCCCACGTGAAATTCGTGCGGATGTGCTCGCTCGCTGCGGCGCCCATCCGCGCGCAGCGCTCCGGGTCGCTCATCAGCGACTTGATGGCCGCCGCCAGCGCATCCGGGTCGCCGGGCGGCACCAGGATGCCCGTCCGCCCGTCGTCGATGAACTCCGGGAACGCGCCCGCTGTCGTCGCGATCACCGGCGTGCCGCATGCCATCGCCTCCGCCGCCGGCAATCCGAACCCCTCGTACAGCGACGGCGACACGACGATCTGCGCGCTGTTGTACAGCCGCAGCAGCTCGTCCGTCGACAGCCTCGGGATGTACTCGACGAAGCGCTTCAGCCCGTACTTCCACACCAGCGGCGGCACCACCTTCATGTCCTGCTCCTTCTTGTCCTTGAAGAGCAGGCGGAAGTCCATCTCATGCTGCAGCCGCGCGCACGCCTCGATCAGAAAGCGCGCGCCCTTGTTCCGATCCTCCGAGTCGCCGACGAAGAGAATCGTGCCCGGCTGTCGCTGTACCCCCGGCAGCGGCCGCATCACCTCGTGATCGACGCCGTACGGCGTCTGCCGGATGTGTTCGAGCGGGATGTCCATCGAAGCGCTCACCGACCGCGCCGAGTTGCGCGATCCCGTCAGCACCATGTCGATGCGGTTCGCGACGTACGACTGCATCTTCCAGGGAAACCAGATCTCCTTCTGGATCCGCCCGGCGATGCTTTTCGCCTCGCGCAGGTTGTTGATCTTGTCGATGGCCAGCGGATGGTGCAGGCTCGCCACCACCGGCTTGCCCATCAGCCGCTTCATCGCCAGGATGCCGTAGCCGAGCGTCTGGTTGTCGTGCACCAGGTCGAACGGCCCGCCCGCAGCCTCCAGCTCCGCCAGCTTCCGGTACGCCCGCACGCTGAACGTGAAGAACAGCGACGCCAGCGACGCCCGCGTCGACGCGAACTCGTAGAAGTTCCACGGATGGAAGAATGCGGCCGGGTTGTGCGAATGGTCGTACGCGTGCTCGTCGCGCCCGTTCAGGAACGCCCAGAAGCTGTACGTGTGGAGTTTGTGGTGCACCACCCCGTCCGCCAGCGTCGGATACGGCCGCCCGGAGATGACGTGTACCTCGTGCCCCGCGCGCACCAGCTCGCGCGTCATGTAATGCAGGTAGACCCCCTGTCCACCCGAGTACATGTTCCCCTGGTACATGATGAAGCAGAGTTTCAT
>CAYJMJ010000089.1:0-11204 GCA_964371095.1 uncultured Dehalococcoidia bacterium | reverse complement strand
CTCGATCTCCACCGTGACAGGGTGGCATGTTAGACCGCTACACCACGGGGCCGCGCGCACATGCGAGCGCCCGAAGCCACGCGGGCGCCGGGCACGCTCATTCTAGTGACGCCTCCGGAGGGTGTCAATTCGGAGCACCGACACGTGGCTGATGGAAAGCTCGTATCGCGCTTCGATGCGGACACAATTCGGACCGTCGCGAACGGCGCGAACACGAACGCACGACGATGGTACCGTTGATCCGCTTCTCCAGTTCCGTATAGGCTTCGGGACGCTCACCCCGCGGGCGGCAGGACCGTTCCATGCGATTCCACGCTGTACTCGTCGCGCTCATGTTCCTGGCTGCCGGCGCCGGCGCGCCCCGTCTCGCGCTCGCCGCGAGTACCCTCAATCGCCTCGAAGATCCCGTGGTGCTGACAGGCGCCGACGTGCCGTCGCTGCAGGGTGTACCGCCCTCGACGGTTGTGGCCTTCAGGTACAACGGCTCCTGGCAGCAGATCCCCGTGCAGATAGATGAGCGCTTCTCGCAGACATTTCTGAACGTTTACAACAACGTGGCCGGGCTGCCGGGAAACACGAACATCAGCCAGTTGGTGTACGCGGACGCCGATACGTTCACGGGCGCGGATCCGGATCCAAACGTCGATGCCGACGACGAGATCGTCTTCATGGCGAAGGATGCCGGCGACACCGTGCCTTTCTTCACCGAGCCGGCCCACGTGCTCTTCGGATCGGGACTTCAGCTGACGATCACGGATCCGCTGCAGCCAGCGAATGTCGGCTACGTCTACCTCTTCAAGCAGGACGGCACCCTCGACCCCGCCGCCGGGCAGGCGTACGTCACGTACAACTTCAACCTGCTGTCCGGCGCGTACAAGACGACGTACAACCTCCTCGGCACATACGGCACAACGGGCAACCCGGAGAACACATCAATCACGACGCCGTATTACTCCCACCACTTCCAGGACCGCTGGACCGACGACGAGTTGCACATCACCGCCGGCGTGGCCAACGGCGCCGACATCCTCGACCGGCACAAGGCGCTGTTCGCGCCCGGCAACTGCGTTCGCAGCGAGAACACCTTCGACAAGGGCACGCCGACGTTCCAGGGCGAGGGCGCGTTCATCGCCAACAGGGTGGGTCCGGTGCGCGCCATCCGTTCGTACATCGGCGCGAACAGCGGACCGAACACGCAGCGCGAGCACATCTTCTACGCGCAGCGACAGGACATCCGGACGTACCTTCGAGTGCACGCCATCCTTTCGATCATGGACTTCTTCGACTACAGCCCGGCAGCCACGGGGATGACCTACCACAACGACCTCAACCTCGGCGGCATCACGATCGACGGCACGCCGGAAACTCCTGCGGCGGGACAGTTCCAGTGGGAGATGGTGACGGGCGCGCAGGGTTCGCTCGTACTCTCCGGCGCCACCTCGACCGATGTGCCGTCCTTTAGTTACACGTCGTACTTTCTCGATGACAGCACGCCTATCACCCAGTGCACCGGCGACGCGTTCGCGTACGGATCGAGCGGCGTCTACGTCAACATGGCCATTCCGAACACGGATCCGGGGATTGGCGCCGCGAACTACCTCAATACCGTGCGCACGGTCTACTACGAGCCGCCGGGCCTCACGATCGCCGATGCCCAGAGTTTCAGCGCGCGCGCAAACACGCCGCTGAGCGTGACGATGCTGGCCTGGACCCCGCCGGTGGGCGGGATCGCGAGGCCGGTGGATGCGAACTCGCTGCCGCCCGCGACCTCTGGGAGCATTGGACGCGTCGCCGTGGGAATCGGCATGCTCGCCGCTGGAGCCGGCCTGCTGGTGATGCTTGCCGTCGCGCTGGTGGCCAGACGGCGGTCGCGTCGCGTATCGACGTAGGCCGGGCCCATCCAAACGAACGGTTGTCGCGCCGCGCCGCGAAACCTGTGCCCTTCCTCACTACCCGGGCTCCACGACCGCGTAGTAGACTCGCGCGGGCCGGGCCGAGGCCGCAAGTGCGCGCGCCATCGGCGGCGGCCAGACGGGAGGCATCGTGACGCGAGCGGTGGTCGTCGGATCGGGCATGGCGGGACTCACCGCCGCGGCGTACCTGGCGCGGGACGGCTGCGAGGTGGACGTCTTCGAGCAGGCGGATCACATCGGCGGCGTCACGACAACGTTCCGAAAGGACGGCTTCGCCTGGGACCTGGGGCCGCTCATGATCGAGGGGCTCGCGCCAGGCGAGCCGGCCGGCCGCGTGCTCGCGGAGCTTGGATGCGCCGAACGCATCGATCTGGTGCGCGCGGACCGCGGCGTCATCTTCCCGGACTACCGACTGCAGCCGCCGTCCGAGTACATCGGCCCGTACTGGCGGCGCGATCGGCTGAAGGAGATCTTCCCCGCCGAGGCCGAGGGACTCGACCGCTACTACGAGTTCTACGACACGATGCTCGACCTGATGATGCTGATGCGGCGGGCCGAGGACGCCGGCTTCCTGCGGTCGCTGCCAGTCAAGCTGCGGATGGCGCGGCTGTTCGGCCGCGTGAAACGGTTCCAGGACTGGAACTCGCAGCAGATGATGGACCACTTCTTCAATGACGACCGGCTGAAGGCGCTCTTCCTGGGCATCCTGGCCGACCTCGTCGTCCGGCCGTCGGACTTCGCCGGGCTGGCGGTGCCCGCCCTGAACCAGGAGCCAGCGTTCGACCGGCGGATGCCGGCGAAGGTCTCGTCGATCGGTCCGCGGACGACGTTCCAGTACGTCGCCGGCGGCTGCGGCAGCCTCGTCGATGCCGTCGCGGGCGTCATCACGGCGCACGGCGGCCGGCTGCACACGGGCGCGACCGTCACGCGCGTGATCGTCGAGGGCGGCCGCGCGCGCGGTGTCGAACTGGGCGGCGGCGCGCGCCACGACGCCGACCTGGTGCTCGTGACCGGCGGCGCACGCGAGTGCTTCTCGAAGCTTGTCGATCGCGACGCGCTGCCCGGCGCGTTCACCGAGCACCTTGACGGCCTGCGGCTGATGGAGTCCGTGTTCATGGTCCACCTGGGCGTCGAGATGGACCCGAGCCGCTACCAGGCAGGCGTCCTGGACTACCACTACGGCACCTACGACCTCGAAGGCGCCATCGCCCGCATCCAGGACGGCGAGTACCACGAAGGGAAGGACGGGTTCCTGATCTACATCCCTTCGTTCCACTCGCCGTCGATGGCGCCGGCGGGACAGCACGCCATCACGATCTACACCGTCGCGCCGAACAAGCTGGCCGGCAGCTGGGAGGAGCGGCGGCAGGAGATGACCGACAGGCTCCTCGATTGCGCCGAAGAGGCCATCCCCGGCCTGCGCGAACACGCCCGAGTCGTCGTCTCGATGACGCCGGATGACTTCCGGCTGCGCACGCACCTCGACCACCACGCGTTCGGCGGCGTTTCGCCCGTCATGGGGAAAAGCGGCATACCGCACAAGACGCCGATCGACGGGCTGTGGTTCCTCGGCGCCCAGAGCGAGACGGCTGGCGGCGTGCCCAACGTGATGCTCGGCGCGCGGACGGCGTACCGGAAGATTAGGCGCGGGCGCTAACTCGCCGCGGGGCGTCACCCACCGGCGCGGTCCGCGCGGGCGGCGATGCGGAAGATTGTCGTGTGCCGGATGTGTGCGAGCGCCTGGCCGGCCTCGCCGAGCACCATGCAGTCGAACACGCCGAAATGGTGCGCCTTGCGCTCGTACGCCTCGACCAGCCGCGCCGCCACGGTGATCGCCTGGCCAGCGTAAGCCGGCGCGAGGTGCTGAACGCGGCTGCGGGCGTGCATCGAGGCGGGAATCGCGAAGTTGTAACGGAGCAGGTCCTCGACGCGCCCGGTAATCCAGCCGGGATGCAGGCGCGGGCTGCCGCCAGTGAATCGCGGATCGCTCGTCGGCTGGCTCTGGCGCATGTACGCGCGGGCATCGTCCGCGGAGAACGCAATCGCCATCGGCACGAGGTCTCGCCCAATCGGCGCGCCGTCAAGCGCCAGCGCCGGCTTCGGATCGGGCGCCGGCGCGGCGTCGAGACTTCCAGGCGACGTCAGTTCCGCCAGCCACAGAGCGTCGCCGAGGCCGACGGTCGCGACGACGCAATCCACGCCTTCCTGGTTCGTCATCGTGACGGCAAACACACCGGCCGGGGCGCCGGCGTCCGGCCGGACGCGGATCGTCATGCGGTCGCCGGGATACGCCGGGTGGCGGAACGCGAAGTCCGACCAGCCCCGGTCGAGCCACCCCTCGCCGGCTGCCTCCAGGATCGCCGGCACAGCCCAGCCCCAGACCGTCACGCCACCGACGAGCGGTCCGCGAAACCCGTGCCGGCGGGCAAAGCCGGTCGAATGGATCGGGTTGATGATGTCGTCGTTGTCCTCGTTATCGAGGAACGCATCGACGACCATCTCGACGGTGCCTGCGTGAAGCGTCATCAGGTTCCTCCATTCGTGCGGCCGGGTCCGACGGCGGGCGCAGCGCCCCTCAAAGGTCCATCTCCCGCAGTTGCGGCGAGCGGATCAATCGCGGCTCGGTCTGCGACTGCACGTAATCCGCATCGACGCCCGGCGCCGTCTCCGTGAGCAACAGTCCGTCCGGAGTCACCTCGATGACGGCGAGGTCTGTCACGATGAGGTCGACGACTTCGACGGCGGTCAGCGGATACTCGCAGCGTCTGCGGATGCGCGGTTGTCCGCCGCGCGCCGTGTGACTCATCGCGACGATCAGCCGCTGCGCGCCGCACGCGAGATCCATCGCCCCGCCGATCGAGCCGCCGCCGCGCTCCGGCAGGTACCAGTTGGCCAGGTCGCCCCGCTCCGACACCTCGAGTCCGCCGAGCACGGCCACGTCAACGTGACCGCCCCGGATCATGGCGAACGACGCGGCGCTGTCGAAAAAGCTCGCGCCCGGCAGCAGCGTGATCGGTTGCCCGCCGGCGTTGATCAGATCCGAGTCGAAATCCTCCTCGCGGATACCGCCGTAACCGAGGACGCCGTTCTCCGCCTGGAGGAAGATCTGCTCGCCCGGCGGCAGGAAGTTGGAGACGAGCGTCGGCAGTCCGATGCCGAGGTTCACGACCATGCCCTCGCGCAGCTCCCGGGCGACACGCAGCGCGATGAGTTCGCGGCTCAGCCCCTGCACCGTCACGTTAACCCTCCCATCGCACCGGCACCGGCGCGCAGCGCACGATGCGGTCGACGTATACGCCCGGCGTGCCAACCGACTCGGGATCGATCTCGCCTGGCTCGACGATCTCCTCGACCTCGGCAATGACGACGCCGGCGGCCGTGGCCATCACGGGGTTGAAGTTCCGCCCCGCCTTGCGATACTCGAGGTTGCCCAGGCGATCCCCACGGTACGCTTTGAGGAACGCGAAGTCCGCGTGGAGCGGGCGCTCGAGCAGGTAATCGACTCCGTCGATGCTGACCACCTGCTTCCCGTCCTGCACGACCGTGCCCAGCCCGGTGCGCGTCAGCACCCCGCCGAGGCCGGCGCCGCCAGCGCGGATGCGCTCGACGAACGTCCCCTGCGGCGCCAGCTCCAGTTCCACTTCGCCCTTGCGGTACTGCTCCTCGAAGCGGCTCGCGCGTGCGCCTGACGCCCGTATCGCGAACGTGGCGATGAACTTCGCGAGCTGACGGTGCTCGCACAACTCGTCGAGCAGGTCGCCGAGGCCAATGTTGTTGGCGATGCCGGTGATGCGCCGCGTGCCGCGCCGCTTCAGCGCCAGAATCAGGTTGCTCGGCGTGCCGGCGGAGACGAAGCCGCCGAACATGATCGTCGCGCCGTCGAACACGTCGTGGAGCGCGTCGTCGGGCGACGCGACAGACTTGTCGATCATGAGACGCTCTTCAGCGCGCCCTCGCCGGCGCCCTTCACGCGCCCGGGCAGCGGCCTGCCGACGACGCCCTCGATCCAGCGCGCGGCCTCGACGAGTGCCGCCAGATCCACGCCGGTTTGGATGCCCATGCGGTGCAGCATGTACACGAGGTCTTCCGTCGCGACGTTGCCCGCGGCGCCCGGCGCATACGGGCACCCTCCCAGGCCGCCGATTGACGCGTCGAAGCCATCGACGCCCTCCTCGAGCGCTGCCAGCACGTTCGCGAGGCCGGTGCCGCGCGTGTCGTGGAAGTGGAGGCGCAGCGGTACGCCCGGCATGCGATCCCGGAACTCGCGCACGAGTGCGGACACCTGCCGCGGGTCGGCCGCGCCGATCGTGTCACCGAGCGCGATCGCGTACGCGCCGAGCGAATGGAGACGGCCGGCGATTTCAATCACCCGCGCCGGCGCGACCGCGCCCTCGTACGGGCAGCCGAACGCCGTCGAGACGTAACCGCACCACGGCAGGCCGGCAGCCGCCGCGAGTTCCGCCACCGTCGCGATGCCGCTCAGCGACTCCTCGACGCTTCGGTTCACGTTGCGCAGGTTGTGGGTCTCGCTCGCCGAGACGACGGTCGCCAGCTCGTCGGCGCCGGCCGCGATGGCATTGCGCGCGCCGACTTCATTCGGCACAAGCGCGACGTAGGTGACGCCGGGGCGGCGGTGCATGGTCGTCACGAGTTCGGCGGCGTCGCGCATCTGCGGGATCGCCTTCGGGCTCACGAACGACGCCGCTTCGATGCGGTGCAGCCCGGCCGCACCGAGCCGGTCAATCAACTCGGCTTTCCGGGCCAGGTCGAGGAGCAGATCCTCGTTTTGCAGGCCGTCGCGCGGCCCCACTTCGGTGATCGTGACGCGCTCAGGAAGTCGCATTCGCCGTGTCCGTTCCGGTCGTGACTTCGACAAGTATGTCACCTTCGCCGACACGCTGCCCGGGCTCGCAGCGCACCGCTTGCACCACGCCGTCAATCGTCGCCTCGACGATGTGCTCGATCTTCATCGCCTCGAGCACCGCGAGCGGCTGCCGATCCGCCACGATGTCGCCCTCGGCGACGAGCACCTGCACCACGACACCGGGCATCGGCGCGCGAACTTCGCCGGTTCGCTGTCCGGCGGCGGCCCGCGACGCGCCGCCCGCCGACGGTCCACGCGGCGCGAGGACGTATTCGCGTTCCCCGTTTGCGAGGAGCATCCTCGACGGCTCCCGGCCGCAGGTCCACGCCGATTCAGTCCCGGCGCAACGCACGATTACCTCGCCGAGGGCGCCTGCCGCCGCCTCGAACACATGCTCGCGGCCATCGATTGTCGCGCGCCACCGGTTTCGGCCTGCGCGTTCGACGCCCACGACGAACGTCGCGCCGTGGTACCCGTATTCGAGCCGCGCCGCGCCGCCGCCGCGCCACGCTCCGAGCATCTGCCACGGATCGCCGCCACGCGCGGCCTCGAACGGGCCGACGTCGCGCGCGGCGGCGGCCAGCAGCACGTCATCGGGCAGGCGCGCCGCGAACGACGCCGGTGGCATCGACTCGAGCAGCGCGAGGTCGTGCATGCCTTGCCTGAACGACCGTTCGGCTAGCACCGCCTGCAGGAGCGCGACGTTGGTCCGCACGCCATCGATTGCGAACGCGTCGAGCGCGCGCTCGCATCGCTCGATCGCCTCGTGCCGCGTTTCGCCGCGCACGATCAGTTTCGCCATCAACGAGTCGTATTCGGCCGGCACGCGCGATCCCGTCTCGACGCCGCTGTCGACACGCACGCCGTCGCCGGCCGGCGCGCGGAAGTACGTCACGCGCCCGCTCGAAGGGATGTAGCCGCGCGACGGGTCCTCCGCGCAGACGCGGCACTCGATGGCGTGGCCGTCGACGCGTACCTCGGCCTGCGTGAAGGCCAGCGCCTCGCCGGCAGCGACGCGCAGCTGCCACTCAACGAGATCGAGGCCGGTCACGGCCTCCGTCACGGGATGCTCGACCTGTAGGCGCGTGTTCACTTCGAGAAAGTAGAACGCCCCGTCGCAGTCAACCAGGAATTCGACGGTGCCCGCGTTCGTGTAGCCGGCGGCCCGCGCCACGGCGAGTGCGGCCAGCCCCAAGCGTTCGCGCGTCGCCCCGTCGAGGCCCGGCGCGGGGCTCTCTTCGATGACCTTCTGATGCCGTCGCTGCACCGAGCAGTCGCGTTCGCCCAGGTGGACCATCGACCCGTGCATGTCCGCAAGCACCTGCGCCTCGACGTGGCGGCCGCCAACAACCGCGCGCTCGATGATGAGGCGCCCGTCGCCGAACGCGGAGATCGCCTCGCGACGGGCGCTGGCGAGCGCCTCCGGCAGGGCGTCCGGTGTGGCGACGAGGCGCATGCCGCGGCCACCGCCGCCACCCGCCGCTTTCACCATCAGAGGGAAGCCAATCGAGGAGGCAGCCTCAACGAGCTGCGTATCATCACGCAGGTCCGCGTCGATGCCGGGCAGCACCGGCACGCCGTGCTCCTGCGCGAGCCGTCTCGCCGCCGCCTTGTCGCCGAGCAGCCGCATGGACGCCCCCGTCGGGCCGACGAACGTCACGCCGGCGTCCCCACACGCCTCGGCCAGCGCCGGGTTCTCAGCGAGGAAGCCGTAGCCTGGGTGGATCGCGTCGGCGCCCGTCCCGCGCGCCGCTGCGATGATCGCCGCGATGTCGAGGTAACTGCGCGCCGCCGGCGCAGGTCCGATCCGCACCGCCTCGTCAGCGCTCCGCACGTGCAGCGCGCCCCGATCGGCGTCCGAGTACACGGCGACGGTCGCGATGCCCATACGCCCGCAGGTGCGCATGATGCGGACGGCGATCTCGCCGCGGTTCGCGACGAGCACCTTCCTAAACATCGTCTGCCGGTACCCAGCGAGCGCGCCGCTTCTCGATGAACGCGGCGACGCCCTCGCGGCCCTCGTCGCTGCCGCGCACCGACGCGATCAGCGCCGCTGCGTACGCGTCGAGATCACCGTCGTCGGGCGCGACGCGGCGCACCAACTCCTTGCACCGCCGCTGCGCCTCGGGCCCGCCCGCGAGCAGCGCGTCGACGGTCTCGGCAACCGCCACGTCCAGCGCGTCGTCATCTGCGACCCGGTGCACCAGTCCGATCGCCAGCGCACGTTCCGCGTCGATGCGTTCGCCCGTGAGGAAGAACGGCAGCGCGCGGCCGGGACCGATCTTGCGGATCACGTGTCGCGCGATCGTCGCGGGCACGAGACCCAGTCGCACCTCGCTGAACGCGAACCGCGCCGTAGCACCGGCGATAGCGATATCCGCGGCGGCCGCGAGCCCGGCGCCGCCACCGAACGCGTTGCCCTGCACCCGGGCGACGACCGGGCAGGCGCACTCCGACACGGCGCGCAGCATCGCAGCAAGCGCGGACGCATCGCGCCGGTTCTCGTCCTCGCTGAACGCCGCCGCCCGGCGCATCCAGTCGAGATCGGCGCCGGCGCTGAACGAGCGGCCTTCGCCTCGAAGCACCACGACGCGGGTGCCGGTCGACGCCGCGATGGCGTCGAAGGCCGCTGCCACCTCGGCGATCACGTGTTCGTTGAAGGCGTTGTGCACCTCGGGACGCCGGAGTGTGACAGTATCGATGGGTCCGTCCCGCGTGTGTTCGACGTAGCGTGGTTTGCCCATGCTACATCCGGAACACGCCGAACTGCGTCGGCGGAATCGGCGCGTTGAGCGATGCGCTGATGCCAAGCGCGAGCACCGCGCGCGTATCGAGAGGATCGATGATGCCATCGTCCCACAGCCGCGCCGTGCTGTAGTAGGCGCTGCCCTCGGCCTCGTACTTCTCGACCGTCGGGCGCGTGAACTCGTCCTGCTCCGCAGGCGACATGTCGCGGCCGCGCGCCCGCAGCGCATCGAGCCGCACCGTCAGCAGCACGCTGGCCGCCTGCTGTCCGCCCATCACCGACGTGCGGGCGTTCGGCCAGACCCACAGGAACCGCGGGTCGTACGCCCGGCCGCACATCGCGTAGTTCCCTGCGCCGAACGAGCCGCCGATGACGACCGTGAACTTCGGAACGCTGGCATTGGCCACGGCCATCACCATCTTCGCGCCGTGCTTGGCGATGCCCTCGGCCTCGTACCGCTGGCCGACCATGAAGCCGGTGATGTTCTGCAGGAAGACAAGCGGATACTTCCGCGCGGCGCACAGCTCGATGAAGTGCGCCCCCTTCTGCGCGCTCTCCGAGAAGAGGATGCCGTTGTTCGCGATGATCCCGGCCGGGTAGCCCATGATGTGCGCGAACCCGCAGACGAGCGTCGAGCCGTACGCCGCCTTGAATTCGTGGAACCGGCTGCCATCGACGATGCGCGCGATCACCTCGCGCACCTCAAAGCCGTGGCGCGCATCCACCGGCACGAGTCCGTACAGGTCCTCCGCCGGGTACAGCGGCGGTTCCGGAGCGCGCACCGGCCACGGCGTCTGCCTCGTGTCCGGCAGCGACGCCATGATGCTGCGCACGATCGCGAGCGCGTGCTCGTCGCTCGCCGCGCGGTGGTCGGCGACGCCGGAGCGCTCGGTGTGCACCCGCGCACCTCCGAGATCCTCGGCCGATACCTCTTCGCCCGTCGCCGCCTTCACGAGCGGCGGCCCGCCGAGGAAGATCGTCCCCGCGCCGTCGACGATCACCGTCTCGTCGCTCATCGCCGGCACGTAGGCGCCGCCAGCCGTGCAGGAGCCCATGACCGCGGCTACCTGCGTGATCCCCTTCGCGGACATCTGCGCCTGGTTGAAGAAGATGCGGCCGAAGTGCTCGCGATCCGGGAACACGTCGGCCTGCAGCGGCAGGAACGCACCGCCCGAGTCGACCAGGTAGATGCACGGCATGCCGTTCTGCTCGGCGATGGCCTGCGCGCGCAGGTGCTTCTTCACCGTCATCGGATAGTACGTGCCGCCCTTGACCGTCGCGTCGTTCGCGACGATGACGGCCTCGTGACCGCTCACCCGCCCGACGCCGGTCACGATGCCGGCCGACGGCGCGTCGTCGTCGTACATGTCCCACGCGGCAAGCGAACTCAGCTCGAGGAACGCAGTCGCCGGATCGATGAGCCGCTCCACCCGTTCGCGCGCGGTCAGCTTGCCGCGCGAGCGGTGCCGCTCGACTGACTCCGGGCCGCCGCCCTCGCGCACGCGCGCTTCGCGGCGCCTTAGCTCGGCAACGGCCTCTTCCATCTCGCTGCGGCGAGCGTCGAACTCTGCGGTGCCGGTGTCGAGCGAGGAAGGAAGGACGGGGACGGCGTCGGCATAGCCGGAGGTGTCTGGACCGGGCAACGGTGCCTCCATCCTGATGGTCGCGGCTATTGTAGCCG
>CAYJMJ010000088.1:8286-11247 GCA_964371095.1 uncultured Dehalococcoidia bacterium | reverse complement strand
GATGTCCGGGTTCTCGGCGCGGCACGGCGGGCACCACGACGCCCAGAAGTTGATCCAGACGGGCTTGCCCTTGAAGTCGCTGAGGCGCTGCTGAGTGCCGTCGGTCATCGTCAGCACGAAGTCGGGCGCCGGCTTGCCGATCTTGGGTTCGGCGCCCTGCGCCGACGCGGTGAGCGTCACGGACTGGCTGTTCGCGGTGCCGGGGCGGTCGAAGAACCACACCGCGCCAGCGATCGCCACTCCGACCAGGAGCGTCGCGATGACGTTGCGCAGCGCGCCGGGCGATGGCCGCCACTTCACATCGACGTAGTCGTCGTCGTCCAGGTTCATCGGCGTTGCATCCGTTCCATGGCTAGCCATAGCTGTGGAGTCCTGAGAAGAAGTAGTTCCCGAAATACGTGAAGAGCACCGCGCCGAACCCTGCGATGAGCAGGTAGGCGCTTCGCTCGCCCTTCCAGCCGCGCACGACGCGCGCGTGCAGGTAGCCGCCGTAGATGAGCCACGTGACGAGCGAGGCGGTCTCCTTCGGGTCCCAACTCCAGTACGTGCCCCATGCGACCTTGGCCCAGACGGCGCCGAGGATGACGACAAGCGCCAGCAGCGGGAAGCCGAACATCACCGCCTTGTAGCCGACTTCGTCGAGCATCGCCTGCTTCGGCAGCCAGGTGAAGCGATCGCGGCGGTTGAAGAGGAAGAGTACCGCGGCGGCGAACGAGAGCGCGAACGCGCCGTAGGCGGCGATCGCGACGGCGACGTGGACGGAAAGCAGCAGGTTGTTCTGGAGAGCCGGCACCAGCGGGTCGATCTTCGACGACACGGTCGAGGCGTAGGCGAGCATCGACAGGCAGACCGGGAGTACCAGGATGGCGAGCGAACGCAGGCCGTAGCGGAACTCGAAGTAGAGGTGCGCGGCCAGGGTGCCCCAAACGAACGCCAGGGAGAACTCGTACATGTTGGAGAACGGGCCGTGGCCGGCGGCGATCCATCGGAACGTCAGCGCTCCGGTCAGGAAGACGAAGGCGTTGATGATCAGGATGGTGCCCCAGCGTCCGAGGGATGCCGACACCGTGGGACCGCGGCCGAGGCTGAAGGTGTCGTCGGCGCCATCGCCGGCGAGGACGAGGCGCCGGCGGGCTACGCCGTATGACGCGTAGACCACCGCGGCGAGCGCCAGGGCCACAAACGATGCGACGTAGGCGTACTGGGAGAGGTCATACATGGGGTCCGCCTTCCTTTTCGTCGTGCTGGCGGCGGCTGAGGGCGCGTCGCACCTTCGCGGCCACCTGCTCAAAATCCTTCTCCAGACCGAGGTCCCGCTGCGATGCGGCGGCCAGCCGCACGTCCGCGCCGCCTTCGGGGCGCGGGGAGACGAGCGCCCAGAGGCGCCGGTGGGGGAACCAGAAGACCATCACGAGGCCGAGCACCATGAGCGTGCTGGCGACCCAGATCACGTTGACGCCCGGGTCCTTGACGACCTTCAGGCCCGTGAACTGGCTTTCTCGCAGGAAGCGGAACGTCAGGCCCTCGACCTGGACGTCCTGGTTGCGGGCCAGCTCCTGGATGCCGACGAGGCGGCCGTCCTTGTTGTACAGCTCGAGCCGCACGGTGCCGAGCGGAACGGTCTGGTCGTAGGTGCCGGGCTCCGGCCCGATGATGTACGCCTTGAACTGCTGGTCGGGAAGTTCGACCCATCCGACGGGGCGGCTGCCGGTGTTCGACGTCCAGGCAAGGGGCACGCCCTGGTTGAGCACCTCGTTGCCGGCACTGTCCTTGACCTGCAGCTGGGCCACCTGCCCAAAGAACGCCTGGTTGAACGCGATGCCCTTGTAGACGATGGGGGAGTTGACGCGCGTGGTTCCGCGCTTCACTTCCTGCCCGTGGTCGTAGATGACGATCTGGCTTGCGAAGTCCTTGGGGGCGCCCTCCGGGTACCACTGCTCCTCGAACTGTTCGAGCTTGACGGAGATGTCCTTCGCAAGCGGGAGCGGCTGCGTGGCGCCTTCGGGAACGATGAACTGGTCGTCCGACCAGCCCCAGATGCCGCCCATGATGGCGCCGACCAGGATCAGCACCAGGCTGAGGTGCGTCAGGAACGTACCCAGGCGCGACAGGCGGAAGCGGTCGGCGTACATCGCCACGGACTCGCCGTCTTCCGTGACCGAGCGATAGCCCGCGCTGCGCAGGCCGGTGCGGACGGCGGCGGCGGCAACGGGTGCATCGATGTTCACACTGAAGGATGCGCCGATGCGTGCGCGGTCGAAGTACGCCGGCGTCATGCGCACGCGCGGGCTGAAGACCTGGGTGCGGATGCTGCTCCAGCGGTTGATGGTGCAGACGACGATGTTGGCCACCAGCAGGGCGATGAGCCCCTTGAACCAGATCGAGCTGAAGACCCGGAAGAGCTGCAGGCGCGACATGATGTCGGTCAAGGCGCCGTACCGCTCGCGCGGGCCGTCGAGCCACTCGTTGTAGGCCGTGGAGTTGCCGGCCATCGAAGCCGGCGCCTGGTCGAGGAGGGTGCCGGCGAGCGTCGCCATGGCGATGAGGAGGATGAGGACGAGCGCGAGGCGGACCGACGTCAGCGTGTGCCAGAGCTGTCCCGTGGGGTTGGCAAGCCACGGGGAGGGCGAGGCGGCCGCCTTCTGTCGCTGGACCGCTGGCAGGGTCTTCATGTCGCTGCTCCTAGCCAATTGCGCCACCACCCCAATCGAAGTACTGCGGCATTCGTACGAGCATGTTGGTGAGCATCAGCAGGCCGATACCGGCGACGAGCACGCCGCTCACGATCGGCACGGCGACGCGCAACCGGCGCGCTTCCTTGAGGGGCCGCGTGACCTTGTCGACGGCCAGCGCGGCCGCGATGAACGGCAGCCCCAGGCCGAGCGAGTAAGCGACGAGCAGCAGCGTGCCGCGGGCCGATTCGCCGCCGAACGTCGCAAGCCCGATGATCGCGCCGAGGAC
>CAYJMJ010000088.1:0-8186 GCA_964371095.1 uncultured Dehalococcoidia bacterium | reverse complement strand
CGTGAAGCCGAGGACGAATGACATGGCGTGGAGCGCCGGCATGAGCTGCCGGTGCGGCCCGCTCCGCCCGTCGACGGTGACCTCGGCGATGTGGGCGACGTAGACGGGCACCAGCGGCAGCACGCAGGGGGAGACGAACGAAAGGACGCCCGCTCCGAACGCTACCAGGATGTTGACATTCTCGCCGTCCATGTTCGATTCCTAGCTACGGCGCCGCCGTTGCGGGTGGAGGCGTCGCGGCGCTTTGCGTGCCCGAGGGCACCGGCGTTCCGCCGCCGCCTCTGGCGACCGCCGTCCGCGTGATCTGGGCCTTGAGCCCGTCAGCGTGCGTCTTTGCCGTCTGTCCCTCTGGGGAGGCCGGGTCGAGCTTGACGACGATCTCCCATTCCGCGATGGCGGCGGGCAGGTCCTGCGGCGTGCCGCTCGCGTAGACGTATCCCAGGTTGTAGTGGGCGGAGATGTTATTCGGGTCGATCGCCAGCACCTTGACGGCCCACTCCTTGGCTGCGTCCGTGTTGTTCAAGTACAGATTCGCCGTGGAAATGCTGTTCATCGCCTGCGTGTTCGTGGGGTCCACGGCGGCGAGCTTCGCATACCAGGCGACGGCTTCGGTGTAACGGTCGGCGTTCATGTTCATGTCGCCGAGTTCGAGCAGCGCGTCCTTGTCGTTCGGGTCGCTCGCGACGAGGGCCTTCAACTGAGCCTCACGCGCGTCATCGAACGGGGCGGAGGTCGCGTTGCCCGTCGCCGGCAGCGTATTGCTGCTGGCGTCGCCGCCATTCGTGAGCGCGACGATGCCGTAGATCGCGCCGAGCACGAACAGCCCGACGAGCACGCCGAGGATGAGCTTGCCGGTCTTCTCCGGCAGTTCCAGGACCATCGTGCGCTCCTGCGCCGTTGCCTGGGCGGCGGGGCGCGATTGCGGCGCGCGCGGCGTCTTCGCGGCGACCGTCTTCGCCGGCTCCTCGCCCGCCTCGTCGGTGTCGGGCGCGCTGTCGAGGTCGCCGGCCGAAGCCATGTAGGCGTCGACCTGGTCGGCCTGCGCGCGGGCCCACGTGCGGAAGTTCTCAGGGACGCGATCCGAGCTCAGGAACGCGACAAGCTCGTTGGACCATTGCTCGAGTTCGTCGGGAGGCATACCGTCCGGCACGCCCGACATTCGTTGCGTAGACATCACCCCTCCATCCCAGGCGGCAGCGGCGTGTCGGTGCCGGGGCCGATGTTCGAGTACCGGGCGTCGATGAACTTGCGAACGGCGCCGAGCGATTGGCCCTCGGCGAGCTTCGACTTGACGTCGAGGACGATCGACACGCAGATATCGCAGCCCGATCCATGGTCGTCGTAGGTGATGCCGGCCGCCGTCTGCGACTGAATGAAGCAGTCGCGGACGTCGCGGTGGCCCGAGTGGCCTCCGCAGCCGCAGTAGCAGGGGATGTAGGCAAGCTCGGCGCCGTGGCTCGCGGCGTAGTCGTACGCGGAGCGCACGCGCGGGGTCGCCGACGTCAGAAAGGCCGGGAGCGCCTGCACCTGCTGTCCGGGGGTGGATGCGCGGGTCGTGGAGGCCGGAGGGGGAGCGGACCCGCCGCCGAAGCCCGGCAGCAGTCCTCCCAGCCAGAGGCCCACCCCGAGAACAGCGACAGCACCCAGGAGGACCGGCAACGCGCCGCGAGCCCGAGAGCTCAATCGCGTGTCCGGTGCCTCGGAAGGGGACTTCGCCTCGCCATGTCGCCGGCTACGACTGTCCATGGTGTCTGTCCCTTCGTCCGCCCTCATGGTCGCTCCGCCGGAGCGGCGTCGCATGAATCGGGGCGCACATATCGGGCCATACCCCCGGGTGGACACGCACCCTGCCAGATGACGGCGAGGCAGGCCGGTTGAGGGGCCGAACGGCAGGTGGGGGCGCATGCGGGCCGGCTTGGCCAGCTTCGGAACGAAGCTGGGCGCTACGGGAACCGCATCGCAACTTATGTTGCGGACAGGCGATGGAATCGGCGTCGTTCATGGGCTGAGCCCGGCGGCGTCACCGCCCCTGATGGATGTCGTCGAGCGGCACGGCCGGCGACACACCGCCGGCGGCGGGCGTTCCGGCGAGCTGGTTCGGGTCGACGTTCACGTGGCAGAGCGAGCACGTCTGCGTCGTTGTCGGGTCGCTGCCGCTGATCTGGATGTCTGACCCCTCGCCGAAGCCGTGGCAGGAGAGGCAGCTGTTGCCGCCCATGGTGCCGGGAAGCAGCTCGGCGGTCCCTGACTTCACGAGCGTGCCGTGGCAGCGGAAGCATCCGGGGTTCGACTGGCCGGCGGCCAGCTTGATGCCTTCCGGCAGCTGGTGGCTGAGGTTGTCGGGGTAGGTAAGCCAGTTGGCGTCCATCTTCGGATAGAGGATCCGGGTGGAGATCCTCCTCATTTCATCGATCGCGTTCCGTATGGCGTCGTGCTTCGTCTTCGCGATCTCGGGGTAGTTGTCGTTGTAGAAGCCGGCGAGCTGATCGAACCACGTTGCCTGCCGGAATTCCGACGTCAGCAGGTCCGTGTTCGCCCCCTCGCCGTTGCCGCCGAGCAGCTTGATCGCTTCGCGCTTGACGTACGGCAGGGTGCGGTCGATGCGGCCGCTGTCCAGCGCGTCGTCGACGAGCGCATCGGGGCTCGGGATCTGGTGGCCGACGCGGTTGTGGCAGTCGACGCAGCTCATGAGGCGCTTCTCCGCGCCCTCGGAGAGGGGCACGTTCGGGTTGGTCCACTCCTCGAGGCCGTTCGCCGTCTCCACGCCTACCCAGGCGATGGTGGTGCGCAAGTCGTCGGTGGCGCGGTACCAGACCTTCGTGTTGGCGTGCCAGTGAATCGCCTTGGGATCGTCCGACGAGCCGCCGCCCACGGGGAATGCCAGCGTGCGCGTCGTGCGGGTGTTGTTCTCGTCCGACCCGTAGGACGTGAACTGGCGGATCTTGGTGCCGTAGTCCTTGTTGGGCGCGTGGCAGCCCTGGCAGGTCGTGCTGGTCCGCGGGATCTTCGAGGCGGGCGCGCGCACGGGCGCCTCGTAGCTGCCGGTCAGCACCGACACCATCTGGCGCATGCCGCCGATCTTCGATTCGATGTACGCCGTGCTGTTCGGCCCGAGCGGCCCGGATCGGTAGGCGATGTGGCACTTCGTGCACTCGACCTCGGCGTGGGGCGACGTCAGGTGGGCGTTCACCTGCGGCTCCATGACGGCGTGGCAGGTGCCGCAGAAGGTCGTGGACTCCGTGAACTCGATGGCGCGGTACGTCGTGCCGCCGAGAACGGTGATGGAGCCGATGGCGATGATCGCGAAGGCGCCGATGCCGAAGAGCTGACGCCCGGTCCCGAGCTCGATGCGGACGCCGGCGATGCCGCCGGCCGAGGCCTCGGCGCGCGCCTCGCGCCAGGCGCCGAGGAGGACGCCGGCGACCATCAGCCCGACGCCGGCCAGCGCCACCGAGGGCATCGCCACGTAGCCAACGAGGCCCTTTACGGCGCTCGGCTCGGCATCGAGGAAGCCGGCGACGAGCGCGAAGCCGGATCCGCCCACGCCGACGAGGGCGATGGCGGCGCCGAGGATCGTGATGGGGTTCAGGATGAGGTGGGGGCGGCGCCCCGGCGCGCTCACGCGAACGTTGCCTGGGGCTGCCTGCTGGAGTGTGCTCATGACCTTGCCTCCACAGGCAATGTAGGAAGCAGGTAGCCCTTGGGGTATCGCGTAAAGACGCTATTCGCGGCCATCGACTAGCTACGCGCGGCTAACGGTGAGCGATGCCTTCAGCGGCGGGTCCGGGGGCTTTCGAGCGTGGCGCGAAGCCGCGGCGGCGGCGTCATACTCCGTTCGGATGCGCGCGGTCCCTATCTGGCGATACGGCAACCCTTGAACCCCGGGTGATCCGCACCTGTATCGAAAGCCGCTTGAATCGAGGGCGTCCGGACGATGCCGGCATGTTGACGGGCATACATACTAGAGGTGCGTAGTACGGAGGCGAGAGATGTCTGCGCAACGGCCGGAGTCGACGAGCGAGCACGAACGCCTGGTCGGATTTCGCCTGCGCACGGCCGCGGTCGCCCGCAACACGGCCTGGATCACGCTGGTCGGCATCGCGGCGTTGACGCTGGCGCACCATTCGCCGCTCGACATGGGCTCGCACTGGCTCGTGTGGAGCGTGCTCATCGCGGCGGTGTGCGGCAACCTGGCGACGTACCTGCCGTTCTTCAGCCGGATGATCATGCAATCGCGGCAGGAGTGGCCGTTCCACCTGTGGGCGCTGCTGCTGCTGCTCTTCGACGCGGCCGTGGTGTATCTCTCCCAGGACGCCCAGCACCAGGTCTACCTGATCTACATCCCGGTCATTCTGTTCGCGGTGGCGACGCTGGACACGCTGGTCGCCGTGGCGGTCGTCGGGCTGGCCATCGCGACGTCGCTGCAGGCGATCGAATTGAGCGAGGGGCTATCGACCGACGTGGTGATCGGCACGACGGCCAGCTTCATCGTGGTGTCGCTGTTCGGCGCGTACCTCTCGGGCGAGCAACGGCAAGAGATCGCCGAAAGCGCGTACCAGCGGGCGGAGGCGGAGCGCCGCGGCGAGGAGGCCGAGGAGCTGAACCTGCGCGCCCGTGCGCTGAACGACGAGCTTCAGAAGACCGTCGGCAAGGTGATCCGCGCGCAGGAGGAGGAGCGGCGCCGCATCGGGCGGGAGCTGCACGATGAAACGGTGCAACTGCTCTCCGCGGCGGCGGTGCGCGTCGGCGAGCTGGAGGAGCACGTGCCGGCGCAGCAGCGCCACCTGGGCGACGGGCTCTCCGAGATACGGGGCATCCTTACCGATGCGCTGTGGGAGGTCCGAAAGGTCATCGTGGCGCTGCGCCCGAGCGACCTGGACGACCTGGGGCTGATCCCGGCGATGTCCGCGTACGCGCGCAATCGCCTCACGGATGCCGGAGTGGCCGTTGAGGCGCACCTGGAACGGCCGGCGCAGCGGCTGGCGCTGGACGTGGAGACGACGGTATTCCGCATCGCGCAGGAAGCTGTGAACAACATCAGCCGGCACGCGGCGGCGACGCACGCGGTGATTCGCTTCTCCCAGCGAAACGGGACCGTCGAGCTGAACGTCGAGGACGACGGCATCGGCTTTGATCCGGACCAGGTCCGGGCGAGCGAGCAGGGAGAGGGCCTGGGCCTGCTGGGCATGAAGGAGCGCGCCGCTCTCCTCGGCGGGGCGCTGGAGCTGAAGTCGCGGCCGGGACGAGGGACGAGCATCTCGGTGCGAATTCCGCTGCGGGTGGGGATGGCACGATGAGCGAGAAGATCCGGCTGATGCTGGTCGACGACCACGAGATGGTGCGGGCCGGCCTGCGCGCGCTGCTCAAGGGGCACGCCGAGATGGAAGTGGCCGGCGAGGCGGCGGACGGGGCTTCGGCCGTGGAGCTGGCGCGCACGCTGCTGCCGGACGTCATCCTCATGGACATCGCGCTGCGGGGATCGATGAACGGCATCGAGGCGACGCGCCAGATTCGCTCCGAGAACCCGAAGATCCAGGTGCTGGCGGTGACGGCGCACGACAGCCCGGAGTACTTCTTCGAGTTGATGAAGGCGGAAGCCGTCGGCTACGTGCTGAAGGAGGCGACGCCCTCGGAGCTGTTTACCGCGATCCGGGCGGCGCACCGGGGCGAGGCGTACTTCTACCCGTCGATCGCCCGCTACCTGCTCAACGACTACCTGCGGCGGGTCCGATCCGGACACGAGGATCGCGTTCACTACGACGGGCTGACTGACCGGGAGCGGGAGATCCTGCGCCTGATCGCCAACGGGCACTCAAATCGCCAGATCGGCGAGATGCTTGTGATCAGCGTAAACACCGCCGAAGCGCACCGCGGCCACATCATGCAGAAACTGAACCTGCACACGCGCGCCGAGCTGGTGAAATACGCCATCAAGTCCGGCCTCATCGACTGACCCCGATCGCCGGACGTACGCCACCGGGTTAGGCCCCTTCCATTAGCGCTGAATAGCGGTTCGCCGCGTTTCGATAGCGGCTTTACGCGATAGCCGAAGGGCTACCTTCGCCGTAGCTTGATCGTGTCGGACGGCGAAGGAGTGCAGTCATGACGACGCGGATCATCGTGGCGGACGGCGAGCCGCTGTTCCGGGAAGGGCTGGCGGAGCTGCTTGCAACGCAGTCCGACTTCCGGATCGTGGGCGAAGCTGCGAGCGCAACGGACGCCGTTCAGCAGGCGTGGCGCGAGCAGCCGGACATCGTCCTGCTGGCGCTCGACCTCCCGGACGGTGGCGGGCCGGAAGCGGCCCGGCGCATCCGGCGCACGAGCCCGGACAGCAAGCTGATCATGCTGGTGCCGCCGCGGGCCGAGGAGTCGGGCGCGGCGATCGACGAGCACGTGCACGGCGTGCTGCGCTCGAGCGCGCGTGCGACACAGATCTTCGAGCGGATCCGCGGCCTGCACGACGCCGAGGTAGTGCGCGAGACGCGGGTGCCGTTCGCGCCCGGCGAGACGGACGAGATCGACGCGCACGAGCCGCTGACGCCGCGTGAGCAGGAGGTGCTCCGCCTCATCGCGCGGGCGTGGAGCAACCGGCAGATCGAGGAAGAACTCGGCATCCAGAAGAGCACCGTCAAGCGGCACGTCCGCCGCATCCTGCGGAAGCTGCACGCACGAAATCGGGTTCAGGCGGCCGTGTTCGCGTATCGCGAGTCGCATGTGTCACAGGAAGGAGTCGCAAAGTCATGATCGCCATGTCAACCCCACTCCTGGTGGTCCCCATCCTCGCCGCGGGCTACGCGCTGATGATCGGCGCGATATTCGCGGGCGCCACGGTGCTCGCCTGGGACGGGCTGCGTCTGTTCGCGGGCCGCGCGGCCTCCGAGCACGTGGTGCACCAGCGGCAGTACGCGACGTCCGTCGGGACGGCGGTGACGTCGCTGGCCAGCGTGCTTCTCGTGGTGCTTCTCGGCGCCATCACGGCCGGCGCCGGGCTCGCCGCGGCGGCCGTCTTCCTGCTGTAGGGGGATCACCCCGCCACATCGCAAAGCGCCCCGCGCCGATTCGGCGCCGGGCGCTTTGCGCCTGTGGCCTCTGCCGCTACCCTGACCCCCTCGACCCCGAGCCGAATGGCCGCCGAGTACGGGCCGACTGTCCGTGTTGGCGGCTCTTCGGTGTTTCTACGATCGAAGGAAGAGGCGAGGAGGCGGAGTGGACGTGCCAAACCCGGGAGTCGACGCGCAGGCCGGCCCGAAGCTGCCGCCGCTCGATCGACGTCTGCTGAGCGTGATGCAGTCCGACTTCCCGCTGGCGGTCGCGCCGTTCGCCGTGCTCGCGGCCCAAATGGGCGTATCAGAGCGCGAGGTGATCGACCGCGTGGTGGCGCTGCAGGCCGCGGGCGTGCTCCGGCAGGTGACGCCGATCTTCGATGCGGAGGCGCTCGGGTATTCGAGCTGCCTCGTCGCGGCGCGGGTGCCGGAAGACAAGCTCGCCGCCGCGGCGGAGATCGTCAACGCGCACCCGGGCGTGAGCCACAACTACCGGCGCACGCACGCGTTCAACATGTGGTTCACGATCGCCGTGCCGCCGTCGTCCGACATCGACGCGCACATCGATGCGCTGCGGCGGCTGACGGGCGCGGCGTCGATGCGGCCGCTGCCGGCGATCCGGCGGTTCAAGATCGGCGTGTCGCTCGACATAACGGGCGAACGGGACATGTTCGAGCGCTCGGAGCCGCGCCACACCGGCGGCCTCGCCGAGGGCGCCGAGCGGCCGCCGCTGACGCCGCGTGACATCGACGTGATTCGCGCCGTGCAGGGCAGCCTCCCGCTCCGTGCCGATCCGTTCGCCGACGCGGCGCGGCAACTGAAGATGAGCGAGGATGACCTCGTCGACGCCCTGCGCGACCTGCAGAGGCGGGGCTGCCTGCGACGCATCGCCGGCATCCTGCGGCACCGGCGCGTCGGGTTCAGCGCGAACGGCATGGCGGCGTGGAACGTGCCGGAGAGCGACATCGTCGCCGTCGGCGAGGCGATGGCCACGTACACGGCGATCAGTCACTGCTACCAGCGCACGACGTACGACGACTGGCCGTACAGCCTGTTCACGATGATCCACGCATCGAGCACGGCGGAGTGCGACGCATTCGTCGCGCAGCTCGCGCAGAAATTCGGCCTCGACGACTACGCCGT
>CAYJMJ010000087.1:9893-11421 GCA_964371095.1 uncultured Dehalococcoidia bacterium | reverse complement strand
CGCCGCTCGCCTTCGGGCCCGATTCGTCCGTAAGAGCCGCATCGCCTATGCTAACGTTCGCGTCAACTGGCGGAGCCCACGTTGAGCCATGCGAAATCACACGAGGAGGAACCAGGGAATGAAACTGCAGAACGTGGTGCTGGTGGACGGCGTCCGATCGGCGTTCAGCCGGGGCGGCCGGGGCCAGCTCGTCGCCACCAGGCTCGATGACGCGGCCGGCAAGGTTGTGCGCACGCTGATGGAGCGCAACCCGAAGGTCAGCCCGTGGATGATCGAGGACATGGGGCTCGGCAACGTGATGGGCGCGGGCGAGCTGATCCTCATCGGCGCGAACAATGTCGCGCACCTGGCGGGGCTGCCGGCCGAGGTGTGCACGTTCGACTCGAACCGCCAGTGCGGCTCGAGCATGGAGACGTTGCACCGGGTCGCGCAATCGATCGCGGTCGGCGCGACGGAGTGCGGCATCGCCGTCGGCATCGAGCGCATGGGGCGGTCGCTCGTCGGTGGCGGCGACGGCAAGCCGAAGACGCGCGTCACGGAGTTCAACAAGAACCTGCCGAAGATGAGCAAGATCCAGCGCGACATGGCGCCGAATCACAGCGAAGACTTCTCGGTGCCGTTCCCGGACTGGCTCCTCGATGCGAATCCGATCATGGGGATGACGCAGACGGCGCAGAACGTCGCCGAGCTGTACCACCTCTCGCGGCTGGAGATCGACCAGTTCTCCGTCGACAGCCACCGTAAGGTCGCCGAGGCGTACGACAAGGGCATCTACAAGGACGAGATCGTTCCGCTCGAGATCGAGCTGCCGGTCTTTGACGACCAGGGCAACTGGCTGCCCGACGAGCACGGCAAGTCGATGGTCTTCGAGCAGGACGAGTGCCTCCGCCGTGGCACGACGATCGAGGCGCTGACGGGGCTGAAGCCGGTCGGCGGCATCCAGGCGCTGGGCGGCGGCGAGCTGTGCATCACGGCCGGCAACTCCTGCCCGACGAACGACGGTGTCTCCGCCGCGCTGCTGATGAGCGAGGAGAAGGCGCGGTCGCTCGGACTGAAGCCGCTGGCCCGCATCATCGGCATGGGCGTCGGCGGCGTGAAGCCGCAGGTGATGGGCCTCGGCCCGATCCCGGCAACGCGCAAGGCGCTGCGCCACGCGGGCATCACCGCGGACCAGATCGACCGCGTCGAATTCAACGAGGCGTTCGCGGCGCAGGTGCTCCCGTCGTGCAAGGAGCTGGGCATTCCGCTGGACCGGGTGAACGTGAACGGCGGCTCGATCGCCATCGGCCACCCGCTCGGCGCGACGGGCGCTCGGCTCGTCTCGACGGTTGCGCACGAGCTGCGGCGCTCCGGCAAGAAGTACGGCCTCGCGACGCAGTGCATCGGCGTCGGCATGGGCATCTCGACGATCATCGAGGCCCTGTAAGGCGCCCGGCCTTCCGGATACGAGCGCTGCCGCCCCCGCGATAACTCGCCCGGGGCGCTCGTCCATCGCCCGGGGGCCGCGCCGCGGGCGGGCCGGCTATTG
>CAYJMJ010000087.1:0-9883 GCA_964371095.1 uncultured Dehalococcoidia bacterium | reverse complement strand
GGGGGCCTTTTAGGGCCCCGGCCTTTTCGTACCCGCGGGGGGGGCCCCGGGCTACCGGGGGGGGGGGCCGCTCGTCCCTCGCCCGGGGACGGCGCCGCGGCCGGGCGAGATATGGCACCATGAGCCGTGCAGTTTAATCGTGGCATTGGAGTCGGCGCCGGCGTCGGGCACACGCTCCTGGGCGACCGGGCGCGGCCTCGGCGCAGCTCGCTGGCGATCCTGCGGCGCGTAGCCGGCATCTTCCGGCCGTACCGGCTCTTCGTCGCGGCGCTGCTGGCGACGGTCACGGCGTCGGCGCTCGTCGGGCTGGCGCCGCCGCTCCTCTTCGCGGCGATCATCGACAACGTCGGCAAGGCGAAGGACGCGCACCGCGTCGACGTCGATGCGGTGCTGATCCTCGTGGCCGTGCTCGCGGGCGCGCTGTTGAGCGTGCTGCAGTCGTTCCTGAACAACCGTGTCGGGCAGGGGGTGATGTATGACATGCGCAATCACCTCTATGCCCACCTGCAGAAGATGTCGCTGCGCTTCTTCACCTCGACCCGCAGCGGCGAGATCCTGTCGCGGCTGAACAACGACGTCGGCGGCATTCAGGACGCCGTCACCAACAGCTTCACGAGCGTCTTCTCGAACCTGATCATCGTCGTGACGACGGTCGTGCTGATGGTCTTTCTCGACTGGCGGCTGACGGTGTTTGCGCTGGCTGCGCTGCCGCTCTTCATCGTGCCGACGCGCATCGTCGGCAGCATCCAGCGGCGGTTGCTCGCGCGGACGCAGGAACGGCTGGGCGACATGAGCGCGCAGATGCAGGAGACGCTCTCGGTCAACGGCGCGCTGCTGACGAAGATCTTCGGGCGGCAGGCGTACGAGTACGAGCGCTTCGATGCGACGAACCGCGACGTTCGCGACCTGACATTCCGGCGGCTGATGACCGGGCGCTGGTTCTTCATGCTGCTCGGCCTCTTCGGCGGCCTCGCGCCAGTGCTCGTGTACTGGTACGGCGGCCATCAGGTGATCGAGGGGCATCTCACCGCCGGGAAGGTGGTGGCGTTCGCCGCGCTCGTCACGCGCATCTTTTCGCCGGTGACGCAGCTGCTGTCCGTGTGGATCTCGGTGCAGAGTTCGCTCGCGCTATTTGAGCGCATCTTCGACTACGGCGACCAGCCGGCGGAGATTGCCGAGGCGCCGGATGCGCGGCCGCTGGAGCGCGTGACGGGACGGGTGACGTACGAGCACGTGAGCTTCTCGTACGGCGAAGGCATTCCGGCGCTGGCCGACGTCTCGCTTGAGATCCCGCCCGGCCATTCCGCGGCACTCGTCGGACCGTCTGGCGCGGGCAAGACGACGCTGACGTACCTGCTGCCGCGGCTGTACGATGCCGGCTCCGGGCGGGTGATGATCGACGGACAGGACGTGCGGCAGGCAACGCTCCTGTCGCTGAGCCAGGCGATCGGCGTCGTGACGCAGGAGCCGTACCTGTTCCACGCGTCGATCCGGGACAACATCCGCTACGCGCGGCCCGACGCGACGGACGACGAGGTGCACGCGGCGGCGCGAGCGGCGTACATCCACGAGTTCGTCGATGCGCTGCCGCGCGGCTACGACACGATCGTCGGCGAGCGCGGGTATCGCCTCTCGGGCGGCGAAAAGCAGAGGGTGGCGATCGCGCGCGCGGTGCTGAAGAACGCGCCGATCCTGATTCTGGACGAGGCGACGTCTTCGCTCGACTCCCACTCGGAGCACGTCATCCAGCTCGCGCTCGAAGAGCTGGAGCGCGGCCGGACGACGCTGATCATCGCGCACCGGTTGAGCACGGTGCTCGGCGCGGACGTGATCTTCGTCGTGGACGGCGGGCGGATCGTCGATCGCGGCACGCACGCGGAGCTGCTTGAGCGGGGCGGCCTGTACGCATCGCTCTACCACCGCCAGTTCACCACGGCCCCGGACGGCCGCCCGGGCGCCGACGTCGCGCCCGTCGTGGCGAGCGGCGTCGACACGGCGAGCGACGGGTGGGACGACCCGCTGGTGGCGCTCGACGAGGCGGGGTGACGGCGGCGCGCTACGGAGAATCGGCTAGCGGGCGATGACGCCGTAGACCGACTCGCCGGGCACGAGTTTCGTGGCTTCGATCGAGTGGAATCCGTTCACACGGAGGCTGGCGGTCAGGTTGTTCAGCCGCGGCAGCGGCGCCAGCCCAGCGGTACACCGGCAGGCGATGTCGAACTCGAGCGCGCCCAGTGTTTGGCCGCGCATCATCGATACGATGGCCAGCGCTCCGCCGGTCTTGAGCCAGCCGCGGCAGCGGGCGAACAACGCGGGCCACTCGCCAGGATCGAAGTAGTAGATGTTGTTGTAGAGCGTGATGAGGTCGAACGGGCCTTCGAGTTCCGCAGGCGGAATCCGGACATCGGCCGCGATGACGCGAAATCGCCCGGCGATCCCCCAGTCATCGAGGCTGGCGGCGGCGGCCTGCACGACGTCCTCGCGGAGATCGACAGCGATGCCGGCGAGCTGCGCGTTCCGCTCGGCGGCGTGCCGCACGTAGATGCCGGAGCCGCAGCCGATCTCCAGCATGCGCATCGGACCGCGCGGCTTGACGACGCGGTTCACGAACTCCTTGACGAACGGCTCGAGGATGCGCGAGGACCGCGCGATGAGGCTTGCGGTGGGCGCGAGGTAATCGCCAAGCGGGCCGCCGTTGAGCGTCGCGGGCAGATGTTCGAAGACGGAGCCGTAGTACGTGGTCATCTCCTCGATCATCGCCGCGAGCGCGTCGCCATCGTCGGCGACGATGGCCTTCGAACGAGCGCCGGAGACGCGGTACCGGCCATCGGCAACGGACAACTCCTTGAGGTAGACACCGAGCCGCAGCAGCGCGTCGAGCAGCTCGGGACGCTGGAAGCCGAGGCGTGCGACCAGTGCGTCAGCGGAGGCAGGCGCGGTGTCGAGCGCGGCCAGGATGCCCGCTCGCTGCGCGCCGGACAGGAATAGGAGCCGGACGAGCGTCTTCGCATCGCCGATGAGCTGCATGCGTGCGCGCAGGTGCGGCATGCTCAGAAGCGTGACGAGGTTGCGTGCGGGCATCGGTGGTCCCTCCGTTCTGAGGCGGGTGGCGTCGCGTTAGCGCACAGGGCCGCCGGCGCGCGCGGCGGCGGCGACCGCCACCCGGTTCGCGGCGGGTGTATCGGGCCGGATCGCGCAGCCGGCGGTCAGGAACAAGCCGCGGCCGACAGCGAGCGCATCGATCGCCTGCTGGCGCACTTCTTCCGGCGACATCGCGTGCAGGCGGGCGTTGTCGATTCCGCCCATGACCGCCTTCGACGTGCGCGCCTTGATGTCGCGGAGGCGCGGGTTGCCTTCACCGCGATCGGCCCAGTTGAAGGCGGCCACCGGGTAATCGAGGAGCTTGTCGAGCATGTTGTTGTTGCGGCAGACGTGCAGGACGTTGAACGCGGCGCCGGATGCCGCGTCGAGCACCTGGAGATCGTACGGGCGTCCGAACGTGGCGTAGAACGCATCGTCGCATGTGTCGCGGCTGGCCCAGCGTAGCGGCGCGAAGAAGATGCCCGCCGCGCCGGCTTCGATCGATGCACGCGCATACGCGGCGAGCGTCTCCGTCACCGCGCGGATCGCGGCATGCGCCGCATCCGGGTGGCTGCCGGCCAACTCGCGGAACGTGGCGTCGGCGCCGGAGAGCTGCGCGGCAACCGACAGAGGCGAGAAGATCGTGTGGACGACGTCGACGCTACCGTCGACTTTGGCGAGAAGCAGGCGGAGCGCCCGCAGGTGTTCGCCAAGGACGCCGGCACGTGCGTCGACGGGCGGGACGGTCCCGAGGTCGTCGGCGTTGCGGACGATGCAGGAGACGAGCGTCGGCTGCCGTTGGTCGGAGGGGCGCTCGTACGTGTTGCCCCAGGCCTCGGCGAAGTAAGTGGCGCGTGGGTTGAACTTGATGAAGTCCCAATCGTTCGCGCGATACGCCTCGAGCGTCGAGGCGACGAGTTCTTCGGCGCTCCACTCGCGAAGGAAGTCGTGGCCCCAGAGCGATGCGGGAGCGCGATCGACCGGCTCGGAGGCAAGCGCGGCGCAGACGCGCGATTTCTTCGTCATCTCGTTCATCGTGTGGCCCTTTCCGTCGTGATTGTGCTGCTGCTGCTGCGCTCGTCACTGCCGGTCGCCGATTGCGACGTTTCCAGTGGGCTATCTGTCGGTGCCGGCCGGGAAAGATGCTTCGCTTCGCTCAGCATGACGCGCGCCGACCACCAGAGCTGGGCGATGTTCCGTTCTCCGGCTCCCTGCTAGTGCCGCTCGACGGTTGCCGCGTCGCTTGCAGGCCATCGGTCGGCGCCGGCCTGGAGGCGTTCCGCCTGCTCCCGCATCATCTTGGTGACGCCGAGGCGGCGCGTGATCCACAGGTTCATACCGGGCCACAGCTCGCCGAGCGCGAGCAGCGGCCGAATCGGTCCGGACGTCACGTGTACGACGGTCGCGCCGGCGATTGCCTTCATGACGGCATCGGCCACCTTCTGCGCGGGCACCTCCTTGAGCATTGGAGGCGCGGCGAGCCCCTGCGTGACCCACATGCCGGCTTCGCCGACGTAGCCGGGGCACACGGCGCTGGCGCGGACGCCCGTGCCATCGAGCTCCATGTTGAGGGAATTGATGAGGCCGATCAGGCCCGCCTTCGACGCGGAGTAGATCGCGCCGTAGGGCTCGCCCGACTTTCCGGCGAGCGACGCCACCTGGACGATTGCGCCGCGCCTGCGTTCAATCATCTCGGGCAATACGAGCTTGGTGAGCCAGATCGGACCGCTGAGGTTCGTGCGGATGATGTCGTCGACCTGCGTGAACGACTGGTCGACGAGGCTCGCGGTGATCTCGATGCCCGCGTTGTTCACGAGGATGTCGATCGGTCCGAGATCCCGGCGGGCTGCCTCGACGAGGGCGCGCAAACCGGCGAGCGACGATACGTCGACCCGCACGGCGGTCGCCTTGACGCCGAGCGCCTCGCAGGCGCGGCGGGTGTCCTCGAGCTGGTCCGCGGAGCGCGCCGCGAGTGCGAGGTTGACGCCGCGTCCGGCGAGTGTCTTCGCGATGTAGACGCCGATACCCTTCGAGGCGCCGGTGACGATCGCGTTTGCGCCGCGCAGGTTCTTCATGACGCACCTCCGTTCGGGTGTTTGAGAGTGGATCATACCATCGGCGGCGGCCAGGCGGGCGAGGGTGCGCGCCGCCCGTGGCCACGTTCGACGGGCTGGACTGGACGCGGATTCCGGAGCAGTATGAGCGCGGAGCGATGGGTGCGCTCGAGTCCGCCCGCAGAGGCGTGTTCTCAAGGATGAACTTGCTGACTAGGCGGATGCGGCGGCGGGCATTCCTCAAGGGAGCGGTTGCGGCGGTCGCCGCCGCCGTGGCGGGCGCGGGCGGCTGGTTCAAGTGGCGCGGACATGGCGGTACGGCGAACGACGTGACACCGAACGCGGTACCTGCGGGCATCTTCGGCGAGTGGATCGACGAAGGCGGGTTGCCGGCCTTCCGGTACACGCTCGACCAACGCACGGACCCGCGTGCCCGGTACGCGATCCGCGACGGCGTCGAGTCGTCGCTGCAGTGGCATCACATCGGCAACGATTTCACGGCGGCGATCGCCGCGAACGACGGCTGGGTGCAGCTCTTCGATTTCTCGCACGGCGCCCGGTGGATGAACTACCGGGACGAGTCGCGCGGGCGACACGCGGGCGGCTTCGGCTACCTGTTCGAGGATGGCGCGCTGCTGTCGACGCTGTACGTCGATGCTGACCGGGCGGCGCCGGCCGAGCGCATCTTCGGCACCGGCTATTTCGATACGCGGCTGCAGGTCAACGAGCTGAACATCGATCGGCGTGTGACGCTTCCGTTCGGAGATGCGTCGTGGCTTCTGAGCCGCGTGACGATCCGGAACCTGGCCGATCGGCCGCGCACGCTGCGGCACTTCGAGTACTGGGACGTGAACCCGCGCTGGCTGGCGTTCGGCGCGACGGACGAGCAGCGCAGCGAGGCGGCGATGGCCATCGAATACGACGTCTCGCGTGCGGCCGGGGGACTCCTCGCGGCCGAGAAACAGACGGCGGCGGCCGCGCCGCTTCGCGCGATGAATCCTCCGCGCGTGCCGCCGGAGCCCGGACCGACGCTGTTCCTCGTGCCGCTCGGCGGCACGCGGGTCGAAGGGTTCGACGCCGACCCGGAGGTGTTCTTCGGCGGCGGCGGGCGCGCGCGGCCGGACGCGGCCGTCGCGGGCGCGTGTTCCGGCTCGCTGCGCAACGGCCGGCCGTGCTTCGTGCTGCAGTCGAACGTCGATCTGCCATCTCACGGCGAAACCACGCTGTGGTTCGCCTACGGCTACACGTACGGTGACCTGCCGGCGTTTCCGGCAGAGCCGGCGGGCGCGGAGCGCCAGAGCCTCGACGCGTGGCGGTCGTGGCTGCCGCGCTTCCAGCTCGAGGGGTCGGCGGACGTGTGCCGGGAGCTGACCTGGCACGCCTATTACGTCCGCGCGAGCAGCTTCTTCGATGCGTTCTTCGAGCGACGGACGATCCCGCAGGGGTTCTGGTACCTGTATGGCAGCGGTTTCAATGCGGGCCCGCGCGATTCCGTGCAGCACGCGCTGCCGCTCGTGTACTTCGAGCCGGACCTCGCGCGGGACGTGCTGCTCTCGGTCCTCGCGCAAGCGGACGAGACGGGCGAGCTACCGTATTCGATGACCGGGTATGGCATACCGTGGGCGTTCATCTGGAAGCCCGGTGATTCGGACATCTGGGCGCTGTGGCTGGCGGCCGAGTACGTGCTGGCCACGCGGGACACGGCGTTGCTCGACGAGCCGCTTGCCTACTTTCCACCGGCATCTGGCACCAAGGTGCTGGTGTGGGATCACTTGGTCCGATCGTATCGGCACCTCGTCGACGGCGTAGGACTCGGTGAGCGAGGGCTGCTTCACGCCCGCAATGCTGACTGGAACGACGCGCTTGTCGTCGAAGCCGCACCGGGCGACATCGGCGGATTCGTCGCGCACGGTGAGTCGACGCTGTCATCGGCGTTCGCCGCGTGGGTGCTGCCTCGATTCGCGAGCCTCGCGCGCGGACGGGGCGAGACCGCGTTCGCGGCGGAGATCGATGCGTTTGCGTCAGGTCTGCGCGATCGCCTGAAGCGGTACTGGACCGGACGATGGCTGGCACGCGCGATCCTGCCGGACGGCGCCCTGTACGGCACGGACCAGCTCCACCTCGAGCCCCAGCCGTGGGCGATCCTGGCCGGCGTCGCGGACGACGCTCAGACGGATGCGCTGCTCGATGACATCGACCGGTTGCTGCGCGAGGGTTCGCCGCTCGGTGCTCGACTAATCTCGGCTGGCACGGGCGCGCGACCCTCGGGGGATGCGACGCAGGGCGGCGTCTGGCTCTCGATCACACACACGCTGATCTGGGCGGCCGCGCGGCGCCGACCGGACATCGCGTGGGACGAGTTCCGGCGGAACACACTCGCGAACCACGCACGCCAGTATCCGGGCGTCTGGGTCGGCGCGTGGAGCGGGCCCGACTCGTACAACAGCGACTGGTCGACGCGACCGGGCTGGACGTTCGACATCCCCGCGTTCAACGTCTACGGGCAGTTCTGGCCGATACAGAACGTTCACGCGCACGCTCAGCCGCTCCTCTCATTCCTGCGCCTCGCCGGTGTGGAGGCGACCGAGGAGGGTTTGCGCATCGCACCGGTGTTTCCGGCTGCGGCGTGGAGCATCGACTCGCCGTCGTTCGCCCTCGCGTACTCGCCCGATGCGGTGACGGGCCGTCTGCACACGCGGGGCGATCGTATCACGCTGCGAGTGCAGCTTCCCGACGGGCTGGCGGGAGCGGAACTGCGGGTGACGAGTTCGGCGGCGTCGGTGCAGCACGAATTGTCAGGCTCCGACGTCGTCGTCCGGTTGGAGCGCCCGGCGGACGGAAGTTGGGACTGGCGCGTCGAGCGCGCGTAAGCACGGCCGGTTGTTCCCGGTCGCCAGCCGATGATCGATGCCACCGCGATCGATGGCTGTGATCATGCCGAGACCAGATCGCTCGTCGCTGTCCAGCTGGCGCTTGAGCCGGCGATCCTGCAGCAAGCCCCGATCTTGTTCGTCGGGTATCTAGGGGACGTGTGGGTCAGTGCTCGCCTCACGTGACGCCACGGCGAGGTGGCGGGCGGGGTCGAAGGGTTCGAAGAACGCGCGCCCAACGGCGAACAGTCCGCGTTGGGGAATCCAGAAGTCCCCGAGGTGCGCCTGGTGCGGGAGCGGACCCGGCTGTCCCAGGCCTGTTTCGCCGATGCTCGCCATTCCATGCGCGATCGTCCAGAGCACCATCGGGTTCGCCACGAACCGCTGTCCATTCGGCGTGCGGCCGTGGACGCCGAGGCGCCCGGCTCCGAGCGCGGGGCCGGCGATAGCCGCCATCAATGACAGGACGCGCCGGTCCTTCCACAGGCGGTCCGGCATGAGCCGGGCCATCGTGTTGAGCATGCGCGTCGCGAAGGTCGGCGCGAGTTCCACCTCCCACCTGAGCGCGGCGGATTCGATGCTGATGTTGAGGACCCGCGGCGTCGGCCACGACACTTCGATCGGGCATTCAACCGCGCGCTGCACGTCGCTGCCGAAGTAACGCGTGCAGGCGTGCAGCGGGTCCGCGTTCGCGTAGAACGTCCAGGCGCCAGCCGGATCGCGGTGCCAGACGGACGTGTAACCCGATCCGACCGAAGACGCCGGAAACCTCCGCATGCCCAACACGTGGCCCGAAGCGAACGGCTCGCCCATGACGCCATAGCCCTGGAAGCGTTCATCGTTGCCCGGAGGCAACTCCGGCGCTCGTTCGATCCGCTCCGCGTAGTCGCGTGGTTCCATACCCGCTTCACCCTTGGTGCTGCCAGCTCAGCCGTCCGTGCGGCGTCCCGCAGGGAGTGGCGGCGATCTTATACTCCACCGCGTCTGCGAGTCAAACGTCTTACGAGCGGCACGCCACGTGGCCGTCCCATTTCGCAAGCGTTCAACGGATCGCTATGCTTGTGGCATGGACGCGGCCGCTCTACTCCAGCAGCAACTGAGGGTGGCTCACCGTGCGATTCGCGCGGCCGCCGCTGATATCTCGCCATCCGAGTGGAGCGCCGCGCCCTTCCCGCAGGCGAACCCGCCCGGATTCCTGGCGTGGCACATGGTCGCGACGCAAGATTGGGCACTGCACACGTGGCTGCGGGGACTGCCGGACGTTAGGTCTCGGCTGGGCTTATCCGGCATCGATCCCATGCACGGCCCGTTCGGCATGACGGCAACGGAAGCGGAGGCCGTCGCTCGTGGAGCGACGCCGGCTGTCGTCGGGGAGTACGCCGACGCGGTCCTCGCATCGGGGCTCGAGTGGCTCCGGACGCTCGCGCCAGCGGACCTGGATGCTGTGCCCTCAGGCCGTGCACATGTGCAGCACGTCCCGGCGGCTCACGAGACCGACAGCTATCTCGCCGAAATTGCGGACATGTACGACTTCCCAGTCTGGCGCATGATTGCCGGGCCGTGCTTCGGCCATATTCGAGACCACGGAGGCGAGATCCGGACCATGCTGGCGATGATGCGCGCCCGCTAGCTCAGCGTTCGGTGTGGCAGCCGACATCCGCGGGTGGGCAGGGGGAGCGGCCAAGAACGGCCGGTTGTCGCGCCGCGTCCCTCAGGCGGCGTATCAACCCGGGGATCTGCCGCTCTGGCAATTGCTGTGAAGCGACGAGCCGCGGTAGGGTCGAACAGAGCCGCCAGCCTCAAGCGAGGGCTTCATTGAAGTATGGCTCCCTGGGCAGGACTCGAACCTACAACCAATCGGTTAACAGCCGATTGCTC
>CAYJMJ010000086.1:0-11710 GCA_964371095.1 uncultured Dehalococcoidia bacterium | reverse complement strand
CCCTTCACCAGCACGCCCTTCTCCTTCTCGAAGAAGTCGACGCCCGCGATGTCCAGGTGCGCCCATGGCCGGTCATCGACGAACTCCTTGAGGAACATCGCGGCGTTGATCGAGCCCGCGCCGCGCCCGCCGCTGTTCTTCATGTCCGCGATGGTGCTCTTGATGTTCTCCTTGTAGTCGCTGAACATCGGGAACGGCCAGCACTTCTCGCCGGCCGCGTCGCTCGCGGATCGCACGCGGTCGAGGAGCGCGTCGTTGTTCGTGAACACCCCGTACGCGACGTTGCCGAGCGCGACGGAGATCGCGCCGGTCAGCGTGGCGACGTCGATCACCGGCGACAGATCCAGCTTGCACGCGTAGCTCAGCGCGTCGGCGAGGATCAGCCGGCCCTCCGCGTCGGTGTTGAGCACCTCGATCGTCTTGCCATTCATCGCGCGCAGCACGTCGCCGGGCTTAATGGCGTTGCCCCCCGGCATGTTCTCGGTCGCCGGCGCGAGCGCCGTGACGTTGATCGCCGGCTTGAGCCGCGCGATCGCCTGCATCGCGGCGATGACGCACGCGGCGCCGGACATGTCGCCCTTCATCTCCTCCATGCCGGCCGCCGGCTTGATGGAGATGCCGCCCGTGTCGAACGTGATCCCCTTGCCTACGAGTCCCAGGGGCCGCGCCTCGCCCGCGCCCTGGTACGTCAGCACGATGAATTTCGGCGGCTGCGCGCTGCCTTTCGCCACGCCGAGGAACGAGCCCATGCCCATCTGCTCGGCCCACTCCCGGTCGTAGATGTGGCAGCCGAGCCCGTGCTCGCGCGCCGTCGCTTCCGCGCGCGACGCCAGCTCCGTCGGCGTCAGCACGTTCGACGGCTCGTTCGCCAGGTCGCGCGCGAAGTTCGCCGCTTCGGCGACGATGGCGCCGCGCTCCGCCGCGCGCTTCAGCGCCGGCACCTTCGCGGCATCGCGTTCCACGATCGTCAGCGACTGGAGTTCGGTCGCGTCCTCCTCGGGCTTCTTGTGGCGATCGAACCGGTACAGCCCGAGCGTTGCGCCCTCGGCGATGGCCTGCGCGCACGCCTCGGCATCGAGCCCGGCGATGCCGGCGCCGTGCGTGATCGTCGCGAACCTCTCGATGCGCCGGCTCCGCAGGTGTTTGGCGATGGCGGCGCTCAAGTCGCGCACGCGATCGACCGTGAACTCGCCGCTCTTGCCGAGCCCCGCGACGAGCACGCGCGGCGCGGCGATCCTGCTGAACGTGTGGATGAGCGTCATCTCGCCCCACGTGCCGCGGACTTCGCCCGAAGCGATCAGTTCGCTGATCATGCCGCCGAGCGCGCGGTCGACGGCGCCCGTGCCGCCGCCGGGAGCGGCCACACCCTCGAACAGGTTGACCACGACGCACGGCGTCTCCGCGTTCGTGATGTCGCCGGCTTCGACATGGACTTGCATGCGGGGGCCCTTCTATATCTTGCTGAACGTATTATCCGCATCATAGGCAAGCGCGCGATCGCGGGCAACGGCTCCGGGTTCGCGCGCCATACGTCTATATTCGGCAGTTGGGTACGCCCGCTATTGCCCATGATGTGACCGGCCACGCGTTCGCGGCGATGGGCTTCGAGTCTCGATTCGGCCATGCTCTCAGCACATTCACGGGTTGCGGAAGCAGAACGGGTTGATGCGCCGGCGGCACGGATCCGTCACTGGTGCTGTTACCTGATGCTCATGCCTGGCGCCGGGTACTGGCGGCAGAAGTCCCGTACCTCCGCCGCGATGCGATCGAGCGCATCCTCGTCGTTGACGCTGGCGATGACCTCGTCCATCCACCGTCCGATCTGGCGCATCTCCGCCTCCTTCATGCCGCGCGTCGTCACGGACGGCGTGCCGATGCGAAGGCCGCTCGGGCTGAACGGCCGCCGCGGGTCGAAGGGGATGGTGTTGTAGTTGCCGACGATGTTGGCGCGGTCGAGCGCGCGTGCCGCCTTCTTGCCGATCACCTTCTTGCCGGTGAGGTCGACGAGGATCAGGTGGTTGTCCGTGCCGCCCGTGATCAGATCGAAGCCGCGTTCGAGCAATTCGCCCGCGAGCGCCCGCGCGTTGGCGACGACCTGCCGGCCGTACGCGCGGAAGTCGTCCGTCGCCGCCTCCTTCAGCGCCACGCCGATGCCCGCGATGGTGTTCTCGTGCGGTCCGCCCTGCAGGCCCGGGAACACCGCCTTGTCGATCGCCTCGGCGTGCTCCGCCCGGCACAGGATCATCGCGCCGCGCGGACCGCGCAGCGTCTTGTGCGTCGTCGTCATGAGGGCGTCGGCATAGGGCGCCGGATCCGGATGCACCCCGGCGACGATCAGCCCGCTGATGTGGGAGATGTCGGCCAGGAAGTACGCGCCCGCCTCCTTCGCGATCTCGCCGAACCGGGCGAAATCGAACTGTCTCGGGTACGCCGTCGCGCCGGCGACGATGATGTTTGGCCGCTCCGCGAGCGCCATCGCGCGCACGCGATCGTAATCGATGAGGTGGGTCGTCTCCTCGACCTCATATCGTACGGCCTTCCAGAACCTGCTCGTCGCGCTGGCGGTCCAGCCGTGCGTGAGGTGCCCGCCGTGAGGCAAGGCCATGCCCATGATCTTGTCGCCGGGCTTGAGCAGCGCGACGTACACCGCGAAGTTCGCGGGCGATCCTGAATACGGCTGCACGTTCGCATGCTCGACGTGGAACAGCGCTTTCGCCCGCTCCTGCACCAGCGACTCGAGCCGGTCGATGTTGCGTTGCCCCTCGTAATAACGCTTTCCGGGGTAGCCCTCGCTGTATTTGTTGGCCAGGACCGACCCCGTCGCCTCCATGACCGCCCGCGACGTGTAGTTCTCGGACGGGATGAGGCGGATCGACTCGACCTGGTATCGCTCCTCGTCCTTGATCATCTGGAAGATCTCGGGGTCGGTGCGCTCGGTCTCGACGAGGTACTGGTCGCCGATTTCGGTGGTCATGCGGGGACTCCTCTGCTGCCCCGGGCCGCGCCGTGGCAGTGGCAGGCCCTGAACGTTGCGAACCGGGTGCTCGCTGGCCCTACAACCTACCATCTCTACCCTATAACCTACGAGGGTGAGCGACGATCTTCTCCACTTCGAGGGCGTGATCGGCTATGCAGCGGCAGACGGCGCCGAGGCCGCGCATTTCTTCGAGCACACGCTTGGCCTCTCGCCCGCCGCCGAGGACGGCGGCCTTCGCTTCTACCCGGTCGCCGAGGGGCTGACGCTGGCCGTCGACATAAGCGGCGACTCGGCCGGCGACCCGCCGTACATGCTCTTCAGCACGGCCCGGCTCACCGAGGCGGGCGAGCATTTCCTCAACCGCGGCTGCCAGCTGCGCCAACTCCCGTGGGCACCCGGCGCCGCGGGTTTCATCGCGCGCTCGCCGGAAGGTCACACCGTCTGCGTGGTCGACGAGTCGTCGCTGGCGGGGGACGGCGCCGAATCGGGGTGAGCCGGTGGCTGTCGAGATGGTGCCGCGTCAAGGGGCCGCGGCCGGCCCCGTCGCCCCATGTTTCGCCGATTGTGCGTGCGTGGCGAGTGTCGCATAACGTGTCAACACAACTCGTTGCAATTGTTAAATCGACGCTGTTATACTCGCGGCACTTTCGATCGGATGCGGAAGGATTGCCGTCGCGGTCGGCGGCATGGGCGGGGGAGGTGGCATAGGATGGACATTCCCAATTTCCCAAAGTGCCAGAAGTGTACGCAGGGCGATCTCGTCCCGCTATCCGACTTCGGCAGCCAGGGCGCGGCTATTCATTTCAAGGCGTGGGCCTGCACCAACCCGGAATGCGGCTTCAACATCAAGATCCGCAACGGCGACCTCTACATCGACGAGCCGATCGCCAGCGGAGCGCTCCACAGCCCCCGGCTCCGCTGAGCGCCGATTTGTAATGCGGCTGCGGCGGCATCCTGGCGTCTGATCTCTTTCTCCCTTCCGATGGGGCCGCTACGCTGAGCGCACGTCTGAATTCCTTTGACCACTGCTGATCAGCTCACGGAGAGCCCCTGACCGGCGAGGAGGAGGATCATCCTATGCCCGATCTCCACGACATCGAACTCGACCGCGAGGCGCTCGGCCGCGCCGGCTGCGGACGCGCGGCCGCCGTGGCGCGCAGCTCGGCGCGCCCGTTTCCATTGACCGGCGACCAGCCGCATTACGCGCGCGACCTCGTCGTCGACGTGCGCCACATCAAGCTGCAGATCAGCATCGATCCGGCAGCGAAACGCGTGGCCGGCACGGCGACGCACACCGTGCAGGCGATCAACGACGGCGTTCGGGCCATCGAGTTCGATGCCGCCGAGATGCGGATCGCGGGCGTCACCGCTGCTGGCAAGCCCGTGAGGTTCGACTACAGCGATCCCGTGCTGCGCGTCGACCTCGGCCGAGCGATCCGGGCGGGCGCATCGGTCGACATCGCCATCCGCTACTCGGCAATGCCCCGCCGCGGCCTGTACTTCACCGCGCCCGACGCGGATTACCCGGAGAAGCCGCTGCAGGCCTGGACCCAGGGACAGGATGAGGATTCCCGCCACTGGTACCCGTGCATCGACTTCCCCAATCACCAGCAGACGTCCGAGGTCATCGTCACCGTTCCGGCGTCGATGATCAGCATCGGTAACGGCGAGCTGAAACGCGTCGTCGAGAACCGTCGCGCCGGGACGAAGACGTACCACTGGTACCAGGCGACGCCGCACGTCACGTACCTGTTGAGCCAGATCGTCGGCGAGTTCGCCGAGATCGAGCACGAGTGGGAGGGCGTACCGGTCCAGTACTACGGTCCGGTGGGGCGCGAGAAGGACCTCCAGCGCACCCTCGATCGCACGCCGGACATGCTGGCGTTCTTCAGCGATGTGACCGGCGTCAAGTACCCGTACGCTCGCTACGCCCAGACGTTCGTGGCGGATTTCATCTTCGGCGGCATGGAAAACGTGACGGCCACGACGCTGACCGAAACGTCGCTGCTCGACAAGCGCGCGTCGCTCGACGCCGACTCCGATGGCCTGCTGGCACACGAGCTTGCGCACCAGTGGTTCGGCGACCTGCTGACCTGCCGCGACTGGTCCCACGGCTGGCTCAACGAGGGCTTCGCGACGTACTTCGAGGCCCTCTACACCGAGCACCACAAGGGGCCCGATGAGTTCCGCTATGAGCTGCTTCAGAACACCCAGATCTATCTCGGCGAGGACGCCGCTCGCTACCGCCGCCCGATCGTCAACAACGTCTACCACGAGCCGATCGACCTCTTCGACCGCCACCTGTACGAAAAGGGCTCGCTCGTGTTGCACATGGTGCGCACCGTCCTCGGCGACGACCTGTGGCGCAAGGCGGTCCGCCACTACGTGGCGAAACACCGCAGCACGAACGTCACCACGCCCGATTTCCAGCGCGCCATCGAGGCCGCGACGGGCCGCAACATCGACTGGCTGTTCGACGAGTACGTCTATCGCGGCGGCCATCCCGCCTTCAAGCTCGCGTTTGAGTGGGACGAGAAGGCCAGGCAGGCGAAGCTCGGCGTCGCGCAGACACAGGACGAGAAGGACGCGTCGATCTTCCGCCTTCCCGTCGCCGTCGACTTCACCGTCGACGGCAAGGCCCACGCGTTCACCGTGGAGATCTCGGAGAAGGCCCACAACTTCTTCTTCACGCTGCCGGGGAAGCCGCAGATGGTGCGCTTCGACCCGGGACATAACTTCCTGAAGACCGTCGAGTTCAAGCGGCCGAAGGACATGCTGCTCTACCAGCTCAAGAACGACGACGACGTGACCGGACGCATCGATGCCGCGAAGGAGCTGGCGAAGCTCGGCACGCCCGAAGCGGTGGCCGCGCTCAAGGAGGCCGTCCAGAGCGACGCATTCTGGGCCGTCCAGAACGAGGCCGCGCGGGCTCTCGGCGGCATTCGCACCACGGCTGCGCGAGACGCCGTCCTGGCGTGCCTGAAGGTGCGCCATCCGAAGGCTCGCCGCGGCGTCGTCGCTGCACTCGGCCAGTTCCGCCACGACGAGACGGCCGCGGCGGCGCTGGAGAGCGTGCTGCGCAAGGGCGACCCGAGCTACTACGTTGAGGCCGCCGCCGCCCAGGCGCTTGGCCTGACGCGATCGCAGCGCGCCTTCGAAGTGCTCGCCGAGGTCGCGATGAAGAAGGAATCGCAGAGCGACGTCATCCGCTCGGCGGCGCTGGCGGGACTCGCCGATCTCAAGGACGCGCGCGCGCTGCCCATCGCCGTCGAGTGGACGAAATGCGGCAAGTCGAATCCCGTGCGCGGCGCCGCCACGTTCGCGCTCGGCCGCATGGGCCAGCTCAGCGATCGCGCGAAGGATGACGCCTACGAACGCCTCGTCGACCTGCTGCCCGATGAGTGGCTCCGTGTCCGCCTGAACGCCATCGCCGCGCTCGCCGAGATCAAGGACACGAAGGCGATCGCCGATCTGGGACGCGCCCGCGATCGCGATCTGGACGGCCGCGTGATCCGTGCCGCCCGCGAGGCGATTCGCCGCATCAGCGAGGGCGCCGACAAGGGCGAAGAAGTGCGCCGCCTGCGCGAGGATCTCGACCGGCTGGGCGAGGACAATCGCGCGCTCAAGGACCGGATCGAGAAGATCGAGGCGGCGGTGGGCGGCGCGAAACCCGGGCGGGCCGCGGCGAAGCGGGCCAGGCCCGCCGCTCGTCGGCGCTGACATTGCCGCGCCGGGGGAACATGGCGCTCGCGCCGGTTGGCGTCTCTATCGTACGCGAGCGGGTTGACGCCCGGGAGAGCCGCGGCCGGGCTGAAGCGTGAGTCCGTGCGCTGTATTCGCCTCGAACACGTCGATGCGTTCCGCCGCCGCGACAAGGAGCTGGCGCGGGAGTGGCGCGCGCCAGCGGCGCGTCATTGCGGGTATTGCCTGGACCGGGATCGCTAGGCCGATCGTAGCGCCGGCGTCATGAGCACCGACGTGGGGATCATGCCCTCCAGGACGCGTTCGAGCGCCATCGTGTGCGCGCACGCGCCCCAACCCTCGAAGAAGTCGCAGCTGCAACGCCACGTCTCGTCTTCGAGCGCAACGTGATGGGTATCGTTCTCACCGCGAAAGTCGACCTGCAGGTTCTGGACGTGCATCCGGTTGCGCTCCTGCGCGTACTTCTTCGCCTTGTCGACTTTGCCGATGAGCCCAGAGTTCATGGTTGTGGTGGTCCTTTCGCTCCGTCCGGAAAACGAAAAAACACCGTACGCGATCGCGTACGGTGTGTGGTTCAGCGATATGAACACCTGCGGGGGACGATGTCCAAGGCGGCGGCCTCCTTCGACCCTTCTACGATAGTACTCGGCCCGCAATCCTGTCAACTGTAATCGTGCCGACGCCGCGATCGCGCGCATGCGCAACCGCCTCCAGCGGCCAGGTCTCCGGGCTCGGCTCGCCCGCGCACGAACGCCCCCGATGCTCGCGGGCGACTCGCCCCCCGGCGACGCCTCGCCTACACTGACGTCCGATGGCGAGCCATAACCGGTCACGCGAGATTCACCGGCAAGCGCGCGAGCTGATGCCCGGCGGCGTCAACTCGCCCGTCCGCGCGTTCAAGGCTGTCGGCGGCGAGCCGGTGATCATCTCCCACGGCCAGGGCTCTCACATCTGGGACGTCGATGGTAACGAGTACATCGATTACGTGGCGTCTTGGGGGCCGCTGATCTTCGGCCACGCGCACCCGTCGGTCGTGCGCGTGCTGCAGGATGCGGCCGAGCACGGCACGAGCTTCGGCGCCACTACCGAGGCCGAGGTCGATCTGGCGCGGCTGGTGTGTGATGCCGTTCCGTCGATCGACCAGGTGCGCTTCGTCAACTCCGGCACGGAGGCGACGATGTCGGCATTGCGCGTCGCGCGCGCGTTCACCGGCCGTGACAAGATCCTCAAGTTCGAGGGCTGCTACCACGGCCACTCCGACGGGCTGCTCGCCAGGGCCGGCTCCGGCATCGCGACGCTGGGCCTCCCGGACAGCGCCGGCGTGCCCGCATCGTTCACCGCCGAGACGCTGCTCGCCCCGTACAACGATCGCGCCGCCGTCGAGCGCGTCTTCGCCGAGCACGGGACGGAGATCGCCGCGCTGATCGTCGAGGCGGTGCCCGCGAACATGGGCGTCGTGCTGCCGGCCGACGGCTTCATGCAGTTCCTGCGCGACGTCACCGCCGCGCACGGCGCGCTGCTGATCTTCGACGAGGTGATCACGGGCTTCCGGCTCGCCTACGGCGGCGCGCAGCAATACTACGGCGTGCTGCCGGACCTCACCTGCCTGGGCAAGGTGATCGGCGGCGGGCTGCCGGTCGGCGCATACGGCGGCCGCCGCGACATCATGTCGATCGTCGCGCCCGAGGGCCCCGTGTACCAGGCCGGCACGCTGTCCGGCAACCCGATGGCGATGGCCGCCGGCGCCGTCACGCTGCGCATGCTCGCCGAGGACGGCGTCTACGCTCGCCTCGACGAGGCGGGCGCCGCGCTCGCGACCGGGCTGCGCGATGCCGCGCGCGCGGCCGAGGCCGACGTCACGGTCACGCAGCTCGGGTCGATGATGACCGTCTTCTTCTCGCACGAGGCGCCGCACGACTACGCATCGGCGAAGCGCGCGGACACCGAGCGCTACGGCCGCTTTCATCGGGCAATGCTGGAAGCCGGCGTCTACCTGCCGCCGGCGCAGTTCGAGGCGCTCTTCGTCTCGCTCGTCCACACGCCGGCAGACCTCTCGCGCACGCTCGAGGCCGCGCGGACCGCGTTCGAAGCCGCGCGATAGCGCAGCCGCCGGGTCCTTCGGCCACGGGCTGAGAGACTGCGCGCGGCGGCTATACTGGACGAGCATCTGGTAGGAGCCTGCCAGGAGGAGAACATGCTGGGACGCATCGCCGGCGCGGTCCGCCGGAACCACGCGCTGGAGCACGCCACCATTGCGGTGCTGCTGCACCGGATCGGCCACGACGTGCGCATGGTCGGCCGCGCCACGGGCGACGGCTATTACCTGTACGCCGATATCCCGACCGAGCTGCTCGAAGAGGCGACGCACGAGGCGCTCCAACGCATGAAGGCTGGCGAGGGCTACCTGGCGGTCTCGCCGTTCTGCGGCACCAACCTGGCCGTCGCGGGCGCGCTGGCCGGGGTGGCATCGATGGTCACGATGGGCAGCGGCAGGCCGAGCCAGAAGGTCCCGAACGTGATCCTGGCATCGATGCTGGCGGTGCTGGCGGCGCAGCCGCTGGGCCGCATCGTCCAGCGCTACCTGACGACGAGCGCCGACGTCGGCGACACGGAGATCGTCGGCATCAAGGCGGGCGGCCGCGGCGGCGCCAGATTCCACAAGGTGCGGACGCGCCGGACGCTGGCGTGACGCGCGTCCCGGGCAGAGCCACACGCCCCCGTAGCTCAGTGGACAGAGCGCCGGACTTCTAATCCGATGGTCGCAGGTTCGAATCCTGCCGGGGGTGCCAGACCCTAGTCGCCAAGAAAATGGAGCGTGGAAGTCGCGCCGACGGAGTTCGTTGGCTCGCAGCGAGGCGAGACGTGTCGTCGCTTGCGCGGCCGTGTCTCTTGGCGGCAGGTAGCGCGCTGCATCCTCCTTGAGATGCATCCTATGGGTTCAGATGTAGGTACGAGCAGCGTACCTAGCGCTCCCCATGCGAGCGTAGCAACATCGGTGGTGCCCACAGATCGGGGCTTCGAGTTATTCGACGGGCGCGATTGCGCGTGAGGCGCCTGTTGGTCCTGCCCTCCAGAGATACGCCAAAGACGCGTGCTGTATATTCGCGTGAAGCGCCGCGGGACGCCGGGCGTGGCGCGCCGCGCTGTCCGGTGATTATGCCAACTGGTCGCCCTCTAGGGCAGGCCGAGCGTTTGTTTTTCGCCAGAGGACGAAGGCATAGTTCCCGGCAAGCCCCATCGCGGCGGTCAGATCCAGAGCACCGATCGCTGCGAGATGAAAACTCCGAAGATGGTCGATGAGATCTCTGGCCCGAAGGTCGACGTCCTCGATGACAACGTAGTCGAGGAACCGAAGCATCTCCGCGAGGACGCTTGTGCCTCTCGACGTGACCAATGCGCGGGGATCAAGTCGCCGAACCGGAAGACAGACTGCGTCATCGATTGACGCATGGGTGTCGAATGAGGCGAGAGCAGCGAAGTAGTCAGAGAGGGCCGCCAAGGCATAAGCATGCCCGTCTTTCACCTCGAACCGGGAAGTCGAAACCAAGAGCGACTCGCGGCCACTCAAACTCGCCGAAAGACAAACCGCGGGAGATCGCCGTCGGTGATCGAACCAACTGGAGTCCGACAATGAGTGCGGTAGCTGGTCCGGCCGGAACATCCGAAGCTCGAGAGCGCTCGACATGTCGAAGGTCTTGCATACAAGACCGAACCGCAGACCCCGGCGTGGCGACATCGGCATTGGCCTCGTCAGCCATGTCTTGTAGTCAGCGTGGATCCGCATCAGGCTCTCGACTGAACTCCGCAGCGGCTCCTCCTGGAAGTTTCTCGTCGGCGCCGCCCCGCCGTTGTCAACGAGCGCGATCCGAAGGCGAATTGGGGCTTCACGACGAGAGGACCAATTGATCAACTTGTCGCAAAGGGCGGCCGTCAAAGCTCCACTGCCCGAACCTATATCGACGAAGTCAACCTTCATCTCTTGGCCGACCGACGTGTGGTGCTCAGCAATGGGAAGAAAGACATGCTCCCAAAGCCGCTGCGACCTGCTGCTGACGTACGGGTCGCCCGAAAGCCCTAGGCGGTTTGCGAGAGCTGCGAGGATCGAGTTGCTCCGCGCGTCGCCGCCGACCGAGTTGTGAGGGTATACCAGAAGGGAGAGGTCGCCGTCTTCGGACAAGGGATTCCTGCGGTAGTGGCTGTACGTGTGGAGTGCATCACCCGGGACAGTGATCAATGGCAAGAAGCGAGTGCTGTGCGGTACATCTGGCCATTTGGCTCGCGCGAGCATGTACACAGGGTTACGCAGGGTCGTCGTGGCCGCGGCGATGGCTTCGCGGCCGCGTTCACCGATCGCGAAGCACTCAAAGGCCATTGTCGCCCTGATCGCGTCGTGCGCTGTCTGTCCACCGATCCGATCACTCCTCATGGAGCTTAAGACGGACTCCAGCAACGAGAAGTAGGCTCGACAGTACTCGGGAACCAAGCCGGCGCGGAAGCCTGAACTGATGTAATCCTCCCAGACGCCGCGGAGTGCAGCGCATGCTCGAACGAGCTTCGGGACTCCGAGCTGACGGATCGGGTGCCAGTACGTCCACCAATCGCTGACATTCGGGACCGGCTCACCAGTCGGACCGAAGGTGATTGCGGTGATCAACTCGGCCCGTGAGAACGCCGCCTCCATCATCCGCCTCGAGTACGGGCGTACATCCTGAGTCTCGGCAGAATCCACTCCGTGTAACATTCCGTCCATCTCCTACTCCTGACGCTCGGCATCGCGGCCAACGTTAGGGTGAGACGACGAGAACTCCAATCGCGGCGTGTCACTCCGACGTGGAGTCATCGTTCCGTCGAACAGAGATGCGTGGGCATCGGTGTTCGCAAGTGGGATGCAGAACCAGCCATGCCGCTGTGTCCGCAATTGGCCGGACATCGCTTCCAGGATGTTGGTAAGAGAGCTGGACAGATTCACGACGATGGCCGCGGTGCTTCCGCTGCCGGAACATCCAGTAACATCGGCTGCCGGACGGCTCT
>CAYJMJ010000085.1:0-11717 GCA_964371095.1 uncultured Dehalococcoidia bacterium | reverse complement strand
CCGATGTTGGCGTTGATCTTCACGAGGAAGTTGCGGCCGATGATCATCGGCTCGGTCTCGGGGTGGTTGACGTTGGCCGGGATGATCGCGCGGCCCGCGGCGACCTCGTCGCGCACGAATTCCGCCGCGACGCCTTCGCGCAACGCGATGAACTCCATCTCCGGCGTGACGATGCCGCGGCGGGCGTAGTGCAGCTGCGTGACGTTCTGTCCCGTCTTCGCTCGCAGCGGGCGGCGCCTCAGGCCGGGGAAGGTGTCTGCGGCGTCCGGCCCGTCGCCGTTGCGCGCGCCGTTGTCCTGCGGACGCACGTCGCGGCCGGCGTATTCCTCGACGTCTCCGCGGCCCGCGATCCACGGCTGGCGCAGCGGCGGCAGGCCGGCGCGGACATCGGTGGTGGCGGATGGGTCGGTGTAGGGGCCGCTGGTGTCGTAGAGGCGAACGGGCGCGTTGTCGCCGGGCGCGTCGGCGCCCGGCGTGGCGTCGAGCGTCACCTCACGCATCGGCACGCGGATGTCCGGGCGTGAGCCCGTCACGTACACCTTGCGGATGCGCGGCGAGCCGAATGGCGCGCCGTTCGTAGCTGGATCGATGGTGGTCTGGATCATGGCAGGCGACTCCTCACGTGGCGGAGCTGCGATGAGGGAATGAAGAACGCCGCTGGTTGCGGCGTGACAGTTTGTGTTCCCTTCGCCGGCATGACCCGTGCAGGTTCAAACGGTCGGCCGCTCTCGGCCCTCTCAGTCCGGCTCGCCCGGACTCCCGTACGCATATGCGATTGTGCGTTCACCCTACCTCGGCCCAACGGCCGATAGCAAGGCGAGGACGAGTCAGCTGCCCGGTTCGGAGGCCGCGCCGGGCTCGGCGGTGAGCTGCTCGCTGAACGTGTAGTACAGCAGCACGAGCGACGGCACGAGGATCAGCGCGCCGATCGGCAGGGCGACGAGGAACGCCACGAGCGTCTCGTGGCCGGCGGCGACCTCGTCGATCTTCTCGGCGGGCAGGATGAAGTACGGGTACTGGACCGCGCCCCACGCGCCGATGACGAGCGCGACCGTGCCGGCCGCGGCCGCCGGCGCCAGTACGAACCAGCGCCGCCACAGCACCACGAGCGACGACAGGCCGGCGACGACGGCCAGCGCCATGACGGCGATCGGCGCCGGCGCGTTCAGCCGATCCCAGAACGCGGAAGCGTCCCAATACGACACTGGAATAGCGATCGTCGTGAGCGCGCCGAGCACGAGGCTGGCGGCCAGCGCCCGGTTGCGGAAGTCCTCGCGCATCTGGCCCGACGAGCGGACCGTCATGTACGACGCCGTCAGGAACGCGCAGACCGCCACGCCCATCAATCCGCACACGATCGGGAAGGGCCGCAGCCACGGCTCGTACAGGCCGGACGTGACGCGCCCGTCCTCGATGCCGATGTGGCCGCCGGCGACCGCGCCGAGCGCCATGCCCATCGTCATCGGCGTCAGGATGCTGGCGATGGAGAAGACGGCCGCGGTGGCCGGCAGGCTCGTCGCGCCTTCGTGGCCGAAGTGGCGGAAGGCGAAGGCGGCGCCCCGGAACGAGATGCCGATCAGGGCGATCGAGAGAGGGATGAGCAGCGCGGTGAAGAGATCGGCGAATGCCGGCGGAAACGCCGTGAACAGCGTCACGACCACGAGGATCAGCCAGATGTGGTTGGTCTCCCAGACAGGACCCATCGCGCGGAAGATCGCTTCTCGCTGCTCGCGCGCGCGAGGGCCGAAGGCGAGCGCGGTCCAGACGCCGCCGCCGAAATCGGCGCCGCCGAACATCGCGTACGCGATGAGTCCGACGAGCACGACGCCCGCCGCGAGCACGTCAAGCGACATGCGGCGCCTCCGATCGCTGTGACGGGCGCGTGGGCAGCCCGCCGCGGCGGAGCAGCAGGACGAGCCCGGCCGCCAGCGCGACATACACGAGGAAGAACACCGCGAGCAGGAAGACGATGCCGTCGCGCGGCGTGGCGGCTTCGCTCGTACGCATCAGGTGGTAGATGACCCAGGGTTGGCGCCCGAACTCCGTCACGAACCAGCCCGCCTCGATCGCGATGAAGCCGAGCGGCGTGCCGACCGCGATCGCCCGCAGCAGCCAGCGGCCGGGATCGATGCGGCGGCGCCACGCGGCGACCGCGAAGAACCACACGCCGACCAGGAGCAGGAACATCCCGATCGCCACCATGACCTGGAACGGGTAATGGACGAGGCGGGCGTCGGGAATGTCGTTCTCCGGGAACGCGTCGAGGCCGCGCACCTCGGCGTCGAAGTCCTCGAACGCCAGGAAGCTCCCGAGCTTCGGGATCTCGATGGCGCCGCGTGTCGCCTTTGCGTCCATGTCCGGGAAGCCGCCGATGCGCAGCGGCATGCCGCGCTCCGTCTGGAACTGGCCTTCCATCGCGGCGAACTTCTCCGGCTCCTCGTGCGCCAGGAAGCGCGCGCTGAGGTCGCCGCTCACCACCTGCAGCGACGCGGCGATCGCGCCGACGGCCAGCGCCAGCACGAGCGCGCGCCGGTTGTACTCGGAGCGGTCGCCGCGCAGCATCGCGATGGCGTAGACGCCGGCGACGCCGAAGCCCGTGGCGACATACGCGGCGATCGAGCCGTGGACGACCTCGTACGGCATGGCCGGGTTGAACATCGCCGCGAGCGGATCGACGTTCACGGCCTTGCCGTTGAGCATCTCGAACCCCTGCGGCTGGTTCATCCACCCGTTGGTGCTGATCACCAGCAGCGCGGAGAGCGCAGAGGCGATGGTGATCGGAATGCTGCAGAGCCAGTGCGCTCGCGGCGAGAGGCGGTCCCACCCGTAGATGTAGATCCCCAGGAAGATGGCCTCGGTGAAGAAGGCGAACCCTTCGAGCGCGAACGGGAAGCCGATGATGCCGCCGGAGAAGTCCATGAACGTCGGCCAGAGCAGGCCGAGCTCGAACGAGAGGATCGTGCCGGACACCGCGCCGACGGCGAAGAGCACGGCGGCGACGCGCGTCCACCGCTTCGCCATGTCACGGTACAACTGGTTGCCGGTGCGGAGCGCGATCCCCTCGGAGATCGTCAACAGCAGCGGCACGCCGATGCCCACGGCCGAGAAGCAGATGTGGAATGCCAGCGACATGCCCATCAGCGAACGCGCGGAGTCGACGGTGTCAAACACGGGCCATCACCTGCAGCGGGCGCACAGGCCCGTCACATGCGCGGGCAGTGTAGAGCGAGCGTCGGCGTCGTCCAATAGTCCGTTTGTGCCGTGCGGTTCGGCCCTTTCGAGCCGCCCCGCGGCCACCATGCGCGCGCCGCGTGGCCCCGCCGGACGTGTTGAGCGAGTCGAAGTGTGTACGCCGGCCGGGCAAGATCCTTCGTTGCGCTTGGCGTGAATGGGGGCTGGCCGCGGGACGGCCGGCGGCTGCTCAGGACGGGGAGGGCGTCGGCCACATTGTTCCTGCGTTGGCATCCACGCAAGGGGGAGCTCGCCTCCAGCGAAGAAGGAGGCGAGCTCCGGGGGGTGGGGTGCACCGATGCCGACCGCGCGGGAGACGGTCCCGCGGATTAGTGACCTGGCGGGTTCCCGGCGCGTTCGGTCGCGCCATGGTTCGCCTGCGTCGGAAGCGGAACGGGTGTCCTGTCCGGACCGCCCGGGTGCTCGTTCGGCGCCGTTGCGCTCGCCTCGGGCGTCTCATCCGCGTCCGGCGTCATGTCGCTGTTGGCGTTGCCCTGGCCGTGATCTTCGCCGGTCTGGCATGGGACCGTCACCTGTTCGCCGGACGGCGTCGTCTTCACGATCGTCTCGCCCTTGTTGCACACGCCGGGTGTCGCTTCCGGCTGGTGGCTCGGGTTGGTCGTCGGGATGCCGCCGACCGCGCGCGCCGTCCCCTCTGCCTCCGGGGTGGCGGACGCCTCCGCCGTGCCCGAAGCCTCCGGCTGGCCGACACCGTTGATGTGGCCGTCAGCCTGGTCCGGCGTCCGCTCGGTGATGCGCAGTGCGGAGAGCACGTCCTGCACGTTGCCGGCCGCACCGCTCACGCCGCCGGACGCGCCGACGGTCGCCGCTCCGCCGGCGAAGATTCCCGCCGTCGCCAGGAGGGCGAGGGCGCGTCCTGTCAAGAATTGTCCGATCATGGGTCTAGGGTCCTCTTCCGGCGACTGGCTCCTCTGGCGGGCTACCGCCGCGAGCAGCGTCGCCCGCCCGATCGCCGGGTTGGCGGGCGCGCGTCGAGCGGCGAAACGGCCAAGCTGCTCCATGAGCCGCTGATCCGAGGCGAACTCCTGCTGGAGTTCGGGGCCGGCGTCCCGAACGTTGCCGCCGAGTTCCGCCTCGCGATACAGGTTCTCGAGTTCTGCCTGGTGGCCGTCCCGTCCGAAGAGCTTCTTGTTCATCTCACCTTGTCTATACCGGGGAGCGGGCCGTTCTTGTCGGCCTCGACCGGCAAATCCTGCCTGTCTTTCTCGAATTGCCGGCGCAGGGCCCCGATCGCCCGTACCTCGAGCGAGTAGATGGCCGGCTCCCGCTTCCGCATCGCTGCCGCGATCTCGCGCGTCGAGTAGCCGGAGAAGAAGCGGAGGGCGACGACCTCGCGCTGCTCGCCCGTCAGGCGCTCCAGGGCGTCTGCCAGCACCATCGCGTCGAGGCGATCTTCGGGCGCGCCGCCGCTCGGCTCGACGTGGGCGGCGGGCGCGTCCCGCCGCGCGCGCCGCAGGTGCTTGGAAGCCAGGTTGCGGGCTATGGCATAGAGCCAGGCAAGGATCGGCCGTCCCTTGTAGCGGTAGCGGTGAATCGATGAGAGTGCCTCGGTGAAGACCTGGGCGGCCACGTCATCGGCGGCGTCGCGGTTGCCGGTGCGCGCCAGCGAGTAGCGCCAGATCTGGGTGTGATGGCGGTCGTACAACTCCGCCCATGCGGGGGGATCGAGCGCGCGCAGGCGGTCCGCGAAGCCGGCCTGTGCGTCATCGCACTCGTCGTCGTCATGCCCGCCGGGGTTCGCCATCTGCTGCATCCCTCAGAGTATCGGCCGGTCCTGGCAAACTATCGAGCAGATGCCGCGGGAAAGCGCGCCCGGGAGCGATGTTGGTCCGGTAGAAGGCTCAACATTTGATGGAACAAATTCGGCGCGCGCGACGGCGAACGCGGCCTCTGACGGCGCCACGATCAGCATCGCATACGATGGTCGCGCAGCGGGCGCACCCTGCCTCATGGCGAGCGAAGCGGTGCGTCTACGCCAGCCGAGCGAAATCCCGCGCTGCGCTCGGGATGACGACATCTCCACCCCGCGGTCATCGCGGCCCCGGCGATCGTGACGCGCGCACGTCTGCCGCCGCGCCCGACGCGAGCGCCGAATTGCCGCGGATGCCGGCCGTGACGGCGGCGTCGCCGCTTTCGCATTGCGCGGTGACCTCAGGTTTGGATCGCCATACCGAGAGGTATCTGAATGAGATCAGGCTGCCCATGCACCGACTTCTCTTGGCGTGAGCCCTAACATTGAATGCTTCGGGACCCGAACATCTCATCAGGGACAAGATCGCTCGTCGCCTGCGCTCGACCTGGCGACGGAAATGGATCACATGGCTAAGCCATTGGATGAACCCATCTCAGACACGCTCCGACGCCTGCGCGAGGAACTCGAGGCGACGGAAGCGCGGCTTCGCGCCGTCGTCGCGAACGCTCCGATCGTGCTGTTCTCCACCGACCGGACGGGCGTCTTCACGCTCTCTGAGGGCAAGGGTCTGCAGCCGTTGGGCCTTCGGCCGGGCGAGGCAGTGGGCCGCTCCGTTTACGACCTCTATCACGACAATCCCCAGATCGTCGCGAGCATACAACGCGCCCTCGCCGGCGAGGCGTTCACGATGCTCGCCGAGGTGGCCGGCCTGGTCTACGAGACGTACTATGCGCCGCTCGTCAACGATGACCATGTGATAACGGGTGTCATCGGAGTGGCGACCGACGTGACCGAGGCTTCGCGCAGGGAGCAGTCCCTGGCGGAAACGGGGCGGATGCTGCACGCGCTGATCGAGGCGGCGCCCGTCCCGATCGTCTCGCTCGATCTCGACGGGTGCGTCCAGCTCTGGAACCCGGCGGCGGAACGCACCTTCGGCTGGGGCGCGCAGGAGGTGCTGGGATGTCCCTATCCTCTCGTCCCCGAGGGGCAGGGAGCGGAGTTTCGACAACTGTTACGGGAGGTGGTGGGGAACAGGAAGACGCTGACCGGCGTGCAGATTCGGCGGGAAAAGAAAGACGGCTCGCCGATCGACATCGCTCTCTCGGCAGCGCCGATACAGGGCGACGGCGACATGGTCACCGGCGTCATGGCCGTACTGGTTGACGTCACGGAGGCGAAGCGCGCCGAGGAAGCGCTCCGGGAGAGCGAGGCCAAGTATCGGTCCATTTTCGAGAGCATCCAGGACATCTTCTACCAGACGGAGCTCCGCGGCACGATCGTGGAACTGAGCCCCTCGGTGGAAAGGTACGGGTACTCCCGCGAGCAATTGATCGGGACGTCGGTCCTGGACATCTACGCGGACGCTGACGAGCGCATCGCGTTCGTGAAAGCGCTCTCCGAGCGTGGCGAGGTGAGCGACTACGAGATTCAGTTGAGGCGCGGTGACGGTGGGATCATGCCGTCGTCCGTTTCCGCGCAAGTTCGCCGTGACGCGAGCGGTGCGGTGATCGGGTTCGAAGGTACGATCAGGGACATCAGCGAGCGCAAGCGGTTCGAAGCCCAACTCGTGCACGTGGCGAACCACGATCCCCTGACGGGCCTGTTCAACCGCCGGCGGTTTGACGAAGAGGTGGAGCGCCACCTCTCGGAAGCCCAGCGGTATGACTTCCATGGAGTGCTCCTGTTCATGGATCTGGATCAGTTCAAGGACGTGAACGACAGCCGCGGCCATCACGCCGGCGACGAACTTCTTTCCTCCCTCGCGCGCCTCCTGCGCGACCGGTTGCGCGAGACCGACGTCGTTGCCCGGCTGGGCGGAGATGAGTTTGCGATCCTGCTACCGCACACGGACGCGGACAGGGCACGGGCGGTCGCCGCGGATCTGCTGGACGCCGTGCGAAGTCATACGTTCGTCGCGGGCGGCTCGCCATTGCGAATCACCGCCAGCATCGGCATCGCGCTGTTTCCGGACCAGGCAGCCAGTGCCGGGGAGCTTCTCTCCCGCGCCGACCTCGCCATGTATCGTGCGAAGGACGAAGGACGCGACCGTTGGTGCGTCTTCGTGGCGGACGGCGACTGGCAGGAGGAGATCGCGTCGAGAGTGGGCTGGCACCAGCGGATCCGCGAGGCCCTCGAGAACGACAGGTTCGTCCTGTACGCCCAGCCGATCATGGATCTCGCCGATGGACGGCTCTCTCAGCACGAACTCCTGCTTCGTCTGGCCGACGGCGGCGAGTTCGTGCTCCCGGGGCTCTTCCTCGATACCGCGGAACGATCGGGCCTTATCCAGGACATCGATCGCTGGGTCGTGCGACAGGCGATCCATCTGATCGCGGCGCACCGGTCGGCCGGCAGGGAACTCCGGCTCGAGGTAAACCTGTCGGGTAAAGCGTTCGCCGATGAAGAACTCCCGCGGATCATTCAGCGAGAACTCGCCGGCACCGGCATCGATCCGGCCAGTCTCATCCTCGAAGTCACCGAGACGGCCGCAATCGCGAACATCGATCAAGCCCAGTCGTTCCTGCGGACACTGAGGGGGCTGGGATGCGGATTCGCGCTCGACGACTTCGGCGTCGGCTTCTCGTCCTTCTCCCACCTGAAGCATCTGCCCGTCGACTACCTGAAGATCGACGGGAGCTTCATCCGCGACCTGCCTCGCAGCGCCGTCGACCAGCACCTCGTGCAGGCGATGGTCGCCGTGGCCCGCGGCCTCGGCAAGCGCACGATCGCTGAATTCGTCGGCGATGATGAGACGCTGCAGCTTCTCCGCAGCTACGGGGTCGACTTCGCGCAGGGATACTTCGTCGGACGCCCGGCGCCGCTTCCTGACGTCGCGGACGACGAGCGTCACGCCGCGTGACTCGCTCGATGTGCGGCGCGCGGGGAACTCGCGCTCGTGATCAACTCGGACAGCGCCGCACGCCGAACCCCTCTCGCTGAGCGAAGCGGGGCATGTGGCGCGGCCGGGCAACATCCTTTGTTGCGCTCGGGATGACTGGAATCGCGACGGTCTCGATCCGTGCCGCTACGGCTGGCGGGCCACCCGCAGGTCCGCCGCCGCGCCCGACGCGAGCGCCGCGACGTCGTGGTAGACCGTGATCATCCGGTAGCCGGCATCGGCGTGCTTGCGCGCGAGCGCCGAATTGCCGTGGATGCCGGCCGTGATGCCGTGGCGCCGGCATCCCTCGGCGATGGCGATGCGGGCCTCCTCGAACGCGCCGCCGTTGTCCATGCGCGGCGGGAGTCCGAGCGTGACGCTCATATCGGCGGGCCCGACGTACACGGCGTCGACGCCCGGCACCGAAAGGATGTCGTCGAGGCCGGCGAGCGCCTGCTTCGTCTCGATCATCGGGATGCAGGCGACCTCTGCGTTGGCGTGATCGAAGTAGTCGGCGCCGGCGTAGAGCGCCGCGCGCGTCGGGCCGTAGCTGCGAGCACCCGCGGGGAAGTAGCGGCAGGCGGCGACCGCTGCGCGCGCCTCGTCCGGGCTGTTTACCATCGGCACGATGATCCCCATCGCGCCGGCATCGAGCATGCGGCCGGTGATGCCGAACTCGTTCCAGGGCACGCGCACGATCGGCGTGGCCTCCGTCGTGCTGATCGCCTGCAGCATCGTCACGGCCACCTGGTAGTCGATGACGCCGTGCTGCATGTCGATGCATACCCAGTCGAACGCCTGCCGCGCGACGACCTCGGCCGAGTACGAGCTGGGGATCGAGAGCCAGGCGCCGAACGTGACCTCGCCGTTGCGCCACTTCGCCTTCGTGCCGTTCACGCGCATCGCGCACCTCCTGTGCGCGCATGGTGCGGCACCGTGGCGGATGGGGCAATCGATGCGCGCGCTACGCTTCCGGCGCGGCGGGCTCCGGCTCGCGTCGGGCTCGCCGGCGGCGCCGGCGCACCGCCAGGATGAGCGCCGCCAGGGCGACCGCGCCGACGAGGCAGGGAATGCATCGGCGGAGTACGGGGCGTTTCGACGGCGCGGGCTCCTCGGGCTGTTCGAGCGGTTGCCATGCGGCGCCGCTCCGCTCGGCCGCGGTGCGCTCGGCGAGGCGGCGCCGCTGCTCCTCCAGCTCGCGCTCCATGCGTTCGCGCTGCTCGATCTGCTCCTCCTCGGCGAGCAGCACCGGCGCGGCATCTGCCTCGAACGCGAGATCGGCCTCGGACGCGGCGGGCACGCTGAGCTTGTGCTCCTCGATGGCGTCCCGGGGGTACGCCAGCGTCACGGCGCCGCCCTCGATGGAGACGACGTCGTCGACGTGGAGCCAGTAGTCGCGTCGCATGGGGGCGGCCACGCGCATGAAGCGGCCGCTGAGCGCCGCCACCTTCCCGGCGGGCAGCCCCTCCACGGTGAAGACATCGCAGCCGATGGTTGGGGCCGGGGCTGCGCGGCCGGTCTCGATGTCGTGCTTCGTGGTCATGTGGCGCCTCCTCGCGGACAAGACGAGGGGCGCATCGGTATCCCGCGCGCCCCACAACGGCCGGACAGGCAGAGGGGAGCTTCCGCTGTCGACCGGGTTACCCAAGCGTAGTCACGGACGCCGTGCGAAGGAGCAAACCGCGCTCGGGCGGGTGCTTGCGGACGTGTGACAAGATCGGTGGGGGATGGTGCGGTGGCCCCGCCGCCTGCGCACAGCAACAGAGAGGCCCTCGAAACGAGGGCCTCTCTGACTGCGTTTCCTTTCTGCTGTTGCGCGCGCGGCGCCGCTATCTCGACCAGCTCCGCGAGGCGTTGACGCTCGCGCCATCCTCTCGGTCATCGTCGTCGCGGTCGTGGTCGCCGTCATCATCGTCGTGCCCACGGTTACACGTGGCCGTCGAGGCAACTTGCTGGAGGTCCAGCCCGTCGATCACGCCGTCGCCATTGACGTCGTACTTCGCGTCGTAGCGGCGGTCGCCGGCGTGGCTTCCGAACCTGCGCAGTATGCCGACGGTCAGGTCGACCTTCTGCCAGAAAGTCAGGCAGCTGCCCGGTGTGCTCGTCGGTGTCGACGTCGGCACGCCGACCGGAGTGTTCGTCACAGTCGGAATCGACGTCGGCGTGTCCATCGGCGGAACTGGCGTGTTGGTCGGCGGAACCGGCGTGTTGGTCGGCGGAACCGGCGTGTTGGTCGGCGCCACCGGCGTGTTGGTCGGCGCCACCGGCGTGTTGGTCGGCGGGACCGGCGTGTTCGTTGCCGGAACCGGCGTATTCGTCGGCGGGACCGGCGTGTTCGTCGGCGGGACCGGCGTGTTCGTCGGCGGGACCGGCGTATTCGTCGGCGGGACCGGCGTGTTCGTCGGCGGGACCGGTGTGTTGGTCGGAGGGACCGGCGTGCTGGTCGGCGGGACCGGCGTGCTGGTCGGCGGGACCGGCGTGCTGGTCGGCGGGACCGGCGTGTTCGTCGGCGTCGACGTCGCCGCGGCGCCGACCGTGACGCTGTAGATGGCGAACCCCACGGAGCCGGTCGGACCCTGTTTGCCGCTCTGCCCGAACACCTTGTAGTAGTAGGTGCCCGGCGTGGCCGGCGCGGTCATCGCCACGGGCGCTACAGACCAGTAGCCGTACACCCCGGTCGTGCTGCCCGTGGTCCCGGCGGCATCGGAGTTGGCGATCCAGTAACCCCGGCCGCCGCCGTCGGACGACGCATCGAGGGTGATCGTCACTGTGTAGCCAGCGCCGGGTGCCGGCGTGAGCGTGCTCGGCACCGCTGTCACGTGATTCGTGTAGACGCCGAACCCGGCGCCGTGACAGCTGCTGCAGTCCTGCTGGTAGGCCGGGAACGCGCTCGCCCGTTGCACGTTCTGGCGGCCGTTGACCAGCACCAGGCCGGCGGCGAGCGCGGCGAACCCGATCGCGAGGAGAACGGTCTTCAGGTATGCGGATCTGTGGATCATGATGGTCCCTTCTACTTCGTCGAAGCGCTGCGATGCCCCAACCCCTGCCCCCCAACCACCCTTGGCATCGGAAAGGGCGGTGGAACGAGGGTAGGACGCTCGCCGCGGCGACGTAAGAACCAGACGATCACGTGAAAATGTGCCTGCCGTCTGTTACTTTTGTCGGACTCGTGCCGATAGGGCGTGCGATGCGGAGGCGGTGCGCCGGGCGGCGATGGACCGTGCGCCACCGCGGTCGCACACCACAAGAAAGAGGCCCTTGTGTCGAGGGCCTCTCTGATTGCTTCGCGTCTCCGGCGTGGAGGCAGTCCGGCGAGCAGCGCTGCGCAGCTGCTATCTAGTCGATGTCGGTGCCGCGGTGGCGGTCGCGCCTATGCTCTTCGCGATCGTCGCCGTTGCGGTCGTGTCCATGTTCATCATCGTGTCCGTGCCTGCACGTCGGCGTCGCGGCGACCTGCAGAAGATCAAGGCCATCGATCACGCCGTCGCCATTGACGTCGTATTTCGCCTTGTACCAGTGGTCGCCGACATGGCTTCCGAAGCGACGCAGGATACCGATGGCCAGGCTGACCTTCTGCCCGAACGGCAGGCAGGCACTCGGCGTGCTGGTCGGCGTCGCCGTCGGCGTATTCGTCACCGTCGGTGTGTTGGTCGAGGTGGCCGTGTTGGTCGGCGT
>CAYJMJ010000084.1:5190-12051 GCA_964371095.1 uncultured Dehalococcoidia bacterium | reverse complement strand
TCCGATCCACGCTGTTCAACGTCCCCACAGCCGGCGCTGTCGCCGTCGGCGTCGCTGTACGCGTGGCGGTCGCCGTCGGTGTTGGCGTAATCGTGGGCGCCGCCGTCCGTGTTGGCGTCGGCGTGCTGGTCGCCGTTGGCGCAGGCGTGTTCGTGGGCGCCGCCGTCCGAGTTGGCGTCGGCGTAGCCGTCGGAACAGTCGTCGCGGTGGCGATGGACGTCGGCGTCGGGGTGCTCGTTCGCGCAGGCGGCGGCAGGGTCGCGGTCGCCGTTGCAGCCGGCACCGTGGGCGTCCTCGTCGGCGCTGGCGTGTCCGTGGGCACCGCCGCCGGTGGCTGTGTGCCTAGCGGCGAGGCCGTCGCCGTGGCGGTGATAATTGGCGTATTCGCCGGCACTGTTGTCGCGGTGGCGGTGGCCGGCGCGACGGGCGGCGGCACCGTCGTGGCTGTCGACGTCGGCGTCGCGATCGCGGTCGGGGTGCTCGCCGCCACCGAGGTGGAAGTGGCAGTCGCCGTCGGTGGAACGAGCCTCGAGGGCGGCGTGCCGGTCGGCAAGGCCGGCCGCACCGGGGTCGCGCTCGGCGTCCGCGTGGGATCCGCCGCCACGGTCATCACACTCGACGGCGTCGAAGTTGGCGGCGCATGCCGGGCCTCGTCGGCGCCATCTTCCGCATCGGGCCACTCCCGCTCGCGGGAGTGCTCGCGATCGACGGTCTCGCCAGGGCCGGCGAGCGCCGTGTCACGCGAATCCCGGGCGACACCTCGGTGGCCGGCACGGGCATGGTGCGCGGGGTTCACCTGCTGGCGAGCGAGGTGCGCGGAGGACGTTGACGCGGCTGCGAAAAGGACAACAACCAGTGACCCGAGTACGAGCAAGGCAATTCGAAACATGAGCAATAAGGGTTTGCCGCGGGACGTCCTGCAGCGATGATTTGGCTCTGTGCGGGCGTCCGGCCCGAGAGCGTCACATGGATCTGCCTGGAGCGTACGAAGGGTGTTGAGGCGGCCCGAGTATTGCCTCTCAGGCCCCGTTTGTCAAGTTGATGACCGCTCATGAACGGCGAGCGAACGCGACTGGCGGTATGGGTCCGTGGCCTGCGGGCACGCGTGGACCGCCTCGCCGAGCGGTCATCCGCGAGGTTGACGACGGCTCGGCTCAGGTTCAACCTCCGCTGACAGTGCGGTGTCGGGACCGAGGCCGTACGATGGCCCGGCATCGAGGAGGAGCACAATGGCGACATGGGGCGAGTTCGAGGACGCGCGGCCGGAGATGGCGAGGTTGCTGCTTGCGCTTCTGGAGCATATCCCGATCACCTACCTGGCAACCGTGCGGCGCAATGGCTCGCCGAGGGTCCATCCGGTGTGCCCGATCATCGCCGGCGGTCGCATGTTCGTCGCCGTGGCGGGGACGTCGGCGCCGCAGCCTTCGCCGAAGCGGTTCGACCTGGCGCGGGACGGCCGGTACGCCATGCACGCGATGCCGGGCGAGCGCGACGACGAGTTCTACGTGACCGGCCGGGCCATCCTTGTCGTGGATGCGCCCACCCGGCGACTGGTGAGCGAGACGGCCGGGCACACCATCCGCGGCGACGACTGGATCTTCGAGCTTGGCATCGAGTACGCGATGACGGCGTACTGGGAGAAGGTGGGGCAGCCAGGCACCTACCCGGTGCGGACGGAGTGGCGCGCGCCCGGCTCGTAGCCGCCATTGCCCAGCTTCCTGCGCAGACGCGCCAGGCGATGTTCCAGCGCCACCCGTTCGAGGCCGGCGGCATCCCGCAACAAGGCGAGCGCGATGCGCTCGGCGCCGCCATGGTCGCGCACGCGATGTTCGAGGTGCATCGTGAGTTCCAGGGCCGACGCGCGGTCACCCTGCGCGACGAGCCGGCTCCACAGGCCGGCCGCTTCGTCGCGCTCGCCAAAGCGCTTGCAGAGCGCGGCGTGCCGCTGCGCCGCCCACGCCCAATCGTCGCCGCCTTCGAGCCACGGCAGCGCCTGACGGTACAGCGCCATCGCCCGATGCGGCTCGCCGGCGTGCTCCCACCAGCGGGCGACCGCGGCGGCGTCGTCGGGGTCCAGCGGATCGCCCGCCAGCAGGCATCCCAGCGCGGCCAGCACGCCGACGAGCGAAAGCACGTCCTCGGCGTTGTGCCGGAACACGCCGCGCAGCGGGCTCGCGCGCCCCGCACGCAGGTAATCGAAGTAGAGCGACGGAATCAGCCACCCCGGCACGTCGTCGAGCCGCTCGATGCGCAGCAGGCGGCGTTCGGCATCGGCGAGGCGGCATCCTGCCATCCGGTGGCGGTACAGGCGCCGCACGGGCGGCAGAAGGTCGAAATGCGGCCAGCCCCGCCAGGGCGACGCCAGGCGGGCCATCGTGAGGCGCGTTTCGACGACGGGAACGTCGAACGCGCGGCCGTTGTACGTGACCATGCCGTCGAACCGGCGCAGATCCTCGGCCAGCATCGCCAGCATCGCCCGCTCGTGCGCCAGGTCAGCCAGAAAGTACTGCCGCATGCGGAACGCGCCGTCCTCGTACGAGCCGAGGCCCGCGAGCATGACGTAGGTGCCAGTGCCGCCGGATAATCCCGTGGTCTCTATGTCGAAGAACGCCAGATTCTCCGGGTGCGGTGCGTGAGGAGCGCCGAGCAGGTGCGCGAGCGGCGTGCCGCCAACTTCGAGCGCTGCCCGGAGGCGAAAGGCGCCATGCTCATGGTCGAGCGAATACCACTCGTCTCGCACGAACACGGGCCCGTGCTCAGTCTCATGCCAGTCGCCGCCCAGGATCTTCTCGATCGGGGGAAGGGCGTCTGGCTCGCGAGCAGGCGATACGGGCGGCCGTGGGGCCGATGCGGCGTGATGCGCCACGGCGTGCCGCATCCGCTCGCGCACGGACGCGGTCATGCCGGCTGCGCCGCGACCGGCGCCTCGAACTCGCACAACCGCCGCAGCAACAGCATTGCGGCCCGCTTGTTCGCGCTCTGCGCACCGAACCCCGGCCCGACGCAGCCGGGGCAGCCGGCCTGGCAGGGGCACCGGCGGACCAGGTCGAGCGCGGTGCGCATCAGCCGGGAGTGAATCTCGAACAGCCGCCGCGACATGCCCACGCCGCCCGGCTGGTTCTCGTAGAGGAAGATCGTGGGCCGTTCGGTGAACGGCGAGCGAATCTGCGCCACCGCCTGGAGGTCCCTCGGGTCGCACATCAGGAAGATCGGCGCCAGGTTGCGCAGCAGGTGGGCCATCCCCCAGAGCCCGTCCTGCAGCTCGCCGCGTTCGAGGCCATCGACAGCCTCCGGGCCGAGCGCGAGCCAGTAGGAGGTCGTGTGGCGGCTCTCCTCCGGGATGTTGATGCGCCCCCAGCCAACGTTCTCGTTCGTCTCGAGCTTGATCTTCTTGAAGATCGTCGCGACGTCGCGCACGGCCACTTCGCCGTGCTCCACGTCGCAGCCGGGCGCGGGCGCCCGCTCGAACCCATCGAGCACCTCCAGGTCCACGGCGAGGTTCGCGTCGGTGTAGTAGTCGACGTCGACCTTGCGCACGTACGCCTTCTTCTCGTGCCAGTCGAGGCGATCGACGTGGTACTGAACGCCGCCGTGCATGTAGATCGCCTCGTCGTGGATCAGGAGCGGCGCGGCCGGGCGGTCGACCTCGCCGATGACGCGGGGCTTCGGCCCCTGCTCGATGACGACGAAGTTGTCGATGGCCGCCGAGCGCAGGCTGACGCTCTGCGCCGGAAACACCTCGGTCATCCAGTGGTAGCGGCCACCCGCCTTCACGAGCACGCCCTCGTCGGCCAGCAACTCCAGCAATTCGCCCGAATCCGGGCCGAACTCCTCTTGCTCCTCGAACGGCAGCTCGAAGGCGGCGCACTTCACGTGGCTGATGCGCACGAGCAGGTTATCCGGATCGACGAGCCCCGCCTCCGGCGACGTCTCGAACAGATAATCCGGGTTCGAGGCCACGTACTGGTTCAGCGGCGAAGACGACGCCACGACGACCGAGAACGACACGCCGTTGCGCCGGCCGGCGCGGCCCATCTGCTGCCAGGCGCTCGCGAGCGTGCCTGGATACCCGGTCAACACCGCGGCATCGAGCCCGCCGATATCGATGCCAAGTTCCAGCGCGTTCGTCGCGACGACGCCGCGAATGCGGCCGTCGCGGAGGCCGCGCTCGACGGCGCGCCGCTCGTTCGGCAGATAGCCGCTTCGATAGCCCTCGACCTTGGGCGGCTCGCCGACCCGCTGCTTCAGCGCCTCGCGCAGGTAGCGGAGCAGCAGTTCCACGCGTACGCGCGAAGGCGCGAAGACGATCGTCTGCACGCCCGACTGCAGGAGCCGGGCGCCGATTGCCCGCGCCGCGTTCACGGAGCTTTGGCGGATGCCCAGCTCCCGGTTCACGACCGGCGGGTTGTAGACGGCGATCACCTTGCGTCCGCGTGGCGCGCCGTTGTCATCGACGAGGTGGACGGGGCCGCGCACGACGTTCTCGGCCAGTTCTCGCGGGTTCGCGATCGTCGCGGAGCAGCAGATGAAGATGGGATCCGAGCCGTAGAAACGGCAGACGCGCCGCAGCCGCCGTATTACGTTCGCGACGTGGCTGCCGAAGACGCCCCGATACTGGTGCAGCTCGTCGATGACCACGTAGCGGAGGTTCTCGAACAGCTTCACCCACTTGGTGTGGTGCGGCAGGATGGCAGTGTGCAGCATGTCGGGGTTCGTGACCACGACGTGGCCGGCCTCGCGGACCTTCCGGCGGGCGTCACCGGGGGTGTCCCCGTCGTACGTGAAGGTTCTTATGTCGACTTCGAGGTCGGTGATGAGGCCGTGCAGCTCCTGCATCTGGTCCTGCGCCAGGGCCTTCGTGGGGAACAGGTAGAGTGCGCGCGCTTCCGGCTGCTCCAGGATCGTCTGCACCACCGGTAGGTTGTAGCAGAGCGTCTTGCCCGACGCGGTGGGCGTCACCACGACGACGCTCTGGCGCTGCATGACGGCCGCGAACGCCTCGGCCTGGTGCGTGTACAGGCGCTCGATGCCGCGCCGCGCGAGCGCATCGACGAGGCGCGGATCGATGGTCAGCGGGAACGGGCCGTGGCGGGGCGCAAGCTCAGGCAGCTCGCGCCATTCGACGAACCCCGCTGCCAGCTCAGGGTCGCGCTTCAGCGCATCGAGCGCCCGCTCCAGCGGCATCCTGCCCTCCGCGATCGAACAACCGTACGAACCGCGAGTATATGATGCGAACGCCCGTTCGTCAATCTCCCGTTCGCCGCCTCGGTCTTGGTTGAGCGCCTCATCGGCGGCTGCGGCGACGTTATGTCGCGTTGCGTTCTGCTGCTTGGGCCACCACCGGCGAGCCGTCCAGATTCGGAATTAGGGGTTTCACCCCTGACGCCTCTGGGTGCCAGCACCGACGATTGAAGTGGCGATATGGCATCAAGGATGGCGCCCGAACAGTCGCAGGATGGCGACGGTACGCGCCGCGGAAGCCGCGGCGTGCCTCGACTCGCCCTCCGCATCCTCATGTGGCGGCCGCGGGTGCCGCGCTGGCAACGCGCTGGGGCCCCCGACGGCGGTCCTCCCGGCGACGCTGGCGAAGCAGCCGCGCCGCGCCGGCGCTTCGCGCTGCCTCATCCGGCCATCGCGCTTCGGCGTCCCGGGTTCGGTCGCGGCGCGCTCCGGCCGCCGGACGAACCCGCCACAATGCGTGACGAACCGATCGAAGGGAGATTGGCCTACGAACCGCAAGACGTTCGCGCCGGGCGCCTCTCGCCGGCCTTCAACGTCCGTGACCTGGCATCCCACCTGCGATCGTGGCGGCCGACACGCTACGGCGCGGCGGTGCTGGCGATCGCCGCCGCCGTGACGTTCGTGGCCGCGTTGACGTATTACGGTGCGCAGACGTTCACGAAGCGCGCCGCGAACGAGCGCGCGTCGAACGAAGCACAGTCCTTCTCCGCGCACAGCGCGAAGCTCGCGAACATCGACGCGTTCGACGGCTACATCGCGATCCTCAGATATGCCGATGACCCTGTCTTGAACGACAAGAACACGTCGACAGAGCGGCGCCTCGCCATCATGCAGCAAGATCTGTATCTGAACGTCAACAAGTTTGCCTCCCTGACGATCGCCACCCGCTCGGGCGACGTGCTGGCGAGCACCGACCCGTCGATCCGGTCGGTTCGCGGCGACCAGGCGTTCACCGAGACGCGGGCGAACCTCAGCCCCGCGAACTCCGACATCGTTATCCCGACGCCGGGCCAGCGCGGCTACATCGAGTACAGCACGCCGCTGCGGGAGCCGGACGGAAGCGTCTGGGGCGTCCTCGTCGCGAGGGCCGACCCGGATCGCCTGTGGGGCGCGACACTCGCGGCCACCATCGACGGAGGACGCAACGTTATCGTCAACAACCTCGGGCTGTTCGCCGCGGGCGTGCCCGACGAGTTGCTGGGCCAGCCGTGGCATGGCGTCGACCTCGGCAACGGCGGCGTGCGGGCGAATATCGCCGGGGTAGACTCGATCTGCGGCCTGGCGCTCATCGGCAAGAACACGCAGATCGACAAGGGGCTGAACGTCGCGTCCTGCATGCCGGTATCGCTCATCCAGGCCGAGCACAGCCGCGCGATGGGCAAGCAGGGCCTGGTCACCGTGGCAGGCGCGATCCTTGCGGCGGTGCTTGCGTGCGGCGCGCTCTGGCTGGTGACGCGGCGGGGAGTGGCTCGCGATCGCGCGGCGGCGGACGTCGCGACAGTCGCGCCGGAGGGCGTCGCACCCACCCCGGCTCCAACTCCGGCCGAGCAGCAGGCCGAACCGCCCCTCGCCGCCGTACCAACACCGCCGGAAGCGGCCGACATGCCGGAACCCTCGGGC
>CAYJMJ010000084.1:1815-5090 GCA_964371095.1 uncultured Dehalococcoidia bacterium | reverse complement strand
TACGAGGAGCGGAACGCCCGCATCTCGGACCTCCTCCGCGAAACGGTCCAGGCAAAACTGCTCGTCGCCACGACCCAGATGGACGAAGCGTTCAGGCTCGCAGGCACCGACGCCGACATCGCCGCGAGGCTCCACACTCGCGCGATCGAGGAACTGGAGCGGGTCCGCAACCTCGAGCTGCGGGCGATCGGCCAGGAGCTGCACCCTGCCCTGATCCGCCTTGGTCTTCCAGCCGCGCTCAAGGCACTCCGAAAGGAGCTGGCGGAAACGATTGCCGTCACGCTCGACGTCGACGCGACGGCAGACTCGCTGGTGGCGACGCCGGGGCGCGCGCTGGTGCCGGCCGGTGAGCGGCTGGTCCTGTATCGATTCGCGCTCGACGCGATCCGTATGCTCGCCAACGGCGGCGCCACGCGGTGCGGGGCGGCGCTGCATCGGCGCGACGGCATGCTGGAGCTGACCGTCTCGGGATCCACGTCCGAACGAGAGGCGGAGCATGTCGACCGGGCCGCGCTCGCGGCAAGCACGCTCGCCGTCGAGGCACACGGCGGATTCGTGTCGCTCGAGCGCCGTGGCGCGAACGTGGAGATCACGGCGGACCTTCCAGCTCCGCCCGTCGTGCCGGTGCCCGAGGGCTGGGTGGCCACATTCGAGAACGATGACGATGAAGAAGAGGACGAACAGGACGACGCGCCTCAGACGCGGCCCGCGATCGACGACGACGCGGAAGACGACGCGTTCGATGACGGCATCGCCGCGCCCGGAATCGGCCCGGGGGGGCACCTTCGCATCGTCAAGCTGCCGCCGGAGGCGGCTCCCGCGCGGCCGACGGCGGGCGGTCCTGTCGGGTCGGTTCCCGTCGAACTAATCCACCTCGCCCCGGCCCTCGAATCGGTCGCGGGCGCGCCACCCGGCGGTATGGCCCTGACCCTGGACCTGGACCTCGTCGACGGCGGCGACACGCTGGTGCCCGGCTTGCGGGCGACCGTGCTGGGCCTCGTAGAGGCGATCGTCGCGGCGCTGACGGCGGCCGGCGCGGCGCGTTGCGCGCTTTCGGTCCGGCACGCCAGCGAGAGCATCCTGCTCAGCGCGATCTCCGAGACGGACGGCACGCCGTTCGACGCCGCACCCCTGAAGCCGTACGAGGCCGAGGTCGAATCGTTCGGCGGTTATGTCGCCGTCAGCCGCCGCGACAATGCCGTGTCCGTCACGGCGGAGATCACGGCCGTCACGATCGACGGAGCGGCGCCGGGCGGCGCCGGGCAGCCGTTCGCGGGGCTGCTCGACGGCGAGAGCGCCGGAGGCGACGGCAGAGCCGAACAAACGGACACCGAGGCGTCATAAGACCATCCTGACCCGGCGTACGGATTCGTGTGCGGGGGCCGACGTGCGATCGCTCTGGTTGTGTCCAGAACCGACGCGGGTCCACGAAACCGACCGGCCAGCTTCGGAACTGCAGTGGGGGACAGCGCAAGTGACCGCGAGGCCGCGGCGCCTCGAACTCCGGGCGGACGGTGCGCAGTCGCGAGAAGGCGATTGAGTGGACGGTGAGCGCCCTCAGGCGGCCTTTCGGCTGGCGCGGCCCGCATCATCTGCGTCGCCGTCGGGGTGGGCGCCTGCGGTCTCCTGCAGGTAAAGAAGGACGGCCTTGACGCGCGGGTGCGCGGCGTTGTCCCTGCTCAGGTTGAGCTGCCCGAAAATCGCATTGATGTGGTTCTCGACGGACTTCTCCTCGAGCACGAGCGCACGGGCGATGGCGGCGTTGTTGTGGCCCTTCGCCATCAGCGACAGCACCTCGAGCTGGCGCTTGGTCAGCGCCGAGATGCGCGTCTCGCGCCGGCCCAGGCTCTCGACGACCAGCGGATCGAGCACGACGAGGCCCATCGCCGCGCCATCGATGGCGCGCACGAGGGTCGCCACGTCGGTCACCGACTGGCGAAGCAGGTAGGACCAGCCGGCCGCGCGAAACGCCGGCAGCGCCGCGAGCGTGCGCCGGTCCGGATTCTCGCCGAGAAAGACGATGCGGCTACCCGCGCGGGAGCCGGAGATCGACTGCGCCACGGCGAGGGCGTCGCCCTCGCTGTCGTTGCTGAGACCGACGAGCGCCACTTCCGGCTTCTCGGACGCGGCCATGCGGATGGCCTCCGCGGCATCGCCGGTCACACCGACGACCTGGAGGCGCGATTCGGCCGCCAGGACGGTGCGCAGCATGTCACGAAGCAGACCATCTGCCTCGACCACAAGGACGCTGATGCGGTTGTTCTGGTCCTGCATACACCTACCTGAGGTGTATCGGCCCGGCGTCGCACGCCGATATGCGGGAGTGCGCTGATTTGAACGGGCCCGGCGTAAGCGTTGGCCCGCCCCTGCCTCCCGTAGGGACGCGCCGCCAGGGCGCGCCCGCTTTCCCGCCGCGGCGTATCCGGAGTGGGTGCAGCCACCCGCGCAAGTCGGGTGCGCTCACCATGCGTGCATCCCCCTAGGGGAACGAACCTACATCCGTACAGGAACAGCGAGCAGGGAGCCAGCGATTCGACAGCCCCGTGCGCCGCATGTGACGGCGGGAGACCGGGCCGGATTCCCATCAGGAGGGAAGCGAAGATGAGACGAATCAGGGAGTTGTCCGGGCGGTTCCGCGAGGAGCGGGGCATCACGGGCCTCGAGACGGCGATCGTGCTGATCGCGTTCGTCGTGGTCGCGGCGGTGTTCGCCTTCGTAGTGTTGAGCACCGGCCTCTTCAGTTCGGAGCGCAGCAAGGAAACGGTCTATGCCGGCCTCGCAAAGACCCGCGGCTCAATGGAGCTGGAGGGCGGTGTCATCGCGTCCTCGAATACGACGCAGGTGCTCGACGTCAGGTTCGATTTGACGCTGGCGGCCGGCGGCGACCAGGTCAACCTGAACCCGTCCGACGCGGTCAACCGAACGGTGATCTCGTACATCGACAAGCAGTACATGAATAACGACCTGCCCTACACGGTGCTGGTGATCACCGGCAACGCGGACAACCTGCTCGAGCAGGGCGAGTTGTTCGAGATCACCGTCGACTTTACGGTCGACGCCAACATCAACATCAGCACGAACCACACGTTCACGCTGGAGATCAAGCCGCCGCAGGGCTCGTACATGGTGGTACAGCGCACGACGCCGGCGTCGATCAACCAGAGCGTCATCAACCTCAACTAGCAACGTATCATCGCGGGGGGGGCGGCCGCCCCCCCCCCCCCCACCCCCCCCCCCGCCCCCCCCCCCCCCGGTTTAAAAAAGAAATAAAACCC
>CAYJMJ010000084.1:0-1805 GCA_964371095.1 uncultured Dehalococcoidia bacterium | reverse complement strand
CCTAACACCCCGCCCGCAAAAAACCAAAACTCCCAACTTATCAGCGGGGGGGGCCGGCCCCCCCCGCCCCCCCTCTCCCGCGCCCGGTCCCCGGTCCCCGGCTTTGAATCCTCGAATTCGACGCGCAAGAGGCGCCCGCGCAGATTCGCGCAGGGTGCCAGCGCCCGCACAAGACGGGTGCGCCCACCATGCGCTCTTCCCCGCCCAGGACACGAATCTTCACCGGTACAGGGATGTTGTACCCCGAGCAATCGTCGCATGGACTGCGCGGCTCTGGTACCCGGGCGGTGGCGCCCGCCGGGCCCACCAACGTCCGGGACGCGAAGGAGCGCGCGATCCAGCCTGAAACGAAACCGAGCTACTCCAGGCAACGCGCTTCATTGAAGGAGGTGGCACAACCAGCAACTCACCGTTCCGAAACAGGCTCCGGGATTGGAGCCGATGGGACTCGAAGTGCAGGAGGAATGCAATGAAGCGACTTATGGACCTCGCGCGGAAGTCTCGCGAGGAGCGCGGAATCACCGGCCTGGAAACAGCTATCGTCCTGATCGCCTTCGTGGTGGTCGCGGCGGTCTTCGCCTTCGTGGTGTTGAGCACCGGCCTCTTCAGCTCCGAGCGGGGCAAGGAGACGGTGTACGCCGGTCTCGCCAAGACCCGCGGCTCCATGGAGCTGACGGGCGGCGTCATCGCCTCGTCCAACACCACCGAGTTGACGGCCATCACGTGGGACCTGACGCTCGCCGCCGGTGGCGACCAGGTCAACCTGAACCCGTCGGACACGACCAACCGCACCGTCATCAGCTATTCGGACGCCGACAACAAGGTCAGCGACGTGACCTACACGACGACCGTCATCACCGGCAACGCCGACAACCTGCTGGAGCCGGGCGAGTTGTTCGAGATCAACATCGACATGACCCAGACGGCTCTGACCGCCGTGAGCATCGGGACGAACCAGACCATCACCTTCGAGGTGAAGCCGCCGCAGGGCTCGTACATGGTCATCCAGCGGACGACCCCGGCCTCGATCAACCAGAGCGTCATCAACCTCAACTAACGGCCGGCATGCAGGCATTTGAAACGGGGGGCGGGCGACCGCCCTCCGTTTTCTCGCTCCCGAGGCCCGCGCGGATCAATCCCCGCCCGGCGAAGGGGGCGCGCACCCGCCCAATACGGGTATTCACCCCGTGGATGACGGTAATCCGGACGCCGAATCTCATGCACAGGCTCGCCGAGAACCCGGAACCGTGGCCGGGGCTGTAGGGCAAGCGGGGAGACAGCGATGCAGCGATTCACGAACTGGATGGGAAGGGCACGCGAGGAACGCGGAATCACCGGCCTGGAAACGGCTATCGTCCTGATCGCCTTCGTGGTGGTCGCGGCGGTCTTCGCCTTCGTGGTGTTGAGCACCGGGCTTTTCAGCTCGGAGCGGGGCAAGGAGACCGTGTACGCCGGCCTCGCCAAGACCCGCGGCTCGATGGAGCTGACGGGCGGCGTCATTGCCTCATCCGACACGACGCAGCTGACGGCCATCACGTTCGACCTGACGCTCGCCGCCGGCGGCGACCAGGTCAACCTGAACCCGTCGGACACGACCAACCGGACGGTCATCAGCTACACAGACGCCGACAACAAGGTCAACGACGTGGTCTACACGACGACCGTCATCACCGGCAACGCCGACCAGCTGCTCGAGCCGGGCGAGTTGTTCGAGATTAACATCGACATGACCCAGACGGCTCTGACCGCTGTCACGCTCACGACGAACCAGACGTTCACCTTCGAGGTGAAGCCGCCGCAGGGCT
>CAYJMJ010000083.1:0-12735 GCA_964371095.1 uncultured Dehalococcoidia bacterium | reverse complement strand
CGGTTGATTGGAGTTGATTGGGTTTGATTAGGCCGGGCGAACCCAATCAAACGGGGGCGACAGAGAACCGAGAACCAAGAACCTAGAACCAATAGGTCCGACGGGGCGTGGCGGTGGGTCCGATGTGGGCGCATGGGGCGATGGTAGTGCGGGGTGGCGGCGAACGCCTAGCGGCGGTGGCACCGGGGGGGGAGGGGGCGACGGCGATTCAGCGCGCCTGGCCTGACTACGGACAGGCGGTCACAAACTGATTGTAGACGCCGGACACCAGAATCAGGTCGGCGAGCGTGATCTTCGCGTCGCCGTTCTGGTTGTAGCGATCCGGTGCCGGCGGGATCGTCTGGATGTAATACCCCGAGACGAGAATCAGGTCGCCGAGCGTCACTTTCCCGTCCATGTTCACGTCCGCCCGCATGATCGTACAGTAGGCGCTGGGGTCCTTGCCGATCGCGACGTGCTGCGCGTTCGAGTAGCCGTCGCCGGAGATGTTGTCATCGCAAGCGTCACCGAGCGTGTCGGCGCCAGCGCGGTTGAGCGCCGCGTTTCCGGCGTCGGTGTTGGCCTGGTCGGCGTTGGCGACGAGCGGACAGTTGTCCGGCCCGGCGGCTATCACTGGCGGTCCGGCGAGGCCGAGGGGACCATCCGAAACGCCGTCGCCGTCAGTGTCGGCCGCCAGAGGATCCGTGAAATGCACGTGAAGCTCAGCGCCGTCGGTGAGGCCGTCGATGTCCGTGTCGGCTGCCAGCGGTTCCGTGTGATACACATTCACCTCATCCCCGTCAGTGACGCCGTCGCCGTCCGTGTCGGCCTCCATGGGATCGGTGCCGTACGTGCTCACCTCGGAGGAGTCAGTCAGGCCGTCCTCATCATCGTCAACGTTGCACGGATCACCGATCGTGTCATCCGCAACCTGGACGTTGAACGACGAGAGCTGTTCCCGGTTGACGACCCCCTCCGAAGTGCTGCCGCTCGCGTCGATCTTGATGCGGAATGTTCCGCACACGTTGCTCGTGTCAAACGTTGCGGAGTAGAGCATATCCCCAGCGGTGAGGTCTCCGCCCGTGCCGTCATCCCTCAGATCGATCGCCTGCTGCGTGCCGTCGAGAACCGTGACGCTGCCGGAGATGGACGAGGGAGCGACGGCGCTGGCCCCATCGAGCATCTGCGCGCTGATGAGCTCGGGTTGGCCCTGCGGAATCAACGGCTGAGAGACCTCGACGCCAAGTCCTACCTGGCTGTCTGGCTTCACCTGGATGAGGTAGGGCTGGCCGTCCTCGGGCACGGAGTCGCCGGTGATCGTGAACTGCCATGTGCCGGCAGCCGGCGCGTCCATGACGAAGCCCTTCATGAGGACGTAGAGGGCGGATCCGTCTGTCATCGAAATGGGAGCCAGAACGTCAGGATCGCCGCCGCTTACGACTGCCCCGCCGGCCGAGCCGTCCGGCTGCGGGCGCTGAAGCTGGAACCCGAGATCCGGGGGCACATCCGCATCCATCCACGACACGGTGAAGAACGCGGAACCGACGCCGGCGGGAATCGTGACCTGCTGCGTCTGTTGCTGGCCCTGATGTGCGGTACCGATGACCGAAGTGAGAAGCGGGGATTTGGCGCCCGACGAGGCGGCAGCCGCCGGTGTCACTGCCGGTGCGGGCGCGCTCGTAAGGGGGCCGGCGCCATACGGATAGGCCTTGATGTCGGCTACCACGTTGTCAACAAGGCCCATGTCGTTCGTCAGCGTCGGGTCACCACAGTCCGGGATGCCGCCGCTCGTGTGGCTCAGCGCGTTGGGAGCGGGGTAGCGGCGACCGCCGTTTGCGACATTGAACACGGCATCAGGACCGAAGACACTCGTCTCGCCCACGAAGCAATCGTTCACGGGATCACTTGACGTCCAGAGCCCAAATCCGGTGTTCACCTCCCCAGCGTGAGCACGGTAGACAGTTGAGGGCGAGGGCGTGAATGGCTCGTTGAGCGTCTTGAGCACGGAAGAGTCGGGCGCAAGGTCGGTCACCGCCTGCGAGTGCGGGTCGATCCCGGCGAGGGCCAACCCGATCCTGATGACGGCGCACACCCCAAGGTTATCGGAGATGTTGATGACCGCGTACCATGGGCAGAGCTGCGGGGCGATCTGGGCGACGTCGACGCCGAGATTCGGTGTGCCCAGCATGCTGATCGTTCCCACTCCCGGGTCGCCCGCGCCCTTGCAGTGCTCCGCGTAGTCGCGCGCCACCAGGCCGCCCATGCTGTGCGCCACGATGTGCACCGTGTTGGGCTGCTCAGGATCGCCCGCACCGAAGTCGCTCAGCCAGGGCCCCAGACCGGGATGGAGGAGGGTATGGTTGACGCCCCAGCGGAGTTCCTTGCCGCAGGCCGCGACGACCACGCCCTTTCGGCTTTCGTACCCGTAGCACTGGACGTGGTCGTCGGGGATCGCGAGTTCCTGCCGGGTGAGTTGCTGTAGCGTGTTCATCGCGGCGCAATTCGATTCCCAGCCGTGAAGGACTGCGACGAGCGGGGTCACCTGCAGGTCGAATGTGCCGGCGAGAAGCGAATCCACCGCTGTGCCGTCATGATCGAGGTAGTCCACGAACACCTGCCACGTGCCCGTGTGCTCACGGGCGACCGTACTCGCGATGGACGCCGCCCCGCCGAAGTCGAAGGAACAGGGACAACCGCCCGGATACGTGCGACTGACTGCGACGGCACCGGTGGACGTGCAGTTGTGTATGAGCGCCGTCATCCCGCTCGTGTTGCCGGGATCACCTGCCGCCGCCAGACGCGCCCAACAGTCGACGACGGGGAAGAGCGCGCCCGGCCAGTAGTACCGCCACGCCCACCGGTCGTGGACGGCCGCACCGCTGACCTCGATCACCAGCCCCGCTACCCGGTCGGACGTGAACGCGATGTTATCGCCGGCGATGCGGTTGCTGTAGGGGGCCGACGGGGGCCCGCACGAATGCGGAGTAGTCGATGTGGCCGGCGCTGGACGCGGAAGCCGGCTGCGCGGGCGCCGGCGCATGCGGCGGCAGCGGTCCTTCGATGGCAGCTGCCAGTGGGCTGCCGGCGGCGTCTGCACGGCCGGAACGTGCAGGTGATCCGCTCAGGGCCACCATCGTCAGGATGCCCCCGGTCAGGATGAGCCGCGTGATCGAGCGCCACATAGTGCCTCCGTGCCATCGCGATGGCTGGATTGGACCATTGCAGGATTCTCAGAGATGGGCGTATCATCGTTCCGGAGGACACGTCGTGTCAAGGCATAATATGATCCATAAGCTGTTTCGATACACATTCCTGTCGGTCGTCGTGAGCGTGCCGCCGCTTCTCGCCGCCGTCGGTCTGGCCGCATGCACACGCACCACCCCGCCCGACAGCGCCCAGGTGGACGAGATCGCGTACGGCAACTTCAGGACGGCCGTGGCGTCGGTGCCGAACAGGCAGTTCCAGGTGTACTGGCTGGGCCGGGAGTTCACCGCGGGCGCGATCGTCTTCCGCGGTCCGTACTTTGTTCCAATCGGCGGCGTTGTCAACAACAACCGACTCGACATTGAATACAGTGCGGGGCTCACCATTCGGCTGTACAGCCAGAGCGCGTGGGCAACGGCGGCTCCGACGATCGAGCATCCGTCGGCTCACGAATCTAAACGGCGGTCGGTGGTCGTAGGGGGGCGCTCGGCGGTGCTGTTGACTGGCTCGGTGCCCGGGCGTCCCATCAACTATCAGCAGCTCATTATCGATTTCGGGGACACCGTGGTTACGGTGGTCGCCGGCTCAGGCGGTGCGGCTACGCCGGGAGGGCCGGACTCGAATCCGCTGATCGACGAACAGACATTCCTCAGCGTGATGGAGCAGTTGCGGCCGTACCCCCAGGGCGGCAGCGCGACTCCGGCGCTCGACCCTTCGTTCCTCACGGCGGTGGCGACGGTGCCGCACCGCCAGTACACGATCTACTGGCTCGGGCCCGAGTTCACGGCCGACGGAGTCACATTCAATGGCCCGAACGTCCCCGGCATCGGCGCGGTAGACGAACAGAGCATGGAGATGCAGTATGTCGCCAGCAGTGGGGGCGGAGGCGCAGGCATTCAGTTCATGCTCTTCAGTCCGCAAGCCTGGAGCGTCACGCGCGACCGCGTTCGGTTCCCGTCGGGAGCCGCCCACATTTCCAGAAAGACGGTCAGCGTGGCTGGCCAAGACGCTGAGCTGATCTTTGAGGGGACGAAGGCCCGCCCGCTGAATGACGTCATCATGATCATCGAGTTTCCGGACGCGGCGGTTGTCGCCACCGCGTACAGCGGTGGCGTGGCAGTTGAAGGCCGCTCAGACATCAACCCGCTGGTCGACGAAGCGACGCTGGTCTCCGTGATGAATACGCTGCGGCCGTATCCGCAGTGACGGTGACGCCCACTGACTCTGCCTAACGAGTGCCGTAGGTGCCGTATTCGGCGCCTTTGTTCTAACCTCAGGGCCTGCTTGTCAGACTCGCTTGGGGTTCCGTATACTGCGGGTGAACTCTGAAGACTCTCTTTCAGGAGTGGGCTCGCGCCCACTTTTTTGTTCATTCGGGGTAGTTGCACATTATGAAGAACGAATTCATCACGGCCATCACTCTGCTCGCAGCGGAGAAGAACCTGCCAAAAGAGGTCGTCTTCGACGCGGTCGAGGTCGCACTCGCATCGGCCTACAAGAAAGACAACCTGGCGCAGTCGAACGTCGTCGTGAAGATCAACCCCGATGACGGGTCGATGCGCGTGTACACGACGCGCGCCGTCGTCGAGGAGCTGGTCGACGACCACATCGAGATGTCGCTCGAGGAAGCGCGCCGCATGCGCATCGACGCGAAGATCGGCGACGTGTTCGAGTTCGAGGCGACGCCCGCGAACGCCGGCCGCATCGCCGCGCAGACGGCGAAGCAGGTCGTGCTGCAGCGCCTGCGCGAAGCGGAGCGCGAGGTCGTCTACGAGGAGTACGCCGGCAAAGAAGGCGACATCGTCTCCGGCGTCGTGCAGCGGATGGAGGGCCGGAACGCGATCATCGACCTCGGCAAGACCGAGGCGGTGCTGCCGCCGCCGGAGCAGGTGCGCACGGAGCACTACCGTCCGACGCAGCGCCTGAAGGTGCTGCTGCTGGAAGTGTTCAAGGCGGCCAAGGGGCCGCAGGTCGTCGTCTCGCGGACGCACAAGGATCTTCTCAAGCGGCTGTTCGAGCTGGAGGTGCCCGAGATCTTCAAGGGCATCGTCGAGATCAAGTCGATCGCGCGCGAGGCGGGGTACCGGTCGAAGGTGGCGGTGTACTCGCGGCAAGAGGGCGTCGACCCGGTGGGGGCGTGCGTCGGCATGCGCGGCATTCGCATCCAGAACGTTGTCAATGAGCTGAACGGCGAGCGCATCGACGTCGTCGTGTGGGACCCGGAGCCGTCGCGGTTCGTCGCGAACGCGCTCAGCCCGGCGCAGGTCGTGAGCGTCGTGAACCACGACGCGGAGAACACGGCGGAAGTCGTCGTGCCGGACCGCCAGCTCTCGCTTGCCATCGGCAAGGAGGGGCAGAACGCGCGCCTGGCGGCGAAGCTCACCGGGTGGCGGATCGACATCAAGAGCCAGAGCGCGTACGAGGCGGAGCTGGCCGAGAAGGGCATCACGCCGGAAGAGGCGGCGGCGGCGATCCGCGAGGAGGCGCTGCGCCGATCGCGTGCGGCGGCGGCAGCCATCGCCGAGGAGGCGCGCATCGCCGCGACGACGCGGGCGCTGACGCCGGAAGAAGAGATCGCGCTCGAGTACGCGCAGCGCGAGGCCGCGGGCGAGCCCGTCGAAGAGGTGGCCGCGCCGGCTGCGGCGACGGTCGCAGCGGAGCCGGTTGCGCCTGCGGCGCCGGGCAAGCCGGGCATCCGGTTCGCCGAGGAGCTGGTGCGGCAGCCGCTCGAGGAGCTGAAGCCGCCGGTGAAGAAGAAGGGCGCGGTCCCGACGGGCCGCCGTCGCGAGGAGGACGAGGCGGCGCGCATCGCCCTCGCGAAGAAGAAGAAGGGCGGCGCGCGGCGGGTGATCCTGCCCGACGAAGAAGAAGAAGAGGACGAGTATTCGGACCTGATCCGGTAACATGACGGCGGCAAAGAGCGGACCCCGGCCGAAGCACGTGCCGCAGCGGACGTGCATCGCCTGCCGCAGCACGGAGGCGAAGCGCGGACTGACGCGCGTCGTGCGGACGCCGGAGGGGCGCGTCGAGCTGGACGCGACGGGGAAGAAGAACGGCCGCGGGGCCTACGTCCACGAATCGCGCGAGTGCTGGGACGCGGTGCTGAAGAAGGACCGGCTCGGCCACGCCCTCAAGGTGGCGGTGCCGCCGGCCGACATGGAACAGCTCATCGCGCACGCCGCGTCGCTGGCCGCGGCGACCTAACCCCCGGCCCCTTCCCTAAAGGGAAGGGGAGATCGAGTGGGGCGCAGGCTCGCGGTACGGAATAGGGAACGGCACGCGGGCTGAAAGCCCGCGCCACGGAATGCGACGCCGGGGTGAACCCCGGACGAATCGAAGGTAGATGACGACAACGAATACGGAAGCCAAGACGCTCGAGATTCCGCGAGTCCTCTCCGTCAAGGAGTTGGGCGACCTCATGGCCGTGTCGCCGGTGGAGGTCATCAAGGAACTCATGAAGAACGGCGTCATGGCCTCGATCAACCAGGTCATCGACTTCGATACGGCGGCGATCGTTGCCACCGATATGGGGTTCGAGGCGGTCGAGGCGCACCATGCCGAGCAGGCCGAGGTCACCGTCGACCGCGCGACCGGCCGTCCGACGATCGAAGAAGACGAATCGAAACTCCAGAACCGGCCACCGGTCGTGACGATCATGGGCCACGTCGACCACGGCAAGACGAGCCTGCTCGACGCGATCCGTGAATCGAAGGTGACGGCGACCGAGCACGGCGGCATCACGCAGCACATCGGCGCGTACCAGGTGGTCGTGAACGGCCACCCGATCACGTTCCTGGACACGCCGGGTCACGAGGCGTTCACCGCCATGCGCGCGCGCGGCGCGCAGGTGACGGACGTGGCGGTGCTCGTCGTGGCGGCCGATGACGGCGTCATGCCGCAGACGAAAGAAGCGATCGACCACGCGAAGGCGGCCGGCGTGCCGATCGTGGTGGCGCTGAACAAGATCGACGTGGCGAACGCGAACCCGGATCGCGTGAAGAAGGAGCTGTCCGACAACGGCGTCGTCGTCGAGGAGTGGGGCGGCGACACGCCGCTCGCGCCGGTTTCGGCGAAGACACGCGAAGGGCTGGACGGCCTGCTCGACAACATTCTCGTGGTGTCCGAGGTGCTGGAGCTGAAGGCGAACCCGGACCGCGAGGCGATCGGCATCGTCGTCGAGGCCGAGTTGAGCAAGACGCGCGGTCCGCTGGCGACGGTGCTCGTGAAGACGGGGACGCTCCGCGCCGGGGATTACGTCGTCGTTGGGGAGACGCTGGGCCGCATCAAGGCGATGCTGAACGAGCACGGCAAGCGCATCAAGTCGGCGGGACCGTCGGAGCCGGCGGAGATCCTCGGCTTGCAGTCGGTGCCGAAGGCGGGCGAGACGCTACAGGTGATGCCCGACGAGAAGTCGGCGCGCACGGTGGTCATCGAACGGGTGCGCGAGCGCGAGGCGGCGGCGATGCACCAGCAGCAGCGCGTCACGCTGGACACGCTGTTCGGCGAGATCAGCGCGGGCAAGCTCAAGGAACTGAACATCATCCTGAAGACGGACGTGCAGGGCTCGATCGAGCCGATCCGGACGTCGCTCGAGCGGCTGTCGAACGAACAGGTGAAGGTGAAGATCATCCACACCGGCTCCGGTTCGGTGACGGAGTCCGACGTCATGCTCGCCATCGCGTCGAAGGGGATCATCATCGCCTTCAATACCGGGGCCGAAGGCGGCGCCGAGCGCATCGCCACGGTCGAGAAGGTGGACATCCGCCACTACAACGTCATCTACAACATCGTGGAGGACGTCGACAAGGCGCTGAAGGGCATGCTCGAGCCGACCTTCAAGGAGGTCGTCAGCGCGCACGCCGAAGTGCGGCAGGTGTTCCGCGTCGCGCGCAAGAACTCGATCGCGGGCTGCTACGTTCGCGACGGCACGGTTGCCCGGTCTGACACGGCGCGCGTGAGCCGCAACGGCGCCGTCGTGTTCGAAGGCAAGATCGGTTCGCTGAAGCGGATGCAGGACGACGTGCGCGAGGTGCAGACGAACTTCGAGTGCGGGCTCCAGCTCGATGGCTTCGACAGCTTCGAAGAGGGCGACGCCGTCGAGTTCTATCGCATCGAGCGCGAGACGTAGACAGAAACAGACAAGGAACGGCGCTGTGGCGGCGGGCGTGTCCCGTCGTTGGCGCTCCATCCGGCCATGTCCCGAAGAACAGAGCGCGTCAACGAACTGCTGCGCGAGGAGATCGCGGATATCCTCCGCACGGATCTGCGCGACCCGCGCATCGGCGGCCTCGTGACGGTCACCTCGGTCGACGTATCGCCCGATCTTCGGCGCGCCGAGGCGTTCGTGAGCGTCCTCGGCTCCGAGGAGGAACGCGTGTCGACGATGCGGGCGCTGGAGCACGCGCGGCCGTTCCTGCGGCACGAGCTGTCGCGCCGCGTAAAGCTGCGCTACACGCCGGACGTGCACTTCGTGAGCGACACTTCGATGGAGCGCGCCCAGGAGATGACCGACCTGATGCGGAAGACGGCCCACGAGCGGGGAGAGGATCTGTAATGGCGTGGATCGCCGGTAACCGGGTCGTCCTCCGTGCCTGGGAGCGCGACGACGTGCTCGCCCAGTGGGAAGCGGCGCAGACCGCCGACGCCACGGGCCAGCGCCTCCGCGACTGGCTGGAGCCGCCGAAGTCGTTCGTTCAGTGTGAGCAGGAGTTCGAAGCCAACCAGTCCGAGCCGGACCCGACGGTGGTCCGGATGATCATCGAGGCGGACGGCAGGGCGGTCGGCGACATCGACCTGTTTCACATCGACCAGCGCAGCCGCAACGCCGTCGTCGGCCTCGGCATCTGGCGCGAGGAGGACCGGGGCCGGGGATTCGGCACCGACGCGCTGCGAACGATGCTGCGCTGGGCGTTCCGCCACCTGAACATGCACCGCATCGAGCTGAGTGTCGAGCCGGACAACAGCCGCGCGGTCAGGATCTACGAGAAGCTGGGATTCGTGCGCGAAGGGCTGCGCCGGGAGCATCACTTCGACGACGGCTGCATGCGCGACGAACTGATCATGGGCGTCCTCGACCGCGAGTTCGAATCGGTTGATCGCGTGCCGTCCGGCGCGTCCGTCGCCGCGCCCCAGTAGCGACGAGGCCGGACGGCGTGGCGGCCCGCGCTATCCTTCCGGGGTGACGGCCCGGGACGGATTCATCATCGTCAACAAGCCGAGCGGCGCGACGTCGTTTTCGATGGTCGCGCTGGTGCGGCGGCTGACCGGCGTACGGCGCGCCGGGCACGCCGGCACGCTCGATCCCCTCGCCTCCGGCGTGCTGCCGGTGGCCATCGGCCACGCCACGCGCCTCATCGAGTACCTGGACGACGAGCTGAAGACGTACCGGGCCACGGTCCGCCTCGGCGTGACGACCGACACGTACGACGCCGAGGGCGAGGTCGTGGCGACCGGCGATGCTTCGGGCGTCACGGCGGAGCGCATCGAAGCGGCGCTCGGGGCGTTCGTAGGCGACATCCGGCAGACGCCGCCGCTGTACAGCGCGCTGAAGGTCGCGGGGAAGCCGCTCTACCGCTACGCCCGCGAAGGCACGGAGATTGAGGTGGCCGCGCGGGTCGTACACGTCGAAAGCATCGGGCTGCTGGCGTACTCCGACGGAGCGGCCGGCATCGAGGTTCGCTGCGGCAAGGGGACGTACATTCGCTCGCTCGCTCACGACCTCGGCGGGGCGCTCGGGTGCGGGGGGCACCTCGCGGCGCTGGTCCGGACGAGCACCGGCGGCTTCGGCATCGATGACGCGCGGCCGCCGGACCAGTTGACGGCGCTCGCGGCCGAGGATCGGCTCGAAGAGGCGCTGCTCGCGCCCGATCGCGCGGTCGAGCGGCGGCCCGCGGCCATCCTGGCGGAGGCGCACACCCTCGACGCCGTCTGCGGCCGTGACATTCGCTTCGAGGCGGACGCGAACGTGGGAATATGCCGTGCGTACTCGGTCCAGGGGGATTTTCTCGGCGTGCTGAAGCGAGCCGCGGGACCCTTCTGGCACCCCGAGAAGATGGTCCGAGGCGTGTAGAAATCGCCCAAAAGGCCCGTTTTCCGCCGATCTCGGCGGATTCACCCCAGATTCGCGCCAGATTCGCTTGACAACGCATGAATGGGGTCTATCATTCGTACGACCCCGTTCATCCGGAATCATCTGCTTATCAGCCTATGCGATAAGTATGGCGTGCACGGAATGGGCGCAGATTCGCAGCGCGTAGTGACAGGAGCAACACCATGGAAGCCTACTGCTTGAAGTGCAGGAAGCAGCAAGAGATGTCGAATGCCGAAGCCACCACGATGAAGAACGGCAAGCCGGCGACGAAGGGCAAGTGCCCGGTCTGCGGCACGACGATGTTCAAGATCGGCAAGGCGAAGTAGCCGATCTCCGGCAACTCGAACTCGTGAGGGGGCGGCGCATGCGTCGTCCCTTTTGCTATGTCCGGGCGCGATGCGGTTAACCTCCGACCGTCCGGGGCGTTCACCTGATCGGGCGGGGTCAGCAGCGCGTCTTGGGGGGAGAGCGTGAACCGAGGCAGGACGGTCCGCCTCGCCGCAGCTGCGGCGCTCGCCGCGGTGGCGCTGGCCGGGACCGCGTACTCGCTCCACGCGTTCGGGCCGTCGGCCTCGTGGAACGTGTTCGCCGCGCCGACGGCCACACCGACCGCGACGCCCACGGTCACGCCGACGCCCACGACGACGGATACGCCCACCGTCACTGCGACCGCCACGCCGACGCCGGAGCCCACGGCCACGCCGGCGCCCACGGTGCCGGCTCCGAATCCGCCGCCGATCCCGGGGCCCGACGTCAAGGGTGAGCGCTGGATCGACGTCGACATCGATCGCCAGACCGCGACCGCGATGATCGGGGACCGGGCGCTCTACACGGCGCTCGTGACAACGGGCAAGGATGGCTGGGAGACGCCGCGAGGCACCTTCAACATCCTGTCGCGCGTTCCGGACGAGACGATGACCTCGGCCGCGATCGGCGCGGAGGAGTACTACGTGCTCGACCACGTGCTCTACACGCAGTACTTCACGACGCGCGGCCACGCGCTGCACCTGAACTACTGGCGCGAGGACTACTACTTCGGCCGCACCCGTTCGAGCCACGGCTGCGTGGGGCTGCGCCTCGCCGACGCGCGGTTCTTCTGGGACTTCGCGACGTTCGGGACGAGGGTCACTGTTCGTTGAGGCGGTGGGAGGTGGGAGGCGGCAGGCGGCGCGGGTTCTCGTAGGGACTAGTCTTCAGTCGGGATGGGTATTTTGGCCCAGCATCGAAAGACCTGTCATGCTGACGCTTGAGTGTCGCGGATTAGAGGGGCCGAGACTGGTAGCAGTCGGTCAGGTAACTCGCTATGGATGATCCCGTGCGCACGATGTCCGCGTTTCGTCGTGCATGGGATGACACCGAGAGCTTCCGAGCGTCTCTGCGTTTCTTCGTGGTGGTCGAGGTGAGCGGCGCTCTCGTGTTCGGTGGTGCTGCATTTGTGTATTTCACGGATGCTAATTCCTCTAGGACGGAGCAAGTAGTATGGCCTGGCCTAGGGACAATCGTTGGTCTTGCCATGGCATACTTGGCGATCCTGGGATTCAATCTTCTGCGGGCTCCATACAGACAACGGTTTGATGCAGAGCAATCTGCATTGCAGTTGAGTCGCCAGATGGAGGCGCTCAACAATGCGCGCGAAGCCGAGCGCGCTGCGCGCCCGAAGATCATGATGAGGCCTGACGTGCGTCGCTCGGTCTTACGCAACGGGGCAGCCTCGGCATATCTGACGATTGAATGCGATGGCGATCAGGCAGTTAGCCGCTGCTATGGTCGTGTGTTCGAGGTACGGCAAGCGGACTATGGTGCTCCAGGGACCGAAGCCACCGGCTATGCAGGTGCCGATCTCAGCTTGAAATGGGAATCACCGGACGAGCCGGCCAACCCGCAGTTCAAGACGTTTCACCGATCCGCAGTGCTGAACGTTGCCCACACCGGGCCAACTCCCAACGACTGGCATTTCGACGTTGTCAAGGAGCCTGCTCAGTTCGCCGGTTTGATGAAAGATTACACATACAGTTTCGAGATACAGATCGCGGCAGAGAACATTGACCCGATTACCGAGACGTTCACGCTGCATTTTACCGACCATGTGTTGCTGAAGCAGACGGCGGACGCGGACACCATCATGTTCATCCCGCCGAAGATGACGTTTCAACGACTCGTGAATCGCATCCCGGGGCCGGAGGGCAATGACGAATGAACAGAAGTCCCGCGCCAAGCCGCTCACGCTGTGCGCCATGCCCTTCGAGGAAGCGGGCGGCGATGCCATCGAGCGTGAAACGCTCTTGCGAATGGGGTGGGTTCTGAGGCCAACGGGTGCTCGCATGTGGGGCTCCGGGATCGGCCGCCATTGTTTTATCGGCGGACAACTATTCATTCGGAGTTGATGAACGCTTAACACCTGACGCCGTACAGTGGGGCGCAGAGATCGTGCGCGACACTGCTCCCCGTCGCGGCCGGTCTCC
>CAYJMJ010000082.1:11431-12858 GCA_964371095.1 uncultured Dehalococcoidia bacterium | reverse complement strand
AGCACCAGCCCGGAGGCCGGCATTTGCGAAGCCGGAATTCGTTTTGTCATTTTTCCGTCTCCGCGGACCCCCGGGCGCTTTCTATAGGGGCGGCCGCCGGGATAGACGACATTGAGTGGAGAATTCACTTTTTTCGGCGGGGCTCCCTCTACCTTTGCACGCACGCGGCGCGACGACCGGGTGGCGCAGCGAGCCACGGCGAGCATACGCGGAGTAGCGGCGGAAGTCCGAGGGGGCGGTGTCACCTAACCCCCGGCCCCTTCCCTATGAGGGAAGGGGAGCTCTGGGCGGAGACGGAGCGCGGGGGCGTGCGGTCACGGTCGTAGTTCGATGGTCGCCCCCAGGACGTTACCGGGCAATGTGCTCGTGAATAGGCGGTGCGAGGGCTGTTGCGGTGCGGCTCACCCTCAGCACCTAGCCACACGGAGGTCTACGACGGATTATGCTGTCCGTCGCGTAAGACCGAAAGCCCTGAGATGAATGGGATTCACTGTTTCCCAGGACGTTCAAGGTTCTCGATTATCGCCCTGTCCTTGGCCATCTGTTCGATGATCTCCGAATAGTAGTCGTCGGCCGTCTTCGTGGGGTATCTCATACGACATTCGTTCCAGCGATATAGCAAATAGAAGCCTAGCCCTAACGAGACGAGAAGGCACAGCATTGCGAATGCCTGCCATGTGGCTGCGGGAATACCCATGAACTCCTTAAAGTCAGCGGGAAGAAGTGCAAACAGAAGGCCTGCGGCGAAGACAAATGGTACTGCGACCTGATCAAGCGATGGCCCCTTCGGGCGAGATTGAATCCGCTCAAACGCTAGCATCAAATGGTACTTGTTCATCTCCACCGTCTCCGGCGGAGCTGAGTGTGTGATTCCAATCTCAAGACCCGCCACGCGACGGGTTGATATGCCTTTCCGTGATTCAACCATCGGTTTAGCCTTCTTCCGATGGTGACGACGGAGGATCGTAGGCAAGTTCCTTGAGTTGCTCTGGAGTGAATCCGAGCAACAGGAGATTCAGAAGGTGAGTGTTGCCACAATTCCCACAGACGATCGCCACGTAAGGAGCCAGCGACCCCCCAAAAAGGTCGGGTCTCTTTTGCGGATCTAGTGAGGATGGCAAGAGGTGGTAGACACCAAATGACCACTCGTCGAAACCACAGATCACGCAGTTGGCTGTGGGTGCTTTCCGTTTGGCGTCGATCGCCGCAAGAATTCGGTCGCGGATCGCCTTCCCAGCCTCGGATTCTGGAGTTGGCATGCGCCGATCCTACGCCCCTCGCGTGCGAGCGTCCAGTGATTCGCCTTAACGCAGGACGGAGCTTCGTGGGAGCGTCAAACCGCACGTTCCAGCTGAAGCTCCGGGATGAAAGCCCGCGCCACGGTGCTATTGGCTTCGTCCGGGGAAGATGCTTCGCTGCGCTCAGCA
>CAYJMJ010000082.1:0-11331 GCA_964371095.1 uncultured Dehalococcoidia bacterium | reverse complement strand
AGGCGGGGTGCGGGGCCACTTCGAACAGACGCACGGGTTCGTCGAAGCCCTTGAGGGGGGTGGGGCCGCGGTCGCCGAATCGGAAGCGCCTGCCGAGGCAGAGTTCTCGCACGACGTTGGTGGTGAAGATCTGGCCGGCGCCCGCGGCGTCGCAGGTGCGGCGCGCGAGGTTCACCGACGTCCCGAACAGGTCTTCGTGATCTTCGATCGGTTCGCCGGCGCTGAGGCCGATGCGGACGCGCATCGCGCCGGCGGGATCGTTCGCGTTGTGCGTGTCGAAGGCGTGCTGGATCGCGATGGCGCACTCGACGCCGCGCGCGACGGAGGCGAACGACGCCATGATACCGTCGCCGGTGTGCTTGACCTCGCGGCCGCCGTGGACGTGCAGGCACTCGCGGATGATCTGGTTGTGGCGCCGGATGAGCGCGAACATCGCGTCGTCGCCGAGGCGCTGCGTGAGCCGCGTCGACCCTTCGAGGTCGGTGAACATGATCGTCCGGAAACCGGGGTCGGGGTCACCGGTCTCGCGCACGGTCTGCCCCTGCGGCAGCTGGTCGTGCCGCACGTCGAGGATCGCGTCGACGAGTTCCTGCTGGACCTCGATGACCTCATCGGGCACGAAGCCGTGGGTGGCCTTGTGGACGGCGACCGCCATTTCGCTCGAAGGCGACTCGACGAGGCAGAAGATCTTTCCGGCGTCCTGGTTGAACCAGTAGGTCAGGTAGCGGGTGTCGTACCTGGCCTGCGCATCGAGGTCGAGCGCGTGCGCGGCGACCACCTGGTCGACCGTCAGGCCCTGAGCGTTGCTATGGACGTCCATGAAGAGAGGCATCTGGCGCCGCATCCCCTATCGATGCCGGAACGCGCGCCGACGCGCGTACCCGGTGCACAATAGTTGAGCGAATCGAAAAGAGATGTCAAGGCGGTGCGGGACAGGCAGCGGCGCGGCTCCGCCATATGTCACGGCACGACGCGTCAGCGCACCAGCCAGCCGGCGTCGTCGAAGCCGGGCTCGTTTGTGGGGCAGAGGCGGGCGGCGTCGGAGAGGCGGGTGATCTGGTAGTGGAGGTGCGGGGCCTCGGAGTAGCCGGTGTCGCCGGTGAAGCCGATGACGTCGCCACGGCGCACGGGCCACGTGGCGATGCGGTCGCCGACGCCGGCGCTGCGGGGGACGGCGAACGTCGAGGCGTAATCGGTCGCGCGCGTGTAGCCGTCGACGAAGGCGCCGTCCGGGACCGCGGCGATGGTCGGCGCCAGATCGAAGTGGCCGTAGTCGGTGCGGAACTCTTCGTTGGCGATGCTGACGTAGAGGCCCATGCCGCCGCCCGGGCCGGGGAACGGCGCGACGGGCGCGCGGCCACGGTCCGGGTTGCCGAGGTAGGGCTCGCGCGAGACGCCGTAGTAGTCGAAGGCATTCACCGACGTATTCATGGTGAGCGTGGCGACGCCGTCCATCGTCGCGCGAACGGGCTCGCCGGGCTGGACGTACCAGTCGACCGCGGGCGCGCCCTCGTATTCGACGTGGACGCGGCAGCCCCATCCGGACTCGTTGGCCTGATCGGGATCATCGGCGGCCTGCTGTCGCGAGCTGTAGTCGAGGAGCGCCGGCCCGGCGCCTGCCTCGATGCGGCGCGAGCCCACCTTGCCGACGACGCGGTCGGCGAGCAGCCGCGGATCGAGGGGGAAGCCGACGGGCTCGAGGCTCGGTGCCGGCGTTGCCGTCGCCTCGGCAGTCGGCGATGGAACGGCCGGCGTGACGGTCGCGGGCACGACGGCCGTCGCGCTCGCCACCGCGGTCGCGCTCGCCACCGCGGTGGCGGTGGCGCTGCCGGAGGAGCCGCAGCCGCCGAGCGCGAGGGCGAGCAGCAGGAGCAGGCCACCGGCCATCGCGTGCGGCGCACCAGGAACCTCCAGACGGAGCGCGGGCTTCATCGGACGCAAGTGTAGCTCCAGGCGATAGCCGGGTCGCCGCGCCGCCTTCGAAGCCACTCGAACGGCACCGGGAGCGGGCGATCTTCGTCGACACCTACGAACGCTCCCTCTCAGGCGCCAAGTAGCGGCCGATCAGGTGCTGGTTGGAGCAGTAGTACACCCTAACCCGTTGAGACCACGGTGCCCCGGAATCGATACCTCGGTGCCGTGTTGCAGCCGTCGGCGTTCGGCTAGGTTGAAACCGCGGGCTCATACGGCCCATTGCGGCCAGGCAACGAGATGACCGGACGCTGGACGCTGGCTCTGCTGTTAACAACCCTTGCGGTCGCGTCCCTGGCGCTCACCTCGCGCGCGGTCGATGCCCGCCAGGACGGCGAACCAGCGCCGGGGCAGGCCGCCGCGGTGTCAGCGGGCGTGGCGGCCTCCAGCCTCCTGGGCGACGGGACGAACGGCGGGTACGCGCCCGCACCACGTGCGGCGACGCCGAACGACTCTTTGTGCCTCACGTGCCACGGCGATTCAGCCCTGGCCACGCGATTCTCGGACGGCGAGCCCCTGTCGCTTCACGTCGATGCGCGCGTGGTCCGCGACTCCGCGCATGGACAGCTGGACTGCGTGACCTGTCATGCGGACCGCGAAACGTGCCCCGACGCGCCGTTACCCTCCTCGACACTGGCCAACTACGAGGCGCGCGGCGTCCTGATATGCCTCAGTTGCCACCAGGCCGCGGCCGGCGGCTATGCCGACAGCGTCCACGGCGCGCCGGTGCTCTCCGGCACCGGGGCCGGGGCGACGTGCAACGACTGCCATTCCTCGGACGGCTCCGGACACTCGACGAGCCCTGTAGCCGGTCTCCGGGCCGCTGGGGCAGCCGCCGCGGTGACCGAGAGCTGCGGGCGGTGCCACGTCGACGATCTGGCGAGCTACCGCCGCACCGGCCACGGCCAGCTGGTCCGGTTCGCGGACAATCGGCGGGCGGCGACCTGCACGGACTGTCACGGCGCCCACGCCGTGAGCGCGGTGGACGACCCCGGCGAAGGGCTGGCGCCGGCGGGCCTCGCGGTGGTCTGCCAGAAGTGCCACGAGGGCGCCGACGAGCAGTTCGCCGGCGAGTGGCTGGGACATGAGGCGAGCGTATCCCCATCGGGCGTGGCCGACTACCTGCACCGCGGGATCGTGCTCCTGATGGCCGTGGGCGTTTGCTTCGGGGTGACCCACGTCACGCTGGATTTCCTGCGTAACTCGCGGCGCCCCGGGGGTTGGCCGAAATGAGCGGCCGGAGCGAAAGCGGCGGTGGCGACCAGCGGCGGGCCTTCGCACCCGAGTCTCACCTGCGCGCCCAGTATCGCCTCGCCGTCGTGTGTGTGATCGCGCTGGCGGTCACCGGGCTGCCCCAGAAGTTCGAGTCGCTGGCGCTCTTTCGCCAGGCGATCGACCTGGCGGGCGGCATCGAGACGCTCCGATTCATTCATCACGTGGCGGGCGGAGCGCTGGTGCTGACCGGCGTCTACCACGTCGCCCTGGTGCTGGCGACCATTCTGGTCTTCGGGCAGACCGGGCTCTTGCGGATGATTCCGAGTGCCACCGACGTCCGCGACGCGGTGAACGGGACCGCCTACCTCCTGAGGTTGGGGCCGGAACCACCGGACGGCCGCGGACGACAGTACGTGCAGAAGCTCGACTACTGGTTCGTAGCCTGGAGCCTCGGCGTGATGGGCGTGACCGGCCTCATTAACCTGATGCCCTTGCGCCTCGCGACCGTCATGTCGACTGACGCGGTGCTCGCGTCGCTTCGCACCCACAGCGACGCCGCGCCGCTTGTCATGGCGTGGGTGTTGATCGTCCACCTGCCGTACATGGACGTCACGCCGCGGATGTTCCGGGTGCGTGCGGGCAACGCCAACGCAGCGCGGCCGGCCGCGGGAACTCTCGAAGTGCCTGTGCGGACAGCGGGACCGGGCACCGGGGGCGCGACCAGCGTCACCTCGTCGGCGGAGCGGCGTCTCGCCGAGCTACACGCAAAGGATCGCGAGGGGTCGCTATGAGCATCGGCTTCGCAGGGGGTGCGCGCCGGACGGCCGTTCGTCTGCTGCTCTCGGCGGCCGCCTGCGGGATCCTCGCGGCCGTCCTGCTCATGCTCGGTGTGTTCGCTCGCGGGGCGCAGGCCGACGACGAAACCGCCGCCCCGTTCCGCGCTCCGGGGGAAGCCGACCAGCCCTGCCTGAGCTGCCACAGCGACCCCGGCCTGAGCATGACCTTCCCAAACGGCGAGGCGCTGTCGCTGCAGGTCGATGCCGCGAAGTACGAAACGTCCGTTCACGGCAATCGGCTCGACTGCCTGGACTGTCATCAACGGAACCGGGACTATCCGCACCCCCCAACGACGGTGCGCAACCGCCGTGACTACGCCCGCGCCGAGTACGAGACCTGCAAGCGCTGCCATTTCGAGAACTACACGCGCTCCCTCGACAGCATCCACTTCGACGCCATGGCCGCGGGCGACGCGAACGCCGCTATCTGCACCGACTGCCACGGCGCCCACACCGTTACGTCATTGAAGGAGTCCCGTGTCGAGATCGCGCGGACCTGCTCTACGTGCCATCGCGAGATCTACGACAGCTACGCCCAGAGCGTCCACGGCGCCGCTCTCATCGACAACAACCCCGACGTGCCCGATTGCATCACGTGCCACGGCGTCCACGACATCGTCAGCGCGACCACGCCCGCGTTCCGGCGCGGGTCAGTCCTTCTCTGCGCCAAGTGCCACGCCGACGAGAAGCTCATGGACAAGTACGGCATCTCTTCGAACGTGTTCAAGACCTACCTGGACGACTTCCACGGCAAGACCGTGGGGTTCTATCAGGACGAATCGCCGGAGGTGTGGCCCGATGTGGCGGTGTGCAGCGACTGTCATGGGGTGCACGACATCAAGGCGGTGAGCGACCCCGAATCATCGGTGGTCAAGCAGAACCTCGTGACGACCTGCCGCCGCTGCCACAGCGACGCCACCACGAATTTCCCATCTGCCTGGCTGTCCCACTACGAACCGTCGATCGACAAGGCGCCGATCGTGTTCTTCGTCGTGCAGTACTACCGGCTCCTGATTCCCATGATGGTGGTGGGGCTTGGATTGAACGTGGCTCTTGACCTCTGGAGGCTGGCCCGCAACCGCTGACAACCATGACCGTGACGTACCAACAACCATCGCACGACTCGCCCCTTCCCGAACGGGTAGTCCGCTTCGGTTTGTGGCGGCGGACGGAGCACTGGCTCCTTGCGGCCGTGTTCATGGGCCTGGCCGCGACCGGCCTCCCTCAGAAGTTCAATGACGCGGACGCATCGGTCTGGATCGTCAATTTGGTGGGCGGCATCGACAACGCGCGCGTCCTGCACAGGGTCCTGGCGTGCCTGTTCATCGGCGAGTCGCTCGTTCACGTGGTGGAGATCGGCGCTGCCATGGCCAGCCGGCGGTTCAAGCCCGCCATGGTCGTCACGATCCAGGACTTCCGCGACGCGTTCAACATGCTGCGCTACTCGATCGGCTTGATCCCGAACCGGCCGCAGTTCGACCGTTACGACTACCGCCAGAAGTTCGAATACTGGGGCATCGTCTTCGGCGCCATCATCATGATCGTGACAGGCGCCACGCTGTGGTTTCCCACCTACGTCACACGCATTCTCCCCGGACAGCTCGTGCCCGCCGCGAAGGAGATGCACAGCGGCGAGGCGTTGCTCGCCCTTCTCGTGATCGTCATCTGGCACTTCTACGACGTCGTGCTCAGTCCCAGCGTGTTCCCCCTCGACACGGGCATGATCACCGGGTCCATGTCCCGCGAGCGGATGCACGAGGAGCACCCTCGCGAATACGCTCGCCTCGTACGCACGGCGACCGCGGTGGCTGCCGGGCCGCTGCCAGCCACAGGCTCGCACCTTGCCGCCGACGGAGAACCGTTGACGGGCACCCATCACACGGAGGCGCCGTGGGCTGGCGTCGTCCGGAGGCGGCTGCACCTGCGCATGATGATCCTCGTGGCGATAGGCATGGCCGGGGTTCTCGTCGCGCTGACCATGTCCGCGCTCCTCCCGATCAACAGGAGCATCGATCGTACGCTGGACGAGCGGCGGGGCCTGGCCCTCACGACGGCTCGCCAGGCTGACTACGTCGTCCGCCAGGCGTTGCAGGTGCTCGAGGAGGCGCCGCTGAGCGAGGGATTCAACCCTGCCGACGCCGACCCCTCGCCAGAGCACGACGCGTTGCGGAGGGCGCTCGCCAACTCGGTCTTCTCGCGCGTGTATCTCACCGATGCGGCCGGCGAAATATTGTGGACGGAGCCACCGCTGGACGCGGTGCGGGGTCTGAACTTCGTCGCGTTCTCTCCCGATGCAAGGCTCGTGCTGGACAACCGGAAGCCATCCGTCTCGGGGCTCTCCTCGGCGCCGGACGGGAATCCCGTGATCTCGATCGTGGCCGTCGTCACGGATGCCGGCGGCTCCGCCATCGGATTGATCGCCGGCGACATCGCCCTGGACAGCGGGGAGCTGGCCGCGGTCGTGCAGCCAGCCGCGCTGGGCGAGACCGGCTACGCCCAGATCGTCGACCGCCGGGGTAACGTCCTGGCCAGCACGCGCGCCGGGCAGATCAGAGAGCGGAGCGATCACGAGGGACAGATCGCCACGCTGATCGATGCCGGGCGGGCGACATCGGGCACGTGTCACGAGTGCCACGGCGCGGCCGGGCAGCAGGAGCGGAACACGGAGGTCATGGCCTTCGCCCCGCTGGAAACGGCGCCGTGGGCGGTGCTGATCAGGCAGTCGGAGACGGAAGCGCTGGCGCCCGCCCGCACCCTCCGGCAGCGCGCCGTGCTGTTCGGCGTACCCGCCGTCATCGTGGCTTTGGCGTTCGCATGGATCACGGCGCGCAGCGTGCTTCGGCCGATCGGCGTCCTCAACACGGCCGCCGGCCGGATAGCCGCCGGGGATCTCTCGCAACCCGTCCCCGACCTCGGCAAGGACGAAGTCGGCGGCCTGGCAAAGACGTTCGAGGCGATGCGCATGCGGCTCCAACAGTCGCAGGAGGGGATCCAATCGCTAAACCGCGACCTCGAGAACCGCGTCCACGAGCGCACGCGTGAGCTGGAGGCATCGCGAGACAATCTTCGCGGCGCCGCCGAGGAGAAAGCCGCGCTCTACGAGGAACTGAGCCGAAAAGAGGCGGCCCGGGGTGAACTGCTGCGGAAGTTGATCACCGCCCAGGAGGAGGAGCGGCGGCGCATCGCCCGCGAGCTTCACGACGAGACGGGGCAGGTTCTCACCGCGCTGGTCCTCGGCATGGACACGGCCGCCCTCGCGCCGGAGACCGACGTCGCCGGGATCCGCGAAAAGCTGGGGGAGCTTCGCGCGGTAGCGGTGGATGCGCTGGACGACGTGCATCGTCTGATCCGGGACCTGCGGCCTTCCGTGCTGGATGACCTGGGCCTCGTGACCGGCCTCGAATGGTACGCGGAGACGCGGCTCCAACCGGCAGGGATTCTCGCCCGGGTGACGGTCACGGGTGATGAGAAACGTCTCCCCGCCGAGGTGGAGACGGCCCTGTTCCGCATCGGCCAGGAGGCGATCTCCAACATCGCGTGGCACGCCCAGGCGTCGAACGCACTGATTGGCCTCGACTTCCGCAACGGCACCGTCACCCTCGAGGTGGAGGACGACGGCGTCGGGTTCGACGTGGCGAGCGCGCTCGAGCCGTCCGACACGCGACGCGGGTGGGGCATCCTCGGGATGCGGGAGCGCGCCACGCTGCTGGGCGGCACGCTGGAGATCACTTCGGCGCCAGACGACGGGACCCGGGTCAGGGCCACCGTCCCGGTGCAGAAAGGAGCCGACGATGGCGCCCCGGATTCGCGTCCTCATAGCTGACGACCACGCCGTGCTGCGCGACGGACTTCACGCGCTGCTCCGCATGTACGACGACGTGGAAGTCGTCGGGAAGGCGGCCGACGGCGTAGAAGCCGTCGAACTGGCGATCGAGCTGAAGCCGGACGTTGTGTTGATGGACATCGCCATGCCGCGCCTCGGCGGATTCGAGGCGGCGCTCGAAATCCGTCAGCGCAAACTGCACACGAGGGTGCTGGTGCTCACCCAGTACGACAACAAGGAATACGTCTTCCAGATGTTGAAGGCCGGCGCTTCCGGATACGTCCTCAAGAAAGCCGCGGGCACCGAGCTTCTGTCGGCGATCCGCGCTGTGCACGCCGGCGAGTCATTCCTCGACCCCGCGGCCGCCAAGGCGATGGTGGACCGCTACGTGGGGGACGAGGACGGGGCGGACGAGGAGCGCCGCCTCGACCAGATCAGCGACCGCGAGAAGGAAGTGCTGAAGCTGTTGGCGGAAGGACGCAGCAACCGGGAGATCGGCGAACTGCTGTGCCTGAGCGTGAAGACGGTGATGAGCCACCGCGCCAACCTCATGGAGAAGCTGGACATACACAACCGCACCGGCCTGGTGAAGTTCGCCATCATGGCGGGGCTCATCACCGCCGACCAATAGGCTGCCATGCAATCCTTTCGGCCAGTCGACATGATGCTTTCGGCTACTACGAGCTGTGTACCGCGGGCCGCAATAGGGCGGTTGCGGATGCCGTTTTGGGCCGCTCATGACCGCTGCTCCTCGGGCGAACGCCCGTTTCGATGATCCTGCCTCCGCCGTACGCTGGCCATGGACCGAATTGAGTCGATGGCCTGGAAGGAGGCCCGTCATGTTCAGGAAGTACAGCAGTGGAATGTTCGTCCCGTGCGGCACGTACCTCAACACAAAGGAGTGGGCGTTTCACGGCGTCCCGCCCGAGGGTGATGTCCTGGAGGGCGAGGGCGTCACGTACTATCGTTTGCCCGTCCTGCTGGTGATCGCGCTGGCCCCGGTGATCGGCCTGGCCTTCATCCTCTTCCTGCCAGTGGCAGTGCCGGCCGTCCTGGTCTACGGGATCGCGCGGCGCATCACGATCAGCACGCGAGGGCGGCGACCCGGCGTGCCGCGCCCGATGGACGTCGCCGGCCCGACGGGTGGTGGCAGGTGAGTTCCGCGCTGCGGGCGGTGGCGATCGCCGCGGCCGCGTCGATGGCCCTCCTGGTGACCCTGGGTCTGACCCGAGGGGAGCAAGGGGCGGTCATCGGCAGCCCGCACGACCTGGGGGTCGCGGCCGGCGCCGCGGGGGTATCGGCTTGCGAACTGTGCCACCTCCCGGGCGATGCCAGCGGCCAGCGGATCTGGAGCGACGACCCGCACGCGGCAGACGATGGTTATTCCGGCATCGCACCGACGTGCTACAGCTGCCACGACGGCACCGTCACGGACGGCGGGCTCCACGTCTTCGACGTCGCGCTGGCCCAGCATCCGATGCGGCCGGGCGAGCCGGGCCAAGACTGCGACATGTGCCACGATCCGCACATGGCGGACTACGGAAACTTCCTTCGCTTCCCGGCCGGCGCCAACCTGTGCAAGACCTGCCACGCCAGCGGCGGTAGCGAGGATCACCCGCTGAACGTCGCCGCTGTCGCAGACGGAAGCGTCCCTTCGGACGGGAGCTGGAATCCCGGCGCCGGCGACTTCAGCGGCACGCGGCTGTGGAACGAGGGGGGATCGCAGCCGGGCACGGTCCTCAAGTGTCTGAGTTGCCACGGCGCTCACGGAGCTGCCTCGGAGTCGCTCCTGAGCATCGTCGCGGATGGTCGCGGTTCGACTGCCCTGTGTGCGAACTGCCATCACTGGTGAACCATGGTACGAGCAGTAGCAACCGTTCGGGTGTCGGAAGGCCGGGCGACGCTGTCGCCGCAATTGCGGCTCGTCTTGCTGGCGGCCGCGGCCGTGACAGGCGCCATCGCGCTGGCGGGCGTGGTGGCGGCCGTGATGTTCCAGGACGTGCCGGGCCGCGACCTATCCGCCCGGGCGTACCCGGCGCGCCTGACCCGCCATCTTAGCCTTCCGGCCGACATCCAACCGTCCCCCGCGGGATGGAATCAGCCGTCGGACATCGTTGGGCTCGGCGGGCGATGGTTCGTACTCGACACCGGCAACAACCGCATACTGGAAGTCAGCGCGGATGGCGCGATCCTCCAGACTCTGGACCAGCGGCGGGAGCCGCGGCTCGATCTTCGCGGACCGATGGCGATCGCGAGCGACGGACAGTACCTGTACGTGGCCGACTCGGGCGCCGGCCGGATCGTCGTCCTGACGCCCGAAGGCGGCCTGGTCCGGACGGTTCCGGTGGGCAATGTCGCGGGCGACCTGCTGCCTTCGCGGCCGATCGGCCTCGTGGTGAGCGGCGACGGCGGCTTCTTCGTCTCCGATGCGGCCAACCACCGTGTCGAGCGTTACGACCGCGAGGGTCGTCTGGTTTGGGCTGCCGGCAGCGGCGGCCGCTCCGGCGGCGAACAGGGGTTCAACACACCCGCCGGCCTCGCGCTCGACGCCACCGGCAACGTGTATGTGGTCGACATCCTCAACGGCCGGGTGGTCAAGCTCGCGCCCGACGGCACGTTCCTGGCCCAGTACGGCCACCTCGGCGACACCGGGGGCGCGCTGGCGAGGCCGAAGGACGTGGCCATCGACGACGCGGGCAACGTCTACGTGAGCGACGGCCTTCTCGCCGCGGTGCAGGTCTTCGGCCCGGCCGGAGAGTACCGCGGCTTCATCGGCCTGAAGGATCCGGGCGACCGGGACTCAGGCGCGCTGTTCCGGGCGCCGGCTGGCCTGACCATCGCCGGCTCCGACCTGTACGTGGTCGACAGGTTCGCCAGCGTGTTCGTGCTGGAGCTGCCGCACGGCGAATAGGCGGACGTCCCGCACGCGCTGCGGCGATCGTCGCCGCGACGGCGCATTGCCCGGACGATCCCGGGCAAGGGACCACGCAGACAGTGACGAATTGGTGCGGCAGAATGGTCGGGGCGACTGGATTCCCCCGGCAATATCCCCCCGGTGACGTAGGTTCAGCATGGACCTCTGCCCGCGTTGAAATCGCTGGCATCGAGCCCTTCGTTGAGCGCCTGCGCACCGGGGTGGCTGCGTGACACTCGACGTGGCCCCCGGCGTCCGCGCGTCTTCATCGGACGATTTGCAGCGCTTCTTTTCGCTGCTATGGCGAGACGGGACCGTTCGCGAGATCCGTATTCCCAAGTGCAACGAGTACGCCCGGACCGCCTCCGGGTACTTCGACAATGTCGAGGCCGCAGCCTCCGACCGGACCGCTGTCGATGTGCGCTGGAGATGTGGGCCGTGCGGGCGCGCTTCGACGACTGCGCGAGGGAACCGATCACCGAGAGCGAGTACCGCAGGCGCGCGGAGGAGGCCCGCCGTGAACTGCTCCCCATAGACGACTGCGCGATGGTCCTCACCGAGGAACGGGAGGA
>CAYJMJ010000081.1:3056-13146 GCA_964371095.1 uncultured Dehalococcoidia bacterium | reverse complement strand
CGTGGGTGTGGCGGTGTCGGTCGGTGTTGCCGTCGCCGTGTGCGTGGGCGTCGCCGTGTCGGTCGCCGTGGCGGTATCCGTCGGCGTCGGCGTCATCTCTACCGGTGGGGCGTCGAACGCGATCGCCAGATTGGGGGCCAGCGTGAAGTCGTGGTCTGCGACGCTGCCGGGATGAGCCGTACCACCGCCGCTGATCTGGTTCAGATTCGTTTCGGGCTGACCGAGCAGCCCCGAGTAGATCTGGATGGAGTAGGGGCCATCGCCCGTACCCACGGCGTCCACGGAGAAGGCGCCGGGCGTGGGATTCCTAATAGCCATGAAGCGCGGCTCACCGGGCCCGCTGTCGAAGCCATTCTGGCCAAAGTCGTTGATGGGGAGCCCCGTCGCCGGGTCTACCCCGATACGGTTGCCCCCCGCATCGGTCACAAGGACATCTACCGGCGAATTAATCCGAATGACCAGGACAGCGCCCGTAGCAGCCGGCACGATCGCCGGGTACGCCGCGACGTCCCCCGCCGCCACGAAGCCCGTGGCGATACTTTCGAGACCCTGTCCCGCGACGACACGTACGAGTTCGTTGGCAGGGTTGCCCGCCAAACCAACGAGGCCCGATGGTGAGACCGCCATGCTCCCGAGCCTGATCTCATTACTGAGGCCGGTGTCCGGATCGAAGAACGGCACGATCGACGTGTACTTCAGCGAGGCTTCTGGCAGGCACCCGGTCGTGCTGCGATAGAAGTACTCGCCAAGGTCATCGGCGGGATCCTCGTTGATCAGCGCTTCACTGACCTGGGTGAGATACGGGGAGCCGGAGCCGCCTGAGTTGGTGCGTAGCACCAGTCCCAGGTTCCCCCCGCCGTCGTGCGCGATGTCGTAGTACAAGCTGCTCATGGACGCGTACGCGCCGCTTGGCCCTCTCGGTTCCGCCAGGCTAGGCGGCTGGGGCAGGCTGGGGTCGCAGCCGGAGCCCGGGTTCGGGGCGGCGTTATCGTCGACAATGAGGCCCCTCACCTCCTTGAAGCCGCCGAACAGCGCCGCGTGTATCTCGAAGTCCACGGTACCGATGCTGCCCGAGGCATCGAGCCGTAGCGGATCAGTCGAGCGCCTCAGCACGTCCTGTGCGGTGCTGTAGGTCGCTCCGCCGTGATTGGTCATGACCGGCATGTCATCGGGCCGCCAGGACGCGGCGTCCGGCGCGATGTCCCACTGGGCCGTTGTTGCGCGGTAACGCCGAACCTTCGTCTCGATCTTCAGCCCTGTCAGGCTGTTGAACTCCTCCATCGCCATGACATAAGCATCCTCGGTGATCAGCCGCTGATGATTGGCGTTGATCTCGATACTCTGCACGGTCGCGAGGTGCAGGCCGGAAATGCGATTGAACGACTGGTCGGGGAACGGATCGGGGAAACCCGCCTTCACCGGCCCAAGGCCGCGAGAAAACACCGCGAGGCGCTCGGGCGGTGAGCCCATGCTGCTGCAACGGAAGAGACCCATATCCTGAAGAAAGACCTCCGCCCCGAGCTTGGCGAGGAACACAACGCGGCCCTGCGAATCGACAATCATCTGCTCCGGCACGCCGAAGAACGCGTCGCTACTGTCGGCCGAACTCTCGCAGTAACGCTCCGCCGCTCCATTCCGCACGCGCCAGATGATGCGCGGACCGGTCAGGCCGAAGCTGTTGCTTCCCTCCACTGCTCCCACGAAAAGGTCGCCGTGTTGCAGGTCCGGCTCTTGAGCAGCCGTGGGCTGCCCAATCGCGATGACAGCCACCACCAGCAAGGCGAGTAGGCCCGCAAACAGCGGAAGTCCGTGATAACGGCGTCGCTGGACGAGCCGAGGGCCGGCGGGTCGTCGACCGTGCTCGGCCCGATAGGGTCGGAAACTCCGCATCTGCCTTCCCTTCCGCAAAGCGAGGTCTTCGCGCGATCGTACACCCCAACACTTGCGTTAACAACAACTATTTCCCTTGTGTATCCCAGGGAACTTGACAGCGTGCCTGGGGTTCGCCCGGCGACATCCGGGATGGCAGCCGCATCTTCGGCCACGGCGCCATTCCTCGACGAGTGGCCGGCAGAGTGCGAGGAGGCGGTGCGGGCGATGCCACGGATCAGGGAGGCGATCGCCACAGTGTCAGACGCCGGCCGGTGTCACGACCCGCTGATCGTCACCCGACGGTCCGCGGGGCGCGGAGGTCTCAGACAGGCGGTCCGCGCAGCGCCCAGCTTCGGGTGCGAGAGGCCCGTGCGCGGCGGCAGGGCAGACGGCAGGCGCGGCTCGCGTGCCCCCGGCTCGAAACCAGTGATTGCGAATCTGGGGCGCGGTGTGGGAGGGCACGGCGAGCGCTAGCAGGAGGCTGAAATTACGAAACGGATCCCACCCCAGCTTCGATTCACCCGACATAACGCGTTGCGATCGTCTCGCTCTGTTGTCTGTTGGTTGTTGTTTGCTGTCCCCCGGCACCAAGAACACTCCCCAACGATCTCCAGGCGCCGCTTACCATCGCCCTTGATCGTCCTCGACAACTGCTTTACACTCGCATTAGCACTCCCGGTCGGAGAGTGCTAGATTCATCAACGCCACAGACGCAACTTGCACGAAGGATGAGGTAGCAATGGCCAAGCAGCTTCTCTTTGAGGAGAACGCCCGTCACGCCCTGATGCGCGGCATCGACGCTCTTGCCGACGCCGTCAAGATCACGCTCGGCCCCAAGGGCCGGAACGTCGTGCTTGACAAGAAGTTCGGCGCACCCACGATCACCAACGACGGCGTCACGATCGCCAAGGACATCGAACTCGACGAGCCGTTCGAGAACATCGGCGCCCAGCTCGCGAAGGAGATCGCCTCCAAGACGAACGACATCGCCGGCGACGGGACGACGACCGCCACGGTCCTCGGCCAGGCGATCGTACACGAGGGGCTGAAGAACGTCGCCGCCGGCGCGAATCCGATGGCCATCAAGCGCGGCATCGAGGCGGCGGGCCAGGCCGTGGTCGCCCAGCTCAAGAAGAACGCCAAGCCCGTGACGACGCGCGAGCAGAGCGCGCAGGTCGCGGCGATCTCAGCAGCCGACACGACGATCGGCGAGCTGATCGGCGAGGTGATGGAGAAGGTCGGCAAGGACGGCGTCGTCACCGTCGAGGAGTCGAAGGGCATCGCGACCGAGGTCGAGTACGTCGAAGGCATGGCGTTCGACCGCGGCTACATCAGCCCGTACTTCGTCACCAACAACGAGAAGATGGAAGCGGAGTTGGACGATCCGTACATCCTGATCACCGACAAGAAGATCTCGGCCGTGACCGACATCCTGCCGATGCTCGAGCGGCTGCTGCAGGTGAGCAAGAACCTGCTGATCATCGCCGACGACGTCGAGGGCGAAGCGCTCGCGACGCTCGCGGTGAACAAGCTGCGCGGCACGATCAACGTCGTCGCGGTGAAGGCGCCGGGCTTCGGCGATCGCCGCAAGGACAACCTCGGCGACCTGGCGGCGCTGACCGGCGCGACCGTGATCAGCGAGGAGTTGGGCCGCAAGCTCGACTCCGTGCAGATCGAGGACATGGGCCGGGCGCGCCGCGTGATCATCGGCAAGGAGAACACCACCGTCATCGAGGGCCGCGGCAAGGGCAAGGACGTCGAGGGCCGCGTCAAGCAGATCAAGACGGCGCTCGAGACGACGACCTCTGACTGGGACCGCGAGAAGCTGCAGGAACGCCTCGGCAAGCTGGCCGGCAGCGTGGCGGTGATCAAGGTCGGCGCGGCGACCGAGGTCGAACTGAAGGAGAAGAAGCACCGCGTCGAGGACGCGCTGTCGGCGACGCGCGCGGCGGTCGAAGAGGGCATCGTCTCCGGCGGCGGTGTCGCGCTCATCAACGCCATCGGCGCGCTCGAGAAGGTGAAGCTCGAGGGCGACGAGCAGACCGGTGCGGCGATCCTGAGGCGCGCGCTCGAGGAGCCCCTGCGGCGGATCGCCATCAACGCGGGCAAGGACGGCTCGGTCATCGTCCAGCAGGTCAAGGGGATGAAGGCCGGCGACGGCTACGACGCGGCGAAAGACGAGTTCGGCAACATGATCGCCAAGGGGATCATCGACCCGCTGAAGGTGACGCGCGCGGCGCTCGAGAACGCGATCTCGATCGCCGGCATGGTGCTCACCACGAACTGCCTCGTGACGGACATCCCGGAGAAGAAGGAAGCGATGCCGGGGATGCCGGCGGGCGCGCCGCCGATGTACTAGACCTAACCCCCGGCCCCTTCCCTGAAAGGGAAGGGGAGGTGCTGATGGTTGACACGCGAGATAGGGCGGGGCTTGCCCCGCCCTGTCCGCTGGTTTAGAACGAGGGAGAGTCCTGCCTGATCGGAGGTGGGGTATGTACACGGAAAACGGACTGCTCGTGGATCTCCCCGAGATCGAGAATATCGTTCAGAGCGCCGACGTGTTCGCCGGCAGCTTCCGCCTGTTTCCGGAGCGCCTGCTGATCGACACGCGCCACGACGATCGCGAGATGCCGATGGTGGCGATCGTCGATCCGGTGGAGTCGGTGCAGGAGCGCTTCTTCTGGCTCGGGCAGCACCGACCGTCGCTGGGGCTGCCCAAGAGCTTCATGTTCTTCTACTGGCCGCACAGCGTCGGCTTTCTCACCGAAAGCGGCGTCTGGGCGAAGATCGTCGAGCGGATCGTGCGCTCCGGCTTCTCGGGCGCGCGCGAAACGTGCGACGACGCGCTGCGCGATCTCGGCGAGCGCGAGCGCACCGCGACCATCGATGCCATCAACGGCGCCCGGCACCAGACCCTCTGGAGCGCCCGCGAGGCGTAGTTCCTTCTCCGTCAATCCCCTGTCTTGACCGACGTCTCGCCTTCCTGAACTCGCATGCCGCGGGAGGGCGGGTGTATTTCGGGATTGAATCACTTATAATCGCCAAAACTGGTTAAACCCGCCCGGCGGCAACATATCTGGAGGAGTGCGTTGAAGATCCGATTCGTACTGGTGGCCGCCCTCGCGGTGGCCATGGGCGCGGCGTTTGCCGCGGCGCCGGCTTCGGCCAAGGAGCCGGGCGCGAGTGCGGGCGCGGCCCTGACCACGGGCCTGCTGAGCCCGCGCGGCATGAAGCTCGGGCCGGACGGCATGCTATACGTCGCCGAAGCGGGCACCGGCGGCGATACCGTCGCGACCATCGACGGCGCTCAGTCGCACAGCGGCTTCACCGGCCGCATCTCGAAGGTCGATCCTGCGACCGGCGCGCGGACGACGGTCATCGACAAGCTGCCCTCGAACGTGGGCCCGCAGGGTGACGCCGTCGGCCCGGCCGATGTCGCGTTCATCGGCCTCCAGCTCTATTACCTGCAAACCCACGGCGGCGCGGTCTACGGCTTCCCCGACAACCCGACGGGCCTCTATCGCGTCGTCGGCAGCGGCACCGCGCAGCTCGTCGCGGACATCGGCCAGTTCAACGTGGACAGCCCGGTCGGTGACGTCAAGGACGGTGTGCAGCACGACATCGAGCCCGGCGGCAACCCGTACTCCATGATGGTGAGCGACGGCGCGTTCTACGTCGTCGATGGCAACCAGAACCAGGTCATGCGCATCACGACGGGTGGCGCGATCACGCGCGTGACGGAGTTCCCCGGCCATCCCGTCACGACCGGCATCGCCCGATCGGGCGGAAGCGGGCCGCTGTACGTGTCCACGCTCGGCCAGTTCCCCTTCACGCCGGCCGATGGCACGGTGAACAGAGTGGGCCTCCCGAGTGGCTCGCGCACGAAGGTGGCCGGCGGCGTCAGCTCACTGACCGACGTCGAGTTCAACGCCGGCGGTCAGCTCTACGCGCTGCAGTTCGGCGACCAGGCCACCGACCCGGGAGCCCCGGCTCCCTGGCAATTCTTCTCCGGAAAGATCCTGAAGGTCGACACCGCTACGGGCGCGATGACGCCGATCGTCACCGGCTTCATGTTCCCGACGTCGCTCATCTTCGTCGGCGATACGGCCTACGTGTCCGACGGCGGCGTCTCGATTCCCGGGCTCGCCGACGGCAAGATCTGGCAGATCGAGAACTTCTCGTCGGTCACGCCGCCCGCGCCCGAGCCGACGGCGGCCCCGACGCAGCAGGCGCCCGCGCCCACCGCGACGCCGCGCAGCGGCGCCATCGCCGCCCCGGACACGGGTAACGGCGGCTTCGACGGTGCGGCGGGCAACGTTGGCGGGACCTGGATCGTGCTGGCGCTCGCGGCGGCGGGCATCGCACTCAAGGGCGCGGGTGCGGCAGCGCGCAAGCGCGGCTAACCACGGACGTAGTGAATGTGATGACAGGAAGGGGCCGGCACGGCGTCGGCCCCTTCCGCGTTGGGGAGCGGAAGGCCATGGCGCATAGCCTGTCACGATTCGTGTTGATTGCGGGCCTCGGAGCCGCGCTCGCGGGTTCCGCCGGCTGCGGCGAGGGCGGCAACGCGGCCACGGCGCTGCCCTCGCCCGCGCCTTCGTCCGCCGTGACGTCCGCCGCGGCCGCGGTTGCGGCCTCTGTCACGGCGCCGGCCGCCGCATCGCCCACGGCTCGCCCACCATTGGCGGCGACCGCTGCGCCGCAACTCGCCGAAGCCACGCACGCACCGAACACGCCGGCATCCGCCCCGTCGGCGCCGGCACCGGCACCGACGCAGACGCCGCGATCATCGCCGGCCGAGCAGTCGATCATCATCGTCGCCAAAGGTGTGATGTTTTCGCCGACGTCCCTGGCCGTGGCGGCGGGCAGCGTGGTGCACGTGACGTTCGACAACGAGGATGCGGGCGTCGACCATGACATCACGTTCTTCGACGCCGCTGGCGCCCGCGTCGCGGCGACCGATGCCGCGCCGGGCCCCCGGCAGCAGGCGCTGACGTTCACCGTCGGCGCCCCGCAGCGCTACGTTTTCAAGTGCTCGGTCCATCCGCAGACGATGGTCGGCGCGCTCTCGGTCGGGTAGCGCCGGGTCCCGCGGCTCTAGAATCGAATGCCGTCGCCGGGATCCTCCCGGTAGATCATGACGCGGCGATGCGGCTCGCGGCCCTGGCTCCGCGACGTCAGGTTGTAGCGCTGCGCCATCTGGTGCTGCAGACGGCGGATGTACGCGTTCTGCGGCGTCAGCTCCACCGCGCCATCCGCGCCGCTGAGCACCCCCGTGATCGCGTCCTCCGTCTCTTGCAGGGCGTACGTGTCCGATGCGCCGCCGCCCTCGCCGTCGCCCGGGGCCGGCGGACGTTGCTGCATCGACAGCAGGCTCTGCTCCATCTGTGGCACGGTATTCGTCTTGAGCACGTAGATCGGGATGCCGCGGTTCTCCGCGTCCCGTAGCGCCTGCGGCTTGCGGCGGAAATACGAGCGCAGCGTCATGACGGTGTCCGCCTCCGTCAGCTCTTCCGCCAGCGCGATGCGCGCCCCCGTTTCGCGTACTGCTTGCTCCAGCCGTTTGCGGGAGATGCCGAAGGGGTAGACGCGCCGAAAGGGGCCGCCCGCGTCGCCCCCAACCACGGCGGCGCCGCGCTCAGCGCCGATGAACGGGCGCCGGTCACGGATGCCGCGGCCGGCCGCCGTCGGGACGGGCCGCGGCAGCTCGATGATCCGGATCTCGCCGCTCTCGTCCAGCTCGCGCACCTCCGCGGGCATCGCGTACCCGCGCAGCATCGCGTCGACCGTCTCGGCCACGTCGCCGTGAACGGCGACGCGGTCCCAGCTCTGAATCTCGACGACGACGTCGAACGTGGGCGGCGCCTTCCGCTCGAGGATCGACTTCTGCGTGCCGCGGCGGCGCGCCTCCTCGTCACCGAGCGTAACCGACTGGATGCCGCCGACGAGGTCGGCGAGCGTCGGGTTGTTGATCAGGTTCTCCAGCTCGTTGCCGTGTGCCGTCGCGACGAGCTGCACCCCCCGCTCCGCGATCGTGCGTGCGGCGGCCGCTTCGAGCTCGGTGCCGATCTCGTCGATCACGATCACCTCGGGCATGTGGTTCTCGACGGCCTCGATCATGACCGCGTGCTGCAGTGCCGGCGTCTTGACCTGCATGCGCCGCGCCTGCCCGATCGCCGGGTGCGGGATATCGCCGTCGCCCGCGATCTCGTTCGACGTGTCGACGATCACGACGCGCTTGTTCATGTCGTCGGCGAGCACGCGGGCCACCTCCCGCAGCATCGTCGTCTTGCCGACGCCCGGGCGGCCGAGCATGAGCGTGCTCTTGCCGGTCTTGATCAGGTCTTCGATCACCTGGATCGTGCCGAACACGGCGCGTCCCACCCGGCAGGTCAGTCCGACGATCTTGCCCCGCCGGTTGCGGATGCACGAGATCCGGTGCAGCGTCCGCTCGATGCCGGCACGATTGTCGTCGCCGAACTCCTCGATCCGCGTGACGACGTATTCGATGTCCTCGGCCGTGATCTCCTTCTCGGAGAGGACCACCTCGCGGCCCGGGTAGCGCGCTTCGGGCCGGCGGCCGAGGTCCATGACGATCTCGAGCAGACCGGCGTTGTCGCCGCGGTCCCTGATCGGATCGGCGATGTGCGGCGGCAGCGCTGCCAACAGCATGTCGAGGTCATCGGTGATTATTCGCTGCAATCCTCACCTCACCCGGCGGTATGTAGAAGCACGGGGACGGCGCGGGAAACCTTCACGTTACGAACGGTATGGCGTACCAGGACGGCGTAGTCGTCGCCTTGCGCGAAGCCGAGAGCGGCGAGCCGCGCGCGCAGTCCCGCGTCATGCTCGGGCACGATGGTGTAGACGGTCCGCCGGCTCGCGACCTTGGCCAGCGCCGCTTCCAGCAGATCGTCGACGATGCCGGCGTCCGCGAGGACGTCGAAGCGGGCGACGTCGCCGTCACGCGCGACGCGCAGCCAGCCGCGCACCGCGCCGTCGCGCTCTACGACGTACTGGGACGTCTTGCCGAGGCGCTCCTGTGCCGCCGTCCACTCGGCGAACGTCATCGCCTCGGCCGTCCGCACGCCGTGCGGCACGACGGCGTTGTACAGCTGGAAGAGGGCGTACAGGTCCGCCTTCGCGCGGCGCCGGAACCCTTCGGGCAGGGGGTGCGGCTCGGCGGCGTCGATGGGCCGGGCGTACGTGACCTCGGACTGGTAGGGCGCGAAGCCGCAGTGCATCGCGACGTGCCCGGTGTCGCTCGCGCCGGGCAGGCGCATGAAGATCCTCAGCGCCCCGGACTTGCCGGCGGCGCGCGTAAGCTGGTCGAGCAGGCTCATCAGGACGCCGTTGTCGCCATCCGGCGCGTGGATGAGGCAGTCGATCTCCCACGCCAGCTTCGAGCCGCGCTTGCGAGCCGAAACGAGGCCCCGGAGCGTCGTCCCCTGCACGCTGATCGACGTGTGCCGGCCCGTGGCGAAGCTGAACCACTGGTCAAAGGCCGTTTCCAACGGGTGCGGCGAATCGTTGGTGCCGATGCGGTCGCGCGTCATCGCCTCGTTGCTGTAGACCCGTCCATCGTAGGAGACGAGGGCGACGAGGTCGGTCGGCAGGATGATGCGGGCCGAATGCGTCATTTCTGAGTGTGCACGCTCCTTACACGCTGACCCATTGTATCGCGAACCGGGGCAGGAGAGGGCCCACCCGGCCTGGCGATTGCGTGCTTCGGGGAACCGTATGCGAGGGAGTGTTACTTCGACGCGGTACGGCGCGAGACGTAGCCCGCCGCCAGGCGCGCGAACAGCCGGTGCAGGCGCGCGTCCCCCGTCAGCTCGGGGTGGAACGACGTCGCCAGCAGATGGCCCTGCCGGGCGGCGACGATGGCGCCGTCCGGAAGCCGCGCCAGGACATCGACGCCGGCTCCGGCCTCCTCGATCAGCGGCGCCCGGATGAAGATGGCGTGGAACGGCGGAGCGCCGATCTCGGCCACGTCGAGGTCCTCCTCGAAGCTGTCCACCTGCCGCCCGAAGGCGTTGCGCCGCACCTCGATGTCCATAAGCGCCAGGTTCGGGCGGTCGAGGTCGGTCGCCCGTTTCGCGAGCATGATGGCCCCGGCGCACGTGCCCCAGATCGGCAGCCCCTCGATGCCGAGGCGGCGGATCGGCTCTCGCAGCTCGTAGATGTCGAGCAGGCGCGCGATCGTCGTGCTCTCGCC
>CAYJMJ010000081.1:0-2956 GCA_964371095.1 uncultured Dehalococcoidia bacterium | reverse complement strand
GGCCCTCACCCCCTGGCCCCCTCTCCCACAAGGGGCGAGGGGGAACGCCGGATGGAGCTACGTCGTCTTAACGCGCGGCCCGACGACGCCCGCGGCACGCAGCGACGCGATCTCGTCCCACGTGTGGCCCAGCTCGAGGAGCAGCTCCTCGGTGTGCTCGCCGAGCTGCGGCGCGAGGCGCGGGATCGGCACCGGCTCGTCGTCGATCGTGATACCGACGTTCACCATGCGCACGGGCTCGCCGCCCGGCCGCGCCACGTCCTGGATGTAGGCGTTCGCCAGCACCTGCGGGTCGCGCGCCACGCCGGCGTGGTTGTTCACCGGCGCCGCCAGCATGCCGATCGCGTTGAGCCGCTCGATCCACTGCGCCGCGGGCGCCGCGAGGAACGCCTCTTCGAGGATCGACATCAGCTCCGGCGCATTGTCGAACATGCGCTTGCGGTACGTGTCGAAGCGAGGATCGCCGGGCAGTTCGGGCCGGCCGATGACATCGCAGGTCTCGCGCCACGCCTTGTCGCGCAGCATGCCGACCATGAACCACGCGCCGTCGCCGCCGCGATAGACGCGCCAGAACGGCCGTGACCCGCCGTTGTAGAACCGCTCGCGCAGCTCTCCCGTAAACAGGTAGTTGTCGATGTCGAACGACTGCAGCGCCAGCATGCTGCCGAGCAGCGACGTGTCGTACTTCGCGCCGCGTCCCGTCGACGCGCGGCCGGCGATCCCCGCCAGCAGGGCGATGCAGGCGTGCAGCGCGCCGCTCTGGTCGCCGATCGCGACGACGGACGGCAGCGGAGGGTCATCGGGCTCGCCGTTGGTGCTGGCGAAGCCGCTTCGGGCCTGGGCGACATAGTCGAACGCGCCCGTGTCCCGCTCCTCGCCCGCCGGGCCCCACGCCGACGCCTGCACGTAGACGATGCGCGGGTTCACCGCCGAGACCGCCGCGTAGTCCAACCCCAGCCGCTCGACGGCGCCGATGCGGAAGTTGTGGAGCAATGCGTCGCTGCGCTCGGCGAGACGGAAGAAGATGTCGCGTCCGCGCGGCTGCTTGAGGTCGAGGGCGATCGAGCGCTTGCCGTGGTTGTGCGCCTCGAAGAAGCTGCTGAGGCCGGCCTCGCGGCTGTACCAGGCGTAGCGACCCGGGTCGCCCGACTCCACCTCCTCGACCTTGATCACGTCCGCGCCGAGATTGGCGAGGATCGTCGAGGCGTACGGCCCGTGCTGGTACACGGTCAGGTCGAGCACGCGGACGCCGGTCAGGGGGAGTTGCATGGGGCGATTCTATCGCGTGGGGCGTCGAAGGTTCCGTCTACCCGCGGGGAAGAGGAGGTTCGGAGTGAGGGCAAGACGAAAGGCACTGTTCCCTGCTGCGCTCCGAGGTTTCATGGCCCGTCCGGCCGCCCCGAGCGGATGACGATGGGTCGCCTTATGTAAGGCCGCCGGGCTGGATTGCCGTCATTCTCGTGGGATCGCCGGCTATTTCAATGAGGCGACGAACGTGTCGAATGCAGTCTGGTCGACATCTCCGAGAGTGAGCACCGTGCAGTACAGAGTAGAGCCCTCTTTGCCCTGTCCGCACTTCCAGCTGAAGAACAGCTCTCCGTCTTTGCTCGGTAACATCCATCCGGACTTGTCGCCTATCGTCGTCGGCCTTCCGTGCTCGCGTGAGTTCGTCACGTCGTACCGGCTCGGCACGACGTCGACGGAAATGCATTTCCGATCGCCGCCTTCGCAGCCATAGTCGGTGTGACTCATGGGCGGATCGCCGAACTGCAGGCACGTCTGGCGGTCTCGGGCTTGGTAGGAAGCTGGTGCACGGGGGATATGGTAGCCGGCTCTCGATTCGGCCTCATCGAGAGACGCAAACCCGGCTCCCCACCCATCGCACGCTGCGAGAGGAGTCTTGGTGCCGCCGTGGCTTGTCGCGGAGGTTGAGTCCCGGGCATGGGCGGCGAGCAGGACGGCTACGAAGACCGCTAACGCACCGCCTGCCGCCAGTATGGCGACTGCGATCGGTCCCCGCGACGGCAGCCGAGGCATCGCCAACTCCGACGTTGAATCACCGCGCTGAGTCAGCGCGATTGTTGCGCTTGAACAGGTGCGGTACCGGAGCGATCGGCACCGCCCTACCACCCTCGCTTGGCGAGGATCTCGTTCTCCGGGATGGCGCCGATCTCGAGGCCCTTCATCGCCGTGCCGGTGCCGCGCGAGACGTCGGCGAGGATCGCGGCGTCGCGGAAGTGCGTCGTCGCCTTGACGATCGCCTTCGCCATCTTCTCCGGGTTCTCCGACTTGAAGATGCCGGAGCCGACGAACACGCCCTCGGCGCCGAGCTGCATCATCAGCGCGGCGTCGGCCGGCGTGGCGATGCCGCCCGCGGCGAAGTTGACGACCGGCAGCTTGCCGAGGTCGTGCACCTGCTTCACCAGGTCGTACGGCGCGCCGAGGTTCTTCGCCTCGGCCGACAGCTCGTCCTCGGGCATGCTCTGGATGCGGCGGATGTCGTCCCAGAGCTGGCGCATGTGGCGCACGGCTTCGACGACGTTGCCGGTGCCGGCCTCGCCCTTCGTGCGGATCATCGCCGCGCCCTCGCCGATGCGGCGGAGCGCCTCGCCGAGGTTCCGGCAGCCGCAGACGAACGGCACCTTGAACGGGTGCTTGTTGATGTGGTGCGCCTCGTCGGCCGGCGTCAGCACCTCGGACTCGTCGATGTAGTCGACGCCGAGCGCCTCCAGCACCTGCGCCTCGACGAAGTGGCCGATGCGCGCCTTCGCCATCACGGGGATGGTGACGGCGGCGATGATGCCGGAGATCATCTCCGGGTCGGACATGCGGGCGACGCCGCCGTCCTTGCGGATGTCGGAGGGGACGCGCTCGAGCGCCATGACGGCGCAGGCGCCGGCCTCCTCGGCAATCTTGGCCTGCTCGGGCGTGACGACGTCCATGATGACGCCGCCCT
>CAYJMJ010000080.1:0-13546 GCA_964371095.1 uncultured Dehalococcoidia bacterium | reverse complement strand
CGCCGGACGCGCAGCACCGTCGCGTGAACGATGCCGTCGTCCTCGTGTCCAACGCTGTGGGCCAACGGATAACTCATCGTGCTGGCGATTCCCCGCCGGGCGAGGTACGCGGCGTAATCGAAGCCATCGAGGCGGGGCGGTGACTCCAGCTCGCCTTCGAGTTCCAGCACGTCGCCCGACCGGTAGCGAGGCAGCAAGTCCGTCCACACCAGCACACCGCCCGAGGCCGGCCGCCACGCGCCTTCGATCTGCACGGCGCGCACCGACGCCGCGAATCGCTGCGACGTGTCGCCGGCGTCCGGGTCGTCGCGCAGCACGGCGCGGATGCGCATCGCCACGCCGTCGTCGTTGAATCGCGCGGCGTCGCCGGGCGCGACGTGCGGGCGCATGGCCTCGTACCGCGCGCCCGCGGCGAGGAACAGCGCCGGAAGCGCGAGCGCGTACACGAGCGCGCGCCGCTCTCGGCGGACCACGAACGCTGTCGCGGCCACCGCGCCAATCGCGAGCGCGAGCGGCCAGGCGCCGCGGCCCAGCGTCGCCGACGCGGCCGTGCCGCCGAGCCACGCCGCGGACAGCCACGCGAGCACCATCCCGAAGTTGACGCTTCGTCGCATATGCGGAAGCGATCGTACTATGGCGCCCGGTCATCGGGATAGCGCGAATTCAAACGGAATCGAGATCGCGGTGCGGACTATTGGTCATGCGGCAAACATCGACCGGGGGGACGCTCGCTTCGCGCCTCTCGCGTCTCGCTTCCTGCCCGGCCCCCAGCTTCTGCGGCTGGCTCCACGCGATCCCCTGCCGTAGCATGTGGATGCTCACCCGGATTCAGGAGAATGACATGTCCGCAACCGCAATCATCGACGGCGCGCGCAGCGAAGGCCGGACCCTGCTGACCGAGATCGAGGCCAAGCAGGTGCTCGAAGAGGCCGGCGTGCCGGTGTCGCCCGCGCGTCTCGCGAAGACGAAGGACGAGGCGGTCAAGCTGGCCGACCAGCTCGGCTACCCCATCGTTCTGAAGATCGTGTCGCCACAGATCACGCACAAGAGCGATGTCGGCGGCGTCGCGCTGAATCTGACCTCCGGCGCGGAGGTGGCCACCGCGTTCGAGCGGGTTGTCGCCTCGGCGAAGCAGCACGAGCCGAACGCCACGATCGAAGGCGTCGCCGTGCAGCGCATGGAGAAGCAGGGCATCGAGGTCATCATCGGCATGACGAAAGACCCGCAATTCGGCCCGGTGCTGATGTTCGGGCTGGGCGGCGTACTCGTGGAAGTGCTGAAGGACGTCGCATTCCGCATCGTGCCGATCAACGAGCGCGATGCGCGCCAGATGGTGCACGAGATCAAGGGCTTCCCGCTTCTCGAGGGCTACCGCGGCCAGGATCCGGCCGACGTCGCCCGGCTGGAGCAGCTGCTGCTCAAGGTGTCAGCGTTCGTCGAGCAGCACCCGGAGGTCGCCGAGCTGGACCTGAACCCGGTGTTCGCCTACAAGGACAGCGCGCTCGCCGTCGACGCGCGCATCGTGCTCGGCTAATGCTGCGGGACAGCAAACAGCAAACAGCAAACAGCAAAATGCGGTCGAGCCGTTTGTTCTTTGCGGTTTGCTGTTTGCTGTGTTCCCGACCCGCGACGGGGGCATTCGGGCTATGACGCACGACCTGCGCCGCATCCTCAACCCCAAGTCCGTCGTCGTCGTCGGATCGAAGAAGGCCGACGCCTTCATGTGGCTGCGGAACTACAAGACCTTCACCGCCGGCCCGCTGTACTCCGTGCAGATCGACCCCAACGAGATCCCCGGCATCGAGGCGATGGGCGTGCAGAACTTCACGTCGCTGCTCGACGTGCCCGGCGACGTCGACTACGTGATGCTCGCGGTGCCGCGCCCCGTCGCGCCGCGCGTGCTCGCCGATTGCGTCAAGAAGGGCGTCGGCGGCGTCGCGCTGTTCACGTCGGGATTTGCCGAGACGGGCGAGGAAGAGGGCATCAAGCTGCAGGAGCAGGTGCTCCAGATCGCCAGCGACGGCAAGCTGGCGCTGATCGGGCCCAACTGCATGGGGCTCTACAACCGCCGCCTCGGCATCCGGCAGAGCGCCGACCAGGGCCACGGCGAGGCCGGCGACGTCGGGTTCATCTCCCAGAGCGGCACGCACGCCATCAATTTCGCGCTCGTCGGCGAGGCGCACGGCGTTCGCCTGAGCACGTCGATCAGCATCGGCAACGCGATCATCCTCGACGTGCCGGACTACATCGATTACCTGGCGGACGATCCCGACACGAAGGTCATCGCGATGTACATCGAGGGCGTGAAGGACGGTACGCGCTTCGTACGCTCGCTCCGCCGCGCGGCCTCGATGAAGCCGGTCGTCGTCTGGAAGGGCGGCGTCACCGATGCGGGCGCACGCGCGACGGCTTCACATACGGGCGCGCTGGCGACGTCGCAGGCCGTGTTCGGCGCGATCGTCCGGCAGTGTGGCGCCATCCCGGCCGACAGCCTCGAGGACGCGCTCGACGTCGTCAAGGCGCTGCTCCACGCCAAACCGGCCACCGGACGCGGCATGGGGCTGATGGCGATGACCGGCGGGCAGTCCGTCGTCATCACCGACGCGTTCGTCAGCGCCGGGCTCGACGTGCCGCGCCTGTCGCCGTCGTCGTACGAGCAGCTGAAGGCGTTCTTCAACATCATCGGCGGCAGCTACCAGAACCCGCTCGACATGGGCGGCACGATCGGCTTCGGCGGCTCGGCGGAGACGCTCCGCAAGCTCTTCGACATCCTCGACGCCGATCCGAACGTCGACGCGATCGCGATGGAGATGGCGTCGAGCTTCCTTTCGCGCATGTGGGCCGCCAACCCCGCGAGCCTCGACACGCTGCTCGACACACTGACCGCGCACCGCGACCGGTCGCCGAAGCCGTTCGTCCTGATCCTCCAGCCGCAGCACGTCGAGGATCTCGTACACCAGGCGCGGCTCAAGGTGCAGGAGCGGGGCCTCGCCGTCTTCGCCTCGTTCGACCGCGCCGCCCGTGCGCTGCGCCGCGCGATCGAGTACCACCGGTTCAGGGCAGGGCTCGACTGACGCGCCGGGTGGGCGTTGCCCGCAAGGCCACCACCTTCGATGCGGTCGTGACCGGCGTCCGCTCAACTGTTCGACGTGCGCCCCACGGCTGGTCGCTAACCCCTTCTGAAGAAGCGGCGGGCGTCGCGAGCGACAACGACGAGCACACCCGCCATGACCGCTGCGGACGTCAGCGCATAGACGAGGCAGACGACGCCAACGAACTGGATCGGCGCATCCGCACCCTCATTTGGAATGAGCCGCGTCGCCCCGTCGATTCCATAGAATGTGACGAATCCGAGACTCGTGATCGTCGCTACATGCGCGGCGACAACGGCCACGCGTAGGACGATGAGCGGATGTTCCCGTGGGTGCCAGCCAACAAGTGGACGCAACGCAACGAGTGCGACCCCCGCGAAGATTGGCAACGCGGCCAGCAGCGCCAGATCGAAGACGGTCAATGCAATTCGTCGTGCGGGCGCAATCGGCTGAAGCTCCCAGCCCGCACGCCATGCACGCTCTCCGGCAACCGCGGCACTAGCGCGGCACCAAGGTCGGATCCCCGTTCCGGATTCAGGTCCATCGTCCACGATGCTACGCTTGCGCGGCAACGGCGGCAAGGTGCGTTTGGACCACGCCGTGCCTGACCTCGCCCCTCTGTGTAATCTGTGCAATCTGTGGTTCCCTGTCCCCCGGGCGAGAAGGAGCGAATCGATGAAGCGGCAGAACATCAGCAGCGGGTCGACGTGGGAGCCGATCGTCGGCTACTCGCGCGCGGTGCGCGTCGGCGCGAACGTGTACGTTTCCGGTACGACGGCCACCGGGCCGGACGGCGAGATCGTCGGGCCGGGCGACCTGTACGCGCAGACGGCACAGGCGCTGCGGAACATCGAGCGGGCGCTGGCGCAGGCCGGCGCCTCGCTGGCCGACGTCGTGCGGACGCGCATGTTCGTGACCGACATCAGCCGCTGGGAGGAGGCGGGCCGCGCCCACGGCGAACTCTTCGGCACGGTCCGCCCCGCCACGACGATGGTCGAGGTCGCGCGGCTCATCGATGCCGCCATGCTGGTCGAGATCGAGGCGGAGGCGGTCGTGGGGAGTTCGTAGTTGGTAGTTCGTAGTTTGTAGTGGGCGGTTGTGGTTTCCTTCGGTGTGCGGAGGTGAGGTGATGGCCGACGATTGCCTGTTTTGCAGGATGGCCAGCGGGGCGATGGAGGTGCCGAAGCTCCACGACGACGAGCTGGTGTTCGCGATCCGCGACATCAATCCGCGCGCGCCGATCCACCTGCTGATCATCCCGAAGGAGCACGTCGAAGACGCGCGGCACGTCGGCGATGCGCACGGCCCGGCGCTGGTCCGCATGGTCGCGGTCGGGCGCCAGCTCGCCGAACAGGAGGGCGTCATCGACAGCGGATACCGGCTCGCCTTCAACGTCGGCGAGGATGCGGGCATGACGATCTCGCACCTCCACATGCATCTTCTTGGCGGCCGCCGCCTCGGACCCGAAGGCTGACGCGAGATTGCCGCGCGGCCGCCGCCGTGCGAGACTGTGATGCATCCTCGCCGCAGTGGAACGGTAGCCGGTGCCCCGATCCGCACGCCGATTTGTCCCGCATGCCCTGATCGCCATCGTGGTGCTCGTGGCGCTCGCCTGGTCGATCCCGGCAGCCAGCCTCGCGCCGCTGCCCGACGGCCCGAACGATTTCAACTCGCCCGGGTTTGTCGTCCAACATGCGTGGGTGAAGTTCGCGATGCAGCTCAGCCAGCCGTTCCGCGGCACGCTGAGCGAGCGCGAGAAGGACGCGGACGTGGCCCGCTACTTCGAGCTGAACCGCCTCATCGCCGAGCAGGAGCAGATCGCCGGCGACCCCGACGCCACCGCAGAGGCGCACGCGTCCGCGCTCTCGCGGCTGCCGTCGCTGCGCGCTGAGCGGACGCGGCTCACGAACACGGTGCAGCGGATCCTCGAAGGCCGGCTCACCCGCGCGATCAACGAGGCCGGGCTCACCCGCCGGTTCGGCACCGACGTCGTCTGGCCGCCGGTCAACATCGAGTTCCAGAACCCGCCGTCCGTGCTGGTGAAGTCGCCGCGCGCGGAAATCCGCGTCGAAAGCGAATCGCTCCTCGATGGCGACCTCCCGATCGAACGCGCCCAGCGGATCGAGGCGGCGACCGAGCGCGACGGCAAGACGTCCGCGCTCGTCGTCGAGATCGGCGGCATCGCCATGTACCCGGCGATCATCCCTGAGGACGCCGACTATCGCTTCGTGATGCAGGACATCGCGCACGAGTGGACGCACCATTACCTGTTCTTCACGCCGCTCGGGCGCCGGTACTTCGACAGCGCGAAGCTCACCACGCTCAACGAGACGGTCGCCGACATCGTCGGCCAGGAGCTGGGCGACCGGATCGTCGCCGAGTATCCGCTGGCCGCGCCGCAAGGGTCGTCCGGCGGCGTCAGCGCCTCGCCTCCGGCACCGGGCATCGACTTCGTCGCGGTGATGCGCGACTTGCGCCGCCAGGTCGAGGCGCTGCTGCAACAGGGCCGGATCGATGAGGCGGAGCGGCTGATGAACGAGAAGCGCGAGTACCTGGCGGACAACGGCTACTACATCCGCAAGCTGAACCAGGCGTACTTCGCGTTCCACGGCTCGTACGCCGGCAGCGCCGGCTCGATCGACCCGATCGGGCCGAAGCTCGACAGCCTGCGGAAGGAGAGCACGTCGCTGGCGGACTTCGTCGGGCGGGCGCGGGAGCTGACGTCGGAGGCCGACCTGGACCGGGCGGTGGCTACCGAGCGATAGTCTGCGCCGCCGCGCGCAGGTCGCGCAGGTTCTCGCGCGGCGACGCCTCCCGGTTGTACACCGAGGAGCCGCACACCAGCACGTTCGCGCCAGCCTCGACGCATGTCGCCACGTTGCCGGTCTTGACGCCCCCGTCCAGCTCGATGTCGGGCGAGAGGCCCCTCTCGTCGAGCACGGCGCGCAGCCGCCGCACCTTCGTGAACAGGGACGGGATCAGCTTCTGGCCGCCCCAGCCGGGGTTGATCATCATCACCATCACCTGGTCGGCGACGTCGAGCACCTCGTCGATGGCGCTCAGAGGCGTCGCGGGATTGAGGCAGACGCCGGCACGCTTGTTGAGCGTGTGAATCCGCCGCAGCAGGCGGTCGGCGTGCGCGGTCGCTTCGACGTGGAAGTTGATGATGTCGGCGCCGGCCTCGGCGAACGCGTCGAACTGGCTCTCCGGGTTCTCGATCATGAGGTGGATGTCGAGCGGCAGCGACGTCGCGCGCCGCACGGCCTCGACGACGAGCGGGCCGAACGTGATCGGCGGCACGAACTGGCCGTCCATCACGTCCAGGTGGATGTAATCCGCGCCGCCCGCCTCGGCCGCGCGGATCTGGTCGGCGAGCGCGCCGAAGTCGGCGGTCAGGATGGAGGGTGCGAGCTTGACGCCGCTCATCGTTTGCTCCTCGTGCTCTTGCCGCCGCCCATTGCCTCGATGCGGCGGCGCGCCCGTCGCAACGCCTGGGCGACCTGCCTCGGCGCCGTGCCGCCCGGGACGTCGCGCGACCGCAGCGACGACATGACGTCGATGTCGAGCGCGTCCGCGCCGAACAGCGGCGAGAAGCGACGCAGGTCGTCGAGCGGGACCCTGTTCAGATCCACGCCCTGGCCCTCGGCGTGTCGGACGAGCTTGCCGACCGCCTCGTGCGCCTCGCGGAAGGGCAGCCCCTGGCGCACGAGGTAATCGGCGAAGTCGGTGGCGAGCGAGAACTGCGCCACGGCCGCCTTGCGCGCGCGCTTCGCATCGACTTCGATGCGCGGCAGCATGGCCGCGAAGACGTCGAGCGTGGCCATCAGCGTGTCCTCGGCGTGGAACAGCGCCGGCTTGTCCTCCTGCAGGTCGCGATTGTAGGCAAGCGGCAACCCCTTTAGCGTCGTCAGCATCGCGACGAGGTCGCCGATGATCCGCCCGGTGCGTCCGCGCGCCAGCTCGGCCACGTCCGGGTTCTTCTTCTGCGGCATGATGCTCGACCCGGTGGCGAAGGCGTCGGGCAGGCGGATGAAGCCGAATTCGGCCGACGACCAGAGCACCAGCTCCTCGGCCAGCCGGGACAGGTGCACCGCCGTGAGCGCGGCCGCGCTCAAGTAATCGATGACGAAGTCGCGATCCGAGACCGCGTCGATGCTGTTGGCGCTGATCCGCGAGAATTCGAGTTGCTCGGCGACGAACGCGCGATCGATCGGGTACGCCACCCCGGCGAGAGCGCCGCTACCGAGGGGCAGCTCGTCCATCATCTGCAGCGCGAAGGCGAAGCGCGTCGCGTCGCGTTCGAACATCTCGCAGTAGGCGAGCAGGTGGTGCGCGAACAGCACCGGCTGCGCCCGCTGGAGGTGCGTGTAGCCCGGCATGACGACGGCCTTGTTCGCCTCGGCGAGGTCGAGGAGCGCCGTCTCAAGCTTGAGCAGCGCGCCCATCGCCCGGAGCGCGGCGCTCTTCGTGTACATGCGAAAGTCCGTGGCCACCTGGTCGTTGCGCGACCGGGCGGTGTGCAGCCGGCCCGCCGCCGGGCCGATCTTCTCGGCGAGCCGCGCCTCGACGTTCATGTGCACGTCTTCGAGGTCGTCGCGCAGAACGAACTCGCCCCGCGCGAACTCTTCGAGGATTTCCAGCAGTCCGCGCACGATGGCGTCCGCGTCCTTCTTCGGGATGATCCGCTGGCGGCCGAGCATCCGCGCGTGCGCGATCGAGGCAGCGACGTCGCCCGGCAACAGGCGCGCGTCCACGGCGATGGAGGACGTGTACGCCTCCACCAGCTTGTCGGTGGGTTGCGTGAACCGGCCGCCCCACAGCTTCGCCGCACCGCCTACGGAGGCGGCGCCGTCTTTGCCAGCACCGCGCCGGCGTCGCGGCGCACCAGTAGGTCGAACCACTTTCCCTCCCGGATCTGGACGCTGCGCGGCTCGTATTCCGACCAGAGCCGTTCCTGCTGGAGCATGTCGACACGCGCCGGAATCAGGCCGGCCAGGAGCACGTCGTAGTCTGCCCGGGACCACGGCCCTGTCGACAGGCCGTCCATGAGGATGATGATATCAGGCCGTCTGTCGAGGACGTACAGCGAGTCGTATTTCTCGTGACCCGCCGCGAGCCCGCCGATCTTCACGTCGCGATGCGCGATGTGCTCGTCGTTCAGCCCGAGCATGTCGATCGTCGGTAGCCGCGATTCGTACGGGATCGCGCCGGCGGGGATGATGGCGATTGATGTCGTCGGTGGCACGTTGGCGCGCAGCCAGCGGCCGATCTCGACGCGCTGGCTGACCGCCAGGCGTTCGGGCGGCAGGCCGACATCGGCGGACGAGGCGTGCAGCATCAGTCCGAACAGCCCTGCCAAGGCCGCCACGCACGCGCCTTCCACCAGCCATCGGTTACGGCCCGACGCCAGCGCCGACACGATCGCGGCACCCGAGGCGGCCGCAAGCGCCAGCTCCAGCGGCAGGATCGGCGCGAAGAACCGGTACCGCACGAGCGAGTCTCCGCCGACGTACACGACGTACGCCATCCAGCCCACGACGAGCGCCAGCAGGTATTGCACCGGCCCCCGGCGGATCGACGTCAGCGCGACCGCCACCGGCGCGAGCAGCACGAGCCAGCCGGCGTACTCCTGGCTGAACGAGGCGAGGTACTGGAGTCCCCGCCGGTACTGGTCGAGTCCCGCGCCGACCTTCGCGTAGTACGTGTTGGGGAAGAGCCAGCCGTACGTCGCGTATCGCCACGCGAAATACGGTGCGAAGAGCACGGCGAAGCCGGCAACCCACCATGCGAGCGCCGCCGCCTCGCGCAGCACGGCATCCCGTCCGGATGCGCCGTCGCCGCGCAGCCGCGCGATCGCCTCGCCAGCTTTGAACGCGCCGGAGATCGCGACGAGCGCCAACCCATCCGGCCGCGTCATCGCCACGAGCGCCCAGACGACGCCCGAGACCGGCCGGTCCGGCGATTCTTGCTCCCGCAGGTGGAGCATGACGGCCGCGAGGAGCAGCACCGAAAAGAGCGGGCCCTCGAGCCCGGCCGTCGACCACGCCGCCCACGGTCCGCACGCGGCAAGGAGCAATGCGGCGGCCAATCCCGCGACGCGGCCCGCCGCGCCGTCGAGCAGCCGCGTCGCCAGCAGGTACGTGCCCCATCCGCCGGCGACACCCAGTACGAACCCCAGCCAGCGACCTCCCCACACGACGTCGATCCCGAGCTTCCGCAGTCCGGCGAGGCTCAAGATCCAGAGGAAGTTCGTGTACCCCTCAACCCACTCGCCGCGATTCCACACCAGGCCGGCGCCGTCGGCGAAATTGCGCGCGTATCGATACGAGATGTACGCGTCGTCGCTCGTGTAGTGGAAGTAGAACGCTCCGTGGAGGAGCAGAATCACGCCCGAGCCCGCGACGGCTGCGGCGGCGTACCGCCCCGTCGAACGCGCGAGGCTACCGGCGATTGCGGCCGCACCGAACGCGCCGAGCACGAGCCACGGAAACGTCACGCGCGGAAGATCGGCAGCTCCGTAAGTTCACGGAGCGTGTAAATCGTGTAATCGGGCGTCGCACCCTCGCCGCCGCCGTAATCGCCGAGCGCCCGCCCCGTCTGGGCGCGGGTCGCCCCGCCGTTCGACGGCACTTCGCCGACCTGCTCGGCCTCGTGGGGCGGGTCGTGCTTGCGAACGCGCCGCCAGACGCCAACCATGCCGAGCGCCTGCGACGCCTGCACGTCCGCGCGAAGGGAATCGCCCACCATGGCCACTTCCTCGGGCTTCACGCTCATCTCATCGAGCACGTACTCGTAGATCTTCGGGTGCGGCTTCATGTAGCCCAGGTCGCACGAGACGGCCGTCGACTCGAAGTAGCGGTCCAGGCCCAGCTCACGCAGCTCCTGGGCGAAGCGCGGACCGCCGAATACACGATTCGTGACGCAGCCGATGCGGATGCCGCGGTCCCGCAGCCAGTCCAATGTCTCGAACGCGTCGTCGAACATCGTGCGGCCGAGGGCGAGCCCGCCGATGTTCCAGGCGTCCCAGAGTGCGGTCGCTTGCTCGTAATCGATGTGCAGCCCTTTGTCGGCGGCGATCCCCCGCACCACTTCATTGAAATCGGGGCTGACGCAGTCCGAATGGTAGGCGTCGCGGTCCGCTGTCTCGACACCGAGTCTTATGTCACGCCCGAGGAAGCGCAGCTCGCCTTCCAGCGGTACGCCCCACGTCTTGAGCAGACGACCGATGCGGCGCATGGTTTCCGTGCGGATCTCCATCGCCGGCGGCATCTCCGGGAAATGCCAGAGCGTATCGCCCAGGTCGAACAGCGCCGTCGTAATCGCCATGCCCACCCTCCGTGCCGAGGATAGCGCCCGGCCGGAACTCGGGCCACTGGACGCCCGCCCGTGCCGAACCGGCCTTGCGCTGCTCCTTCGGCGTGGTCATAGCCAGGCAGCCTTGCGCCAAACAGGTGCGGGCACGCGGCCTCCACACGGCGCCGGACGACTTGCACAGCTAGATACAGCCGGCATGTGGCCCGTTCGGTCGCGTGGGAAGGGGTGGCATCGATGCGCCGTCCGGGCTACCGCATGGCTGCGGTCGCGCTGGCGGCGCCGCGTCCACGAAGCCTCGATTCACCCGCGACCGCGCGCTTACTTCGACAGCGATGCGCCGTCGAGCTCGACACGCGCAGGCGCAGATCCGCTTACGGGGACCGACCGCGTCAACGACTTGTCCGGGCTCTGGGCGGGCGGCGCGTAGATGCCGGCGCTCAGGGAATACGTTGCTGGCGGGAATACCGTCGTGGGCGTCGATCCTCCGCACGGGTCCTGTCCCCCGGGCATGTCGCTCATCGCGATCTCGGCGGGGGAGAAGCTGTCCGACGTGATGGGCACGCAGACGCGCGCGAGCTGCGGGCCGCCGCTCTGCGCGGTCGCGAAGATGAGCAGCATGGTGCCCTTCTGGCCCACGATCGGGCTCGAGAGGCTGACGGTGATCGTGCCGGCCGCGCCCTGCGTCGGCGACGCCTGAGCCTTCGGGCTGGGCGTGGCGCTGTCGCCACCGCCACCACCGCAGGCGGCCGCGGCGGCGAGGGCCGGTCCGAGCAGCACCACGAACATCAGCAGGGCAATGAATCGTACGGGGCTATTGGCCTGGCGGGTCACGGAACTCCCCCACTTTCTCCCGGTCGACGCGAAGCGGCCGGGTTCATGCTCCGGTCCGGGTGGCCCGGAGCGCGCCGCCGCAATTCTAGCAGCAGAACGGGCCATGGGAACGGCGCGCGCGAGTGGGCGGGCGTTCGTCTCGCCTCTCCGTCGCCGCATCCATATACTGTGTTCACTCCAGGCACATCGAAGGATCGACGCCTCATGCCGACCGAAGTTCTCTATCGCAAGTGGCGGCCACAGCGGTTCGCCGAGGTCTCCGGCCAGGAGATCCTCACGCGGACGCTGATCAACGCAGTGAAGTCGCGCAAGGTGTCGCACGCGTACCTGTTCTCGGGCCCGCGCGGAACCGGCAAGACCACAACGGCCCGTCTGCTCGCCAAGGCGATCAACTGCGAGCGCAACGCACCCGGCGCCAAAGACAGCGACGGCGAGCCCTGCAATGAGTGCGCGTCCTGCCGCTCCTTCGGCACGGGCAGCGCCATCGACCTGATCGAAATGGACGGCGCGAGCAACCGCGGCATCGAAGAGATACGCAAGCTCCGCGAGCAGACGAACTACATGGCCATGGGCGGCGCCGAGGCGCACAAGGTGTACCTGATCGACGAGGTGCACATGCTGACGGAGCCGGCGTTCAACGCGCTCCTCAAGACACTCGAGGAGCCGCCGCCGCACGTGGTCTTCATCCTGGCCACGACGGATGCCCACAAGATGCCGGCGACCATCGTCTCGCGCTGCCAGCGGCACGAGTTCAGGCGCATCCCCCTCACGGCGATCGTCGACCGGCTGGCCCACATCGCCGAACAGGAGGGGATCACCGTCCCGCGCGAGGGCATGGAACTGATCGCCCGGGAAGCCACGGGCAGCCTGCGCGACGCCATCAACCTCCTCGAGCAGGTCTGCGATTCCTACGGCGCCGACGCGTCGCTCGAAGCCGTACGCGAGGGGCTGGGGCTGGTCGGCGACGAGCGCGCGGCGGCGCTCGCGCGGCAGGCGCTGCACGGCGACCTGGCCGGCGGCCTCGAAACCATCGGCTCCGTGCGCGACGACGGCCTCGACCTCCGGCAGTTCCAGAAGGAGGTCGTCCTGCGCCTGCGCGAACTCCTGCTCGTCCAGTCCGGCGCGGATACGGGCACCGCCTGGACGCCTCAGCAGATCTCGGCGATGCGGGAGGGCATCGACGGCGTGCCACCGGCGACGCTGGTCCGGGCGTTGCGCGCCTTCGGCCAGGCCGACCTGCGCGCCGATCCGCTTTCGCCGCTGCCGCTGGAGCTGGCCCTCGCCGAGACGACGATGCCGCCAGCGCCGGCAGTGACCGCACCGCCCGCGTCTTCCCGCCCGGCCGCGCCGTCGCGTCCGGGACCGGCGCCCCAGCAGCGCCCGGCGACCTCGCGCTCCGCGCCCGCGCCAGCCGCGCAACGTCCGGCGCCGCCAGCCGCAGCGCCGCGTGACCGCGTGCCCGCGGATCTGCGCCGCGACCTCGGCAACGCCTCGGCCGAAGAGATCGCCGCGATGCTGGGCAGCAAGGCGCCGGTCATCCCGCCGGCCTCCGACGAGCCGGAAAACGTGCCGCCTCCTCCCGCCGAGGCGGCCGGCACAGAGCACCACGCCATCGAGCCGTTGCCGGGCGTCGGCGTCGCGGCGAACGGCGCCGATCTGTCGACCTTCGTTGCCCAACTGCGGGCGCTGGCGCGGCCTCGCAGCGTGAAGCTCGACGCGCTGCTCAACGGATCGTGCGACGTCGTGTCGTGGCAGGACGGCGTGCTCACGCTCGGCTTTTTCGAGGACAAGTTCCACAAGAAGGGCGTCGAGGAAGCGCCAAACCGGCGCGTGTACGAAGAGCTGGCGGCCGAGATCCTCGGCGCTCCCGTCTCCATTCGCTGTATCATTGCCCCGCGTGCCGCGAAGGCGCTGAGCAAGAGCCCACTCGTTCAGCATGCGGTCGAGAACCACGGCGCGACGATCGTCTCTGAGAACCAGGAGTAGCAAGCGATGTCCATGAACCGCGACATGATGGCGAAGCTGGCGCAGATGCAGGAGCGCCTTGTGAAGGCGCAGGCCGACCTGGCCGAGAAGCGCGCCGAGGGCTCGTCCGGCGGCGGCGCGGTGCAGATCGTCGTGACGGGCGCCATGAAGGTCGACTCGCTCAAGATCGACAAGGAGGTCGTCGACCCGGACGACATCGAGATGCTCGAGGACCTGCTGACCGCCGCGCTGAACGAGGTGCTCGCGAAGGTGCAGTCGCTGCAGATGGGCCAGCTCGCCGGGCTCGCCGGCAGCCTGGGCATCGGCGGCATCCCGGGACTGCA
>CAYJMJ010000079.1:8431-13633 GCA_964371095.1 uncultured Dehalococcoidia bacterium | reverse complement strand
GGCTCCCCGGCGTTCTTCCCCACGTACCAGTCGAGCCGTCCGCCCACGTTCTCCAAGAGCGCGTTGAACCGCTCCGCGTCGCTTATGTGGCGTGTGTTGTGGCGGAATTCGTACTCGGACACGTACTGCCCCAAATAGCCCGCGTCCACGTGGTGGTATGTCCCCACGAGACCGCGCTTCAACACCGCCCAGAAGCTCTCGATGCTCTGGGTGTTGATTTCGCCCCTGACGTACTCGGAGTCGTGGCGGATCACCTCATGCGGGAGCATCGCGCTTATCTTCTTGTAGATGGCGTGTTCGTCGGTCATCAGCCGGGAGTTCTTGCGGTCGATGTTGTGGAACATTGTGCGCTCGATTTCGCGCTGCGACACCTTCGGCATGACGCGCGCCCGCACTCGACCGCCGCGTTCCATTATGCCGAAGACCGGCGTCTTCTTCGCCCAGGCTTCGGTTATCCGTTCGCTCATGTTCATCTTCGCTGAGCGGTGCTTGCGGTGCCCGCGCGGCTTCCCGCCGACGTACGTTTCGTCGGCTTCGATAGTGCCCTTGAGCAGTGTGGGGTTCTTGTCGGTCATCGCGTAGCGGATGCGGTGGCACATGAACCATGCGCTCTCGTAGGTGACACCGAACTCGCGCTCAATCTGGCGCGCGCTGACCGACTTCTTCGACACGCACATCCGCTGAGCGACTATGAGCCACGTGCGAAGGGGAATCTTGCTGTCTTCGAAAATGGTGCCCTTGGTCACCGAGAACTGCCGACCGCACGCCTTGCACTTGTAGAGCGAGCGAGCTGGCACGGAGCGGCCGTTCTTGCGGACGCTGGCCTTTACCTCGAACGCCGTGACCTCGGCTCCGCCGCAACCCTCGAACACGCACGTAACGCGATTCGGCCATCGCTTCTTGGCGAGGTATGCGCGCGCGTCGGCCTCATCGCGGAGCAGGTCGGTCAGTAGTGGAGTGTGGCCCTTGCGCTTCGGTTCGCTGTTCATGTTCTTTCTCGCCCGGATACATCAGGACATCTTCATATTCATCGGAAGGGGGTTGCCCATCGCGCTTCTTCTGCGCCCGCTGCCTTGCAGCATCATTGACCAGCGGAAGTATGACGAAGTTCACAAAGTCCGATAGAAGGCCACCGATGAATCCGCTGCTCACGGTTATAATCTAAGCGATCACGGGTGTTGTGTCAAGCCGATAATTCCCGCTGAAGCTCCGCGGGTACTGGTGTGAATCAGCCGACGTCTATGTGATCCGCTAATTCAGCAAAGACCACAAAGCCCGCGCCGCGGGTGACTGTCAGACGCCGGCGGCTTCGCGCTCCAGGGCGAAGCGCACGGAGAGCGACTTCGGCCCGCCGGGGCGGAGGATCGGACCTTGCGCATCGAGCAGCTCGACGCCGCGGATGCGCGGCAGCAGCTCCCGCAGGACGATGCCGCCCTCGAGCCGCGCAAGCGGCGCGCCGAGGCAGGTGTGGATGCCCATGCCGAACGCCACGTGCCGGTTCGGCTCCCGATCGACGATGAACTCATCGGCGCGCGGGAACTGCGTCTCGTCGCGATTGGCCGAAGCCAGCAGCGGCAGGATCCGCGCGTCCTTCGGGATCGTGACGCCGGCCACTTCGACGTCGCGGGTGGCGCGTCGAAACGTCAGCGAGAACGGCGAGTAATAGCGCAGGATCTCCTCCACGGCGCTCGGTATGAGGGCGGGGTTCTCCTTCACGCGGCGCAGGGCGTCCTGCTCCTCGGCGAACACGCGGACTGCGCCGACGATGAGGCCGGTCGTGGTCTCGTTGCCGGCGACGAGCAGGACGCGGCAGACGACGAGCAGGTCCTCCTCGCTGAGCCGGCCGTCGTCGCCATCGGCGTGGACGAGCGCGCTCAGCAGGTTGTCCTCCGGCTCGTGGCGCAGCCTGGCGAGCCGCTCCTTGAAGTAGGCGTCGAACTCGCGGTTGATCCCTTCGAGCGCGGAGCTGTCGCCGGTCAATAGCGACACGGGAAGGTTCTCGATGATCGCGTCAGACCAGCGTTTGAACGTCGCCATGTCGCCGTCCTGCACGCCGAGCATGGCGGCGATGACCATCACCGGAAGGGGGTACGCCAGCTCGGCGATGTAGTCCGGCGTGTCCTGCGCGAGCATGTGGTCGATCATGCGCCGGCAGTTCTCCTCGATGCCGGGCCGCTGCAGCTCGATGACTTTCGGCGTGAACGCTTTTTGCAGCAGGCCGCGCATCCGCGTGTGCACAGGAGGGTCGTCGAACAGGATGGACGGCGGCCGATGCTCTCCCGGCACACGGGCGCCGCGGACCTCGGACGAGAACGTCGCCGGGTCGCGGAGGATGCGCGTGACGTCGTCGTAGCGGGCGACGCCGTAGATGCCGCCCGGGAACTTCGCGACGGGGTTGTGGGCGCGCATCTCGGCGAAGAAGGGATAGGGGTTCTCGGCGATGGCGGCATCGCCGAAGAAGGACGGCTGAGCCGGCGGCTGGTCGGTCATCGCTCGCACCTCACTTGCGCCCGGAGGATAGTTAGTTCCAGACAAAGTATCGATCGAGGCGCGCGGAGGTCAACTACCCAGAGGCGGCGACTGGACCTGCGGTCAAACGAGAATTGGAGCGGGGGACGGGACTCGAACCCGCAACTTCCAGCTTGGAAGGCTAGCACTCTACCAATTGAGTTACCCCCGCTCGTGGGGACGGCTCGCACACGGATTATAGCGAAGCCAATCCCTGCATCGGCGGTGCCGTCACTGGCCCGGCGTGCTGCCCGGCGTCGCCCCCGCCGTCGCGGCCGCAGCGGGTGTTTCGCCGGCAGCAGGGGTGCCGAGCGCGACGGCGATGGCGTCGAGCAGACGCAGCCAGGTGCCCGCGGCCCAGCCGTTGAAGCCGTCGCCGGCGATGCGCCACCACGTGAAGGTCTCCGCCTCGGTCGGCCCCTCCTGGATGATCGCCTTCGTGCCGTCGGGGACGCAGTTGAGTTGCTTCCCCTGCTGCGTCGGCTGCTCGCGGATGCGCAGGCAGTCCGACTCACCCAGGCCGATGACCACGACCTGGTCACCGACACCCAGCGGCCAGGCGATGCCCGGCACGGACGCCACGCTCGGATCGCGGTTGACCACCGAGAGCACGGTCCAGCCCGCGGCCGTCTGCTCGACCATCGCCAGCGCGGTCGGTTCCGAGAACGTCGGGCCGAGCGCGAAGGCGCGGCGCGTGCCGCGGCGACCGATCTCGCTGACGCAGAGCTTGCCGACGTCGATGCCCGGCTTCGCGTTCTGGCACAGCCCGATGAAATCGACGTTTCGGTTGGTTCGCACCCAGTCACCGATGACATCCTCGGGCCCCGGGGGCTCGGGAGTCGCCGTCGGTCCGGGCGTCTTGGAGCTGCCGCCGCTCGAGCAGGCGCCGGACGACAGCGCGGCGACGACGAGTACGGAGAACATGGCTGAGGCGAGACGGACGCGCGTCTTCATGGGATGCTGCGCTCCCCTTACATTGGCCCGCCCTGCACCGAAGCATACCGGGCCATGAAGTCCGCATGCACGCCGCGACCGCCGGCGACGAAATGCCGGCTCATGATCGTCATCGGCACGCCATCTCGGCCGGTGGCCACGCCGCCCGCCTCGCGCACCAGCAGGATGCCCGCAGCCACGTCCCACGGCGAGACCATGAGGTGCGCGTACAGGTCGATGCGGCCGCAGGCGGCGTACGCCAGCCCGAGCGCCGCGCTCCCCGCGATGCGGATGCCCTGCACGTTCGGGAAGATGCGCTGCAAGAGGTCGAGTTGCCGGGTGCCCAGCGCGTCGTCGTAGCCGAGGTCGATGCCGACGACCGACGAGAAGACGTCTTCCTTATCGGAAGCGCCAATCGGATCGGCATTGCAGAATGCGCCGCCGCCGGCCACCGCCCAGAATCCCTCGCCGTGGACGGCGTCGTACGTCAGGCCGACGACGGGCTCGCCGTCGAGGCAGAGCGCCACGTTCGTACACCAGAACGGCATGCCGATGGCGTAGTTCTTCGTCCCATCGATCGGATCGATCACCCATGTCCAGCCACTGGCGGCGTCCGTGTCGGAGGCCGTCTCTTCGGACAGGATCTTGTGGCCGGGGTACTCGGCCGCCAGGATCTCCTTCACCCGCAACTCCGCCTCGACGTCGGTATTCGTGACGATGTTGCGGTGGCCCTTGACGTCGATGTCGTGCGGGCCGCGAAACCGCGACAGCGCAAGGTCGCCGGCCGCGCGCGCGCACATCCACGCGACGTCGATGGCGGCGGCGCCGGAGCTGGACCGCGGAAGCGCGAGTGAAGTCGTCACGGCCGGAGTGTACCCGACGCCGGAGCATGGAGAATCTCGAAGGCGAGTTGGATTCCGGGATCTCGGCGCGTCAGTTGGCGGCCGTCCCGGGGCGGCTCCCGGCCACATCGGGCAGCCACGATGCGAGCAGCTCCTCGAGGTCCGCGGCCGCCTGTGCGAGCGTGTGGTCGGCCTCGGCGTACAGCACCAGGCGCTTCGGTTCGACGGCGCGCGCGTGGATGTCCTCGCTGGCGGCATGGTCGAGGATGCCGTCGCGCATGCCGTGCACGAGGAGCAGCGGCTTGCCGAGGCGCTCGACGGTGTGCGTGCCGTGCAGTTGCGGCGACAGTGCCGCCACGCCCGCGACGGCGGCGGCAAGCTCGCCGGCCTTGATTACGACCGCGCCGCCGAACGAGTGGCCGACGAGCGCGACGCCGCCCGTGGCACCGACGCCTCGCAGGAACGACACGCCAGCGAGCACGTCGAGCACGCACTCTTCGAATTCGCCGGGTTGCCGGTAGTGGAGGCGGAGGCCGCTGATCTCGGGGCGGAGGCGATCGGCGAGCCGGCCGTAAAGGTCGTTCGCCGGTCCCTCGAAGCCGCCGAGGGCGCCGCCGACGTAAATCGCCGCGCCGGGGGCAGTCGCGCACGGGTGCAGCCAACCGCGTATCTCGCCGCGCGAGGTCGCCAGCAGCACGCGCAGGTTGCCGCCGGGCTCCGGGTGCGCGGCGACGTTCAGGATCGACAGCTCGAGGTCCTGGTCGCCGGCGGCGGCATCGTTCTCGTCACGAAAGTCCACGAAGACAGCGTACACCGGCGAACTGGTGAGCAGGTGACGGTGCACGCGGGCGGCACGACGGGTGACATTGCGGCTTCAAGTTCGCTGGCGTCCCGCCTATGATGGACGAGCAACGGCCGG
>CAYJMJ010000079.1:0-8331 GCA_964371095.1 uncultured Dehalococcoidia bacterium | reverse complement strand
CATTGCGGCTTCAAGTTCGCTGGCGTCCCGCCTATGATGGACGAGCAACGGCCGGCCTGCCATCAAAGTGGAGCAGCGGGTTCGGAAGACACGGAACATGACAAGACGAAATCCGGACTTCCTGATGGCGATGCACGGCTAGCGTGATCGGCGGCCGAGCCGGGACGCGGTGCTCATGGCACCGGCCGGAGAAGATGCTTCGCTTCGCTCAGCATGACAGGCCGACGATCGGCGACGGCACGCGCGGTCAGCCGACGACGCCACGCTCCTTCAGCGACGCTACGGCCGCTGCGTCGAAGCCGAGCGACGCCAGCACGTCGGCGGTGTGTGCCCCCGCCAGCGGTGCCGTGCTTCGGACGCTTCCCGGCGTATCGGAGAGCTTTGTGCCGATGCCGATGTGCCGAACCTTGCCCAGCGTCGGGTGATCGACCTCGACCACCATCTGGCGCGCCAGGTTGTGCGGATCGCGCAGCGCTTCTTCGAGCGAGTACACGGGACCGGCGCAGATGTCGGTCTGCTTGAGGATCTCGAACCACTCATCGCGCGTCTTCGTCGCGAACTGCGTCTTGAAGTGCGCCGCGATCTCGGCGCGCTTCGACGAGTCCCACTGGTACGGGATGAAGTCCTCTCGTCCCATCACCTTGCAGAGGTTGACCCAGAAGTGCGGCTCCAGGCTCCCCACGCTGATCCAGCCACCGTCGCTGCACTCGTAGACGTTGTAGAACGGCACGGAGCCGTTGAGCGCGGTTGCGCCGCGCGCCGGCGATGCGCCGCCCATCAGCACGTTGCCGGCCAGGCTCGCGAGCAGGTACAACACGCCGTCCGACATCGCGATGTCGACGTGCTGGCCGCGGCCGGTGCGCTCGCGCGCGAGCAGCGCCGCGAGGATGCCGTACGCCGCGTGCATGCCGCCGCCCGCGAAGTCGGCGAGCAGGTTCATCGGGATGGCGGGCGGCGTGTCGGGCCAGCCGATCATCCCGAGCGCACCGCCGACCGAGATGTAGTTGATGTCGTGGCCGACGAGCCCGCTGTAGGGCCCCGTCTGCCCGAAGCCGGAGAGCGAACAGTAGACGAGCCGCGGGTTGCGCTCCTTGAGCGTGTCGTAATCCACTCCGAGGCGCTTGACGACGCCCGGCCGGAAGCCTTCGAGCACGACGTCGGCGGTGTCGGCGAGGCGGTAGAAGATCTCGCGCGCCTCCTGCTCCCGCAGGTTCAGCACGATGCTCCGCTTGTTGCGGCCCATCATGTTGTAGGCCGCGATCTTTTGCTCGTCGACGTTGCGGTTGCCGAAGATGGCGCCGGCGAGCTTGCCGTCGGCGGGCGCCTCGACGAGCAGCACGTCGGCGCCGAGGTCGCCGAGCATCATGGAGCAGAACGGGCCCGGCGCGAGGCGCGACAGGTCGAGAATCTTGATCCCCTCGAGTGGCAGCATGTCAGTCCTTTCACCGCGGCGCCGTTGCCGCCCCGGGTGCGATGAAGGGTGTCCGGTGACGGCCTCTGGATCAAGGCGCCGCTGCCGCAAGGCTGGACCTACGGCAGCAGGGCACCCGCGGCCAGCACCACCAGCAGCAGCGACAGCGCGATGATGATCGCCGCGGTCGTACCGCCGATCGCGTTGAAGGCGGGCGTGTTCGCGCGCGACCCCATCAGCTCACGGTCGTTTGTCAGGCGCAGCAGGCTGAAGATCACCACCGGCAGGACCATCGCGTCGATGATCTGGATGACCAGCAGCGTGCGGGTGAACGGAATGCCCGGCAGCAACGCCATCAACATCGAGACGAGCAGCATGCCGGTGAAGAGGCCCATGAAGGCGGGCGCACGCCGGAAGTCCTGCGCGACGCCCTTCTCGAGCCCGAGCGCCTCCGTCACGCTGTAGGCGCTGGTAAGCGCGAGGACCGGCGCAGCGAGCAGGCACGCGCCGAGCAGTCCCACGGCGAACAGCGCCTCGGCGAGGCCGCCGGCCACCGGCTCGAGCGCGCGGGCGGCGTCGGACGCGCTGTTGACCTCGATCCCGCGCGCGAACAGCGCCGCCGCCGTCGCGACCATGATCGAGAGTGCCACGAAATTGGCGAACATCGACCCCGCGACAACGTCGATCTGCTCGTAGACGTAGTCGTCGGGCCGCACGGCCTTCTCGGCCACCGTCGACTGCAGGTAGAGCTGCATGTACGGCGTGATCGTCGTGCCGATGAGCGCGATCGTCATCTCCAGGCCGCCGACGGAATGCGGCAGCGTCGGCACGACCAGGCCGCGTCCCACGCTGCCCCAGTGAGGGTGGCCCATGAGCGCGGCGATCGGGTACGCGACGAACGCGAGCGCCATGATCAGGAACGCCCGCTCGACGAGCTTGAAGGAGCCAAAGACCACCAGCATCCAGAGGAGGATCGCGCCGACCGGAATGGCGACGAGCCGCGGCACGTGCAGCAGCTCGCCCGCCGCGCCTATGCCGACGAATTCCGAGAACGTCGTGCCCAGATTGGCCACGAGCAACGCCACGACAACGAACGACGTCATGCGCACGCCGAAGCGTTCCCGCACCAGGTCCGTGAATCCCATGCCCGTGACGGATCCCAGCCGCGCGCACATCTCCTGCACGACGACCAGCGCGACGAGGATGACGATGATCACCCAGAGGAGCTGGTAGCCGTAACGGGCGCCCGCGGCGGAGTACGTCGCGATGCCGCCGGCGTCGTTGCCGGCGTTGGCGGCGATCAGGCCGGGACCGACGATGCCAAGGAGGAGGAAGATTCGGGGGAACCGGCGGGCGAGCGAACGCGGCCGCGCTCCTTGCCCAGGGCGCGGATCAGCATTCGGTGACCCTTGCTGCTCGCGTACGTCCGGTATGACAGTCGTCCATCACTTCAGCGTCAGCCGCCGAACCCGCGGCTGCGTCCCCGTCTCCACGATCCCTTGAGCAGCACATCCAGCACGTCGTCGACGGTGATCGCGCCGAGAAAGCGCCCGTCCTCGCCGGCGACCGGGATGGCCAGCAGGTTGTACTCCGCTATTTGCTCCGCGACGTGCTGCGGCTCGTCGTCTGGTGCGGCGACGACCGGCTCCTTCGTCATGACATCGCGCACGAGCGCACCCGCCGGCGCAATGAGCACCTGGCGCATGCTGAGCACGCCCACGAGCACGCCGCCCTCGTCGACGACGAAGAAGTAGTACGCGAAATCGGGCGCGTCTTCCTGCGTCCGATACACGGCGAGCGCCTCGGCGACCGGACGCTCGGGCCCGATGGTAAGGACGTTCGTCGTCATGATGCCGCCGGCGGAGTCTTCGTCGTACTCCAGGAGGCGGCGAACCGCTTCCGATTCCGGCGCGTCCATTTCTTCGAGCAGCTCCTGCTGCCGCGGTCCGGGCACCTTCGCGAGGACGTCGGCGGCCTCGTCGGGCTCCATCTCCTCGATCAGGTCGGCCGCCTGCTCGACGGACATCGCGCTCAGCAGTTGCGCCTGGTGCGCCGTGGACAGCTCCTCGAGCGTGTCCGCGGCGTGCTCCTCTTCAAGCGAGGCCAGCACCTCGGCGCCCTCCTGCTTACTGAGGCCGGACACGATGCGCGCGAGCTGCTGCGGCCGCAGCTTTCGCAGCTGCAGGTGGCCGGCCTTGAGCCGCGCCGACGGCGTGTCCGACATCAGATACTCCACCTCGCGCCAGTCGGTCAGCGCACGCCCGGAGAATCGCGGCCGCATGCCGGCGGGCACCAGGCGGCGGAGGATGGCACGCCCGCCCGTGTCGAGCGCCACGACGCGGTAACCTTCGGCCACGCGCGCCACGTACAGGTCGTTGACGCGAACGACGCGCGTCCCCCGTACGTCGATCACCTGGCGGTCCAGCACGTCCTTTACGAGCAGCAGTTCCCCCTCCCGGCGCTGGAATCGGCCAACGTCTACCGCGCCCGACATCAGGCGCACGCTGCCGGGCCTGATCTCGGCCACGCGCGCGATCGGAATGTAGAAATCGCGGCCGGCCGAGCGTGACACGAGGCCGGTGATCTGCGGATAGAAGCCCTCCTGGATGCGCGCGACGACGTCCTTGACGCGAGCGATCCGCTCGCCCCGCCGTTCGACGACGGGCGATTCGACGATCTCGGAAAGCGCCATGAGGTCGGTTGCGGGCGGGCTTGCCGGTGCGTGCGCCATGGGTGCGGCCTCCACGCCGAAGATACGCCCGCGGCGAGGCGGCGGCAACCCCGGCGTCGCGATGGGCGCGCGGCCGTCCGTGAGGGCTAATTTGCGCTGAGAAACTCGATGATGCGCCCCTCGAGTTCGGCGGCATGGGGCCCCGCGAAGAGGTCGGTGCCGTGCGCGCTGCCGTCGTAGACCTGCTGCTCGACCGGCCGGCGCGCCGCCTTGACGAGCTGCTCCAGGCTGCGCCGCGCCGGCACATCGTCCTCGCTCGTGACGAACAGTTGCGGCACGGCGATCCGCGGCTCGGCCGAAAGGGCGTCCAGCATCTCGAATTGGGCCGGCGACGAGATCGAGACCAGGCCGGCCACCCGCTCGCGCGCGCCGACGAGGAGCGCCGCGGTCCCGCCCATGCTCGCGCCGACGAGGAACACCCTGTCGACCTTGAGCGTCTCGCGCATGTAGGCGAGCGCGGCAGAGAGATCAGTGTCCAGCCTGTCGAATGCCTTTTCGCCAGCCGACGTGCCGTAGCCCCGGAAATCGAACGTCAATACCGTGAAGCGGCCCGTCGCGGCGAGATCCGCGGCGAACGGGAACCAGGCGGTCTGGTCGGCCGGCCGCATGTGCGCCAGCACAATACCCGTTGGGCCGGCACCGAAGACGTGGCCGTTGAGCAGCACCGTTTCGTGCGACTCACCCTCGCCGCCCTCCCCGGAATCATCGGGCGCGCCGATCTGCACCTCGCGTGAGATCGCGTCGGCGGTTGCCACGGCGGCCGCGGGCGGCTTCGCGATCGCGTCGTCGCCGCAGGCGCCGACGAGCGGCGAGGCGGCGGCGAACGCCATCGCCAGGCCGAGCCCGCACCGCGTCCATGACAGTCCCACTGTTACGCTTCCTTGCCTGGCTCGGGCTCCGAGGCGCCGAGCTGGAACGGCGCTTCGCCCTCCGCGAGCAACTGCGTCCGCGCCTGCTGCGCCACCGGCAGCCCCCAGATGTTGATGAATCCGACCGCGCTCCCCTGGTCGTACTGGTCGCCGCGGTCGTACGTCGCGAGCGCGTAGCTGTACAGGCTCTTCGGCGATTTCTTGCCGATGGCGACAGCCTGCCCCTTGTGGAGCCGCATGCGCACCTCGCCCGACACGTGGCGCTGCGTGCTGGCCACGTACGCGGCGAGGTCCTGGTGGTGCGCCGTGAACCACAACCCGTTGTAGATAAGGTCCGCGTACTCCTGCCGCAACGAGTTCTTCGTCCGAAGCTGCGGCTTGGAGAGCGTCATCTGCTCGAGCGCCTCGTGGGCGTTGTGCAGGGTCCAGGCCGCCGGCGCCTCGTAGATCTCGCGCGACTTGATGCCGATCAGCCGGTCCTCGACCAGGTCGGTCCGGCCGACGCCGTGCTCGCCCGCCCACTGGTTCAGCGTCTGCACGAGGGTCACGCCGTCCATCTCGTGCCCGTCGAGCGTCACCGGCCGGCCGTGCAGGAATCCGATCTCGATTTCGCGCGGCGTGTCGGGCGCGTCCTTGACCGAGCGCGTCCACGCGTAGATCTCCTCCGGCGGCGCGACCCAGGGATCCTCCAGCATGCCGGCCTCGATGCTGCGGCCCCAGAGGTTCTCGTCGGTGCTGTACGGGCTGGCCTTCGTCGCCGGCACGGGCACGCCGCGGGCGGCCGCCCACTCGATCTGCTCCTCGCGGCTCATGCGGTGTTCCCGCACCGGCGCGATGATCTCGAGGTCGGGCGCAAGCGCCCGCGTGCTGACGTCGAAGCGCACCTGGTCGTTGCCCTTGCCGGTGCAGCCGTGGGCGATGGCGGAGGCGCCTTCCTCCCGCGCGACGTCGACGAGCATCTTGGCGATCAGCGGGCGGCCGATGGCCGTGGCGAGCAGGTACTGGCCCTCGTACACGGCGCCGGACATCAGCGCCAGGAAGGCGAAGTAGTCGATGAACGGCTGCTTGCCGTCGCGCACGAGCGCCTTGATCGCGCCGATCTCATACGCGCGCTTCTCGACGGTCTGGAGATCCTTCTCGTTGCCGAGGTCGATGGTCAGCGCGATGACGTCGTATCCACGCTCCTCCTTGAGCCAGCGGATGCCGACGGACGTGTCAAGCCCGCCCGAGTACGCCAGGACCACCTTCTTCGCCATCGATGGCTCCTCTCCGGCGGCGGCGCCGCCACAGTGACGGGATGGAAGCGCTGTCTTTGTACGCCAAAGGGTGTGAGCGGGCAAATGGACGGGGGGGGGACGCGGCGGCGTCAGCCGGTGAGCGCGTTCATCACCAGTCCCGTCGGCAGCTTCGGGTAGAAGTACGTGCTCTTTTGCGGCATGCGGCCGCCGGCGTCGGCGACGGCGAGCACCTGGGCGACGGGCGTGGCATTGAGCAGGAACGCCACGCGGGTGCGCTCCGCCTCGATGGCCTCCACCGCCTCGACGGGATCCTGCGTGTAGGCGACGGCGCCCCCCGCGGCGAGCGCCGCGGCATCGATGCCGAAGACGTGCGCGATGATGCCGTACTGGAGCACGTTGACGTCGAGCCGCTTCCACGCCGCCGGCTCGGCGGGGGGCATGAGCGCCTCGATCCCTGCGCGGTCGCGCAGCACGAGCAGGTGGCGCGCCTTTCGAGTGAGGCCGGCGACGCCGAAGGCGGTAGTGCCGCCGCCCGCCCGCGCGACGTGCTCGACCAGCGACGCGAGGCGATCGCCGCGCTGCGCGGCGGCCGGTGTCACATCGAAGAATTGCGCGATGCGATCGAGCGCGTCGTCCGGAAACGCTGGCGGCGTCACGATGCGGTGCGTCGGCAGGACGAGCAGGCCGGGGTCCGCGGCGTCCGTGAGCGCCATGAGTACGAAGTTCTCGGGCTCGTCGCCGGTCCAGTTTGTGGCGAGCGCGCGCACCTCGTTCCGGTGGTTCAGCGCGGTTTCGTACCGATGGTGGCCGTCCGCGATGTAGACGTCGCACTCCGCCAAATGCGCGGCGAGGCGCTGCTGCAGAGCGAGATCGCGCACGGCCGAGACCACGTGCCGCTGACCGTCGACCTCGAAGTCGTAGAGCGGCTCGCCGTCGACGGCCGCCATCGCAGGGGCGGCTGGCCGCGCCCGGAAGAGGCAATACACGGGGCTGATCTGCGTCCGCGTGGCACGCAGCAGGTCGAGTCGGTCAGCCTTCGGCCCCGAGAGCGTGTGCTCGTGAGGCCTGATGACGCCCTTCTCCCACTCCTCCAGGCGGACCGCGGCGAACCAGGCCGTGCGCGCGTGACGCCGGCCGGCCCACTCGAATTCCTGGCGATAGGCGTAGATCGCCGGCGGCGCGTCCCGCGTCAGCACTCCGGCACGGAGCCACATCTCGATGTCGTTGGCGGCACGGGTGTAACGATTGCCATCGGCGTCATCGGACGGCCGTTGCTCGCCGTATTCGATGCGGACGACGTTGTAGGCGCTGCGATCGTACAGGTCGGCCTGTAGTTCGGGCGAGATGACGTCGTAGGGCGGAGCTATCGCAAGGGCGGGGTCGGCGTGCGCCGGGTCGTAGCGCAGCGCGCGAAACGGACGGACATCGGCCATGCCCCAGTGTAGGGCGGATGGATGTTAGATGTTAGAGGTTAGAGGTTAGGGGTCGGAGGTCGGAGGTCGGAGAGGGAGACAGGTCGCGGGCTGTCGCATCGAACTTCCAACGTCTAACCTCTAAGTCGCTATGTCGTTTTACTGCGTGTTTTGTGAGATCATCGCTCACCGCGAACCGGCCGCCATCGTGCACGAAGACGAGGATGTCGTCGTGTTTCGCAATCGCCTGAACTGGGTGCCGGTGATGCTGCTCGCCGTCCCGCGCGAGCACATGGCGCAGGGCGAGCTGTGGACGTCCGACGCGATGGCGAAAGTCTCGCGTGTCGCCGCCGAGATGGGCGCCCAGCACTGCCCGAACGGCTTCCGGCTCCTCAGCAACTTCGGCTATGACGCCATGCAGAGCCAGGCGCACGGCCACATCCACATCATCGGCGGCACCTACCTGGGGGAGTACGCGTAGGTGGCGCTTGGCGCGCCAGAGGCCAGAAGCTGGAGGCTGGAGGCTGGAGGCTGGAGGCTGGAGGCTGGAGGCTAGAAGCCGTAACCCCAGGAGCGGCCTGCGGAGAGATCCCCAGTTCTCCGTCCTTACAGTTGGATCCCCAGATCCGATAGCGCGGCCCGCTGCGCGACGTTCAGCTGGCGGATACCT
>CAYJMJ010000078.1:9629-13918 GCA_964371095.1 uncultured Dehalococcoidia bacterium | reverse complement strand
TCGGGTCGTTCTGCTCGCCGGTGTACGACCACTCCGTCGTCGTGCCGGTCTGCGCCCGCACGGCGCCGAACACGTCGTATTCGTACGTTCCCGTCACGGTGCCGGAGTTGTCGGTGATGCCGGTCGTCGAGCCGAGACCGTCGGTCAGGTAATACTCCTGCGTGACGCCGTTCGTCTTCGAGATCAGGTCGAGGCCGTAGACGTACTTGTTGCCCGCCGTGTCCTGGAGGACGTTCGGCAAGCTGCCTGTCAGGTCCCACGCGTACATCACCGTCACGCCGCCGATCGTCCGCGACGTGCGCAGCCCAGCGCCGTTATAGCCGTACGTCGACGTCACGCCTCCGAGCGTCGTGCCGGCGAGGCGGTTCGCGGAGTCCCAGGTGTACGTGTCGGCGCCGGCGGTGGCCGTGTTGCCGTTGTTGTCGTACGTGTACGACGTGCCGCCCGCGGCCGTCATCTGCCCGGCGTCGTCGTAGGTGTAGTTCGTGGGCGTGCCGTTGTGCACCTTCGTCAGCCGGTTCCCCATCTGGTCGTACGTGTAGCTCTGCACGTCCAGGTTCGGGTACGTCGTCCCGGTCAGGCGATACAGGCCGTCGTAGCCGTACGTCGTCGTACCAGTAGTATCGACTACCTGGCTGCGATTCCCCACGTTATCGAGGGTGTATGTGTAGGAAGAAATGGGCGTCAGGCCGTTCCGGTTGACCAGGGTGAGCAGCCGGTTCGCGTCATCGTACGTGCGGTCGCTGATGAGGCCGTTGCCGAGCGTGGTGCTCGAGAGCCTGTTCGCGGCGTCGTACGTATATGACGTAGCGACGTTCAGCCAGTCGGTCACGGTGGTGAGCCGGTTGGCGTTGTCGTAGCCGTAGGTCACCGTGCCGGTGCTGCCGGGGTACGTGATCGACGTCCGGCGGCCGGCCGCATCGTAGCCGTAGCCCACGACGTTCGCCGAGCCATCGGAGATGTACGTCGGCCGGTTCAGAGCATCGTACGTGAAGTTCGTCGTGCCGGTGCCGTCGGTCATCGTGAGGCGGTTCAGCGCGTCGGGGTTGCCGGTGCCTTCCGCACGCGGATCCAGCTCACGGCCGCAGCCCGTGGCCGCCGGACTTGACAACAGGCCCGAGCGTCAGCCGGCTAAAGTGTCGACGGGTGCTCCGCGGTCCGGCATGCCGCTCGTGAGCGGTTGCAGGTAGCGCCGGATCGATAGCGCCACCGCGGCGCCTTCGCCTGCCGCCGAGGCGGCCTGTTTCGTGCTGCCGGCCCGACAGTCGCCGGCCGCGAAGACTCCGGCCACGTTCGTCTGCAGCGCCGCGTCGGTTTCGATGAAGCCGCGCTCGTCGAGCGTCACGTCCTTCGCGACGATCGCGGTGTTGGGCGAGAGACCGATGAACACGAAGACGCCGTTCGGGTGGGTCTCGGTGAGCTCGCCCGTCAAGGTGTTCTTGAGGACGACCGTATCGAGCTTGCCGTTGCCCCGGAACGCGACGGGGGTCGCGCTCGCGACGACTTCGATCTGAGGGTGCGCCTGGACCTTCTCCACGATCACCCTGCTGGCCGAGAGCTGAGGGTCTTTCGTGACGATCGTCACCTTCTTCGCGAACTTCGTGAGGAAGATGCTCTCCTCACCGGCGGAGTTACCGCCGCCAACGACCAGCACATCCTTGTCGCGGTAGAACGCGCCGTCGCACGTCGCGCAGAAGTGCACGCCGGCGCCGATGAAGTCTTCCTCGCCAGGCACGTCAAGACGCCGATACGTCGATCCGAGCGCGAGCAGCACCGCGTAGGCGCTGTACTCGCTGCCGTCCGCCGTCCGCGCCGTCCTGTAGACGCACCCGGGCGACTCGCAATGCGTCTTGACGACGGCGACGTCCTGGGCAGAGAGGATCTCGACGCCGAACCGTTCGGCCTGACGGCGCAGGCGGTCGGCGAATTCGGCACCAGTCACACCTTCGGGGAAGCCCGGGAAGTTGTCGAGCCGCTCCGTGACGCCGGCCTGGCCGCCGACGCCCGCTCGCTCGATCACCAGGGTATCGATGCCTTCGCGCGCGGCGTAGAGCGCGGCGGTGAGGCCGGCCGGGCCGCTGCCGACGACGATCAGGTCGTAGAACGTGCGCTTCGCCGTAGTCTGGAGTCCGAGTTGCTTCGCCAGTTCGGCGTTTGACGGCTCGATGAGAATCGCTCCGTCCCCGAACTTGATCACGGGGATGACGTGCTTGCCGCCGTTTGCCTCCTCGACCACGCGCATTCCGTCGGCGTCGCCGTCGATGTCGACGAAGTCGTAGTGAACGCGCTGCTCACCAAAGAACTGCTTGGCGCGCTTGCAGTCGCCGCACCAGAGCGTCCCGTACATCGTGATCTCAGTGTGTGACACCAGTCCGCTCCTCCACTACTCCGTCATCAGGGTAGCTGCCGGCGGCCCGGCGAAGTGTGATCGAACTCACGCAACGACGTGAAGTCCGTCCACGAGAACGAACGCCTTCGGTGATCGCGGTCACAGAGCGGCGCCGCCGGGGGGCGCATGCTGTCGCTCGACGTCAAGTTGGAGAAACGAAGGAGGCATCGTGAAGATCCCGATTCCGTACCTCGTGCTGGCCGTCGCCGGCACGGCACTCATCGCTGCCGCGTGCGGAGGCGGCAGCAGCAGCGCCACACCAACATCCAGGCCCGCGGCGACGCAGGCCGCCGTGAAGGCGCCGGCGACGGCCGATGCGAGCACGGCCACGCCGGCAATGATGCCGATGCAGCCCGGGGCCGACAAGATGAAGGTCGCGATCACCTCGCCAGCCAACGGCGCGGTCATCACGGCGAACGAGGTTACGCTCGACATCGCAGCGACCGGCTTCGACCTGACCTGCGACCTGGCCGGCAAGCCCGTGCAAGAAGGCAAGGGGCACTATCACACCGAGATCGACAAGTCGCTGATCGACATGGAGTGCACGCCGCAAACGACGATATCGCTGCAGAACGTCAAGCCTGGCATGCACACGCTGACCGTTGTGCCGGCGCAGGACGACCACGCCGAGGTGCACGAGAACGCCGCGTCGGTAACCATTGACTACGAACCCACGAGTCCCCAGCCCGAGATCAAGGACGCCACAGCGGCCGGCAAGCCATCGATCAAGATCGTCAGCCCGAAGGCTGGCGACACCGTCTCCGGTGCCTTTGATATCGTCGTCGAGGTCCAGAACTTCAACTTCAGCTGTGACCTCTTTGGCAAGCCGGCGGTTGTCGGCTACGGCCACTGGCACGTCAACCTTGACACGACGTCCGGGCCGATGATGGGGATGGCCACCATGGCCGGCATGAGTTGCACGACCGTCTTCCACGCCTCGACGGCCGGCCTCGCGCAAGGATCGACCCACGCGCTGATCGCGCTCCTGACCGATAACGGGCATGCGCCCCTGGACCCCATGGTGTCGGACAAGGTCGAGGTGAAGGTCCAGTGATCATTTCACGCCGGGCGATCGGGAGCGGCATCGTCGCCGTCACGTTCGTTGCCGGGGCCTGCACGGGCGGCGGTAGCGGCAAGGGCGCGCCGTCGCCGGCGCCGAGCAGCACGACGGTGGCGAGTGCGGCAGTCACGGAGCCGGCGGCGTCCGCCTCATGTCCCGCGAATAGCGGGCTCACGGGCAACGTCAGCGATCACGGATCGGCCGCGGCGACGGGCTCGACGCTGGCGATCGAAGCCGGGGACTTCTTCTTCGCGCCGACCTGCGAAACGGGTGTCCAGCCCGGTGCGGTCACGATGAACGTAAAGAACACCGGTCAGGCTCTGCACAACGTAACGATCGCCAGCCAGGGCATCGATATGGACGTGGCACCAGGTGAGGCGATCACCGTCCAGATCAAGGTCGACAAGGACGCAGTGCCGTACGTGTGCAAGTACCACCGCACGTCGGGCATGGTGGGCTCGCTCGTTCCAGCGGGAAGTTGACGTCCTCCTCCCTCGTGATGCGGCCGGCCCGGGTCTGGTGCTAAGCCAGGCCCGGGCTCGCCGCATCCGGCGCGCTGGTCGCGTTCGGCCGGCTGGACTCGACGGAGCGGGCGGCGGGCGGGCGACTCGAGCGGCATGTGGAAACCACGGCATCGTCGCAATGAGAGAAGTCAGGGGCGTTGGCGGGCGTTACCCAGCGCGCCCCACGTGGCCACGAGGAACGGCACGCAGTACGTCACGGGAATCGTCCAGTAGAGGCGGGCCGAGAAGTTGCCCTGCGCAAGGGTGCTTCCCTGGTTGATGAGGGTGAGGAGCGTGCCTACCACCAGCGCAGTGAAGAACGACCGCCGCAGCATCG
>CAYJMJ010000078.1:0-9529 GCA_964371095.1 uncultured Dehalococcoidia bacterium | reverse complement strand
TGACGCTGCGGTTCCGTGCGCAGCGCGTGCACGTGAACGACTCCATCGGCGTTGTGCCGGTTTGCATCATTGACGTCACGCACACACCTCTCGGCCACGCTGCAGCCGCGCGCACGTGCAACGGCGCTCGACGGCAACGTCAGCGTACCGGTCCGCGTGCCGCTGGACCTGTGATCACGATCACAGGGCCGGACCGAGCCGCTCCAGCCGTTCGGCCGACACGTTAAGGAGTGGTCGCGAGATGGAGTAGCGTGTCGTCCGAGAACATCGGCCCCACTGACACGCCCAGGCGGTCGTACAACGCCGACGGCACCGAGATGTCCGCCATGTACAGCTCCCCCACGAACGGCCGCGCTGCAGGGACGAGCAATCCCTGTTTGGGAAGCGCGAGCGCCAGCGTAGCCGAGGCCCGGACGGTCTCCGCATCCGCCTCGCTGGTATCCACGTCGAGTCCAGTTGGCACGTCGAGGCTCAGCGCCGGTTGGGGCGCGGCGTTGAGCGCGCCGGCGAGATCTCTGGCTCGCCCGCGCAGCGCTCCACGCAGGCTGTAGCCCACAATGCCGTCGACGTACAGATCGGCCTCGGGCAAACCCACACCGGCCGCCTGCGGGATGACCGCCATCGCCGCCAGCGACGCGAGCTGATGCGCGGGCATGGCGCCAAGCCGCGATGGTTCGGCCGACAACACGACATCGACCCGGGCGCCGCGGTTGCTGGCGTGCCGGGCGGCCGCGAGCGCGCCGCCGCCGTTGTTGCCGCCGCCGGCGACGAAGCAGATGCGGCGTCCAGACAGCCCGCCCAGCATCCGACCCGCCAGCTCGGCGAGATTCCGGCCGGCGTTCTCCATCATCTGCACGAGGCTGACGCCGTACTCGTCGATCATGAGCCGGTCAACCTCGCGCATTTGGCCGCGCGTTACGACCGGGACGAACCGCGCGGCGATCGAAGGCGTGTGGTGCAGCTGCTGACTCATACAGTCGATGGACTACAGCACGATGAGCTGAAACCCATCGCCGGCGAGGCGCGCGATGCTCGGATGACCAAGGTACTCGGCGTCAAGAGGCTCACCCGTGCTCTGCAGCTTGCCGTGCACCTTGAACGACGTGGAGCAGAAGTCACACACGGCGTACGCGAGCCCCGCGTCCTTCAACTGCGTGAAGAACCCGCCCATGCCGCGGTCGTCGGCGTCCTGGGGGTCGCCCCACTTCGCCAGCCACTCCGTCGCCGCGCCATCGAAGATCAGCCGCACATCGTGACCGGCTTCGCGCAGCTCCTTCGAGTAGACCATGCTGTGGAACATGCGGGCATGGCTTTCCTGCGTGCCGGGCCCGGCCTGGAGAATAATCGCGAACTTCTGCATCCTCTCTTCCTTTCTCTGTGTTACCGCTGATTCAATGGACCAGCTCGCCCATCCGCCGCATCGCGCGGAGGAACGGGCGATCGAGCTGGCGGTACGTCGCCTGTGCCGCGGCCTGGGTGAGCGAGAACGCGGTCGTCGGGTAGACCTGGATCGTGTTCGCGAATTCGGGCGTCAGTCGCGCGCCACGCTCGATCGCGTTCGCGAGGTTTCCCATCATGTCGCCGGCTCCAGGAGCCAGCACGTGCGCCCCGAGCAGCCGGTACTCCGTGTCAGTGACGAGCACGATCTCGCCTTCTTGGCCCTCGGTGCGAGCCCGGTCGGAGTCAGCGAGCGACTCGCGGAAGACGAGTATGTTGTCCTCGCCGAGCGTCCGACTCGCCTCGTCGCTCGTCATGCCAGCATGACCCAACTCCGGGTCGGTGAAGGTGGTCCACGGTACCGATGCCGGCGCCGCCTTCGAGCCGGGGTAGAACATGTTGCGCAGCGCGGTCGCCGCCTCCGCGACGGCGCTGTGAGTGAACAGGTAACGGCCGGCGACGTCGCCCGCCGCGAAGATGGATGGCACGCTGGTGCGCAGGCGCTCGTCGACCGACACGCCGCGCGCGCTGAAGGAGACGCCAGCGGCGTCGAGGCCAAGCGACTCGATGTTGGGCGAGCGGCCTGTGGCGACCAGGATCTCGCCGGCCGACCACGCGCGTTCGGTTCCGTCGACGACGCCCACCAGCACCTTCCGGCCCTGGTCGACGTGAGCGCGGCGCAGCGACACGCCGACCTCAACGACGACGCCCTCCCGTTCGAGGGTGCGTCGCATACGGTCGCTGAGCGACGGCTCTTCAGCGGTGAGGATGCGCGGAAGCGCTTCCAGCACGGTGACGCGCGTGCCGAGGCGCGCCATCGCCTGCGCGATCTCGATGGCGATCGGGCCACCTCCGACGACCAGAAGCGACGGCGGGAGCTCGTCGAGCGTGAACAGCGTCGCGCTAGTGAGAAAGCCAACGTCAGGCAGTCCGTCGATCGGAGGCGCGGCCGGCCGCGACCCCGTCGCGATCAGGATGAAACGCGCCGAGAACCGACGGCCGTCAGCGGAAACCTCGTGGGCATCAACGATCTCGGCCTCGCCGTGCAGGACGGTGACGCCCTGCCGCGCGATGCGCTCTTCGTTGTCGCTCCTGGCAGCGATGTCGGCCTGCACGCCGCGCACGCGCGCCAGCACACGCCGCGTATCGATGACGGGCGACGTCGATTCGAGGCCCAGGGCGTCAGCATGACGCATGCGGTGCGCCAGCCGCGCCGACGCGATGAGCGCCTTGCTCGGGACGCAGCCGGTCCACAGGCAGTCACCGCCGACGCGTCCGCGCTCGACCAGGGCCGCACGCACTCTCATGCGCGGGGCTATGTCCGCCGCGGCCATTCCAGCCGAGCCGGCACCGATGACGATGAGGTCGAAGTCAAACCTCATCGGAAGCCCGGTCGATGTAGACGGCACCGGCGGTGCCGGCGCCGGTGTGCGCGCCGACGCTCGGTCCGACCACGTATTCGATCACTTCGTTGACGCCGGGCATGTTCCGGACGCGGCGGCGTAATTCGCACGCGATGGGCTCCGCCGCCCCATGACCAATGCCGACGCGGAGGCCGTGCCGAGCCGTTGCCGCGGCCTCGCGTATCGTCCCGGCCATCAGCTCCACGGCGCGGTCCACTGTGTCCGCGCTCCCGCTAACGCGCACGGCTCCATCGCTGTACACGAGCACAGGGACCGCGGCGTCGGCACTCGCTCCTTTCTCGAGCCGCCCGCCGCGGCGCAGCAAGTCCAGCGCCTTTGCGACGAACGTGTTGCCGACACGCGCCGACGCCGCGCGGGCGACGTCCGGCGCGCAGGCAGCGTCCACGCCGCGGGCCAGAGCGTCGATCACCTCCCACACGACGAGCCCTTCGGCGAACGACGCCTGGCCGCTGTCGATGACGGTGACCGGGATCGGCGACATCGACGCGGCGAGCCGCGCCGACTGCAGCGTGCCGGAGAGCGCAGCACCGATATGGATTGAGACGATCGATGCCGCGCCCTCGGCGGCGGCGGCCCGGTACGCCTCAAGGATGATCCCAGGCGACGGCTGCGATGTCGCCACCACGCTCGCGCGCTCAAGGATCGAATAGAACAGGCCGGCATCCAGATCGACGCCTTCGCGGTAATCGCGGCCGTCAATCGTGACGGACATGGGCACGACGCGTACTCCGTAGCGGCGGCGCAGCGTCTCAGGGAGATACGACGCCGAATCCGTGACGACGGCGACGTCCCCGATCATGCGGCCACCACCGCCGCACCCGGGCGATCGACTGGCGCCGGGCGCTTCGGCGCGGCGCGAAAACGCCACGAGATGAGGCCACCTGTCAGGGCGGCGTACGCCGGCAGTCCCCACGTAGGCACCGGTCCCCAGAGATTTCGTCGCCGGCCGCGCCACCAGAGCACCGACGCAATGAAGAAGATCGACGACGACACATACGCCACGCGGTTCGCGCTGCCGCGCGACAGGCTGAGCGTGGCACCCGCGACGGTGATGTCGACGGGCATGTACGCCGGGAAGCAGATGGCCGCGCTGCCGGCGCTGGTGGCGATGCCCTTGCCGCCGCGAAATCCTGACCATATCGGCAGGCAATGGCCCAGGACCGCCGCGGTCCCGGCCGCGTATGCGCCGTTGTCTCCAGCGATGCGCCGTCCCAGCGCCGACGCGATCGCTCCCTTCGCGATGTCGGCAGCCATGACGCCCAGCCCCCAGCGGGTGCCGAGCAGCTTCGCCGCGTTGAGCCCGCCGGGGTTGCCGGTGCCTTCCGCGCGGAGATCCCTGCGCTCGGAACCGCCGCCTCGGGCGGCCAGCCGTGCGGCGATGTCGGCGCTCTGAACGCTGCCGAGCAGATAGGCTCCCAGCGTCGCACTGGCAAGTCGTACTGGCTGGTTCATCGACCGCCTCCCGTCCGCACCTGGCGCATCGCGTCGGATCGCCTCTCCTTTCTACGCGCCCGGTATCGATCGCCTCCGTGATCGAGATCACATGGGCCAATCGACGACGTGTGATCTTCCTCACGGACGGTCGGCCCGCGGGCGCGCACAATCCCGTCATGCTTACCGAGAACTGGGTGGGTTTCCTGGACGGACCATGGGGCTTCGCGTTCGCGTTCGCGGCGGGCACGCTGTCGTTCCTCTCGCCCTGTGTCCTGCCGCTCGTGCCGGCGTACCTTGCCCACCTGACCGGCACGACCGGGCGCATCGAGGGGGCCGCGCACCGGCGCGAGACGATCGTTCACGCAGCGTTCTTCGTCTTCGGGTTTACGACGGTGTTCACGTTCCTGGGCGCGTCGATCGGGCTCTTCGGCTACGCCGTGCGGGACAACCTGTCGACCTTCGAGAAGATCGCCGGCCTGTTTCTCATCGTGATGGGGCTGAACCTGGTCGGCATCATTCGCCTCCCGTGGCTCTACCAGACATACACGTTGCAGACATCAAGTCCGCCGATCGTCGCCGCAATGGAGCCGGGCGCCGCGACCGCCGGAGAGCGGCGCTGGCTCAACGGCGCGGCGTATATGAAGTCGTTCGGCGTCGGCTCGGCGTTCTCGATCGGTTGGACGCCGTGCATCGGACCGGTGCTGGGGGCGATCCTTACCCTCGCTGCCTCCGGAAGCACGGTGGCGCACGGCGCCTACCTGCTGTTCGTGTACTCGCTGGGGCTCGGGCTACCGTTCCTGATCACGGCCTTCGCGTTCGTGCCCGTGACGGCGTTCCTGCGGCGCATACGCGGGGCGTTGCCGGCGCTGGAGATCGCAACCGGCGCACTCGTCATGTTCGTGGGCGTGCTGGTGTTCACGCACGAGATGACGATCTTCAACCGCTATCTTGACTTCTTCGGGTTCAGCCAGATCTGAGCGCGATTCCCTATGCCCCGGCCTCGTCCACGATCGCCTGGAGCCGCTCGACGTCGAGGATGCGGACCCGCTCCCGGCCGATTTCGACGATGCCCGCGCCGCGGAAGTCGTTCAGGGCGCGCGTCGCCGTCTCGCGGTGAGTGCCGATGCGATCGGCGAGGTTCTGGTGCGAGAGGCCGCACACCTCGTCGTTTCGGTCTCGCAAGACGAGCAGCAGCGACGCGAGGCGCGACGCCACGCTGCGGAATGCGATGCGTTCGAGCGACGATTCGACGTCCTGCAGCCGCTGCCCCATAAGTTCGAGCAGTCCGATCGCGAAGGCGGGTTTGGACGCCACGAGCATTTCGACATCAGACCGCGACATGACGCACAACGTGCAGTCCTCGGACGCCTCGGCGAACGTGTCGTACATGCCCTGGCCGATCAGGCCCATCTCGCCGAACACGGCGCCGGCGCGGAGCGCGCCGATCACGAGCCGCTTGCCATCCGGGGCGATGCGATAGAGCTGCACGTTGCCCTTCTTCAGGACGAACAGCACCTCGCCCGACTCGCCAGGCGTGTAGAAGACGCGGCCCGCCCTGCACGTGGTCATCGTCGTCATGCGGTCGATCTCGTGCATCTCCGCGTCGTCGAGGCCGCGAAAGAGGTCGGTCGACGTGAGGTAGCCGATCTTCGTGGTCTGCCCGGGGACCGCGGGCTGCACGTCGCGCGGCCGGCGGCCAAGGCGTCCGAGGAGTCTCATCGCCGGCATGGTATCAACTCTCGCCCAGCGCCAGCGTGGCGAGTTGCCCGCGCAGCGTTATGAGATTCGGGTTGCCGAGCGAGATCAACGCCCCGTCCAGGACATACGCGGGAAACGCGACCACGGATTCGGGGAGAGAGCCCTCGGGCGAGCCTTCGGCGTCAATGACCTCGACCTGGACGTGCGGATAGCTGCCTCGCAGGGACGACGCGATGTCCCGCGCTCGCCGGCAGGACAGGCAACCGGAGGAAACGTAGATTCGGAGCACACTCATGGTTCCAGTGTGGCGTCGAAACCGGTGCCCCGAATGTGATCGCGATCACGGAACGGTGGGCAGCCGCGAGCGCACGATCAGTCCGAACTCTCCCCGCAAGGAGCGAAAACGATGTCTACATCCAGACGGAAGACGGGCAAGCCGGGCGCGAAGCAGGCGGCTCCGGCCGCCGGTGGGCGTGCCAAGCGCTGGCTGGGTCAGCACAGGAGCTGGTTCATCACGGCTGGCGTCCTCGCCGCGCTTGCGGGGCTCATCGTCTATTTCGCCGACCCATTCGCAACCGACACGGCCGTCGACGCGAGCGGGAACAGGGTGCAGACCGGCGTCATCAAGGCCGACGGCGCGGCGCCGCGGCAGAGCCGGCCCGCGCCGGACTTCCTCCTCGCCGACTACGACGGTAACGCGGCGAAGCTCAGTGACTTCCGTGGCAAGACGGTGCTGCTGAACTTCTGGGCGTCGTGGTGCACCACCTGTGAGGCCGAGATGCCCGACATGGACCGCCTCGCGAAGGAGAACCCGGACGACTTCGTCGTCCTCGGCGTCAACCAGATGGAGAGCCGGGGCACGGCGAAGCGCTTCTCCGACGCGCTCGGGCTGCGATACTTCAAATTCGCGCTCGACACGAACGAGGACGTGACCAACGCCTACAAGCTGCCCAACGGCCTGCCACACAGCTTCTTCATCGACGAGCATGGCGTCGTGCGCGTCGTCAAGCACGGCGGCATGACGTACGGCGAGATGAAGCAATTGCTGGCCCAGACGCGGCAGGCCGCGAGCAGTTGACGCAAGGAGCAACGATGAGCAAGTGGGTCGAGGAGCTGTATGACGATACGTTCGACGCGACGGTGGCCGAGAACGGGCTTCTGTTCGTGGACTTCTACGCTGACTGGTGCGGTCCGTGCAGGGCAGTAGCGCCCGTCGTGGAACGTCTGGCGAAGGAGTACGCGGGACGCGTCAGGTTCGCGAAGGTGAACACCGATGGCAACCCCGAAACGGCGCGCCGCATGCGCATCTCAAACATCCCGGCACTCATATTGTTCAGCGATGGCAAGCCGGTGTCGCGGACGGGCGGCTACCAGTCCGACGCGAAGCTGCGCGCGCACCTCGACCGGCACGCGCCGCCGCCCGCCGCGACCCTGACACGTGAGCCGGCCCGGAAGCGAGGCGCGCTGGCCAGGATGTTTGGCCGGGGCTGAGCAGCGAACGAACGCCATCGCCGCGGTTATCGTTCTTCACTGAGGAGTGTTGCCGCAGCGAGCCGGGGGCAAGTTCGTGAGGACGGCAGAGGGTAAGCGCCGATGATGACAAGACGCCTGGTCGACTGGCGAAGAGCCCTGATCGCCGTGCCAGTGCTGGCGCTTGCGGCGGGTGCGTACGTCCTCATCGGCCGGGGAACAAGCGCGTCGACGCCGCGGGCGACGCTCGCCGACACGCCGCCGGGATCGGTCCAGAAGGTCGGCGTGAAGAAAGGGCAGCTCGCCCGCGACTTCATCGGCGTCAGCCCTGATGGCACACCAGTGCGGCTCAGTGATCTGCGGGGACAGCCGACGATTATCAACTTCTGGGCCACGTGGTGCACGAGCTGCGTCGCCGAACTGCCGGACCTGAAGGCGCTGCAACAGGACGCCGGGGCGGGCCGCCTTAACGTCGTCGCGATTAACGCCGGTGAGGACTCTGCGGCCGCGAAGCGCTTCCTCAACCAACTCGACGCACCGGCGTTCCGCGTCGGGATGGACCCCACGCTCGTCGTCGCAGACGCGTATGGCGTCTTCGGTCTGCCACAGAGCGTCTTCGTGGATGCCGATGGCGTCGTTCGGGCCATCTACACCGGGCAGTTGAGCAAGGACCTCATGCAGGAGTACGTGCGGGCGGCGTCCAGCGGCACCGACGGCGCCGACCCCCCGCCCAAGGTGCGCTTGGTCACCACCGTTGCGCGCGATCACGCGCTCGAGGTCAGGCCGTCGGGCAGGAACGCGGTCGATCTGCGATCCAAGAGCCTCCGCTGCGACGAAAGCTACTGCGCCACGCCCGTCATCGATTCTCTGACCCACGTCGATGGAGTACAGGGCGTGGACCGGATGCTTTCCGAGGACCCGCCACGCATTCTGGTCACGTTCGATGGTGCGCGCACCGGCGCGGACGCCATCGCATCGGCGCTCGCCGCATCGCTCAACCAGCTCGGCGATCCTCTCTACGAGCGCCCGCTCGAGATCGTGCACCGCTGAACGGACTGACGCACGCCCCTCCGCGCGTCACGCCACATCGACCAGCAATTCATTGAGATCGAGAACTCCTCCCCCCAGCGTGATCACCATCACAGTGGCGATTGCGTCGCTGCGCGATGATGCGAGTACCCCACCGGGGTATCAGCGAAGGAGGTATCGGTCATGGCAGTAGGAACGAGTGGACGGGTGAGCCCGCACGCATGCCGTCGATGCGGAGGCGCGGCGTATTTTAACGCTCGTGACGGCGAGTGGGCCTGCATGCTGTGTGCTCGGCCGGTGCAACTGCCGGGGCGGCCGCGCGTCGCCGCGATCAGCGTCCGCGCCGCCTGAGCAAAGGGTAATTCGACCAACACCGGAAACAACGAGCACGGTGGAACCGTGAACAGATCAAGAGAGGACTAACATGAACATCGGTGTTTCAATACTGGGAGGACTCGCCGGAGGCACGGCGATGATCGTCGTGCTCTACATGGCGATCTGGATGATGCCGAAGCAGATGAAGATGAACCTGCTCCTGCTGCTCGGCACCATGGTGGCACCGGTCGGGGCTGCCGCGTACGGCGTGGGGTTGATGGCGCACACGATGATGAGCGTCGCGTTCGGGGTTGTCCATGGCGGGCTGGCGGACGCCGTCGACGTGACATCGGCCGGCCAGGGCGCCGCGTACGGCGCGATCTTCGGCCTCGGTCACGCGCTCATTGTCGGGGTCGTGCTCGGCATGATGCCCATGCTCCACCCGCGCATGCGCTCGACGCAGGGCCAGTTGGTGCCGGCGCTCGCCGGCGGGAGCGCCACGCCGGACGAAGAGCTGCTCGACCCGCCGGGGTTCTTCGGAATGAACTACCCGCTCATGACGGTGATGGGGTTCTTCATGCTCCACGTGCTGTTCGGCGTCATCGTCGGCGCACTGTACGGAGCGCAGGCCTAAGACAAGCGTAGCGGCGGGCCTCGGGTACGGCAGCGACGCCCCCCGCCGAGGAGCCGATGGTCTCCCCCACGCGCACCCCGGCGAGGAT
>CAYJMJ010000077.1:12566-14029 GCA_964371095.1 uncultured Dehalococcoidia bacterium | reverse complement strand
ATCCCGACGGACTACACCGGGACGCACGGCCTCGCCATCGCCGCCGGGACGACGTACGTGTACGAGACCGCCGCGAACACGCTGCGCGCTGCGTCGCGCGCCCAGGTGCAGACGACGCTCACCAACGACGTGCTCGCGCTCGAGATAGCGGGGGGGTAGCACGCCACCTCGGGCTACATCGACATCGACAACTCCAGCGGCGCGTACGTCCCCGGCATCGCCCCCCTCGCCGTCGGCAACCTCGTGACGGTCGCCGCCGGCTACCGCACGACGTCAGGCGTGCGCACGTCGCAGCTGCCCGACCTGACGATCTGCGGCTACGAGCACCGCCGCACCGGAGGCGAGAGCATGTTGCGGCTCCTGGTCGAAGGCGGGTGGGAAACGCTCAAGCGCAACAGGCAGCGGACGCAGATCGTGCACACCGCCGACGCCTACTCGGCCATCATCACGCGCACCTTCTCGCGCGCCGGCCTGCGGCTCACCCTCAGCGGCGCCAGCTCGCGCGCCACGGGCGTCACCCCGAAGTTCACGATCCACCCGCAGGCCTCGGGCTACGAGGCCGTCGCCGAGGCCCTCGCATTCCTCACCGACCGCGTCCGCATGACCACGAACCAGGGCGCCGTCATGCGCGAGCCGCTCGCCGCCGACGCCTCCACCTACGCCTACGGCACGGCGCACGGCATCACCGAGCTGCGCGTCACCGCGCTGCCCGCGCCCGTCGTCGAGGCGCACGCCTTCGGCGCCGGCGCGTTCGGCGAATCGATCGACTACGCCGCCGCCGCCCGGCTGGGCGGCACGAGGGAGCAGCTGCGCGACACGACGAGCACCACGGGCGCGCAGGCCGCGGCGACCGCCGTGGCGCGCGTCCGCCGACGGGCGATGGACATCGACGGCGGCCACCTGATCGCCCCGCCGAACTGCGGGACGGAGCTGTACGACGTCATCGACATGACCGACGCGCTGCTCAACCTCAGCGCCGCGAAGCGCCGCGTGCGCGGCATCGCGTGGCGGTACCTGCCGCTCCGAGGCGTCTACGAACACCGCCTGGAGCTGATGCCGGTCTGAGCCCGGCTCTCGCCGCCAACTACGAACCACGAACTACGAACTACCAACGCGGAGGGAACCGACGCCCATGATGCAGACGACGGAGATCCGGCAGGGCGTGCTGAAGGCGTGGGACTCGGGGAACTGGCTGGCCACCGTGCAGCTCACCGGCAGCTTGCAGCTCTGGTTGAGCGCCGTGCCCGTCAGCCGTTCCATCGCGTCGGCGGAGATGACCGTCGGGCGGAAAGTAGCGGTGGCGCTCTTCGACCCGAGCAACCACACCGACGCCGTCGTCTTCGCCGTCTACACGTGAGGTGCGCGACGGGACGTGTTCGGGGACGGCTGCGGCGGGCGGGGGCAGGGCGCCGGCCGGGGAAGATGCTTGGCGGCGCTCAGCATGACGGAGGGCGGGTGTGACG
>CAYJMJ010000077.1:9882-12466 GCA_964371095.1 uncultured Dehalococcoidia bacterium | reverse complement strand
GCCGGCCGGGGAAGATGCTTGGCGGCGCTCAGCATGACGGAGGGCGGGTGTGACGCGCGGGCGGGTGCGACGCGCCGACAACGTTCGGCCGAGGGTACACTGGCCGCATGGTGATCCCGCTCGAGCCGGTGGACGCCGTCGAGATCCGCGTGCTGGTCGACAACCAGATCGACTTGCTGCTGCGGAGCCAGCCGCTCGTCCAGCGCGCGTCGCTCGCGGGGTCCGGCGTGCGCGTCGAGGCGCCGCTGTTCCTCGATCCGCACCTGCCGGAGACGCTCGTCGCGGAGCACGGCTTCTCGGCGCTCGTGACCGTCACGACCGGCGGCCGCTCGCGGCGGCTGATGTTCGACGGCGGGTTGAGCGTCGGCGGGCTCGTCCACAACCTCGACGCGTTGCAGATCGATACGCGCGACATCGAAGGCATCGTGATGAGCCACGGCCACTTCGACCACGTGGGCGGGCTCAATGGGCTGATCGCCCGCCTCGGCGCGCGGCGCATGCCGCTGCTGCTGCACCCGGATTTCTGGCTGCGGAGGCGCATCGCGGTGCCGAACGCGACGCCGTTCGAGCTGCCGACCGCGAGCCAGGCGGCCGTCGAAGGCGCGGGCTTCGAGGTCATCGACGACCGCCAGCCGTCGCTGCTGTTGGATGGTTCGGTGCTGATCACGGGCGAGGTCGATCGGACGACGGAGTTCGAGCACGGCTTCCCGCCGCACCAGGCCCAGCGGGACGGGGAGTGGACGCCCGATCCGCTGATTCTCGACGATCAGGCGCTGATTGTGAATGTGCGCGACCGCGGCCTCGTCGTGCTCACCGGCTGCGGGCACTCGGGTGCGGTGAACATCGTGCGGCACGCGCAGAAGCTGACGGGCGAGCCGAGGCTGCACGCGCTGATGGGCGGCTTCCACCTCAACGGCCCGCTGTTCGCCGCCAGCATCGAGCCGACGATCACGGCGCTCTCGGAGCTGTCGCCGGCGATGGTGGTGCCCGGCCACTGCACCGGCTTCGACGCGATCCGCGCGATCTCGCTTGCGATGCCGGATGCGTTCGTGCAGGGGAGCGTCGGAACGCGCTACGTGCTGTGACGCGGTCCGGTACGATCTCTCCGCGACACTGAGAGCCCGGGAACGCATGAACGCCGAACGCCCACCAGCCGCGCCGTCGATGCGCATCGGTCCGCGCGTGTTCGCGTGGGGCGCGCGCACGCACGTCATGGGCGTGATCAACGTGTCACCCGAGTCATTCTCCGGCGACGGCGTGGCGCGGGCGGACGACGCCGTCGCGCTGGCGCACCGCTTCGCCGCCGAGGGCGCTGACCTGCTCGACGTCGGCGGCCAGTCGACCCGGCCCGGCGCGAACAAGACCGAGGCGGGCTTCGACGAGATCACGCCGGCCGAGGAGATCGCGCGGGTCGTGCCGGTGATCGAGCGGCTGCGGACGGAGCTGCCGGACATGCCGGTGAGCATCGATACGTACAAGCCGGCCGTCGCGGAGGCGGCGCTGGCGGCGGGGGCGCACGCGCTCAACGACATCTACGGCCTGCGAGGGGATGCCGCGCTGGCCCGCATCGCAGCGGCGGCGGGCGTGCCGGTGGTGGTGATGCACAACCAGCGCGGGCGCGCGTGCGACGACGTCATCGCCGGGGTGCTCGACGGGCTGCGGGCGTCGTTGCGCATCGCCGAGGACGCCGGAGTGGCGCGCGAGCGGCTGATCGTCGATCCAGGGTTCGGGTTCGGCTGGCGGCCGGAGCAGAACATCGAGATGCTGCGCCGGCTGGCCGAGCTGCGCGTGCTCGGACTGCCGGTGCTGATTGGCACGTCGCGCAAGTCGACGATCGGCGCGCTGCTGGGCGGCGCCGCGGCCGGGGAGCGTGTGTTCGGCACGGCGGCAAGCGTGGCGCTGGCGATCGCAGGTGGCGCGGACATCGTGCGGGTACACGACGTGCTGGAGATGAAGCAGGTGGCGCTCGTTGCGGATGCGATCGTGCGCGGCTGGCCGGGCGAGCATCGATGATGGCGCGGGTGCTGCTCGGGCTCGGCGCGAACCTGGGCGACCGGCGCGAGAACCTGCGCACGGCGTTGCGCATGCTCGAGCCGCGGTGCCGGGTGCGGGCGGTGTCCTCGCTGTACCAGTCGGCGGCCATGGTGCCGGCGGGCGAGCCTCCGGGGCCGGACTTCCTCAACGCCGCCTGCGAGGTGGAGACGGAGCTAACGCCGCATGAGTTGCGACGGTTCGTCCAGGAGATCGAGCGGACCATCGGCCGCGAGCCCGCGCCGCGCTGGGCGGCGCGCCTGATCGACCTCGACATCCTGCTCTACGAGGAGCGCGTGGTCGACGACGAGGAGCTGGTGATACCGCATCCGGCGATGACGGAGCGGCACTTCGTGATGGCGCCGCTCGCCGAGATCGCGCCCGACGCCGTTCATCCTGTGCTCGGGAAGGCGATCGGCGAACTCGCCGAGGACGTGGACTTCGGGGGCCTCGAACACGTCAGCGGTCCGGGATGGGTGGATGGTTCCGCGGAGCCGGAGGAGGACGAAGGAGCGGACGCCGGGACGGCGTGAATGGCGGTGACGGGCGAGCC
>CAYJMJ010000077.1:0-9782 GCA_964371095.1 uncultured Dehalococcoidia bacterium | reverse complement strand
AGGAGGACGAAGGAGCGGACGCCGGGACGGCGTGAATGGCGGTGACGGGCGAGCCGAGCAGTGGGGACTCGATGACCGGCGATTCGGCCAGTCCGCGCGGGCGAGCCTCGAATCGCCACGACGCGGTGAAAGCCCGCGCCACGAATTGTACGGACTGCTTCAACGCCGGGTTAGACGGCGCACGTGCAACGAGCCGGACGGGCGGGCGTCCGGCTCGTTGCGTCGTTCTCGTGACATGGAGAGTATCGGCCCGCGCGAGCGGCTCCGAAGTGGTGCGGCGCGAGAAAACCGGACGATGTGCGCGACCGCCGAGCGTCGGGCGGGCCGCCGAATCGGGCGCGTGCTGCTCGCCCGGGCGCCGGCGCCCGATGAGCCTGACCGAAGCACGAAATCTGTGCCCGAAGAAGCAACAGATATTCGCGGAAAGGTTGACCGCTTATCACTATCGGCTAACGGCGCATCGCCTTTACAATGCGCGCACGTCCTGGTGTGGCGCCCCCCGCCACAACCCTTAACTGAGTGAACAACTGAATAATGAAGTACCCGATCACCGTGACCGCGGACGGGTTCGCCTTCCGTCGGCCTCGGGTCGCCGTGTCTCTGATTCTCAGCGACGCGCGGCGGACCGTCGTCCGGCACTGGGGCATCCTGGCCGCGCTCGCCATCACCTTCATCATCCACGCGCCGACGCTCCGCTACTTCTTCGACGGGGACGACTTCGTCGTTGTCGGGAGTATCCGGTACAGCGGGGGCACGCGTTTCCTGCTCGACACGTGGCGCATGGAGGGGCTCGTACCGAACTGGCGGCCGCTCACGGCGGTCGTGTACCTGATCGAATGGAAGGCGTTCGGACTCAACGCGGCCGCGTGGCGCTCCGTCAACCTGTCGCTGCACCTGTCGTCGCTCGTGATCCTGTATGCGCTCGTAACGCGCGTGACGAAGCGGCCGGCGATCGGCGCGATCGCGGCGTTGACGTTCGGCGTCTCGGGCGCGCACTTCGACACGGTGACGTACATCACGGCGCTGCCGCACGTGCTGGCGACGACGCTCACGCTGGGTTCGCTGCTGGCGATCGTGTCGTACGCGCAGGACGGGGAGCGGAATCCGGCCGCGTTCTGGCTGTCGTTCCTGCTGTTCGCGCTCGCGTTCTTCTCGAACGAGGGTTCGTTCGTGTACGCGCCCGTCCTCGCCGGCGCCTACGCGCTGTATGCGCGGCGCTGGCATCACGCGCCGCTGCGGCTGGTACTGCACGTGGCGCCGTTCGTGGCGCTGGCATCGAGCTGGCTATTGTTCTACGAGTCGTGCACGTGCGACCACCTGAAATTCGATGGCTACTACTGGGGTGACCACGTGTTCACGAACTACGCGGTCTACTTCTCCTGGATCGTGTACCCGGTGCGGAGCATCCCTTTGCAGCCCGACACCGTGCGCTGGTCGATCGCCGTCGGGCTCGCGGCGCTCTCGCTCTGGTTCATCGTTCGCGGTCCGCAGCTGGCGCGCGTCGCCGTGCTGGGCATGGTGCTCGCGCTGCTGCCGTTCGCTCCGGTGAGCATCTGGACCGCATCGCGATACTCGTACGGCGCGGTCGCGTTCTTCTCGCCGCTCGCGGCGCTGGCGGCGTACAACATCTTCGATCGTGTGCGGCGGGTACACCGGTACGCGAGCGTGCCGGCGACGATCCTCGGCCTGGCGTTCGTGGCCACGGTGGCATCGCTGTACGGGTGGCAGACGTCGGCGCAGGACGCGCGCTCCGGCCGCGGCACGGAGCGATGGGAGCTGCTGGTCAACGAGCTGAGGCGCAACTACGGCGCCCTGCAGCCGGGGACGACCATTTATATCGTCGACGGTCCGTGGACGAATCCGATGGAGCAGTATTCGTGGGTGCCTTCGGTCGCGCACGCCGTGTTCGGCGACGTGAAGGCGACGGACCTGCCGCGCGCCTCGTACGAGCTGGACCCGCCGAAGACGCCGAACGCGGTCTTCCTGGAGTGGACCGGCGAGGGGCTGCAACCGGTCCCGCCGCAAGAAGTGTTCGCCCGCCCCTGACCTGATGCACCCGGCCACGCAATGAGAGCGTCCGCGGTGCCGATACTCCATCGGCATGTTCCGTTGCTTGCGCGATCCGCGTGCCGGGGGCAAGCTACGGCTGCCGGGATGTTCGGCGGAAAGGCGGCCGCTGTGATCGAATCGACGCTCAAGCGCACCTGCACGATTCGCGACGCCGGGGAGTTCGAGAAGCGCCAGGAGGCGCTGGCCGGGCGGTTGCTCCCGCACCTGCAGCGGCAGCCGGGCTTCATCGCGCACGAGCTGCGGCGCGACGGCGACGGCGGCGGCATGATCGAGACGACGTCGTGGACAACGATGGACGACTGCCGCGCGTACCTGCGCAACGGCGCCGCCGCGATGGCCGCGACGTGGCTTGACGCATTCTTCCCGACGGCGCCGTTTCCCGACGGGAACTGGCTGCGCGAGACCGTCGAGCGGCCGTAGGAGGATTCGCGATGGCAGACGCTCCCGTCTCCCGGCCGCCCGCGGAGAACCCGCTCCAGAACGCCCTCGAACAGCTCGACGCGGCGGCGGCGCGTCTCGGCGTCGATGCGGGCATGCGCGAGGTGCTGCGGCACTGCAAACGCGAGTTCACGACCAACTTCCCGGTGCAGATGGACGACGGCACGATCCGCGTCTTCACCGGTTACCGCGTTCACCACAACGAGGCGCGCGGCCCGGTAAAGGGCGGGCTGCGCTACAGCCTCAACGTGTCGCTCGACGAGGTGCGCGCGCTGGCGATGTGGATGACGTGGAAGTGCGCGGTGGCCGGTCTGCCGTACGGCGGCGCGAAAGGCGGCGTCATCGTCGACCCGCGTGCGCTGAGCCGGCGGGAGCTGGAGCGGTTGACGCGGCGATTCACGGCCGAGCTGGGCTCGCTCATCGGCCCGGACGAGGACGTGCCCGCGCCGGACATGGGCACGGACGCGCAGGTGATGGCGTGGATCATGGACACGTACAGCATGATCCACGGCCACTCGACGCCGGCCGTCGTAACCGGCAAGCCGGTGACGATCGGCGGCAGCAGCGGGCGGCTCGAAGCGACCGGACGCGGCGTGCTGTTCATCGCGCAGCAGGCGTGCGCGCACTTCGGGCTGCCGTTCAAGGGCGCCCGCGTCGCGGTGCAGGGGTTCGGCAACGTCGGCAGCGTTGCGGCGAAGCTCATGGACGAGGCGGGCGCGACGATCGTGGCGGTAAGCGACTCCAACGGCGGGATCTACGCGAAGGACGGCCTCGGCGACATGGCCGCGCTGCTCGCGCTGAAGCACGAGCGCGGCTTCGTGCCGGACGGCCACCCCGGCGTGCACATCACGAACGAAGAGCTGCTCGAGTTGCCGGTGGACATCCTGGTGCCGGCGGCGCTCGAAGGGCAGATCCACGGCGGCAACGCCGCGCGCATCCAGGCGAAGATGATCATCGAGGGGGCGAACGGGCCGACGACGCCGGAGGCCGACCGCATCCTCGCCGCCAGGGGCGTGCGCGTGGTGCCGGACATCGTCGCCAACTCGGGCGGCGTGATCGTGTCGTACTTCGAGTGGGTGCAGGACCTGCAGTCGTTCTTCTGGGAAGAGGACGAGGTCAACTCGCGCCTCCGGCGCATCATCGAGAGATCGTTCCAGGAAGTCGCGGCGATCCACGCCGATACGGGCGGCACGATGCGCGAGGCGGCGTACATGCTCGCCGTGCGTCGCGTGGTCGAGGCGACGGAAGTGCGGGGGATTTTTCCGTAGTTCGTAGTCGGTAGTTAGTAGTTCGTAGTCAGTGGTTCTTGGGGGCCACCACGGCCAGTGATTAGCGACTCGCCCCCAGCTCGTAGGCGGAGAACTCCGTCTTGCCGTCGCGTGTGACGGTGCGCGCGACACCGCCCGGATAGCGGGCCTCCAACTCGGGAAGCACCGGCAGGTAGTCGCCCAGCAGCACGAACGCGGTCGCACCGGGGACGGTCGGCAGGGCGAGGGAGCTGCCCTGGCCGCCGTACTCCATCGAGCGGTCCTCTCCCTGCACGCCGGGCGCCAGGAACTTCCGTGTCTCGTAGTTGATGCTGGCGCGGTCACTGAGGAACAGCACGCGGGTGCCGCTGGGCAGCTTGCGCATGTAGTCGCTGGCGGTGGTCATCTCAGAGAAATAGATCGCCTGCGGCCACGGATCCTTGCGCCACGTCCAGAAGTAGTCACGCACGGTGATCGTCGCGATGAGGGCGAGCATCGCCGCGGCGATGGCGACTGTCGCGCCGCGCGCCGCGGGTCCGCGGCGAGACAGGCGCGCGAGTGCGGCGAGCGGCAACGCGGCGAGGTACATCGCGAACGGCGCGGCGGCGACCGGCTGACGCATGATCGAGCCGCGCTGCAACACGGCGGGCAGCGGGATGATGACGAAGCAGCACACCGCGAGGACGACCATCGGCTCGCGGCGGCGGCGCACGGCGAGCACGAGACCGGCGGCGAGCAACAGCAGCGTCGGCGGGTCGAACATCGGCCGCAGGCCGTTTCCGTCGACGCTGTCCCGCTGGCCGGAGAACGTGTAGGCGTCGACGAACGTCCGCGCCTGTTCGCCGATGAGCTTCGCCTTGCCCCAGGCGCCGGCCTCGCGGAACTCCGGCGACCTCGTGACGCCGACCTCGGAGTAGTTGCCGACGTGCGACCAGTAGTAAGCATCGGGATCGGCCACGTACCAGATCATCGGCAGCGCGACGACGATCGCGGCGGCCCACATGAGGGCGAGCGACGTGAGCCACGGCCGCATCGCCTGCCGGTAGCGCGTCCACGTCGTGATGGCGACGAACGCCGCGACCGCGACGAGGACGATTGGGTAGATGTTGTAGGTGTAGACGCCGAGGCCGAGCAGGACGCCCGCCGCGACGAACCATCGCTGCCGCCCGCCGCGCATGGCGAGCGCGAGGCAGAGCATGGCGGCGAGCAAGACGGTGGCGTAGGAGATCGACCAGTGGGCGACCCGGCTGTAGAAGAGCTGCCAGTACGAGATCGTCAGCAGGGCCGCGGCGAGCGTCGCCTCGAGCCGGTTGGCGAGGAGGCGGACGAGCAGGTAGAGGAGCGGGATCTGCGCCACGCCGACGAGCGCGAGCGGCAGCCGCAACGCGAAGGCGGTGTCGCCGAGCAGCCATATCGACGGCGCGGTGAGGTAGGCGTGCCCGGACGGCTGGCCGAGAGCGGCGTGCGTGTAGACGCCGATCCAGCCGTCGCGCAGGACGCGATGGGCGTCCAGTCCCACCTGCGCCTCGTCGCCGTGGACGCCGTACGGAAGATCACCGAGCAGCGTGAGGCGCATCGCCGCGGCGCACGCGGTCAGCAGCGCGAGGAGCGCGACGTCGATGGCCCACGGATGGGCTCGCGCGTATCCCTCGATGCGGCCGGCCGCGCGTGCGATCACAGCTCGAAGGTGAGGCGGACGCGCGCGCCGCGCTCCGCCGCCCACTCGGCCATGCGCTGGAGGTCGGCGAGCCGCTCGCGCAGTCCCGGCGCGTCGGCCGTCAGTTCGGCGATGCGGTCATCGCCGGACGCGAGGGCCGCAGTCACGGCGCGGAGGTTCTCGGCAAGCGGCGGCGCGTCCTGCCAGACACGTTCCAGCTCGACGCGGTCGGCCTCGACCTCGACGTCGCGGTCGGCGAACGTGGTCAGCGGCGTCATGTTGATCTTGTATTCGCCGCGCAGCAGCAGCGAGAGTTGCGACAGCGGATGGAGGGCGCCGTAGCGCGTCGAGAACGCGAGGGAGAGGAAGAAGACGAGTACGTCGCTCGGCCCGCCGAACTCGATCGGGCACGGCTCGGGCGCGTCAGTCTCGAAGTAGAGGCAGGACACGGCCCATGGTAGCAGCGGCGGGCGGGTTGCCGTCTATGCCGCGTCGCGGGCGGCGATGGAGACGCGCGCCTTGCCGCCGCGCTTCGCCACGCCGAGCGCGGCGTCGGCGGCATCGAGCGCGCCATCGACGGTGCTGGTGGTGCTGGGGTAGACGGCCAGGCCGACGCTCATGGTGACACCCACGTGCTCCTTGATCGAGGTGAGGCTGCGTTCCGCCATCGCTACGGCGTGGTCGATGGAGAGCACGTGCGCCAGGACGACGATTTCGTCGCCACCGTAACGTGCGACGGTGTCCGCTTCGCGGAACGCGGCGCGCAGCTCGTCGGCGACGCGTACGAGGACGGTGTCGGCGTGGAGGTGGCCGAGTTCGTCGTTCATCCTCTTGAAGTTGTCCACGTCGTACATCAAGACGGCGAGCGGCCGCGTCTCGCCGGCGCCGTGAGAATCGAGGATATCGCGGAAGCGGCGGCGGTTGTCGAGACCGGTAAGCGGATCGGTGAGCGAGGCCTTGCGCACCATGTCGCGGAGCGCGCGATTGCTGGTCGCGATGACGTCCTCATTGAGCGCCGCGAATATCGCCATGATCGAGATGATGGCGGGCGACTGCCACGTGATCGACGCCCTGCCGGTGGTTTCGAGCATCCACAGGCCGCACCAGTACAGGCCGATCGCCCAGAGCGAAAACGCCACGATGAAGCGCGTGGTGTGAAACGATGCGAGCGACGAGATGATCAACAGGTACCCGATCCAGATCGGGTAGCCGGGGCGAGCCAGGGCGACGACGGCGAGCGTCACCATGAGTGCATCGGTGAACGGGCTGACGTTCTGGTACCAGCGCGTGATGCCGCACCGGCGGTACACCGCGAGCGCGGCGGCCGAGTACGCCAACAGCGACCAGCCGCTGATGATCCACCACGCAGTGGACATCGGCAGCAGGCCGAAGCGGATCAGGGCGACGTAGGATGCCGCGATGAGGAGGCGCAGGCTGATCGCACGGGGCCAGAACCCCGGGTCTACGGCGTCGAAATCGGCGGCGCCGCCGGCGTGACGGGCCGGATGCGGAAATCGAGCCCGTGTCTCGTCAACGGCGGCCGGACGGACGACGTCGAAGGGGCGGGATGAGAACTGCCGCGGCATCGGCGCCGGTCAGGATGTGATGATCGCGCGCGCGGGCGGCCGGCCGCGGCCGGCGGTGTTGATTCAGGATGATCGGCATCTGGCGGCGGCGGATTGAGACCGGCCGGTAGGCAAAGCACGCCAGGCAGTTGCGGATCCACCAACTATTTCGCGCGGTCGAGCCGGGAGATCACGGCCGCACCGCTATACTCAATAAACCAGTTTCGAAATTCGAAAGGATCCCCTGTTGGCCATCGAGTGGCAGATTTCCGCGCTGGCGAACGGCCTGCGGGTGGTGACGACGCCCGTCCCCACCGCCCAGTCGGCCAGCGTCAACCTGTTCGTCGGCATCGGCTCACGCGGCGAGGATCGCCGGACGAACGGGCTCTCGCACTACATGGAGCACATGCTGTTCAAGGGCACGGAGCGGCGCCCGGATGCCATCCTCATCGCCGAGGCGATCGAGGGCGCGGGCGGCGTGCTGAACGCCTACACGTCGAAGGAGCTGACCTGTTACTGGAACCAGGTGCCGTTCGACAAGCTCGCGCTCGCGATGGACGTGCTCGCCGACATGTATCGGCACTCCGTGCTCGCGCAGGCCGAGATCGATCGCGAGCGCACGGTGGTGCAGCAGGAGATCCGTCGGTCGTTCGACCAGCCGGGCGCCTGGGCGTCCGAGCTGCTCTCTCGCGCAACCTTCGGCGACCAGCCGATCGGCTGGCCGATCGCCGGCAGCATCGAGACGGTGGAGGCGATGCACCGCGACGACTTCGCGCGCCACGTCGAGACGTACTACGTGCCGTCGAACACGGTGCTGAGCGTGGCCGGCAACACGACGCACGACGAGGTTCTGGGACTGGCCGAGGAGCTGTTCGGTGACATGCCGGATCGCCCGGCGCCGGCGCCCGCGCCCGCCGTGCACGAGTTCGACGTCGATCGCGTCGTCGTCGAGACGCGCGAGATCGCGCAGTGCAACATGGGCATCGCGCTGCACGCGCTGCCGCGCCGCGATCCCGACCGTTACGCGCTGCAGGTTCTCAACACGATCCTCGGCCGCGGCATGAGTTCGCGGCTGTTCAAGGAGGTGCGCGAGCGGCGCGGGCTGGCGTACTCGATCGGCTCCGGCGCGTCTCGTTACAACGACATCGGCGTCATGACGGTCAGCGCGGGCGTGACGCTGGACCACCTCGAGGAAGCGACGACGGTGATCCGCGACGAGCTGTTCAAGATGTCGGACCAGCCGGCGAGCGAGGAGGAAGCCACGAAGGCGCGCGACTTCTCGATTGGCAACTTCCGCCTCGGCCTGGAGTCGACGATGGCGCTCGCGCAGCGAGCCGGCGAAGCGCTGCTGATGACGGGCGAGATCGAGCCGGTCGAGGACGCCGTCGACGCGATCCGCGCCGTGACGCCGAACGACGTGCAGCGCGTGGCGCAACGGCTGTTCCGGCCGGGCGGCTTCGCGATGGCGGTCGTCGGACCGGGCGGCGACGCCGATCGCCTGAGGGAGATCCTCGCGACGGCCTGATCGGCTTTGACCGCAAGGTCCGGATAGATGGCCCGGCGCCTGCCGGCGTACGATCGCGGCGGAGGTGAGCCATGACGACCGCGACGGCGACACGCAACGACCTGGGACTCGATGACGACGCTTGCTGGAAAGCGGTGGCGGAGCGGCGAGCGTCGGCGCGCGCGCTCTTCGTCGTGGCGGTACGCACGACGCGCATCTACTGCCGGTCCGGCTGTCCGGCGCGCATTCCGAAGCGCGAGAACGTCGAGTTCTTCGTGTCGCATCGCCTGGCCGAGGCGGCGGGCTACCGGGCGTGCAAGCGCTGCCACCCGCGCGACGCTCGCCGGCCGGACCTCGTGCTCGTGCGCGACATCTGCCGCGCGCTCGACGCCGCCTGCGATGCGATGCCGACGCTCGCCGAGCTGGGTGCGCGCTTCCGGAAGAGCCCGTTCCACCTGCAGCGGACGTTCAAGCAGATCACGGGCGTGACGCCGCGTCAGTACGGCGCCGCGCGCCGCCTGCAGCGCGCCCGCACGTCGCTGCGGTCCGCGCCGGACGTCACCGCCGCCATCTACGATGCCGGCTTCGGCTCGGCGAGCCGGCTGTACGAGCAGTCGTCTCATGCGCTCGGCATGACGCCGGCGCGCTACCGCCGCTCCGGCGAAGGCACGGCGATCTCATACACCATCGCCTCGTGCGAATTCGGCCGCATGCTCGTCGCCGCCACCGAGCGCGGCGTCGCATCGATCGACTTCGCCGCCTCCGACGCGGAGCTCGAAACCACGCTGCGCCACGAATTCGCGGCGGCCGAGATCCGCCGCGACGATGCCGGGCTCCGCTCCGCCGTCGAATCGATCATCGCCGGCATTGGCGGGGGCGAGCCGCCTCACCCGGTGCCGCTCGACGTCCGCGCCACGGCGTTCCGCATCCGCGTCTGGGAAGCGCTCCGCGCCATACCGCGCGGCGAAACCCGCTCCTACAGCGACATCGCGCGTGCCGTCGGCCGCCCGAAGGCCGTGCGTGCCGTCGGCTCCGCCTGCGCCACCAATCCCACGCCCATCGTCGTTCCCTGCCACCGCGTCGTCCGTGAAGACGGCACGCTCGGGGGCTATCGCTACGGCCTCGACCGCAAGCGCGCGCTGCTGGAGCGGGAGAAGAAGGCCGCGGGTAAGGGTGGGTGACGGGTATACTTGAATCGCAATGGCGATTCGAAAGCCCGTTCCACGCGAGCCCCGCGCCCCGCGACAGCGGCCGCCCACGACGCGCAAGCGCAAGCTCAACATCTGGGAGCAGGCTATCGA
>CAYJMJ010000076.1:0-14436 GCA_964371095.1 uncultured Dehalococcoidia bacterium | reverse complement strand
GCCTCCAGCTGGTGGAAGTGGCCGGCGCCCGTCGTCTGCTCGACGAGCAGCTGCGGGCAGAGCGTGCGGAAGCGCGCCGTGTCGGCGATGCCGCCGGCGTTGATGAACAGCGCCGGGACGCGGCACGCCCGCGCCGCCGCCTCGTCGTCGAACGAACCGATCGCGTCCCAGCATGAGGCCAGCACGTGCTGCGGCGCTGACCCCATCGCCTCGATGATGCGCGCCTTCAACGCGGGGTCGCTCTCAGGGATGAACATGCTGTTTGCCACGAGCGCCTGCGCCGCGTCTTTGTACGCCGGGCCGTGGAACGTTGCCGCCGCCTGCGTCATCAACCCGCGTATGCCGTCCGATGGCAGGATCGGTGAGTCAAGCATCGCGATCGCCATCGGCGCGCCCGCCGTGCGGCCGGCGAGCGCCAGCGCCACGAGGCCGCCCATGCTGTGGCCGACAACCAGCTGGTACGACACGCCGAGTTGCTCGCAGAGCCACGCGACGTCGTCCGCGAAGCCATCGATGCTGTAGTCCTGGTCGGGCTTGTCGCTGTCACCGTGGCCGCGCAGGTCGACGGAGATGCACCGCCGCGACGCGGAGAAATGCGCCGTCTGCGGGGCGAAGTACGTGCGATCGCAGCACCAGCCGTGGATGAAGACGATCGGCGGCGCGCCCGCGCCCTGCTCCTCGTAGTACAGCTTCACGCCATCGCGTGTCAGATGTGGCATCGTCCTACCCCCTGGGCGGACAGGTCTGAAGACCTGTCCCTACGCCGCTTCGCACCGCCAGCGACCAATCACCAGTCACCGGCGACCGGCCTCACACTTGCTCGAAGTACCGGCGCCGCTCCCACTCCGTGACGGCGCGCCGATGCTTCTCGATCTCCCAGCGCCGCATCGTCACGTAGTGATCGACGAACGCGTCGCCGAGGAAGTCACGGGCCAACTCGCTCCGGTCTAGCAGGTCGATCGCCTGCTCGAGCGTGCGCGGCAGTGGCGTCAGCCCCTCGGCCGCGTACACGTTGCCCTGCGCCGGCGGCGGCGGCGGCAGTCCGCGCTCCATCCCCGCGAGCCCGCTGGCGAGGCACGCCGCGAATCCCAGATACGGATTCACGTCGGCGCCCGGCACCCGGTGCTCGATGCGGATCCCGTTCGCGCCCGGCGTGATCGCCCGCAACGACGACGTGCGGTTCTCGATGGCCCAGGTCGCCGCCGTCGGCGCCCAACTCCCGCTGACGTACCGCCGGTACGAGTTGATGTTCGGCGCGTACAGCGCGAACAGCTCGGGCAGCGCCGCCAGCGCGCCGGCCACGTACGATCGCATCGCCGCGGACATGCCGTGCTCCGCCGAGGGGTCCCAGAACGCGCTTGTGCCGTCGCGCCAGAGGCTCTGGTGGATGTGGCCGCTGCAGCCGTCCATCTGGTCGGAGTATTTCGCCATGAACGTCGGCACGGCGCCCGCCTGCGCGAGCACTTCCTTCGCGCCGCTCTTGAAGAGCATGCCGCGATCCGCCGCCTCCAGCGCGCCGGCGTAGCGAAGGTTCATCTCGTACATGCCCTCGCCGTGCTCACGCCCGTACCCCTCGACCTCGATGCCGTACGCGTCCATGTATCGCCGCAGCGCGCCGACGACGTCCTCGTCGATGCTGGCGTGGCTGATCGAGTAGCAGTTGTAGCCGGGATTGAGCGGGCGCAGCCCGGTGAAGTTCTTCGCGCGCAGGCTCTCCTGGTCCTCGCGGAAGATCCGCATCTCCAGCTCGACGGCCATCATCGCCGTCAGCCCCGACTTCGCCGCGCGATCGATGACGCGCCGCAGCACCGTGCGCGGCGACTGCGGCACCAGCGCGCCGTGCTCGTCGTACACGTCGCACACGACGGCCGCGGTCGCCGGCTCCCACGGGACGATGCGGAACGTCGCCAGGTCCGGCCGCAGCAGCACGTCGGCGAATCCGGTGTCGGCGCTGCCGATCGCCAGCTTCGGGCCGTCGATCACTTCCTCGGCGATGTCCCAGCCGAAGATGACGTCGCACTGCGCGAACCCTTCGCCCCCGCACCCATCGAGGAACTGTTTCGCGCCCAGCCGCTTGCCCCGGTACACCCCGTCGATGTCGGGAGTGCCGACCTTCACCGTCTCGACGCCGTGCTGCGCGATCTGGCGCTCAACTTCTGCTATGTTCATGGGTCAGGATCATACCCCCGGTGGTCCGCAGGCGGAACACGGCGTGTGCGCCCCGATGAACGGGACGAACGGCCCTACCGGCAGCCACGGGCGACGGCGAAGCTGAACCGAGGAGTCAGGCGTTGGCGAAGAAGAAGTCGAATCAGCAGGCGAAGGCCGGGGTGGGGCGCAACACGTGGGTGCTCGTCGGCGCGGGCGTCGTGCTCGCCGTCGTTGCCGTCGCCGCGGTGTTCTCGTTCACGCGCGGCGGAGGCTCGTCATCGCGACCCTCCGCGCTCAAGCCGACGCCCGTCACCTTCGACACGCTGCAGGCCGCCGTCGACGTCGTCGACAACAAGTTCAAGCCGGCCACGATCCGCGTCAAGAACGGCACGACCGTCACGTGGAGCTTCAAGGGCAAAGTTCCGCACACCGTGACGGCTCTGCCCGGCACCGGCGTCGAATTCGACAGCGGCGCGAAGCCGAATGGCACGTTCGACTTCACGTTCGACAAGGCGGGCACGTTCGACTACTACTGCATCATCCACCACGTGATGACGGGAACCGTCTACGTGACGGAGTAGCCGTTCCGGCCTGTTCCGCGCGCGGTGGCGTCTACTTCACCGACCTGAACTCGTCCAGGTGCGCGCCGATCTCGATGTAGAGATCCGCGACGGCTTTCAGTTCCGACGACGCCGTCTCGCCGAACGCGACGACCTCGACGCGCACGCCGCGGCTCGAGATCATCTCCACCAGCCGCCGGAAGTCACCGTCCCCTGACATCAGCACCACGACGTCGAGCCGATCGGACATCGTGAGGATGTCGATCGCCAGCTCGATGTCGAAGTTCGCCTTCATCGAGCCGTCGGCGAACCGCTTGAGCGGCTTCGTGATGATCCGGTACGGGTGGCCGACGAAGTGGTGTACGAAGCGCTGGCTCTCCAGCTTCGCCTGCGGGTCGTCGCTGATCGGCGCGTACGCGCTCGCGCGCACCAGCTGGCGGCCGCGCGTGAAGTAGTCGAGCACGCGCCCGAAGTCGATCGTGACGTTGCGACGCTCGGCCGCGTAGATCACGTTCGGCACGTCGACGAAAATGCCGACGCGCTGCTGCGACGTTCCCGCGGTCTCCGCCACCTTCGTCCGCAGCTCCGTCACCGCCGACTGCAGCCCGCGCAGCGTCGCGGTCACGTCGTGCGCGAACGCCTCCATCACCTGGGCCTGCCGCGCGACGATCTGCTCAAGCGTCTGGGGCTCCGCCGGCTTCTTCGGCTGGCCTCGCCGAATCGGCACCGGCTCAGCCGCGGCGATTTCCTCTGAAGGAAGCGCCGCGCCCGGCTTCTTGCGTCCGCGCCCGCCGCGCGTGCCGCGCCTGCGCTTCGTCGCCACACCCGGCTTATCGACGTCTTCCGCCTCCGCCGGCGACGCGGCCAGCGACGTGGGCGCCGGCGCGGGCGTCTCGACCGGCGTCGCGGCCGCTTCCGCCGCCCAGTCGCGCCGGGGCGGCCTCGCGGGTGCGCGGCGCCGCGTCGCGGGCTTCTTCTCTGGCTCCAGAGTGGACGGTGGTTGAGGCGGCGAGACCGCGGCCTCCGTGGTTGCGCCGGCATCCTTGCTCGTTCGGCGCGGGGCTTTCCCGAAGAATCTGACCAATCTACGCTCCTGCTGTCGCGTACTCTAGCACACTGCATCGTGCAGCGACTTGCTTCGCTACTTCCATAAATGCGGCGGTCTGCGCGCTCTCGGGCGCCGCGGCCACGATGGGCCGGCCGTCGTCGGACGCCTGGCGCGTGGCGGTGTCGAGAGGCAGCTCACCGAGAAATTCGAGGCCCAGCTCTTCGGCCGCCTCTCGCGCTCCCCCGTGCCCGAAAATCTCCGTGCGATCCCCGCAGTGCGGGCACACGAAATAGCTCATGTTTTCGATGATCCCGAAGATCGGCACGTTCATCTTGTCGAACATCGATACCGCTTTCGCGGCGTCTTCGAGCGCGACGTCCTGCGGCGTGCTGACGATGACCACGCCCGAGATCGGCGCTTCCTGCACCATGCTCATCGCCGCGTCGCTCGTGCCCGGCGGCAGGTCGACGAGCAGGTAGTCCAGCTCGCCCCACGGCATGTCGTGCAGCAACTGCCGCACCGCCGTGCCGATCATCGGACCGCGCCACACGATCGGAGCGCCGCGCGGCAACACGAACCCCAGCGAGAGCACCTTCACTCCGTAGCGCTCGACGACTTGCAGTCCGCCCGGGCCCTCGGCCTGCGCGCCCTGCTCGACGCCCATCATCGTCGGGATGTTCGGCCCGGTGATGTCCGCGTCGAGCAGCCCGACTTTCGCGCCCAGCGCGGCGAGCGCCACCGCCAGGTTCGCCGACACGGTCGACTTGCCGACGCCGCCCTTGTTGCTCGCGATGGCGACGATGTTGCGCACGCCCTCGACGGGCTTGCCGCCGGCGGGCCGGTGCTGCGCGACGTTCGCCTCCATCGTCACGTTGGCCTCGCGCACTCCCGGCAGCGCGAGAATCAGATCGCGCGCCGACGATTCGATCGTCTCGCGTACGGGGCAGGCCGGCGTCGTGAGGACGATGCGGACGCTCACCACGCCATCGGAGATCTCCGGCTTCTGCACGAACCCCAGCGCCACGATGTCGCGGTGGAGGTCCGGGTCTTCGATCGTACTGAGGACGCGCAGGACGTCCTCTTCGGTGACACTCATATCATCTCCCTCGGATCGACGCGGACTTGCGGGCGGCGACAGGCACAATGTACCGGCAGCAGTCGGCGCACGCCGCCGGCTCGACCGCTGCCCGCACGGTGGCAGCCAGCACAGCCGTTAGAAAGGCCTCGTGCCATGCGCACGGAACCTGCGGGCCGACGCTGGTACGGAACACGCAGTTGAAATCTCTTAGCTCGAACTCCCCGCCCAGGTCGTGGAATTCCGGGAATCCGCCGTGGGAACGCAGTATCGCCGCGACGCGTTCGATCTGCTCCACGCCCGAAAGCACGGCCACCTCGGCGCGGTGCCGCGCGGCGAGTGACGCCGCCGCGAGCCGGAACAGGTGCGCCCGGCGTTCGTCTGGCGTGGCGCCCGCGAGGTCGTCCGGCTCCAGCGTCCCCGCGTGCTCGACGAGCAGCTCGAGCAGCCGGTCGTACCCACCCGAGACCCGCCGGTGGCCGTCCGCCGTGAGCCGAAAGCGGTAGTGCGGCCTCCCCGTCGGGCGGCGGACCTCCTCCGCGGCCACCAGTTCGTCCCGCTCCAGCACCGTCAGATGCTGCCGGACCGTCATCGGTGCCAAACGGAGATTGGACGCGAGTTCGTCGACGGTTGCGCCGTCGCTGCGCTTGAGAAGGGCGAGGATTTCAGTTTTTGTTGAATGCATACGGGTCCGTGTCGGACATCTCAGTATAGCTCGCGAACCTGCGGGCCGCAGCATAACCAGATTTTTACATTGGTTTTAGCAGAAACCTTGACACGGTATAAAATCCCGTGCCAAAATAGTCCTCGAAGGCCCCGCCGCCCTGAACGCCAACCGATTGCGGACCCGGGCCGGGAGGACAAGATGTCTCGAATCGCCGTAAAGGAAGCGCCGCTAACCCAGGAAACAGAGGCTCCGGCCTGCGCCCACCACTGGATCATTGCCAGCCCGGAAGGCGCCATGAGCCTCGGCAAGTGCAAGCGCTGCGGCCTCGAAAAGGAGTTCCCCAACTCCGCCGAGGACGGCCTCTGGCAGCGCGACGTGCCCCAGTCGCGGTGGACCGGCCGCATCGACGGCGCCAGCTTCAACGACGGCTTCTAGTTCGATTGACTGCATCGACGAACGAGGGCTCGCGCCGTGCGAGCCCTCGTTGTGTCTCCGGCCGTTGAGCGCTATTTCCCGTTCACTTTGTGCCTCTTGATGAAGCGCCCCATCCGTTCGAGCGCTTCCTCCAGCAGGTCGTACCGCTGCGCGTAGCAGATGCGCACGTGCCCCGCGCCGGCCTCGCCGAACGCCGAGCCCGGGATGACGGCCACCCGCTCTTCCATGAGCAGCCGTTCCGCAAACGTCTCGTCGTTCATGCCCGTGCTGCCGATGTTCGGAAACGCGTAGAACGCGCCGTGCGGCTCGGCGCACCGTAGGCCCATCTCGTTGAGACCGGCCACGACGAGCTTCCGCCGCCGGTCGTACTCCGCCACCATGCCGCGCACGGCCTCCTCGCCGTTGTTGAGCGCCTCGATGGCGGCGAACTGGGCCGGCGTCGGCGCCGACATCATCACGTACTGGTGCACCTTCATCATCGCCTCGGTCAGCTCGCTTCGCGCGCACGCGTACGCCAGCCGCCAGCCGGTCATGGCGTACGCCTTCGAGAAGCCGCCGAGCAGAATCGTCCGGTCCTGCATCTTCGGCAGCGTCGCGAAGCAGATGTGCTCCGTGCCGTACACGAGCCGGTCATATATCTCGTCCGAGATCACGAACAGGTTGTGCTTCTCGACGATCGAGGCGACGGCCAGCATCACCTCGCGGCTCAACACAGCGCCCGTCGGGTTCGCTGGATAGCCGATGAGCAGCGCCTTCGTCCGCGGCGTGATGCGCTGTTCCAGTTCGTCGGGCCGCAGCGCGAATCCGTCCTCCGCCCGTGTCGGCACCTGGATGTACGTGCCGCCACCGAGCAGCACGGCCGGCAGGTACGCCACGTACCCCGGATCCGGGCTCAGTACCTCATCACCCGGATCGAGGATCGCTTCGAGCGCGATGTTGAGCGCCTCGCTCACGCCGGCGGTCGCGATGATCTCGGTGCCGGAGTCGTAATGGATGCCGTAGAGCCGCTGCAGGTGCCGCGAGATCGCCGACCGCAGCTCGACCAGCCCGTAGTTCGACGTGTAGTACGTCTCGCCGTCCTCGATGCTCTTGATCGCCGCCTGCCGGATGTGGTTCGGCGTCACGAAGTCCGGCTGCCCAACACCGAGCGAGATCACCCCCTCCATGCTGGCGAGGAGATCGAAGAAGCGTCGAATACCGGACGAGGGAATGGCCTGGACGTGCTGGGAGATGTTTCCGCGATGTGTTGCGCCTTCTGTCATCGTCTGCCGGTCGCGCTGCCGCCTTTCGCTGTCCGTCGCCCTCGCGAGCACGCGCCCACGTTCACCCGGAACCCAATTGGGCACATAGTACAACACGATGCCGCAATCGCCGGCCGGCAGCGCGGCCATGCGCGGCTACGCCTGCTCGGCGCCCGACCAGATGTCGAGTTCGGGGACGTAGTAGATGAGCATGTGGACGCCGTCGTCGAGGCGAACCCGAAACCCCAGGCGCTCCTCTTCCCGCCACTGCGAGACAATCGCCGCGACCCGGCGCCGCGCGCCATTCCGCTCGATCCACTCCGGCCGTTCCGGACTCGACGTGCCGGCGTAGCTGCCAACGGTGATCTGGAACGCGCGCAGGCCCGCCTCTTCGTCCTTATCCATTGCGAACAACGTACGTCGGACCGACGAGGGCAATCTCAATGACGGCGCCCGGCGTGAACTTCAGCAGGTGGGAAAAGTGGCCCGCCTCGAGGTGGGCGTGCTGGTGCGGCGGCGGGACGCACGCGCAGTCCTCGGCGACGATGCGCGTCGCGAAGCGCCGGCCCGCGACCTCGACGACGAACTCCTGCATCGGCGGCGGAAAGGCGCGCCAGCGAGCCTTGGCGATCAAGATCGTGCCCGTGGCGGCGTCCTCGCGCGACAGCTTGCGGCGATATGGCTGCATCGTCCGCAGCATACCGCGCACCACGAGAAGAGGCGGGCGCGCCGCCACGCCCGCCTCGCCCGCAGCCGCCGTTACGGCTTGGCCGCCGACCAGATGCCGCCGACGCCGTCTCCCTTCGTGTCTCCCGGCCCCTTGTCGGCCGCAAACCGGTACAGGGGCAGCCCGTCGTAGGCGACCTGCTTCGAACCATCGTCACGCGTAATGACCGTGAGGTCGCCCGTCAGCCCCGCCGGCTTCGATGGTGCGCCGCCCGTAACGACGAGTGGTGGCCAGTTCGTGGCGCAGCCGCCCGAGCAGGCGCTCTTGCCGCTGCCCTTCGTGTCGTTCTTGAATGTGTACAGCGTCATGCCCGCGCCGTCGGCGAGTACGTTGCCCAGCGTCGTGTCACGCAGCGTGACGCTGGCCGCGCCATCAGTCGACGCTTGCGTGCTCGCGCCATATGCGCCCCCCGAGTCCGCCTGCGCGGGAGACCGGCTGGCCGTGGCTGCCGGTGCGCCGCTGCCTGCTGACGAGGGAGTCGATGTGTTGTCCGCACTGCTCGATCCGCCGCCGCACGCCGCGGCTGCGACCGCCAGCGCCAGCGTCGACACAAGGGCGCCGTACCGCGCCATACGTAGAACCCGAAACGTCATACTTCCTCCCGCTGCGAACCCCGTGTTACACACCGAGTACGCCCGGGTGAGGAGCACGGATCTGCGCAACGCCGGGGAGTCTGGATCAGAGTGGCGGGCGGCGTTGATTCCAGCTGGCCGTCTGCTCGTAGGCGTGAGCGACGCGCAGCACGCTCTCCTCGTCGAACGGCTTGCCGATGACCTGCAATCCGACCGGCAGCCCCTCCACGAAACCCGCCGGCACGGAGATGCCCGGCAGCCCGGCAATGTTTACGGGCAGCGTGAACACGTCGTTCAGGTACATCGCGAACGGATCGGCGGTCTTCTCGCCGATCCTGAACGCCGTCGTCGGCGTCACGGGTGCGACCAGCACGTCGTACTTCTCGAATGCAGCGTCGAACTCGCGGCGGATGATGGTCCGCACCTTCTGCGCCTTGAGGTAGTACGCGTCGTAATAGCCCGAAGAGAGCGCGTAGGTGCCGATCATGATGCGCCGCTTCACCTCGGGTCCGAAGCCCAGGCCGCGCGTCTTCTCCATGTTCTCCCACATCGTCGCGCCCTGCCGGTACGAGAATCCGTACTTCACGCCGTCGTACCGGGCCAGGTTCGCCGACGCCTCGCTCGGCGCGATGATGTAGTACACGGCGAGCGCCGCCTCCGTGCTCGGCAGCGTCACGTCGCGATCGATCTCCGCGCCCTGCGCCTGCAACGCCTCGAGGGCCTCGTCGATGCGCGCCCGTACGCCGGCGTCGAGCGTCTCCGGCATGTACTCCCGCGGCACGCCGATGCGCATCCCGCGCACGCCCCGCTCCAGCGCCGCGGCGAAGTCCGGCACGTCCACCGGCGCCGAGGTGGAGTCGCAGGCATCGTGGCCGCAGATCGCCTGAAGCACGGTCGCCATGTCGCGCACGTCACGCGTGAACGGCCCCACCTGGTCGAGTGAGCTGGCGAATGCGACCAACCCGTAGCGGCTGACCCGCCCGTACGTCGGCTTCATGCCAGCGACGCCGCAGAGCGCCGCCGGCTGCCGGATGCTCCCCCCCGTGTCCGATCCCAGCGCGAAGATCGCCTCGCCCGCCGCCACCGCGGCCGCCGATCCGCCCGATGAGCCGCCCGGCACGCGCTCCAGGTCCCACGGGTTCCGCGTCGGGAAGTACGCCGAGTTCTCCGTCGAGGATCCCATCGCGAACTCGTCCATGTTCGTCTTGCCGACCATGACGGCGCCTGCTTCAAACAGGCGCCCGACGACGGTGGCGTCGTACGGGGGCACGAACCCCTCGAGCATCTTCGAGCCGCACGTGGTCGGCACGCCGCGCGTAGCCAGCACGTCCTTGATTGCGACGGGCACGCCCAGCAGCGCGCCCGACTCGCCGGCCGCCAGTCGCGCGTCGGCGGCGTCGGCCTGCGCGAGGGCACGTTCCGACGTCACCGCCAGGAACGCGTGCACCTTGTCGTCGACCGCGGCGATGCGGTCGAGCGCCGCCTGCGTCAGCTCGCGCGAGCTGACCTGGCGCTGTTCCAGGAGGTCGGTCGCCTCGTGGATCGTCAGGAACGGCAGGTCGGCCATCGTCACTCCAGCACGGCCCGAACGCGCACGTACCCGTCTTCGACGTTCGGGGCGAGCGCCAGCACGTCGGCCTGCGGCAGCGACGGCCGCGACACGTCGTCGGCGAAGACGTTGCGGAGCGGCAGCGCCTGCGCGGTCGGCTCGACACCCTCGGTGTCGATCCCCTTCAGCACGTCGAAATGCGTCAGGATCTCCGATAACTGCTCGCTGAACGTATCGATCTCAGCTGTGCTCAGTTCAATCCGCGCGAGCTTCGCGATGTGAAGTACGACGTCACGGTCCAGTTTCATGCGACAAGCATACGGATTCCCCGCGCCTCGTGGAATCGAGTTCCGCTTCACGGTTCCTTCATGCAGCCCTACGGCGCGTCTGATACGATCTCTGTGGCAGGGTCGGTGGGATGCATTTATGGTGAACGCACCCGGCAGGGCCCAGGTGGCCCTCGGGAATCCGAGTTCCGTGTGGCGATTCGGCCAGGATCGCCGGCTGAACCTTATCCGTCAGTTCGCACCGCTCGAAGGCGCGCGCATCCTGGACATCGGCTGCGGGCTGGGCGTTTACGTCCGCAAGTTCCGCGAGTTCAGCGACCGCGTCTACGGCATCGACATCGACCGTAAGCGCCTCGTCGAGGGCGCGCGGTCCACGCCCGGCCTCATGCTCTCCGCCAGCGAAACGCTGCCGTTCCGCGATGCCGCGTTCGACGTCGTCGTCCTGAACGAGGTGATCGAGCACGTGCGTGACGACCGCGCGACGCTCGCCGAGGCGCTCCGCGTCGTGCGCCCCGGCGGTCACATCGCGATCTACGCGCCGAACCGGCTCTTTCCGTTCGAGACGCACGGCATCTACATCGGCGACCGTTTCGTCTTTGGAAACATGCCGTTCGTCAACTGGCTGCCGGATCCGCTGCGCAACCGGTTGGTGCCGCACGCGCGCGCGTACACCCGGCGCGGCATGCGCCGCACGTACGCAGGCCTGCGCGTCAACGTGCGAGAGGAAACGTGCGTGTACCCCGGCTTCGATAACATTATCGCGCGGCACAGGAGGCTGGGCGCGGTCCTGCGCTCCGCGCTCTACCGCGCGGAGCACACGCCGCTGCGCGCATTCGGCCTGTCGCACTTCGTCGTGCTGCAGAAGCCGGGCGGGTAGCGTTCGAGGGGGGCAGGAGGAGGACGGTGGCCAGGAACAGCGCGACCCGACGGTTGATACGGACGCGGATGCGCGGCGCCAGCGGCGGCGGGCAGCGCCTCGCGCCCCGCTGGTTGCAGGTGATGATTGCGCTCGGCGGCCTCGGCGTCATCGCGGTCGCCGTCGCCGGCGCCACCGGCTACGGCATCTACCGATCGTACGCGAACGGCCTCAAGCCGCCCGACCAGGTGATTTCGCAGCAGCCGTCAGGCGGCGCGCAGATCTTCGATCGCAACGGCAAGCTCCTGTACGAGTACGTCGACGACCGCTCCGGTCTCCGCTCACCCGTGAAGATCGAGGACATCTCCCCGTGGATGATCGCCGCGACGATCTCCACCGAGGACGCCAGCTTCTGGTCCAACCCCGGCGTCAACACCAGGGGCCTCATCCGCGCCGGCCTCGAAACGCTGCACCTGCGCAGCGCGGACGCGGCGAGCTCGACCGGCGGAAGCTCCATCACCCAGCAACTCGTCAAGAACGTCTACATCCCGCTGGAAGAGCGCTCCCAGCGCTCGTACAAGCGCAAGCTGAAAGAGACGATCTACGCGCTCGAGCTGTCCAACCGATACTCCAAGAACCAGATCCTGGAGTGGTACCTGAACCAGATCTCCTACGGGGGCCTCTATAACGGCGTCGAGGCCGCGTCCATGGGGTACTTCGGCGTCCACGCCAAGGATCTGTCGTTGGCGCAGGCGGCTCTGCTCGCCGGCATCCCGGCCGGACCCGTGGCCTACGACCCGGTCAATAACCCGGAGAACGCGATCGCGCGGCGCAACGAGGTGCTGCGGATCATGCATGGGCGGAATCGCGTCGAAACCGACGGCGGCGACGGCAACAAGGTGCCCGCGTCCCGCTTCCAGGTCGACCAAGGCGGTACGACCATTGACGCGACCGACCCCATGTTCTACCTGTCGACCCTCGCTCCCATGAACATCACCCCGCAGCGCTTTCCCGTCCAGGCGCCGCACTTCGTCTTCGACGTGATCCAGCCGCAGCTCGTGCACGACTTCGGCCTCGAGGCGCTCCACCAGGGCGGCCTGCGGGTCACGACGTCGCTGGACCTGGACCTCGAGGAGAAGGCCCAGGGCATCATCGAGAACTGGGTCAGCGAGTTCGAAGCCGTGTCCGACGCCCACAACGGCGCGCTCGTCGCCATCGACCCCAGAACATCGGAGATACTCACCTACGTCGGATCGCGCGACTACTTTCGTGACGACATCAAGGGCCAGAACAACAACGCCAATTCGCTCAACTCGCCCGGCTCGACGCTGAAACCGTTCACCTATGCCGCGGCCTTCGAGAAGCTCGGCTGGGGCCCGGGCACGGAGATTCTCGACACACCCATCACGTACTCCGACGGCGTCAACGAGGCCTTCACCCCGCGCAACCCGAGCGGCGACTTTCACGGCCCCATCAGCGTCCACGATGCGCTGGGCAACTCGCTCAACATTCCCGCCTTCAAGACCGCCCTCTACGTCGGCGTGGCCAACGTCGTCGACGAATACAGGAAATTCGGCATGACCACGCTCGACGACCACAGCTACGGCCCGTCGGTGACGATCGGCGGCGTCGACGTCAAACTGGCCGACGTGACCTACGCCTACTCCGCGCTTGCCAACAATGGCGTCATGCGCGGGGTGCCCACGCGCCTCGACCTGCCGGCTGGAAACCGCAAACTCGACCCCGTCACCATCCTTCAGATCACGAAATCGAACGGCGAGGTCCTCTACCCCAAGACAGACGACCACCGGGTCAAGGTCCAGGAGGTCCAGGTCGTCGACCCGCAGTACGCCTATATGATCACCAGCATCCTCTCGGACCCGAGCGCCTTCTGCATCACCTACGGCTGCGGCGCCCTCTCGATCGGCAGGCAATGGGGCGTCAAGACCGGCACGAGCGAGCCGTTCGAGAACAGCCGGGCGATCGGCGAGACGTGGACGTACGGGTACACGCCCGAGCTCGTCACCGGCGTCTGGGCCGGCAACGCCGACAACTCGCCCATCCACAACATCCTCTCGACGTCGATCTCGTACCGCGCCGTGCGCGACTTCATGCAGGCGGCGCTCGTCGATACGCCCGCGAGCACGTTCGAGCGACCGCCCGGCCTCTCGACCGTCGACACGTGCACGCCCTCCGGTCTGCGGGCCACGGACGCCTGCGGACGCAAGGTGAAGAACCTCCTGCCAGCCGCCACCGCGCCGAAGCAACCCGACGACTGGTGGCAGAAGGTCAAGGTCGACATGCGCAACGGAATGCTCGCCACCGAGCTGACGCCCCCGCAATTCGTTCAGGAGCGTTTCGGGCTGGCGATCCCGAGCAGCCTCCAGGGCTTCCTCCGCGACCAGGCGCTGGAATGGACGAAGGTCATCAACGCCGGCGTCGTTCCGACGGAACGCAGCGACGGGCAGTCGCCCGTCGAGATCAGCTCGCCGAAGAGCGGCTCGACGGTGAAAGGCGTCGTCTACGTGTACGGCAAGGCCGACACGCCTGACTTCGCCGCCTACCGTCTCGAGTATGGCGCTGGCCCGGCGCCGGCCGAATGGACGCTCATCACCCGCTCCACCGATCGTCCGGTAAACAACGGCCTCGGCTTGTGGAACGCGTCCGACCTGCCAGACGGCTCGTACACGCTGCGCCTCGTGCTCGAGGACAAGACGCGCGGCGAACTCGTAACCTCGGTCGTCGTCACCATCGGCGCGAACATTCGCGTCAGCCCGACGTTCACGCCGACCACGACGCCGGGCGACATACTGGGCGACTGACCGCGGCGACGCCAAGGCGAAGAGGGGAGGGCTGGGGCGCCCTCCCCTCTTCGCTTGAGGCCGGTCATGGCATTCCCTGGCAGAGGACGCGTGACTGAGCCCCGCGGCGAGCAAACGAGCCATCGCTCACCTACTCGCCGGTCACTAGTATGCCACGGAGATACTGCTCTGCATACTGCAAATGAGCGCCAAGAAGCGAGATCGTCTGCGAACGCGCATTTCGACGCCTCCCGCTATCTAAACTCCGCTGACTTCACGCCGTCCCTCGTTATGTCGTACGGTTTGAGCCGGTCCTCGAGGTTCGTCACCGCAACCGAGATCGGCCCGCTCACCGGCAGGCTCGCGGCCTCCAGCAGCAGCACGCACGAACCCCCACCCGAGGTTGCACACGAATTCACCTCCACGGCCTCGTCGAGCGCGTGATCCTTGGCTGGCGCACCGCTCCA
>CAYJMJ010000075.1:0-14595 GCA_964371095.1 uncultured Dehalococcoidia bacterium | reverse complement strand
TGAGCACGATCGGGCGCGCGCTGGGCGGCTGCATCCCGCCGCGCGAGACGTACGACCAGAACATCGACCTCAAGGCGCAGGGCGCAGGCGGTGGTCCGTTCATGATCAAGCCCGGCTCGTACCAGGAGTCCGGCACGGTGTCGTTGGACCGCAACCCGAACTACTACCGGAAGGACGAAAAGTCCGGCCTGCAGCTGCCGTTCTTCGATGGCATCGACGTGGTGCTCATCACCGATCGGCAGGCACGCAAGACGGCGTTCCTCGGCAAGCAGACGTACACCTACGACGCGCAGGATGCCGCCGAGGCGAAGGACCTGGCCGCGCAGAACAACGACCTGTACGTCGTCCGCTCGCCGAGCTTCACGTTCATCTCGTTCAGCATGAACCCGACGCGCGACCCGTGGAAGGACGACCGCATCCGCCAGGCGGCGGCGCACGCGCTCGACCGGCAGCAGTTCGTCGACCTGATCGTCGGAAACGGCGAAGGCAGGCCGGACGGGCTCGTCCACTGGCCGACGGGACCGTATGCCTTCAGCGACGACGAGCTGAACCAGGACTCGCGCCAGAGTTACGATCCGAAGAAGTCGAAGGAGCTGATCAAGGCCGCGACCGGCAACGACACGATCAAGGTCAAGATCATGTATCCGATGAGCGACATCGAGTTCCACAACAAGCACCTGCCGATCTTCCTGAAGCAGATGAAGGACGCCGGCTTCGACGTCCAGGAGGACGCAAAGGACTTCACCGGCTGGCTCGGCGACTACACCAGCGTCAACTACGACGCGTCGCTGTCGCTGAACCAGATCTACGAGACGCCCGAGATCGCGCTCGACTGGCAGCACTCGAAGGGACCGGCGGGCGACGACCATTTCGCGACGGGCGTCGGCCTCATCCACCCGGAGGTCGACGAGGCGATCATCAACTCGAAGAAGGCGAAGACGCTCGATGAGCTGGTGGCAGGGGTGCGCGCGGCACAGGACGCGTGCTACAAGGTGGGCCCGTCGTTCCTGCCGATCATGTCCTGGTACACGTACACGAACTACTGGACCTTCGTGAAGAACGTCCACGAGCTGGGCGATACCGGCACGTTCCTCAGCGACACGTGGCTGGATCTGTAGCCGGAGCGGTCGAGCCGGGCACGATCCACGGCGGGGCTTGACGGAGGGCGGCGCGGTCGAAGCGACCCGGTGTTCCCACGCCGGCAGGCCAGCTTGATTCCGTGGCGACGCCTGCGGCGCGGTGGGCCAGTGCCGCAGGAGCCATCGAGGCGTTCCTCGACGGTCCCCATCACCATCTCGACGGGCAGATCGGGTGTTGACGGTGCACCGGCAGCGACAAGACGCCGGCGCGTGGCTCCATCCTGCCTATGGCGACTTGGTCCACGTCGTGCCACCGTCGGACGTCGTCCAGGTGCCGGTGGGCGCGGTGAACGTGCCGTGCGTCGCGTCGGTGAATGAGATGGTGTCGACGGGCACGCCCGGATCCAGGTCGGTAACGACGACCTCCGCCCAGTTCACGCCGCCGTCCGTCGAGCGAAGCAGGTTGTGTCCGGGGCTGTTGAGCCCGAGCCAGCCATTCGTCGTGTCCTGGAAATAGAGCACGGTGACGCCGTTACCGTTCGGCAATTCTCCGACGCCGCTCTCAGGCGGCGGTTCGCCGAGCGTCGTGCGGCTGATAAGCGTCCACGCCGCGCCGCCGTTGGTCGTGTGGAAGAGGAACTTCTCGCTGCTGCCCGCGGCGGCGCCGCCGTTGCAGAATTGCCACTTCGTGTTCGCATCGAGCGCGAATGACTTGCCGACGGCCAGTGCCTGGCCCTCCAACGACATGCGCAGCGTGCACGGATTGACCAGCGCCCCGACCCACGGCGACCACGAGACCGAGCCGCACCGGTGGATGAAATGCTCGCCGGGATATCCGCCCAGCTCGTTGACCTCGATCAGCGCCCAGTGCGATTGCCGCGCGGCCGCCGAGTCGGCCATCGTGACGAACTGGTTCACGCTGCCGTTCATCACCGTGACGATGCCGACGATCGTGACGTCGCTCAGCGTGAACGTCTCGGGGGCGCCCTCCGACTGCGGGCAGGCGAGGTTCGTCCGTGCCAGGTAGAGGTAGCCGTTCATGCCGTAGGAGGGCGGGTGGCCGAAATCGTCGCCCTGGATCGTCAGGTTGACGAAGCCGATGGGCGGCCACGCATCCCCCGGATCGGGCGTGTAGGCCCTGAACGTCGTGTTGTCCTGGCCGATGCCGCTGAGATCGTTCGCGACGTGCAGGTTTCCCTGGCCGACGAGCGTGCACGACGCCGCGGCCAGTCCGGCGGCGATGAGCGAGAGCACGGCGAACCGGGCGAAAGCGGAAATGCGGCGGGGCGGGGAAATCATCGTGCGTGCCTCCTGAATCGATGTGGCGCGGACGGACAACGCATTATGCGGCACGGCGGCTGTGGGCGGCACGCCGCCGATGCAGGTTGGGGGCGATTTCGGATTGGCGTGTGCCAATCAGCCGTAGCGCAGGCATGACTATCGGCCCGTGTTCCATCGGTAGCGGGGCGGTAGCCTTTCTTGAGGCAGGGCGGCCGTTCGGCGCGCCTGCGCCGTTCGCCGTGCATTCGAGCGCGGGCGCCGGCTTGCGGGCGGATGGCGAGGCAGAGGCAGAGAGGACACGAACAGCGTGGCGTGGGATTCGACCTTCGACGTGGCATTCAACCCGGGATCGGTCGCCGTCCTCGGCGCATCGACGAAGCGGCGCGGCGGCGGCAATGGCTTCATCCGCGGCATGCAGGAAATGGGGTACGAGGGCCGTCTTTACCCGATCAACCCGCACGCCGAGACGATCATGGGGTACCAGTGCTACCCGTCGCTCGCCGCCGTGCCGGAGATCCCGGACCTCGTCATCATGGCGGTCGGCGTCACGCGGGCGGAGCAGGCGCTCGAGGAGTGCATCGCGAAGGGCGCGCGCAACATCCACATGTTTACGGCGGGCTTCGAGGAGACGGGCGACGCGAGCGGCGCCGTGCTCGCCGAGCGGCTGCGCGAAGTCGCCCGCCGTGGCCGGCTGAACATCGTGGGTCCGAACTGCATGGGCATCTACACCGCGCGGGGCCGGATCTCTCCGTGGGGCAAGTTGCCAACGCAAGAGGGGCCGATCTCGATGATCTCGCAGAGCGGCGCGCTGGGCGGCGAGTTTTCGCGGCTGGCGGCCGACCTGCGGCTCTTCATGAACAAGGTCATCTCGTACGGCAACGGCTACGTTCTGGACTGCACGGACTACCTGGAGCATTTCGCGTCCGACCCGGAGACGGGCTACATCGGCATGTACCTGGAGGGCGTCCGCGACGGCGCGAAGCTCACGGAGATGGTGCAGCGAATCTCGCCGGCAAAACCGATCGTCATTCTCAAGGGCGGCCTCACCGACGCGGGATCGCGCGCCGTGGCGTCGCACACGGGATCGCTGGCGGGCCAGAGCGCGGTGTGGAGCGGCTTCTTCGCCCAGTCGGGGGCGATACGCGTCGAGTCGATCGAAGAGATGACCGACGTCCTCCAGATCCTGTCGCGGCTGCCGGCGTTCACCGGCCGTGGCATGGCGCTGATGGGCGGCGCGGGCGGGAACAGTGTGGCGGCGACCGACATCTGCGCGCGGATCGGCCTCGCCGTTCCCGAGATTTCGGAGGACGTGCAGCGCAAGCTGCGAACGTTTATCGGCGTCGCCGGGACGAGCGTGCGGAACCCGATGGACGTCGGCATGCAGCTGAAGGGCCCGGACGACTACGTGCGCGTCCTGGAGTTGGTCGCGAGCGACCCCGGCATCGATATGGTGATTGTCGAAATGCACCCGATGATGGCGCGGTTCGGGGGCCGGAAGCGGGCGCAGCGCATGATGGAGAACTTGGTGGAGTTCGCCTCGCCGCGGCGGGCGAGCAAGCCGATCGTGGTGGCGATGCGGAACAGCGGCGACAACCTGGAGTCGGAGCGCGCGCGGTTGCGGATCACGGAGTCGTTCCTCGAAGCGGGCGTGCCGGTGTTTCGGAGCATGGAGCGCGCCTGCCGCGCCATCTACAAGGCCACGGACTATTATCGCGGGCGGGAAGAGCAGCGCGGCTGAGCGAGCGGATTCACGGCCCATCGGCTCCGCCTGTCACTCCACGAGCGCGCTCGCGGTGGTCAGCGGGTAGTTGTTGTTCGCGTGAAAGTTCAGGGTGATGTTGCCGTTGTTGGAGAGCGACGCCGTGCTGACCACGATGAGCGAATCGAACTGGCCGATGCCGCCATTGTTCGACAGGCTCAGGGCCGCGGAAGCGGCGTAGATTGTGCCCGTGAGGCTGTCGCCCGCGTTGTTCTCCAGTGTGATCGGCGCGGTGTTGTTACGATCGTAGAAGACCGAGATCCCCTGATACGGCCCGCTGCTCGGCGCGGTGAGCTGGTAGTCCGCGTTGTTGCTGAGGCTGAGTCGCGCGCCGGCCTGGCCCGCTGCGCACGGCGTGGGATACGCCGAGCAGGCGTAATAGATCATCACGCCCGTCCCGCGAAGAATGCCATGGTTGTTCGAATCCAGTTTCCCCGTCACGACGTAGATGCCCGGATTCAACGTCAACCGCCCGTTGTTGCTCACGGTGAGATTCGTGTAGACGCCCGGTGAGATCGTGCGCGATGCGTTGTTCGTCACCGAGACAGAACCGAGGTTGCCTCCGCCGACGCTCGGGACGGGCACGGCGGCGAGCGGGTCAGCCAGCGGTGTGATGCCGTGCACGGGCGGCGGGCTGAACGACGAGTTGTTGGACTGCTGCGTCCCGCCGACAACGCCGATCGACGTCGCCGTGATGCTGGCGTTGTTGGTCAGCGCGGCCGCGTCGGCCTGGTCGGAGTTCACGGTGACGCCGCCATTGTTGACCGTAAGGTTGCCGTTGTTCGAGAGGCTGAGCGCCTGGTGCGCGTGGGCGCTCAGCACGCACATCGCGCAGGGCGGACCGGACTCGAAGCCCGCCACGCCGCGGCCCGCGATCTTGTTCGCGGCCGGCACGACCGCCTGGATGAAGTACGTCCGCGGCTTCTCCGAGATGATGACCTCGGCGTAGCTCGCGTTCCCCTGGTGGGGGCCGGACGACGGCGGAATGTGAACCGTCACCGTGCCGGCGACGCTTCCGTTGTCAAAGCCGTTGGCTGACGCGTACTCCTGCGCCGCCGATATCGCCGTTGTGATCGGCGCTCCGTCGTGCAGCGCGGCGGCGGCGGCCAGCGCGGCGGCGTCCGCCGCGTTTTGCGCCTGGCGGCGCTGTTGGAGGTACGAACCTCCGTCAATGATGATGCCGAGCATTCCCAGCAATATCGTCAGCACCAGAACGCCCATGACGAGGATCTGACCGTCGTCGCGATGACACTTGTGCAGGATTCGGCGGATCATATTCGCACCTCAATTGGTAATGGTCATCGTCGAACTGCTTGTCATCGTGAACGGCGCGATGCCCAGCAGCGACGAGAAGATGGAGCTGTAGCTGTACGTCGCGGTCACCTTCACGCGCGACCCGGCGCTGTTGCCGCCATCGAGCCAGTTGGACGTCGTGGTGAGATTGTGGGAGTTGAGCCCGCTCGCGTACTTCGATACGGCCGCCTGGACGTTGGCGTCGTTCGCGGCAGGTCCGCTGGGCGCGCTCGATGCCGAGCCGTGCACCATGGCGTAGCGCGTGCCCTCGCGCGTCGCGCTGGCGAGCGTGTTGTAGTTCCACACGGCCCGGCCGACGTCTACGACACCGAGCACCAGGATCATGAAGATGATGAAGGTCAGCGAGAATTCGACGAGGGCCTGGCCAGCTTCGGTCTGGTCGCGCCTCATGGGCCGATCCTCATCTGGACCGTGCGCGTCATCGGCACCGAGTGGGGTAGCCCCGGCCACGTGATCATCGTCGTGAAGGCGTAGGAGACCGTCACCCGCGCGTACGATTCGCCGCGGCTGTCTGTGCCGGTGCTCGCCGTCACGGTCGGGGTGTGCGCCAGCGTGCCCGTCTCCTGCAGCGCGGCCGTCGTGATCCCGGAGAGATTCCCGGCGTTCGCCGTGCTCACCGCGGCGTACTGCGCGCCGGTGCGTGCGGCGTTCGCGACCGACTGCGAGCTGTGGTACGCCCGCCCAAAGTCGACTGCGCCGAGCACGATCACGAGCAGGATCGGCATGAGGACGCCCAGTTCGACCAGGCTCTGTCCCCGTTCCCGGCGCGCGTGGCCTTCGCGCCCGGTGGCGCCGCGTCGCGTACCGCGCCCGGCCCGAGCACGGATCTCGCCCATCGGGACTCCCCTCACTGCCCTACGGTCTGGATACCGGTGTCGCGACCCATCCCTTTGACGCACCACCCGCTCGCGCGAGCACCGGTAATCCAACCTCGTTCGTCGACGGCAGGCGGCCGCCCGGACGCCCGCAGCATCGGTCGAAAACAACGTGCGAGAATGCAAACGAGTGCCCTGACCATATGGGCTCTGCTACAAGTATCGTCACATTCGTTACAGCCTGTAGGGCACGACGTGGCGAACGTCCGCGTAAGGAGGCGCCGCACGTGCCCGGGAATCTGATGAATTGCCGGGCTGGCGGAACGGGAGGGGCTCGAAACCGACGTTCGCGGGGCATGCCCGCGATGCGGAGATGGGGTGCCCGTCAGACAGGCGTCACCCGGCCGGTGATCGGCGTGAAGGCGAAGGTCGACAGGCTCGCAAGGTCGAGTGATTGGTCCAGCGGTATGGAGCCGCTCATGACGCCCGATAGCAGCGCCTGGAGTGGCGTGTTCAGGTCCTCGGCTTCGATTTCGTACACAGCCATGTATCGATGCGGCTGCGGTTGGTCGGGACGAAGTTGCGCATCGGCGAGGCGGAAGCGCTGCGCGGCGACGAAGCCGTCGACGGCGAGCACGTCGGGCAGGTGGACGTTCGTGTACCAGTCGTTGAACTCTTCGTCGAGCCCGACGGCCGCGTTGCTCATCACCAGCAGGATGTGGCGTGCCATGGTCGCCTCCTTCGACTCCATGCTCTGACGCCGTGCCGTGCGCTGTCTATCCGTCGATCAGGCGCCGCGCGGCCGCGAGGCCGAGCACCTCGTTGTTTCCGTCTTCGATCATCGATGCGCGCGCGTCGCGGAACAGCTTCTCGATCAGCAGCTCCTTGCACAGGCCGAGGCCGCCGTGGACCTGCACGGCGTCCGACGCGACCTCGTACGACGCCTGCGTGCAGAACACCTTGGACGCCATCGACATCTGGGCGGCGGGCGGGCCGCCCCGGTTGTACGCGGAGGCGGCACGCGAGAGCGCGGTGGCGGCCTGCACCTTCATGAACATCTCGAAGAGGCGGTGCTGGACGAGCTGGTGTTCGGCAATCGGGCGTCCGCCCTGGACGCGCTGCTTCGCGTAAGAGAGCGCCTCCTCGAACGCGGCACGCGCCACCGCGGCGAAGATCGTGCCCATGCCCGCGTTCGCGCCGGTGAGCAACCCTTCGACCGCCTGCGTGCAGGCCTCCGGTCCGACGAGCATGTACTTCCGCGGTATGCGCACGTTGTCGAGGAAGATCTGGCCCTGGTTGAGCGCGCGCTGTCCCATCTTGTTCAGCGGCGCGCCGCGGCTGACCCCGGGCCGATCGAGCGGGATGATGCAGAAGCCACCGCCGGCCATGCCGCGCGATGCGTCGATCGACACGTTCATCAGCGCGTGCGTGGCGATGGTGCCGTTCGACACCCATGCCGATTTCTGTCCGTTGAGCACCCACTCGTCGCCGTCGAGGCGAGCCGTCGTCTCGAGCGCGATGTTCGGGTCGCGGAAGTGCTCCGTGCTGAACAGCAGGCTGTCAGAACCGTGCTGGGGCTCCGTCACGGCCCAGCAGCCGACGTATCGCGCCTCCTGATCCCTGGTGAACGGGACGACGAACTCGCGGATCAGTTCAGGGTCGCCCGTGCCGAGGACGAACCCGAACGGGATCGTCGAGACGCCGAGCGCCGCCGCGAAGTCGGCAGAGCCCCAGGCGATCTCCTCGGTGACGACGATTCCGTCGAGGCCGGAGAGCCCCGCGCCGCCGAGCGCCTCCGGGAAGCCGCGGATGTGGTAGCCCTGCCGGTACGCCTGTTTGAGGGCGTCCCACAACGGCGAACCGTCGGCGATCACCGCCTCGGGCGTCATCTTGTCGAGCTGGAACGCCGCCGGGCGCAGCACCTGCTCGGCGAAACGGTGGGTCTCCTCGCGCAGCGCGATCTGCGCGTCCGTCAGATTGCGATTGAGATCCAGGTACATGGAAGCACCTCCGTGTGGCGGGGCTCGCCCGATGACCGCCATGCTACTCGCGCCGGCGCTGGCGGTACAGCGCCCGCACACGCCGGTCGAGGCACTCGGCTCGTCCCGAACAGCACGTTGCGCGCTGCCGCCGCGATCGTACACTTCCGCCTGCGCGGCGGTCCGGTGCAGCGCGGGCATGAAGGATGGATGAGATGGCGAAACTTGATGGCAGGGTCGCGGTGGTGACCGGCGGGTCGAGCGGTATCGGCGAGGGGACGGTGCGGCTGTTCGTAGAGGAGGGCGCGCGCGTCGTCGTCGCCGACGTGCTCGACGACCGCGGCCACGCGCTGGCCGAGGAGCTGGGGACGGCGGTGAACTACGTGCACGCCGACGTCAGCCAGGAGGATGACGTCCGCGGCGCCGTCGCGCAGGCGATCTCGCGCTTCGGCAAGCTCGACTGCATGTACAACAACGCCGGGTTCGGCGGCGTCGCCGGACCGATCGACGAGACGCCGATGGACGGCTACGACGCGACGATGGCGGTGCTGCTGCGCGGCGTCTTTGCCGGCATCAAGCACGCCGCCGCGGTGATGAAGCAGCAGCGCTCGGGGAGCATCATCAGCACGGCCAGCGTCGCCGGGCTGCAGGCCGGCTTTGCGGGGCACGTCTACAGCGCGGCGAAGGCGGCAATTATCAGCCTCACCCGCACGGCGGCCGTCGAACTGGGCGAGTACGGCATCCGCGTCAACTGCATCTGCCCCGGCGCCATCGCGACGCCGATCTTCGGCAAGGCCGTCGGCCTGCCGCCGGACGTCGCCGACCAGACGGTGGAGCCGATGAGCAAGGTGCTCGCTACGTTCCAGCCAATCGCGCGCTCCGGCACGCCGGCGGACATCGCGAAGGCGGCGCTCTGGCTCGCGAGCGACGATGCCGCGTTCGTCAGCGGTCACGCGCTCGTGGTGGATGGCGCGCTGACGTCCGGCCGGCCGATGGCGGCGACGGAGGCCGTCGTGCAGGCGCTCGGCCCGTTCTTCGCCGCCAACCCGGGGCTCATACCGAAGCCGTAGGGCGGCAGCCGCCGCACCGAACGGCGAATAGTGGTGCGGCGTCGATAATCGCGGCCCGCGCGATAGGCGACATTGAATCGCAATTTTCATGTCGTTTCTGGGGCGCCACCTTCCAAGAAACGCTGCCGAGCTTGTGAGTTCATCTCTCGTGCGGCGCCGCCAGCCACGATTTCATGATCCCGGAATGTGACAGAGGTGTGGCTGAAATTCAAAGCAGCGCGTGTCACTGCCGACGGTTGGGGCGTTCAGGGATCGTGCGAGCTGAAAAGCCCGCGCTCCACTGTCGAAAGCGTGGCGGCGCCACGCCATCCGATGCGCCGGACGCAGCAGGCTGCGCCACTACGCCGCGTGCCGCCCTACAGGTGCGCTTCGAACCAGTCGATCGCTTCCCGCGACGACCGCTCCAGCGGCTCGCCGGCGTAGATCTCGTAGTGGCGGATGCCGTCGATGATCACCAGCTTCTTCGGCTCCCCTGCGCGTGCGAACACGGAGCGGAACTCATCGGGCGGCGTCAGCGTGTCGAGCTCGCCAGAGATCAGCAGCAGCGCGCGCGGCGCGATGCGCGGTGCGACCGACTCCGGCTCGTACTCGAGCAGCGACTCCAGCGTTTCGAGCGTCACCTGCGTCTTCAGTGCCGGCAGGGTCTTCGCCGCATTCTCGAAGAACGCCTTCGACTCCGGGTCGGCGAGGATGGTGAACGGATCGACCATCGTTGGCTCGCCGGTCAGCACACGCTTCCGCCGCTCGCCGGCGATGACCTGCCGGATCGGTGCGGTCTCAGCGGCCGGGCGCTCCTTGATGCGCCGCCCGCCGTCCCCGAACCCCACCTGCGCGACCACACACTTCGCGCGGTCATCGATGCCGCCCGTGTAGATGACGTTCGCCGCCCCGTAGCTCGTGCCCCAGAGAGCGATGCGTGCCGGGTCCACGGCATCGAGCGTTTGCATGTACGTGATGCTGTTGCGGACATCCTGCACCTGGTCGCGCCAGATGAGCCGGCCGCGCTCACCCTCGCTGGCGCCGAAGCCGCGGTAGTCGAAGGCCAGCGCGGCGTACCCTGCCGCGGCGAAGCGTCGCGCGTAGTCCGGCAGAATCAGCTCCTTGATGCCGGTGAAGCCGTGGCAGAGGACGACCCCGGGCAGGCGCTGGCCCGCGGCCGCGCCATCGGGCGTGTAGAGCGTGGCGCTGAGGCGCGTGCCCTCCGAGAAGTACGTGACCGCCTGTTCCGTCATCGTCGATCCTCCGGCCTGTTGCGTCCGTCCCGCGGTGCCATCAATTGCTCACCTGGCGTGCGATGGACGACATTTATTGCAGATTTCACTTTTTTCCGGCGGCAGCCGGTGCCATCTCGTCCCGTGGCGTTCGGTTTTCCGTGCTGCCGCTTCTCATGATCGCCCAAGCATCGCACCTGCAGCGCGGGGACTCCAAACACGCACGTCACCACCCGCGTCACGGGTGTCCGCGCCGACCCTCACGTCCCGCCTCCCACTTCCTACCGCCTAGATCCGATAACCGTCGATGATGCGGCGCGCGGCGGCGAGCCCCAGCACCTCGTTCGCGCCGTCCTCGATCATCGATGCGCGCGCGTCGCGGAACAGCTTCTCGGCGTGGAACTCCTGGCTGAGACCGTAGCCGCCCATGAGCTGGATCGCGTCGCTCGCGACCTCGAACGCCGTCTGCGTGCTCGTCACCTTCGCCGCGATCGAGTACTCCGTCGCTGGCGGCACGGTGGTGCGATTGTAGATCGAGGCCGCCCGCGACAGCGCCCGCGCCGCCTCGACCTTCCGGAACATCTGGAAGAGCCGGTCCTGCACGAGCTGGTGCTCGCAGATGAGTTTGCCGCCCTGCTTCCGCTGGCGTGTGTAGGCGAGCGCTTCCTCGAACGCCGCCCGCGCGAGGCCGGTGAAGGTCGTGCTCATGCCCGCGTTCGCGCCCGCGAGGATGCCGTCGATGATCGCCGGGTACGCCGCCGGCTCGACGAGCATGTAGTGCTTCGGGATGCGGACGTTGTCGAAGAAGATCTCGCCCTGGTTCAGGTCGCGCTGGCCCAGCTTGCGCAGCGGCGGCCCCTTCGACACGCCCGGCAGGTCGAGCGGGATGACGGCCACGCCGCCGCCGTCCATCCCCCGTGACGGGTCGATGGTCAGGAACGTACACGCGTGCGTCGCGATGGTGCCGTTCGACACCCACGAGGACTTCTGGCCGTTGATGATCCAGTCGTCGCCGTCGGGCCGCGCCTGCACCTGGAACGTGATCTCGGGGTCGCGGAACTGGTCCGTGCCGAAGAGCAGGCTGTCGGAGCCGTGATCGGGCTCGGTGATCGCCCAGCAGCCGATGTACTTGCCCTCGCGGTCGTTGACGTAGGGCATGACGATCTCGTCGAGCAGCGCCTTGTTGCCGGTGGCGGCGGCCGCCTGCGCGGCGAACGAGAACGGGAACGCCGTCACGCCGAGGCTGATCGACAGACCGGACGACGCCCAGCCCATCTCCTCGCCGATGATGTGTGATTCGAGCGGCCCGAGCCCGGCGCCGCCGAGCTGCGGCGGGAAGCCGCGCGTGTGGTAGCCCTGCGCGTACGCCTGTCGCAGCACGTCCCACAGCCGCGATCCGGGCGCGATGACCTCATCGGCGGTCAGCTTGTCCAGCTCGATGGCCGCCGGGCGTATGACCTCGGCGGCGAATCGGTGCATCTGGTCGCGGAGCGCTTGCTGCTCCGGCGTGACGGATTTGTTCAGCTCGACGTACATTTTCGTCCTCCTCGCTCGCGGCGCGATACGGCGGCGGAATGTACCGCCGGGATCGGCGACGGTCAACGTGTCGCGTCGATCAATGCAGTCTGCGAGGCTGGCGGTCAGGGGCCGAACGGCCTTTCTTGAGATGAAGCGTGGCGCGGCGTGAGCCTTCGCGAGCGATGACGCGCCGCGTCGCCGCGGCGCTGCACCGATCGGGTGACCGTGCCGCCCAATCGAACCTAGATGTTGGCAGCCGCCAATCTTATTTACGCGCTTGTTATGGCGTGTGCGTTGACGCGCCGGGCACGCGGGCGTACGCTCGTCGTCGGCCGAAGAGGCGTCAGGGGAGATGTCCCGCAGGCTGCCCACTCCACGCAGAGCGCGGTACGCGGAAAAGCCGCCATGCAGGGGTCGAGCAACCGGGCGCTGAGGACGTGCCCGGCGTCTCGGCGCCGGCGTCGCAGGCCGCGCCGAGGCAAATCCTGGTCGGAAGCCGTCGAACCAGCGCCGTTCGACCGTGGCAGCGGCAATCCCGCCTGAAAGGATGACCGCCTATTGACAAGACGGTAGCCGCGACGAGGCGCTCACAGCGCTGCGTGAGGTCAAGGCCGCGACGGAGTTACGGTGTGCCGACATATCGCATAGGCAGAAGGTCGCGTAGCCCGATATGTCGCGTGGTTAAGTTTGGGCAAACGCTGGAATTTGAAACTCTTAACCCATTGACACGATAACGTAACAAACATAACATCGATCCCGCCGCGGGGGCCCGCGCTGAAGTCACCGTAATCGTTTCCAGGTGGTAGCCGCCGAACAATACTTGTTCAGCGGCCCGGATCGTCGCGCCCTCGGCCGCGCACGATCCCGCCGGAAAGGAGGTATCGCCTATTGCGAACATCAGCAACGAAATGAGGCCCTGACAGGATTGCGCCCTGTCAGGGCCCGTCACGAAGGCTGGCCGAAGCCCAACCTTGCGCGCACATTCATTCTACATGGTTGGGGCTTCCGGCCGGCGTAACCGGACGGCCGTCCCGCCTCGAGCCGGGGCGGACGGTTCCTCCGAGCATCGGAAAGGGAACCAATCGTGAATCTTTTCTCCCTGAAGGGATTGAGCCTGGTGGCCATGGTGGCGGCGCTCGCGATCGCTGCCGGTCTGATGGGTCAGGGCACAGCCAGTGCTGCCGATCCCGGCACCGACGTGCCGACGAAGGGCGTGATCGGCACCAGCGGCGCGGGACCTGTCATCGAGTGCAAGTGGGAATTGCCGGACATGGATTCGTCCACGCCGGGCATCCAGTACTCTCAGCTGATCCCACCGGCGACGCACGGCATCCACGACGATGACTCGACGATCGTTCCGGACGCCGACGGCGATCCCGCAAACGGCATCCAGGTGCCGTGTGCGGGCCCGCCAACCGCGAAGCCGACGCAGCCGAACAACGTCCACCACGAGATCCAGGTGGCGCCGAACTTCGAGAACCTTCCCGAACAGCGGCAGATCCAGAACTGGGCCGCCGTGGACGCTCCGCAGACGGTCAGCGACGTGTTCTGGCAGGTCTTCGAGCCGTGCGCGGTTGGCACCGCCGGCTGCGACGCTGTGACGCACCTCAAGTACAAGCTGCAGGTGCACGGCACGATGTTGACGCAGACCGACTGCCTGGCCCTTGTCGGCACGAGCCTGACCGACGGTGCGATGACCGAAGCCGCGATCCACAACGGCGAGGTCACGAAGGCGGCGTTCGACGACACCAACAAGGGCATGCTGAGCCTCTGCCAGCAGGGCGTGAAGGGTCTCTACCACGCGGAATGGCCCCTTTCCAAGGACCAGCCGTGCGGTGAGTACCGCATCGACGTCACCGCCGTTTCGATCGGCGGTGCGACGACGACGCTCAGCAACTACATCGACGTCCAGTGCACGTTCATGCTCAAGGTCGACTTCGCGGGCGACCCCCCGACCTGCCCGGGCGGCATCGACTGGGGCAACCTCGTGCCTGGATTCGGTGCGACGGTCGGCGGCGACCTCTTGTTCAACCCGCCGTGCGACCCCGCGCCGACCGTGAAGAACGTGGGCAACGACGGCATGGGCCTCAAGCTCACGTACAGCGACCTCGTGGGCGTGACGTTCGGCAAGCACATCTACACGTTCGATGCCTGCTTCGGCCGGACGCCGGACATCAGCCTGTTGAAGTGCATCGACCCGATCGTCAACCTGCCCGGCCAGACGACGCCGACGTCGCCTGAGATCGACACGCAGGTGGACTTCGGGACGCTGCCGCAGCAGGTGCTCTGCGCCAATGAGCCGGGCAAGCTCGACCCGTCGGTGCACCCGCAGGCCGGACTGCCCGCCGACACGTACATCGGCACCGCGACGCTCGTCGGCTACGCCGTACCGGGCGAGTGCTTCGGCTCGGCGCACAAGCCGTAGCGAGTGAACCGAGATCGTGCCGCACGGAGGCGGCATGGGGGCGAATTGCGCGGGGGTGGGGGGGGGCCCCCCCCCCCCCCCCCCCCCCCCCCCCGGGGGCCCCGGGGGGGGGGGCGGGCGGGGGGGGGGCGGGGGCCGGGGCCC
>CAYJMJ010000074.1:8085-14621 GCA_964371095.1 uncultured Dehalococcoidia bacterium | reverse complement strand
TGACGCCGTCGCCGCGCTCCAGGTCGCGGCGCGCCGTGAGCGAGAGCTGCCGGCCGACGTCGTAGCCGTCAAGCGTGCGCAGCGAGAGCACCGGCTGTCCGGCGGGGCCGTCCTCGCGGGCGATCGAGGCGACGTGAGCGCGCTTCGCCAGCACGCGGAGGCGCACGATGTACAGCAGGTTGCGCACCGGGGCCGGGGGCGGGCCGAAGCGGTCGTTCAGCTCACGCTCCAGGTCCTCGGCGGCGTCCGCTGCCTCGGCCGAGGCCATGCGCTGGTACAGCGATAGCCGCAGGTTGATGTCGGCGACGTAGCTCTCGGGGATGAACGCCTGCAGGGGCAGGTCGATGACGACGGGCGGCTGGAGCGCCGAGGGCGGCGGCGGTTCTCCCTTCGCCAGGGCTTTCAGCCCCTCGACGGCGTCGGCGAGCAGCTTGACGTACAGGTCGAAACCGACGGTGCCGATCTGCCCGCTCTGCTCCGCGCCGAGGAGATTGCCCGCGCCGCGGATCTCGAGGTCGCGCAGCGCGATCTGGAACCCGGCGCCCAGCTCGGTCGCCTCGAAGATCGTTTGGAGCCGCTTCTGCGCGACCTCGCTCAACGGGTGGTGCTTCTCGTAGAGGAGGTAGGCGTAGGCCCGTGCCGCTCCGCGGCCGACGCGCCCGCGGAGCTGGTAGAGCTGCGCCAGCCCGAACTTGTCCGCGTTGTTGATGATGATGGTGTTGACGTTCGGAATGTCGAGGCCGGACTCGATGATCGTCGTGCAGACGAGCACATCGGCGTTTCCCTCGGTGAAGTCGAGCATGACGCGCTCGAGCTGATCCTCGGGCATCTGCCCGTGTCCGATCCGGATCTCCGCTTCCGGCACTATCTCCCGCAGGTGGCTCGCCACGAGCTCGATGTTGTGCACGCGGTTGTGGACGAAGAACACCTGCCCGCCGCGCTCCATCTCCCGCGTGATGGCCTCGCGGACCAGGTGATCGTCAAACTCCGTGACGTAGGTCTTGATCGGCAGCCGCTCCTCGGGGGGCGTCTCGATCGTCGACATGTCGCGGATGCCAGTGAGCGCCATGTTCAACGTCCGGGGGATCGGCGTCGCCGTGAGCGTCAGCACGTCGACCTGGCTGCGCATCTGCTTGAGGCGCTCCTTGTGCGTGACGCCGAAGCGCTGCTCCTCATCGATGATCACGAGGCCGAGGTTCTTGAACGAGACGTCCTTCTGGAGCAGCCGGTGCGTGCCGATGACGATGTCGACGCTTCCGCCAGCGGCATCGGCGACGACGCGGCGCTGGTCGCGATCGCTGCGGAAGCGCGAGAGCATCTCGACCTTGAGAGGGAAGCCGGCGACGCGCTGGCGGAAGGTGTTGAAGTGCTGCTGCGCGAGCACGGTCGTCGGTACGAGCACGGCGACCTGCATGCCCTCCATGACGGCCTTGAACGCGGCACGTACCGCGACCTCGGTCTTGCCGTAGCCCACGTCGCCGCAGACGAGGCGGTCCATGGGGCGCGTGTTCTCCATGTCGCGCTTGACGTCGTGGATGGCGCTGACCTGGTCGACCGTCTCGACGTACGGGAACGACGCCTCGAGTTCCGTCTGCCACGCCGTGTCGGGCGGGAAGGCGTGGCCCTCCGCGACCTCGCGTGAGGCGTAGAGTTGGAGCAGCTCCTTCGCGAGCTCCTGGACGGCGCGGCGCACCCGCGCCTTCGCGCGCGGCCACTCCTGCGAGCCGAGCCGCGTAAGCGACGGCCGGTGCTCGCTGGGTCCGACGTAGCGGCTGACGCGGTCGACCTGCTCCGTCGGCACGAAGAGGCGATCGCCGTCGGCGTACTGCAGCTCCAGGTACTCGCGCTCCTCGCCGCTGACGCCCTTGCGCGCGAGCCCGGCGAACCGCGCGATGCCGTGCTCGACGTGGACGACGAACTCGCCCGGCACGAGGTCGGCGAGGAACGCCTCGCGCGTGGCGCCCCGCCGCGGCGGCGCACGGCGCTGCTTGCTGAACCCGAAGACCTCGGCGTCCGTGAGGAGCGTCAGGCCGGCGCCTTCTTCGCCGACGGACCAGCCGTGCGGGAGCGAGCCGTGCATCAGTGTGAGCGCGCCGCGACCGAGCTGCGGCTCCGTCATCGTCTCGGCGACGCGGGCGAAGACGTCGTGCTCTTCGAGCAGCTCCGCCAGGCGCTTCGATTGCGTCGACACGACGACCACCTGCTGACCGCGGCGGAGCGTCTGCGACAGCTCGTCGGCCAGCGGGCGCAGGCGGCCGCCGTACGTGGCGGCCGGCCCGAACGGCAGGCGCACGGCCGCGTGCGCGTCCGGCGCCTCGGCCTCTCCGGTCGCCCAGCGCGAGAGGCTGAGCCGGTGCGGCTGCGCCTCGATCGCCGCGTGGAGGTCGGCCCACGAAACGTGGGGATCCGGCATGCCGTGCGGCAACTCGCCGCGCTGCTCGAGCTCCCGGCGGGCCTGGTGCGCCGCCTCGTCGTGCTCCTGTTGCAGCGCGGCGACGTCGGCCGGCTCGTCGATGACGAGCAGCGCGTCCGGGGGCAGGTGGTCGAGGAGCGTGCCTGTTGTGAGGAAGGCGGTGTACAGACCGATGCCGTCGAAGGACTCGCCGGCGCGCATCGCCTCGACGTCGCCCTCGAAGCGCTCGCGCTGCTCGCCGCGCAGACCCGCGAGCTGCATGTGCTCGCCGAGCTGCCGAAGGCGCGCCGGGTCGACGAGCAGCTCGCGAGCAGGGCCGATGCGCAGCGCGTCGCGCAGGCCGTACGAACGCTGGGTCGCGGGATCGAAGGTGCGGATGCTCTCCACGTCATCGCCGAACAGCTCGATGCGCAGGGGCAATTCCTCGGCAGGCGGCCAGACGTCGATGATGCCGCCGCGGCGGCTCGCTTCGCCGGGAGCCGTCACCTGCGGCTCGATGCGGTAGCCGCCGGCGTCGAGAGCGCGCAGCAGGTCGAGCTGTTGCGCGCGTGCGCCGCGTTCGATCGCGATCGACGTCCGCGCGAGTTCGCCCGGCGTCATCGTGCGCTGCGCGACGGCCGCGGCGCAGGCGACGATGAGGGGGCCCTCACCCCCCGGCCCCCTCTCCCACAAGGGGAGAGGGGGAGACATCGCGTCAAGGACCTGGAGGCGGCGGGCTACGTCGTCGGGATCGGGGGCGAGACGCTCGTAGGGGAGGGCGTCGCGTTCGGGGAAGAGGAGCACGCGCTGCGCGGACGGCTCGCCGAGCCACGCCCGCAGCTCATCGACGAGCGCGTCGGCGTGGTGCGGCTTCGGGACGACGATCAGGATCGGCTGCGGTGTGCTGCGTGCGAGTGCGGCCAGGACGGCGGCCTTCGCGCCGTCGCTGACGCCGAGCATGAGCGAGCCGGCTTCGGACATGCGGCGGCGCAGGCGGTCGAGGTCCACCGCCTGGTCGATGACGGGCAGCAGCGCCGAATGGCCCCTGCGCCGCGGGTTTTTTTTCTACAACCGCGTGGGGGGGCTGATGGCGCCGCGCCCCCCTTCGGCGCGGACATTGTAGCAGCGGCGGCCTACCCGGTGCCGCGCTGCCTCGAGCTGAAGAACCCGGCGGCGACGTACGACGACAGCGCCAGCGCGCCGACGATGCCGGACGCCAGCGCGATCGTGGTGTATGGCAGCCCGCCCGAGCAGCCGCACGTCTCGCGCTTGAACATCGCCGCCACGGCGAGAAGTACGGCGACGACGGCGATCAGGGCGAGGACGCGGCGGACGAGGGTCAGCATCGAGTGGCTCAGTCCCGATTGTACTTGTTCATCGCCGCCTCGACGCCTTCGACGATGGCGCATTCGATGGCGTCGATGGCGCGGTCTACGGCTGCGTCGAGCACGCGGCGCTCGGCGGGATCGGGATCGCTCAGCACCCATCCGGCGACGTGTTCGGGCTCCCGCGACGGCTCGCCATGGACGACCGGCCTGCCGATGCCGATGCGGACGCGGGGGAAGGCGTCGGTCTTCGTCTTGTGAATGATGTCGGCCATGCCCTTCTGTCCGCCGCCGCCGCCGCTGCGCCGGATCCGAACCTTTCCGGCGGGCAGGTCCAGATGGTCGCACACGGCCATCATCTCCCGCGCATCGTCGAGCCGGAGTTTGCGGATGAGTGCGAGCACGGCGGTGCCGCTCTCGTTGTTGTAGGTGCGTGTCTTCGCGATCGCGATGCGATGGCCCGCGATCTCGGTCTCGGCGAGCGCGTAGGTGCCCGTCTTCTGGCTGAAGTCCGCGCCGTGCTTCTTCGCCAGCTTGTTGACGACCCAGAAGCCGACGTTCCTGCGGTTGCCGGCGTACTCGCCGCCCGGATTGCCGAGCGCGAAGACGAGGCGGATGCCGTACTCGTGCTCGCTGTCAGCGGTGCCGAACAGCCGCCTGATGAAGCCGCTCATGCGTCACCGGCGGGCGGCTCGCCGCGCGTTTCGCGGCGCAGCGGCACGATGTTCGGCGGCGGCTCCGTGCCGGCGGAGCGGCGGGACGGCGCACGGCGGGCGGGCCGGCTGAGGACGTCGTCGAGGAGGCGGTCGAGCGTCTCGGGCGACCACGCGCTGTCGCCGCCGTCGAACAGCTTGAGGAAACGCAGGTCCTCGGTGAACTGCTCGAGCGTCATCTCCGGCGCATGGCCGGCGCGGAGCCGGCGCAGGGCCTTCGCGAGGCGCAGGACGCCGGGCGCGCGCGCGGGCGGCCTCGCATCCGGATCGTCGGGCACGAGGCGTGCGCCGAGGGCCTCGAGCGGGTCGGTGCCTGGTTTGAGAGCCAGCTCGTGGCGAATCATCGCGGTGTAGGGCGCGCGGGCGTCCGCATCGATGGCCTCGAGCAGGGCGAGGGCGAGGAGATCGAGGCGGGGGTGGTCGCCGTGCGGCGGGAACACGTCCGTGAGCTGGATCAGCCCCTCCGCCTGCATGACGATGCGTCCGGCGGCGAAGGCGGCCATTCGATAGGGCGGGAGCGTCAGCGCTTCGACGTTCGCGGGCAGATGCTGCGGCGGTTGTTCGGCGATCGGCCGGATCTTCGGGACGCCCGGGACACAGACGGCCGTGGCATCGGGGACGGACGCGAAGCGGGCCGCCGAGGCGAGCAGCACGAGCGCGAACTCGGCAGGCGGAGACGGCGGCGCGAAGGGGGAGGGGAGCGCGTCGCACCAGGCGACGGTGCCGCGCCGCCGGCGCCCGCGCGCATCCTGCACGACGAATTCCCAGCGGCGTTCGCTCATGCCGGGATGATAGCAGGGTGCGTGACCGGTGTCCGCCGTCAGCCGGCGACCACCAGACGGTGCGCGCGGGAGCGCTCGACGATCGCTGGAAGCCGCTCGAGCACCGCGTCGATGTCGGCTTCTGTCGTTTCGTAACCCGCGCTGAACCGCAGGGTCGACACCGCGCGCTCGAGTGGCACGCCCATGGCGACGAGCACGTGGGACGGCTCGATCGTCGTCGCTCCGCATGCCGCGCCGGCGCTGCAGGCGATGCCGGCGGCGTCGAGGTCGGCCAGGAGGTCGCGGGCGTCCGCTCCGTCGAAGCTGACGCTCACGTTGTTCGCCAAGCGCCGCTCCGGATGCCCGTTCAGCTCTGACCTCGGGATGGATGCGAGAATGCCGTCGCGGAGGCGCGTCGCGAGTGCGCGAATGCGGGCGGTGTCGATCTCGACGGTCTCCTGCGTGAGGCGCAGCGCCTCGGCGGCAGCGACGATTCCGGCGACGTTCTCGGTGCCGGCGCGCCGCTGGCGCTCCTGGCCTCCGCCGTTCTGCTGCGCGAGAAACGGCACGCCGCGCCGCACGTACAGGATGCCCATGCCCTTCGGACCGCGGAACTTGTGCGCCGCGAGGCTGAGCAGGTCAACGCCGTGCTCCGGGAAGGTCATGCGGAGAGAATTCGGCGCCTGGACCGCATCGGTGTGGAAGGGGATGCGCTTCTTGAGCGCAGCGGCTTGCGCACGGACGGCGGCCGCGATCTCGAAGACGGGCTCGATCGTCCCGACCTCGTTGTTCGCGGTCATGATGCTGACGAGCACGGTGCGGTCCGTCATCGCCGACGCGACATCGGCCGGATCGACGAGGCCGTAACGGTCGACCGGGACGTAGGTGACGTCGAAGCCGAAGCGCTCCAGGTACTGGCAGGCGTGCAACACCGCGTGATGTTCGATGGCCGACGTCACGACGTGATTGCCGGCGCGCGCCTTTTTCTGCTGAAAGGCCACGCTCTTGATGGCGGTGTTGATCGACTCCGTGCCGCCGCTCGTGAAGATGACCTCGGTCGGGCGGCAGCCGAGGATGGAGGCGACGGTCCGGCGGGCACGCTGGACGGCGCTGCTCGCGTTCGCGGCGAGGGCGTAGGTGGCGGACGGGTTGCCGAACTCACTCGTCAGGTACGGAAGCATGGCCTCGAGCGCGCGCGCGTGGAGGGGCGTCGTCGCGGCGTTGTCGAGGTAGATGAATCGAGGCATCGGTGGTTGAGCGTAGATCGTGGCGGTGGAAGAAGTAAAGCGCCCGCTGCGCGGAGAATAGTGAGCAGAAAGCAGAAAGCAGAAAGCAGAGAGCAGAG